>CAVCMG010000005.1:28607-104026 GCA_963603285.1 Ruminococcus bromii
CGGGGACATATTTCTGCAAAATTAAAAAAAGTTCTTGAGAAAGTAATAGCGCCGGAATTCTGTCTGCAGATGAAAGAGTTTCTGGACATGACAACCCTGCCCGGACGACTTTTGGAAACCGAGCAGATCAGCATGGAATACCGGACCACTCTGGACAACTGGTATGAGGCGCAGTTTATTGTAAAACGCCGCAACAAAGAAGGCAGGGTGACAAATGTACTCTATGTTGTCCGCCAGATCAATGCACAGAAGGTGCAGGAGCTGGAGTACCAGAAGCAGCTGGTGAAAGCGGCAGGGGAAGCACGCCGGGCAAATATCGCCAAGACAGATTTTTTGCGCAGAATGAGTCATAATCTGCGTACGCCAATCAATACAATTATCGGTCTGCTTGCGATCGCCGATCACTATCCGAATGATCTGAAACGCCAGAACGAATGCAGGGAAAAAATCACGGTTGCTTCCAGGGTTCTTATGGAACAGGTCAACCGTGTGCTTGATATGAACCGGCTGGAGTCGGGAAATTTCCAACCGGAATACACGCCCTTTAATCTGCGGACACTGCTGGAAAATATGTACAGTATGGCGTGTGCGCAGGCCGGAGAATGTAGTTTGTATTTTAACAATGCAGCCACAGAAATCCGGCATGAAAATTTGCTGGGCAGTCCGATGCATATCCAGCAGATTCTGATCAATGTTATAGAAAATGCCATCGAGTATAACCGCTCTGGCGGTTCAGTTACAGTCAGCATAAAAGAGATGAATGCGACCAGAAAACAGGCAGTTTTTGAATTTATCTGTGCAGATACTGGGCGGGGGATGAGTGAGAGTTTCCAGAAACGGTTGTTTGAAGCATTCAGCCAGGAAGAAAGAGATATCCGTATAGAGAACAGTGGTACGGGACTTGGACTTACGATTGCCAAGGAACTTGTGGAGAAGTTGGGAGGAACAATCCGTTTTAAGAGCCAACTGGATAAAGGGTCGACCTTTTATATTGTTTTGCCGTTAGATATCGATCAGTCAGGTATCTACCGGACTATACAGGAGGAAGATACATATCCGTATGACAAAGTTCATATACTTATGGTAGAAGATAACGATATCATTATGGAGATCGCAGAGTTTTCCCTGCAAAACAGAGGCATCCGTGTGACGAAGGCATGGAACGGTCAGGAAGCCTGTGATCTGTTTGAACAGTCAGAACCGGGCACATACGATATGATACTTATGGATATCATGATGCCAGTGATGGGGGGACTTGATGCGACCCGCACGATTCGAAGTATGAAGCGGACGGATGCCGAAAAGATACCGATCCTTGCCCTGACAGCGAATGTCTTTCGCGATGATATCGAAAAAAGCCTGCAGGCGGGGATGAACGATCATTTGATCAAACCGCTGGAAATCGACAAGATTCTGGCAAATATCCGGAAATACTGTCCGAAAAAGAACTGAATATGTACGAAACATAGAAAAAGTGCAGAGTTTTTCTGCACTTTTTTCTATGGAAATTTCATCTCGGATATGACATAATGCAAAATGTATATTTGATGGCAGAACAGGTCAAAAGAAGCTGTATGACAGAGAAAAGTGGAGGTAACTATGAAGAGAGAAAAATTTTCTTCCCGTCTGGGATTTATCCTGATTTCAGCGGGATGTGCGATCGGTCTGGGAAATGTATGGCGTTTTCCCTACATCGTCGGAAAATATGGTGGGGCAGCTTTTGTGCTGCTGTATCTGTTTTTCCTGGTGATTCTGGGACTGCCGATCGTGATCGCAGAGTTTGCTGTAGGACGCGGAAGCCAGAAAAGTGTGGCAAAGTCCTTTGACGAACTGGAGCCCAAAGGAACCAAATGGCATCTGCACAAGTGGACGGCAATCGCCGGAAACTACCTGCTGATGATGTTTTACACAACGATTGCCGGATGGATGATCCTGTACTGCTTTAAGATGCTTAAGGGCGATTTCATTTCGCTGGATACCGAGGGCGTACAGAATGCCTTTGGCAGTCTGACCCAGAATCCGGGACTGATGACGGTGTGCATGGTGATCATCGTTATCGTATGCTTTGCCATCTGTGCCTGCGGTCTGCAAAACGGTGTGGAGCGTATCACAAAGGTTATGATGATCTGCCTGCTGGTGCTGATGATCGTGCTGGCGGTGCATTCCGTATTTCTGGAAGGTGGACAGGAGGGTATCACCTTCTATCTGAAGCCGGATTTTAACAAGCTCGTAGAATCGGGACTTGGTGAGGCTGTCTTTGCAGCGCTGGGACAGTCCTTCTTTACGTTGAGCATCGGTATCGGTGCGCTGGCCATCTTCGGCAGCTATATCGATAAGGAAAGAGCCCTGCCAGGCGAGGCGATCAGTGTCACGATACTGGATACCTTAGTAGCTCTGATGGCCGGTCTGATTATTTTCCCGGCCTGCTTTGCGTACGGCGTGGAAGCCGACAGCGGTCCGAGCCTGATCTTTATCACCCTGCCGAATGTATTTAATGCCATGTCCGGTGGACGGATCTGGGGATGCTTCTTTTTCCTGTTTATGTCCTTTGCAGCAATGTCTACGGTTATTGCAGTATTTGAAAATATTATGTCCTTTGCCATGGATATGACCGGATGCAGCCGAAAAAAGGCGGCGGTCTGCAATGCGATTGCTATTATCATACTGTCGATGCCTTGTATCCTCGGCTTTAATGTGCTGAGTGACTTTGCACCGCTGGGCGCCGGTACAAACGTACTGGATCTCGAGGATTTTCTGGTCAGCAACAATATCCTGCCGCTGGGCAGTCTGGTATATCTGCTGTTTTGTACCACCAAATACGGCTGGGGCTTTGACAACTTTGAAAAAGAGGCCAATGCAGGTAAGGGTGTGAAGCTGCCGAGAGCGATCCGCGGCTATATGACCTATATCCTGCCGCTGATCGTATTGCTGATCTTTGTGCAGGGCTATGTTTCCAAGTTCTTTGGATAAATACAGCCGTGCAAATGTGAAAGTATTCTAAAAAACAACAGAGCGTGCGTTTTTTACCGGAAGGGTATGTTACAATAGCCGGTGAAATGCCACGCTCTGTTTTATTGTCTTGTATATAAAAGAAGCGTGAGAAAACATGGGAGTGTAAGTATGCGTATAGAAGAAAAAAAGCCGGAAGATATGCAGGAGACAGCCCGACCGGTCTATGAGTCGGATCTGACAAAGGAAGAAAAACGCCGGATGGAAAAAGAAAAGATCAAAGGAATGTCCGGTACGAAAAAGCTGGGGTATCTGTGGACATACTATAAGGTGTGGTTGCTTGTTCCCGTACTGGTACTGGTGGCTATCTTTACCGGCGTCCAGATCTGGCAGAATGCACAGGAAAAGCCACTGTTATATGTGAATATTTCTGATGTGGAGGTGGGATCTGATGAGGGGATGGATCGTTTATCAGAGGATCTGCGTACCTTGCTGGGCGCGGAAAATGCCCACGAAACAGTGCCGGTGACCAACAGCGTGCTGTCTTCGAGCAATTATGAGGCTTCTGTGATGATGAGCGTATGGCTCAGCACTGGGGAGATGGATATCGTGCTTTGCGATGAAGAAACATACAAAGAGTATCAAGCGCAGGGGGTATTCCTGTCAGTAGAGGAGCTGTTTGGCGATGATCTTTCGCTGGTAGCGGATCACATACAGGACGGAGTGGTGACGCTGGATACAGCGCGGATTTCCGGCTATAATATTGTAAATTATACGCCGGTATGTGCCGGTGTGCTGACGACAGCAACGCACAAGGAGGAAGCAAAGGAAGCCCTTCTGTACCTGACCGGTGTGCGGTGAGAAAAGGCGGTGTGCTTTGGTGGGAACGGTGCAGAGAGTTTGTGCAAAAATCCGGGACTGGAAAACCAGTCCCGGATTTTTTGCGTCAATTTATGAAAAATTACTGTGCAGCAGTTTATCAAGCTGTGTATTCAGTTTGTCTTCTGAAATCAGTCCGAAGGTCAGCACATTTCTCAACAGCATGGAAGCCATCATAGCCATGTTCATATCGTCGGAGACAGCTTCAGAATTGTCTCCATTTGTTGCAACGAAGAAATGGTCGAGACGTTGCTTCATTTCCATACCGAAGGCATGGGAGAGGGGATCGGCGATCAGTTCGCCAAGCATGAAGTTAAAGTGCAGCTTCAGCGGCAGTGTCTTGGCCAGTTTACTTTACAGCATCCAGTGCGCTGGTTACCTTAAACTGTTGATATGGGAGCTGCCGCCGCCCTGATAGCGGGGTGTTTTTGCAAAGCCGCCAATAAAGGTCAGCTTTTCATCCCCGCTGAGCGGAAGCATAGCTGCTGGAGGGTGGAATGTGTGGAAGATAATAGGATTATGAATATGAATTTATATTTATTATGCACAAAGATATGAGAGAAAAATTGAGAGTTTAGCCTAATTGAAATATGGGAAGTTATATGGTAGTATAAATATATCAAGAACTGAGTTCAATAATACAGAACAAAAGCAAGGAGAAGCGCAAGCTATCTCCTAAAATAATAAATTGACATAAGAACGGAGTTCTATAATACAGAACAAACAGGAGGGTAAGAATATGAGATTTCCGAGTGGTGTGTGGCCGGTGATGCTGACGCCGTTTGATAAGGACGGGGCGTTGGATTATCCGGGGGTGAAGGCGCTGGTGGACTGGTATATTGCAGAAGGGTCGGCAGGTCTTTTTGCGGTGTGTCAGTCGAGTGAGATGTTCTTTCTTTCTTTGGAGGAAAGAGCGGAGCTTACGAGGGCGATCAAGGAGTATGCAAAGAGCAGGGTGCCGGTGATTTCTTCGGGGCATGTGTCGTATGCGATGAAGGAGCAGATCCGGGAGCTGCAGGCTGTGGCGGATGCGGGAGCAGATGCATTGATTCTGTTGTCGAACCGGCTGGCTGCGGCGGATGAGCCGGATGAGGTTTTGCTTTCCAATCTGAAAGAGATCATGCAGGAGCTTCCTGAGGATGTGCCTCTTGGCTTTTATGAATGTCCGTATCCGTATAAACGGGTACTTTCACCGAAGGTTGTGGAGTTTTGTGCGGACAGCGGCAGGTTTTATTTTCTGAAGGATACCTGCTGTGATATCGAGGGCATCAGAACAAAGCTTTCTATTATGAAGGGAAGTCCGATGCAGTTGTACAATGCGAATACGTCAACTCTGTTAGAGAGTCTGGAGGCCGGTGCAGCGGGATACAGTGGGGTCATGGCAAATTTCCACCCGGCACTGTATGTATGGCTTTTGAAAAACTGGCAGAAGGAGCCGGAGAAGGCTGCGGTTCTGCAGGGACTTCTGACAACATGTTCATTTATTGAACTGAAGAATTATCCGCTGAGTGCGAAGGAATATTTAAAGGAAATGGGATTGCCGATCGTAACGAAGACGAGAAAGAATACGGCAGATCATATTTCGGCTACGGAGATTTCGGAGCTTGCACAGATCCGGCTGCTTTCGGAAGAAGCGCAGAAGCTGGTCAACAGATAAGGAGGAGAAAGATGAAACAGATTTACGATGTGATTGTGGTAGGCGGTGGCCCGGCAGGTATTATGGCAGCTATGGCATCCGGTAAGATGGGAGCGAGCACACTTCTGATTGAAAAGAATGGTTTCCTTGGCGGCGCGGCAACAGCCAGTGTACTTGGACCGATTTCTCCGTTTCATTATAAGGATGAGCAGGTGATCAATGGCCTGCCGCAGGAATTTATGGATCGTATGGTAAAAGAGGCCGGAAGTACAGGCCATATGAAAACGCTGGATCCATACGGCAGCGGTGATTCTCTTGGATTTTATGACAGAGAAAAATATAAATATGTAGCGGCAGAGATGCTGCTGGAATATGGCGTAGATATTCTATACCACTCGATGATCGCATCGGTGGATTGTGAGAATATGAAGCTGACGGGTCTGACGACGATGGCCAAGGGCGGTGAGAAAAAGCATTTCAATGCCCATGTGATCGTGGATGCTACAGGTGATGGTGATATTGCTGTACGTTGTGGAGAAAATTACTGTATAGGCGATCCGGTGAATCATAAGTTCAGCCCGAGCTCCGGTATGTTCGAGATGGCGAATGTGGATACAGAAAAGGTATTCCGTTATATCCAGGAAAATCAGGAGGATTTCGAATTCTTATCGGATATCGTACCGATGCGGGAGTTTGATGATCGTCTGAAACAGCATTATTTCGTAGGACAGGGCTTTAAGAAGCTGGTAAAACAGGCTGTGAAGGCCGGTGATCTTGAATTTGGCCGTGATTCTGTTATTGTACTGAACGGTATCCATCCGGGAACGATGCATTTTAATGCGACCAGAGTGTGCGGACTGGATGCGACCGATGTAGAGCAGAAAACAGCCAGTGAGATTGACGGCAGACGTCAGATCAATTCCGTATCCGAGTTTATGATTAAATATGTGCCCGGTTTTGAGCATGCCTTTGTCAGTGTAACGAATTCCGATATCGGCGTACGTGAGACCCGACATATCGAAGGTATGTATACGCTGACCGGACAGGATGTATATCAGGGCAGAAAGTTTGAGGATGTACTGTCGAGAGGTTATTTCCCGATCGATCTCCACAATCCGGATGGTAAAGAGGGTTATGGCAATGGTGGTGTATGGAAGGTTCCGCTGGACACCTATGATATTCCGTACAGATGCTTTGTACCGAAGCATATTGATGGTCTGATCCTTTCCGGTCGCTGCATTTCCGGTACCAGCGAGGCACACGGCTCTTACAGAACACAGGGCGGTATCATGGGTATTGGACAGGCTTCCGGTGTGGCAGCTGCCATGTGTGCAAAGAACCATGTACAGCCAAGAGAGCAGGATGTGAAAGAAATTCAGCAGGCTCTGATCGGCATTGGTGCTTCTGTATACCGTGATGAAGAAAAAACAAAGCAGGAGAAGAAAAGAGCCAGAAAGATCGCCCAGGATTATATTGCAGCACACAAGGGCAATCTGATCACTCTGCCGGAGATCCTGAAAGAGTATGAGGATTAAGAAAACCACGAGACAAAATCTCAAAAGAGATGCGTGAAATCAATGGAGTGCTATCATGGAAAAAATCAGAAAGAAAAAAGGTGACGCCGGAAGAGCTGTCCTGTTTCTGGCACCGGCACTGCTTCTGATCTGCTGCTTTACTGTAATCCCCATTGTGGAAGCTGTGTATACCAGCTTCCACGCTACCAAATATGCAGTGGTCGGAGAGTTTGTCGGACTGAAAAATTATATTTCCGTTATGACGGAATCTGAAGGATGGAAAAACATCCTGAATTCTATCGAATATGTTGTCCTGTCACTGGCACTGGCTTTACCCATTGGTGTGGGCATCGGTTCTTTATTAAACCGTAAGATCAAGGGTATGACGATACTTCGAACGATGATCGTAATCCCGTGGATCCTGTCCCAGACCGTCAGTGCCCTGCTGTGGGGCTGGCTGTTGAACGGTAACTACGGTCTGATCACATACTGGGTATACCGGCTGACCGGAACCAAGATGGATCTGTTCAGTACCGCACTGACAGCCAAGATCCTGGTCGTGATCGTCAATGTATGGAATACCGTTCCGGTTATCATTATCCTGACGATCGCAGCTTTGCAGACTATCTCCCCGGAGCTTGTGGAAGCAGCCAAGGTGGACGGTGCTTCCCGTCGGATGATCTACTGGAAACTGACATTGCCGATGATCAAGCCGACGATGGCAACAGCGCTGGTTATGCAGAGCATCGAGTATTTCAATATGGTAACTCTGATCTATGTACTGACAGCGGGCGGACCGTTTAACGAGACCCAGACGCTGAGTCTGGCGGCATACCAGAACGGTTTTGACTACTGGCATATGGATATTGCGGCGGCATACAGCATCATTATCTTTTTCCTGAATATTGTATTCAGTCTGTTTTATGTCCGCATCTTAAAATCCAATGACAATTAAGGAGGCAGCATCATGAAAAGGAAAAAAAGCTCTCTTGGCAGAACTCCCGGATTAGATTTCCTGACAGTTGTAGTGTTGCTGATCGCTGCGATTGTCGCCCTGTTTCCAGTATTGTGGGGTCTGTCAACATCCCTGAAAACAGATGGGGCAGTGACCATGTTCCCGCCGGAAATCGTTCCCAGCGAGATTACCTGGGATAATTATATCAACGTATTTACAAAATCAGACTTCATGACCTATATGCGTAACAGTGTATTCATCACACTGATCGGCGTTGTACTGGCGACAGTCGTTGCCGCCCATGCCGCCTATGCGCTGACCTTTTACAATATCCGGTTCAAAAAGGCCATCTCGTTTTTTATTCTGATGACGAGTATGGTGCCGCCGGTAGCTTTGCTTGTACCGCTGTATATGCTGAGTGTAAAACTGAATCTGTATAATACAAGGATTCTGCTGGTGCTGGTATATACTGCATGGCGAACTCCGGTGCTGACCTGGATCATGCAGGGATTTTTCAAAAAACTGCCGATGGAGATTATCGAGGCCGGTATCATCGATGGCTGTTCGAAGTCCAAGGCTTTCTACAAGCTGATCCTGCCGATTTCCCAGCCGGGTATCGTATCTGCGGCTCTGTTGTCTGCGGTATATGTATGGAACGATTATCTGGTATCCAGCTCGTTTATTACGACCAGTGAGAAGAAGATGATCTCTGTAGGTCTGTATCAGTATATCACACAGTATGGTATCAAATGGGGACTGCTGATGGCAGCGGTTATGATTTCAATCATACCGATCATCATACTGTTTGTATGCTTACAGCGTAAGTTTGTTGAGGGAATGGCTGCAGGTGCAGTGAAAGGATAAAGAAAGGTTTATACAAAAAGGAGGAAAAACTATGAAACGAAAAGGCTTCAAAAAGAGACTTGGAATCGCGCTGTCTATGGCAATGGCACTGTCCATGGCAGGCTGTGGATCTTCCGGCAGTGCAGCAGGAAGTACAGCGCCGGCATCTGATAACGGAAGCGGCAGCGCTGCCCAGACCTCTGCAGCAACAGAGGCAGGCGGCAAGGAAGGTATCGATATGACCTTCTGGATCTTCCTTGATCCGAATTCCACAGAGGATCCGCGAAGCGTTGTACTTTCCGAAATCGTAGACGAGTACAACAAGACCAATGCCTATGGCAACACAGTAACGGTAGAAAGCTTTAACTACAGTGAATTTGAATCTCAGGCGATTCAGGCTGCAGCTGCAGGCAAGGGTCCGGATATCATCAACTGCTTCTCCGATCAGCTCAAACAGCATATCGAGGCAGGTACGGTACAGCCGATGACCCAGTATGCCAAGGATTTCATTGACGAGATGGGTGATTATATCCATACCGCAGACAAACTGACGCAGGCTGACGGTGAGATTTATTCCCTGCCATGGGAGAGCCGTGTAACCGCCATGTGGTACAGAAGTGATCTGTATGACAGTGCGCCGACATCCTGGAATGATCTGTTGACCAAGAGCTCCGCAATCTCAACTGCTACATCCCTCGGTTTTGCCATGGGATTAAGTGAGGACGGCAACGGTACAGGACTGATCGAGACTTTTATTCCGTGGATCCGTTCCGCAGGTGGCGATTTCCTTGATGAAAACGGCAAGGCTGTATTCAACAGCGATGCAGGTGTGGAAGTTGTCAACTTTATCAAACAGCTGGTAGACAATGGCTCCATGGATCAGACAACCATGAATATGGCTTATGATGATGCTGTCGATGCTTTCAAGAGCGGTACAGTGGATGCCATCAATGCAGGTACTCAGCGTGCAGCAACGATCATGACTTCCAACCTTGCAGAAAACTTTGCTTCCTGCCCGATCCCGGGTAAGAACGAAGGCGAATCTGCACCGGCTTACGTTGCAGGTCAGACACTGGCTATCGGTAACTTTGCACAGAATCCGGAAATGTCCATGGATTTCATCAAATTCTTCCTGTCTGAGGAAAATCAGGTTAAATGGGTATCCGCCAACTGTATGCCGGTCCGCACAGGTGTCTTTGATGATGATTCCGTTAAGGAAAATGCCATGTATGACAGTATGCTGATGTGGAGTGAGTATGCCAAGACCGGTGAGATCACCTTCTATCCCGCAGATTATACAGAACTTTGCACCAGACTTGTTAAAGCTGTACAGGGTGTTGTATTCCAGGGTAAAGATGCCAAAACAGAGCTGGACAGCGTAGCAGAATGGTACAATAACAAATAAGACCGGCAGATCACCGGAAATGGATAAAAGGGACATGTCGTGATTGCACGGCGTGTCCTTTTTCATAAAACACGTATTTTTCAACAAAAATCCGGAAAATGTCGGTGAATTTTTTGTGCACCGGATTGAACGGGAAACAAACGGATGCTATAATAGTGTATGAAAAAAATACATGTAAAAGATGCATGAATAGAAACACAGTGAGGGAAGAGGATGGCAGATAACCCGGAAATCAAAGTCAAAAGTTTACAGAAAGCACTGGAAATCCTAAATTATTTTACAGAAAAACCAATATTGGGTGTTACAGAGATCAGCGAACATTTTGGCCTGTACAAGAGTACAGTGCATAATATTTTATCAACATTAAAAGCAATGGAGTACCTGGAACAGGACGAAGCATCGGGGAAATATCGTCTCGGTATCCAGGTGTTTAATTTGAGTAAAGCCATGGGAGATACCTACTCTATTACCAAGATCGCCATGCCCTATATGCAGGATCTGGCCAACACCACCGGCGAGCGCGTATATCTGGCTGTACCCTACAGAGAGCAGGTATTGTATCTGGAAGCCATGTATCCCGCAGATTCTGTAGAACTGATGCGTTCTATTCTGGGCGAACGTGCTCAGATGTACTGCACAGGTCTTGGCAAAGCCATGCTGTCTAATATGGGAGATGACTACATCGAACAGTACATGGAAAATCATACCATGGAAAAATTTACAGAAACTACAATTGTAGATAAAGATGCCTTCCGTGAGGAATTAAAACGCACCCGGCAAAGGGGCTATGCCATCGACGATATGGAGCATGAATTTGGCATCAAATGCATATCCATCCCCGTATTTGACCGCAGCATGCGTGTATACGCCGCCATCAGCATTAGCGGCATTGCCACCCATTTCACCGACGACCATATCATGGAATGGGCCATACTGCTGAAAAAATATGTCAAAAAAATCGAAAGCCGCCTGTAAATGTCCATGTACAGGTGTCCAAAAATAGAAAGGCAGAGTATTTTTCCCTGTCAGAAAATACACCAACCGGAAAATGTCTAAAAATACAAAAAACAGAAAACAGCCACAGGAGGTACAGTGCCTCCTGGGGCGTCCGTCATTATTCATTTGCCAAAAGAAGCACATGACATATAATCCTATCTATGGTATGATAAAAAATACGCATGCAGATACTAAACAGATATTTCCATGCAAATCCATAAGCAAAGAAGAGAAATCCCATGAAAAAACTATTACGCTATTTGAAGGAGTACCGGAAAGAATGTATTTTGGCTCCGCTGTTCAAGATGCTTGAAGCATGTTTTGAACTCTTTGTGCCCCTCGTCGTGGCCTCCATCGTAGATATCGGTATCGCCGGAGAAGACAAAAGCTATATTTTAAGCCGTGCCGGTATCATGGTAGCCCTCGGCATCATCGGCCTGTTGTGCTCCGTAACCGCACAGTACTTCGCCGCCAAGGCAGCCGTAAGCTTTTCCACAAAGCTGCGCCATGTGCTGTTTTCCTATATTGAGAGTCTGTCCTTTACAGAGCTGGATACGATGGGAACCTCGACGCTGATCACCCGTATGACCAACGACATCAATCAGGTACAGAACGGTGTAAACCTCGTCCTGCGCCTGTTTTTGCGTTCGCCGTTCATTGTCTTTGGCGCAATGATCATGGCCTTTACTGTCAATGTGAAAGCGGCGCTTGTTTTCGTCGTGACAATCCCGTTGCTGTCGATCGTCGTCTTTGGCGTTATGCTCCTGAGCATGCCGATGTTTAAAAAGGTACAGGCAGCCCTCGACCGGGTTCTTGGCAAGACCCGAGAGAATCTGACCGGTGTACGTGTGATCCGTGCTTTTCACCGGGAAGAACAGGAAACAGAAGAATTTATGGACATGAACGCCCAGCTGAATGTACTGCAGCGTTTTGTCGGTAAATTTTCCGCATTGATGAATCCTCTGACACTGATCATCATCAATATGGCGATCGTTGTCATTCTCTATGTCGGTGGCCATCAGGTAGATGATGGTATTCTGACACAGGGACAGGTGATCGCGCTGGTCAACTATATGTCCCAGATTCTGGTAGAGCTGGTGAAGCTGGCTAACCTGATCATTTCCGTAACAAAGGCTGTAGCATGCGGCAACCGTATCCAGCAGATCCTGGAGGTGGAGCCGTCCCAGAAGGATGGACAGCTGGAAGAAAGTACGCAGCATACAGATGACGACTATATCGTATTTGACCACGTATCCATGTGCTACA
Source organism: Ruminococcus bromii (assembly GCA_963603285.1). Lineage (GTDB taxonomy): Bacteria > Bacillota > Clostridia > Lachnospirales > Lachnospiraceae > UBA11957. Next base: position 41,051 of record CAVCMG010000005.1, read on the forward strand.
GCGGTTCTAAGGAGCCGTCTCTGGAGGATATTACGCTGCATGTGAAAAAGGGACAGACGATCGGTGTGATCGGCGGTACCGGTTCGGGTAAGACGACACTGGTACATCTGTTGCCGAGATTTTATGATATCAGTAAAGGAAAGCTTTCCATCGACGGTATTTCCGTAAATGATTACCAGATCGAAGCACTGCGTGCCAAAATCGGTATCGTTATGCAGAAAGCTGTCCTGTTTTCCGGGACGATCCGCGAAAATCTGCTCTGGGGTAATCCGGGAGCAACGGATGAAGAGTTATATGAAGCGTTAAAAACAGCCCAGGCGCTGAATGTTGTGGAAGCCAAGCCGCTCGGCCTTGACGAGCCGGTAGAACAGGGTGGACGCAATTTCTCCGGTGGACAGAGACAGCGTTTGACGATCGCCCGGGCGCTGGTCAGAAAGCCGTATATCCTGATTCTCGACGACAGTGCTTCGGCGCTTGACTATGCAACGGATGCCGCACTGCGGCAGGCTATCCGGGAAATGGATACAGATACGACCGTATTTATCGTATCCCAGCGTACCGCCAGCATCCATTCCGCAGATCAGATCGTGGTACTGGATGACGGTCGTGCTGTCGGTATCGGTACACACGATGAGCTGCTGGAAAGCTGTGAGGTTTATCGTGAGATTTACGATTCCCAGTACAGAAAGGAGGAGGCATAATGGCTGGTAAGACAAAAGCAAAGGTCAAAAAAGGTACATTATCCAAGATCCTCCGGTATGTGAAAAAACAGAGTGGCTGGATCATTTTATCTCTTCTGATGGCGGCATGCACGGTCGCCGGTACACTGTATCTGCCGGTGCTTTCCGGTAATGCGATCGACTGCATCATTGGACCGCAGGATGTGGATTTTACAAAAATCTACGGCATTGCCCATATGATGATTATTGTGATCCTTCTGACAGCGGTCTGCCAGTGGATCATGAATGTGGCAAACAACCATGTCACCTACGAGGTTGTCCGCAATCTGCGTGAGGATGCCTTCAAAAAGATCGAAATCCTGCCGCTTTCCTATCTGGACAGACATCCTTCCGGTGAGATCGTCAGCCGTGTGATCACAGATGCAGATCAGTTTGCCGACGGTCTTTTGATGGGCTTTACCCAGCTGTTTACCGGTGTGCTGACCATTGTTGGTACGCTCGGTTTTATGCTGTCGGTCAACTGGAAGATTACGCTCGTTGTTGTACTGGTTACACCGGTATCGCTGTTTGTGGCCGCCTTTATTGCAAAAAGAACCTACAATATGTTCATCCTGCAGTCTAAGACCCGCGGCGAACAGACAACGCTGATCGATGAGGCCATCGGCAACCAGAAGATCGTGCAGGCTTTTGGACAGCAGAAAAGTATGCTGGAGCATTTTGACGAGATCAATGACAGACTGCAGAAGTGTTCTCTGCAGGCCGTATTTTTCTCTTCCCTGACCAATCCGTGTACACGTTTTGTCAACAGTCTGGTCTATACCGGTGTGGCATTGTGTGGTGCGTTTCTGGTCATCGGCGGAGGCTTAAGCGTAGGACAGCTGAGCTGTATGTTGAGCTATGCCAACCAGTATACCAAGCCGTTTAATGAGATTTCCGGCGTGGTAACAGAGCTGCAGAATGCGCTGGCGTGTGCAGGCCGTCTGATCGAGCTGATCGAGGAAGAGCCGCAGGTGCCGGATGCCGCAGATGCCGCTGTGCTGACGGATGCAAAGGGCCATGTGGAATTGAAGAATGTGGCATTCTCCTATGTGCCGGAGAAGCCGCTGATCGAGAATCTGAACTTGAACGTAAGACCGGGTGAGAGAGTGGCTCTGGTCGGCCCGACCGGCTGCGGTAAGACGACGCTGATCAATCTGCTGCTGCGCTTCTATGATGTGAATAAGGGCAGTATTTCCGTAGATGGTAAGGATATCCGCGATTACACCAGAGAGAGCCTGCGCGGCAATTTCGGTATGGTGCTGCAGGATACCTGGCTGAAAAACGGTACGATCCGTGAGAATATCTGCATGGGTAAGCCGGAGGCAACCGAGGAAGAGATGATTGCTGCGGCCAAAGCCTCCCATGCGCACAGCTTTATCAAGCGACTGCCACAGGGCTATGATACCTATATCCAGGAGGACGGCGGTAATCTGTCCCAGGGCCAGAAGCAGCTTCTTTGTATCACCCGTGTTATGCTGTGTCTGCCGCCGATGCTGATCCTTGATGAGGCGACATCTTCGATCGATACCCGTACGGAGATCCGTATCCAGAAAGCCTTTGCAAAGATGATGGAGGGAAGAACCTCCTTTATCGTAGCGCACCGTCTTTCTACAATCCGTGAGGCGGATGTGATCCTTGTTATGGAGGATGGCCATATTGTCGAGCAGGGGGACCATGATACGCTTCTGAAGAACAATGGTCTGTATGCAAAGCTGTACAACAGCCAGTTCTCTGCATAACAGGTTTTGAATATTCCTTTGTGATTTTACAGTCCCTGCCGGTTGCGCTTGCATCCTGGCAGGGATTAGTGTAATATAAACAGGTGAGTGACTGCAGGGGAAGGCAGTCCGTGGAAATGCTGGATACATACAGCAAATATGAAAGAAAGACCGGTAAAAAAATGACTGTAGATAATCAATTTGTTTTAAGAAAATTACAGGGACTGGAAAATGCCACGGTGGTATTTTGCACGACCACAAAGCATCCGTTTATCGTCTGCGACGAAGAGACCTACGATGATGAGATGCTGGTATTTGCCACTGTTGAGGACATGCAGGAGCATGTGAAACAATATACCCAGAAGGGCTATCTGCTGCACGGCGTGACCGTACCGCAGGACAAGCTGCCCCGTTTTTTGAGCGAGTGCTTTTCTTTGGGCGTAAACCAGCTGGTATACTTTGAAAACGGTACACGCTTCTCTGTAAGCCTTGACAAGATCGTGATCCGTCCGGATTATTCCAAGCTGGAGCCGCAGAAGCGTCCGCTGATCAATGCCGAGCTGCAGCTGTCTGTACTGTACTTTATCCAGGAGCTGAGCCGCCGGATCAAGGATGAGGACAGAGATCAGGAGCAGTTAAAACAGATGGAAGAGGAGCTGGCCGCCAATATGGCAAAAGCGCAGTTCCTGGTTCCGATTAAGTTAAAAGAGCCGTTAAAGCCGGGCGAAAAGCTCGAGCCGGGCAATTTCAGCCTGACCATGGTTAATACAAAGGAGGGCGAGCAGTTCCTGCCGATCTTCTGTGATGTGAAGGAGTATTCCATCTTTAATAAGGAGAATCAGTATCAGGGTATCCTGATGACGATCGACAATCTGCGTCAGCTGATCAAGGATCCGTGTCAGGGACTGATGCTGAATCCGAATTCCATCGCCCTGCGTCTGAATGACAAGATGGTGGATGGCATTTTACAGAGATTTTTTGAATTTGAATAAAAGTCCAACAGGAGAAAGAGAGCAGCGCTGCAAAGAATGTGGCAATGCTCTCTTTTGTATTGTAAAAAAGCGGCCAGAGGGCGGGACTGTTCCGGTTATTGTACGTGAAACGCATTGAAAACCGGGCATATATCCTGTATAATAATACGGATTTTATGAACCTGTAGAGGTGGATGCGAATGGAAGCAGAGACAGTGCTGGAGCCTTACGCGTATTCCGGACGGGAGGATCTGACAGAGATCGAGATTCCGGCGGGAACGGTATCGGTAGGGCGTTATGCGTTTTATAATTGCAGAAACTTAAAAAAGCTGTATCTGCACAGCGATATCCGGGATCTGGGCGCCGGTGTGTTTACCGGCTGCCGGAAGATCGAGTGTATCGAGATTACGATGGTGGAGGATAAACCCTCCATTTTAAAAGAGATTCTGATGGAGTTAAATCAGCAGCTGGTCGTGATCTGCCACGGCACTGTGGAGGCAAAGCTCTGGTTCCCGGAGTATTTTGAGGAAGGTGTGGAGAACACACCGGCCCGTATTCTGGAGGATCATGTGCATGGCAGCGGGCTGATGTATCGCAACTGTTTTGTAAAGACCCGGCTGCAGTATGAGGAATATGACCGCCGGTTTGTCTATTCCTGTGCCAGTGAATCGGTGGAGCTGAATGTACGGCTGGCCTTTGACCGCCTGTGCTATCCGCAGGGGCTGACCGAAAAAGCAAAGGAGCAGTACCGGACATATTTACAGGAACATACAGACATACTGTATCAGTATATGGCAGAGGAAAAAGAGCCGCAGCAGATCAGACGTTATCTGGAGCTTTTTTCACCGTCGCAGGAGGAATTGCAGACGATGATCCAGTATATGCAGAAATCCGGTTTTGCTGAGGCTGTGCCGCACCTGATGGCAAAGCATCATGAGAAATTTACAGGAAAAAGAAGAACATTTTCATTATGAGAGATAAAACCGTGACAAGCCCGAAGCTTCGACAGGCAGCATATGAACTGGAGCGCAACGATATCTGTAAGCAGATCCTGTCCTCGGCGGGACGGGAGCTGTATCTGCATCTGCCGTATCTGGATATGGCGCTGGCTTCTCTTGTGCAGGAACAGACCGGACAGACGGATACCTTTGGCACAGACGGGTTTTCCCTGCAGTATCATCCGGATTTCCTGATTCGGATGTATAAGCGGGGAGCGATTGCCGTCAACCGGGGGCTTTTGCACAGTGTTTTGCACTGTCTGCTGGGCCATCTGGATAAGACAGAAGGTCATGAACAGCGTCTGTGGGATCTGGCCTGCGACATTGTGGTGGAACAGATTCTGGACAGCATGCCGCTTCGGTGTCTGAGAATGCCGCCGGATGCGGAAAAGAAAAACTGGTACTACCGGCTGCAAAAGGAATATCCGGTGCTGACGGCGGAGAGAGTTTATCGCTTTCTCACACAGCAGCAGATGAATGAACGTACAGGGCAGCAGCTGGTGCATGCATTTCTCGTGGATGATCACCGCTTCTGGTATACCGATGACAGTCGGAGAAAAAGTCCGCAGAGACAGAAAAAGTGGGATGATATGCGTGAACGGATGCAGACCGAGATGGAGGTCTTTGGCAACGAGGCAGACGAGGGCGATAAAGGGCTTCGGGAAGCCGTGCGTGTCAGAAACCGCCGACGCTATGATTACCGGGCGTTTCTGAAGAAGTTTTCCGTGTTGAAAGAGGAAGTACAGGTGGATCCGGACAGCTTTGATACGATCTTTTATACCTACGGCATGCAGATGTATGGCAATATGCCGCTGATCGAACCGAACGAGACGCGGGAGGTTAAGCGGATCGAGGATTTTGTGATCGTGATTGATACGTCCATGTCCTGTAAAGGGGAACTTGTGAGATATTTCCTCGAAGAAACCTATGATATCCTGACGCAGGAGGAAAGCTTTTTCCGTAAGATCAATCTGCATATCCTGCAGTGTGACGAAAAGGTGCAGGAGGATGTGGTGATTCATTCCCGGGAGGAGATGGACCGGTATATGCAGGATTTTACGATCGTGGGCAGTGGCGGCACGGATTTCCGCCCGGCCTTTGGATATGTAAACACATTGCTGGCAGAGGAGGCTTTTTCCCATCTGCGGGGACTTTTGTATTTTACCGATGGCTATGGGAGATTTCCGATGAAAAAACCGTTGTATGATACGGCATTTATCTTCTGGGATGAGCATTACCGGGATCTGGATGTGCCGCCCTGGGCGATTCGGCTGGTGCTGACGCAGGAGGATCTGGAAAAAACGGTGACAGAGAAAAACGAGGCAAAATAAAGAATACATGAATATACAGAGAGCAAAACAGGAAATCAAAGATACCGTAGAAGCGTATCTGTTGAAGGATGAACACGGTGAGTACGAGATCCCGTCGGTCCGCCAGCGGCCCATTCTGCTGATTGGTGCGCCGGGTATCGGCAAAACGCAGATCATGGAACAGGTGGCCGAGGAGTGCGGGATCGGGCTGGTGGCCTATACGATCACGCACCATACCAGACAGAGTGCAATCGGTCTGCCGTTTATCGTGGAGAAGGAATTTCAGGGCCGGAAGATGTCGGTGACGGAGTATACGATGAGTGAGATTGTGGCGTCTATCTATGAAAAGATGGAGCAGACCGGCTGGCAGGAGGGCATCCTGTTTCTGGATGAGATCAACTGCGTTTCCGAGACGCTGGCACCGGCAATGCTGCAGTTTCTGCAGTGTAAGTCCTTCGGTAATCATAAGATTCCGGCAGGCTGGATCATAGCGGCGGCAGGAAATCCGCCCGAGTACAACAAATCTGTGCGGGAATTTGATATCGTAACGCTGGATCGTGTGAAAAAGATCGAGGTGGAGCCGGATTTCACGGCATGGAAAGCGTATGCATATAAAGCAGAGATCCATCCGGCAGTGATCAGTTATTTAAACGTCCGTCCGCAGAACTTTTATCGTATGGAGACGACGGTGGACGGCAAGAGCTTTGCTACGCCGCGAGGCTGGGAGGATCTGTCCCGCCTGCTGACGGTATATGAAAAGTTAAAGAAAAAGCTCGATGCCGAGGTGGTTGTGCAGTATATCCAGCATGATCAGACGGCCCGGGATTTTGCCAATTATCTGGAGCTGTATTACAAATACCAGACGGATTATCAGATCGAGGCGGTATTTGGCGGTACGATCGATCCGATTCTGGAAAAGAAGGTGGCACATGCTTCCTTTGACGAGCGGCTGAGTGTGATCGGCCTGCTGCTGGCGGGATTAAACGGCAGATTCCGCGCAGTATATGAAAAGGAGAGAACGCTGGAAGCCCTGATGAAGCTTTTGCGGGCGTATCAGGCAGTGCCCGAAACGGATGGGATCGCAGCCTTGGTGACACAGACAGAAGGTTACCGCAGCGACTGGCAGATGAAACGGGAAAATGGCGTGCTGTCCGGGCAGGAGGAGCATATTGCCAGAAATGTGACAGCGCTTTTGGATGCATATGCAAAAAAACTCCGGGAACAGGTAAAGGATGCACCGCTGTCAACGGAGGCGTGTTTCTTACAGATCCGACCATGGTTTGCCGCGGAAAATGATGCGCTGGCTGATCTGCAGGATACGGCCGGGGAGACGCTGGAGAATGTGTTTGATTTTCTGGAATCAGTATTCGGGGAAAGTCAGGAGCTTGCCGTATTTATGACGGAATTAAATGCCAGCAGCTATGCGCTGTCCTATCTGACAGAGTATGACTGTGAGCGGTATCAGAGATACAACCAGAGCTTTATGTTCGATGAAAACAGGGACCGCCTGTTGCGACGGATCGACCATATGGAAAACTGGGGATAAGGAGAGAGCTATGTTACAGGGAAAGACCATCATACTGGGGGTGACCGGCAGTATCGCGGCGTATAAGGCGGCGTATCTGGCCAGCGCCCTTGTCAAGCAGCATGCGGATGTCCATGTGCTGATGACAAAAAATGCGGAATATTTTATCAATCCCATCACTTTTGAGACCCTGACGGGAAATAAATGCATCAGTGATACCTTTGACCGGAATTTTGAGTTTCATGTCGGTCATGTATCGCTGGGAAAACGGGCAGATCTGGTGATCGTGGCTCCGGCCAGCGCCAACTGTATCGGCAAGCTGGCGTCCGGGATCGCCGACGATATGCTGACAACAACGATTCTGGCCTGCAAGTGTCCGGTGCTCTTAAGTCCGGCAATGAATACGCGGATGTATACCAACAGTATCGTGCAGGAAAATCTGGAAAAGCTGCGCCGTCATGGTTATACGGTGATCGAACCGGCGAGCGGCTATCTGGCGTGCGGAGATACCGGAGCGGGAAAAATGCCCGAGCCGGAAGTTCTTTTGCAGGCTGTGTTAAAGGAAGCGGCGTTTGAAAAGGATATGAAAGGACTGCATGTACTGGTGACGGCAGGCCCGACGCAGGAAAGTATCGATCCGGTGCGTTATATCACCAATCATTCTTCCGGAAAAATGGGCTATGCACTGGCGGTCAATGCGATGCGCCGGGGAGCCGAGGTGACGCTGGTATCCGGACAGACAGCACTGGAAGCGCCGGATGGTGTGAAGGTTGTTCCGGTGGTTTCGGCGCAGGATATGTATGAGGCTGTGACGGGCCGTGCAAAGGAGCAGGATATTATTATCAAGGCAGCGGCTGTGGCGGATTACCGTCCGGCAAGTGTGGCAGAGGATAAGATCAAGAAAGCGGACGGCGATATGAGCATTGCGCTGGAACGCACGCAGGATATTTTACAGACGCTGGGCGAGGCAAAGCCGGATGGACAGTTCTTATGCGGCTTTTGTATGGAAACGAAGGATGTGCTGGAAAATGCCAGAAAGAAGCTGGCGAAAAAGCATCTGGATATGATCGTGGCAAACAATGTCAAGGTAGAGGGCGCAGGATTTGCCGGAAATACGAATGTGGTCACACTGGTGACGGCAGATCAGGAGAAGGAGCTGGGACTGCTTTCAAAGGATGAGACGGCGAAGCAGATCCTGGATGAGATACTTAGGAGGAGAGAAAAATGATTCTGGCAATAGATGTGGGAAATACCAATATCGTGGTGGGTGCCATAGACCACGACAGAAAGACGCTGTTTATTGAGCGTCTGTCTACAGTCAAGACAAAAACGGAGACGGAGTATGCGATTGATCTGAAGATCATTCTGGATCTGTACCATATCGATCCGACCCAGATGGAGGGCGGCATTATTTCCTGTGTTGTTCCGCAGATTACCTATGTGATCCGGGAGGCGGCAGAAAAGATCCTGAAAAAGAAGGTGCTGGTTGTCGGACCGGGTGTGAAAAACGGGCTGAATATCAAGATGGACAATCCGGCATCGGTCGGCAGTGACCAGATCGTGGATGCGGTGGCTGTTGTGGAGGAGTATAAGCTTCCGGCGATTGTGATTGATATGGGTACGGCTTCTACGATGTCGGTGATCGATGCGAAGAAGAATTACCGCGGCGGTGTGATCATGCCGGGTATCAAGGTGTCGCTGGAATCGCTGACGGCGAATGCTTCACAGCTGCACGGGATCAGTCTGGAAGCGCCGAAGCGGATCGTAGGGACGAATACGATCGACTGTATGCAAAGTGGGGTGATCCACGGGAATGCGGCCTGTATCGACGGGATGATCGAGCGGATCGAGGATGAGATCGGGCAGAAATGCACAGTTGTGGCTACCGGAGGGCTGGCGAAGGTGATCGTGCCGCATTGTAAGAAAGAGGTTGTGCTGGATGATGATCTGTTGCTGAAGGGGCTGCGGATTATTTACGATAAGAATAGATAAAAGTTAAGTGGCTGAGGGGGGACGCTCGGCCGACACCAGAAGAGAGCAGCAGGTGGTATATCGTTTTTCAAACAAATGCAACGCCTGCCCGAGCTAATCGATAACTACGACTAGGCACGCTCGCATAAGCGAGCTCGCGTGCCAAGTCTCCGTAATCGCTGGATCTCGTGCAGGCTAAAAGCGCATTTTGATCGTTTGAAAAACGATATACCACCTGCTGCTCTCTTCTGGTGTCGGCCTCGCTGATTTTGAGGGACGGGTGGTGAGTGTGGGTGACGGGAAACAGTTCGGGGTGCGGCTAAAGCGCACCCAGGATATTTGTGAAGAATAGTAATAATAGAATTAACACTATAATGATAAGAAACAAATAGTAAAATACAATAAATGGATTCCTTCTCTGCCTATGGTAGGGTTGTTGGTAATGTGTGCGGCTAGGGGATGCAGTGTATGTATGAGTTTGTGTGACAACAGGTTGTTTTTGGTAGCTTTGAACAGTTTTGGTGTACAAGGCAAGGGGATCAGTCTGTTTTAAAATCCGATTGTAAAAATTATCAAGCCATATGGCATCCTGTGGGGTGGTCATATTTTCTTCCGTGCAATCTGGTTCGTGGACAATTTTGTTTCTGATCCAGCGATAGTGTTTGAGCTGTTTCAGGTCATCGTTCCAGCAGGGGATGAATGAAGCAGCAGACGGGGTGTTTTGCATTTCTTCAATGTATGCAGAAATACGTCGGTCATCGTTCATAAGTTCACCGCATAATTTTTCGAGATTTTTGTAAGAAGAAAGAAAACTCATAGGATATAACCACCTGATGTTAGATAAAACCGATGCGCAGTTTTATGCGCATCGTGAGTCGTATATACACACAATTGCTCCAGTGTACCGGTTTTGGATTGGTTAATGCAAAATCTCCGACAGTGTCCCCAGCAGCTCAGCGTTCTGCTCCGGCTTCATGATACAGAAGCGGATGTAGCTGTTATCCAGGAAGGGGAAGGAGGCGCAGTTGCGGATCATCAGGCCCTTGCGGATGCAGTAGTCGAAGACGAAGTCAGCGTCGATGCCGGGTTTTAGCAGGCGCAGCAGAATGAAGTTGGCCTGGGGCTGGTAGTATTTGACGCTGTCCCAGCGATCGAGGATGTTTAAGATGCGGTTTCGCTCGTTGGTGATGAGATTTCGGGTCTCCTCGATATATTCGATATCGGAGAACATCAGCCGTCCGGCGATTTCGGCCAGGGTGTTGATGGTCCAGGGGTTCTTTCTGGTGTTGACTTCGCGGATCAGATCCATGTTGCCGGTGATGGCGTAGCCGAGACGCAGGCCGGGGGCGGCGAAAAATTTGGAGGTGCCGCGCAGGATGATCAGGTTGGTGTAGTCGTTGGTCAGGGAGACGGCGGATATCGCTTTGACATCGGGAACAAACTCCACGTAGGTCTCGTCGATCATGACGAAGATGCCGTGTACCATGCAGGTATCGAGGATACGGCGCATGTTTTTGGTGGATACGGCTGTGGAGGTCGGGTTGTTGGGGTTGCAGAGTACGAGAAGATCGATGGTATCGTTTAATGATGCGCAGAAATCTTCAATATTGATCTCGAAATTATCCTCTTCCCGCAGCGGATAATATACAGTCGTGCCATTACCAAGGGAGATCTCACGCTCGTATTCCGAGTAGGTGGGGCCAAGGATCATGGCCTTTTTCGGATGACGAAGCTGGATGAACAGGGAGATCAGCTCGGTGGAACCGTTGCCGACGATGACGTTTTCAAACTGTGTACCGGCATAGGAAGCGATGGCCTTTCTGAGGGCCGTGTATTCTCTGTCGGGATAGGTGGTGATGGCGTCGAGATGTTCGGCAAGGGTGGATTTCATCTTATTGCTGATGCCAAGGGGATTGACGTTGGCGGAAAAGCTGATGATGTCCTCTTTTTTAATATGATAGATGGCTTCGATCTTTTCAAGATCGCTGCCGTGAAAATGGTCTTTATGCTTTAACATGATGTCCTCAATTCTGCTATGCTTCGTCATAGCTTGCAACAAAGTATTGTGTAGTGTATAATTATAGATAAATGTTCAGTACAGTTTGGTACTGAATAAAATTGTCACGTTAAATTATACCTGTTCACAAGGATTAGTCAAGAATGAAAAGAAGAATCGAAGAATTGCTTAACGATACATACCATTATCAGGCACCGAAACTCGTCCTGTCTGAGGAGCATCTGGAACTGACGGCTCCGGCAGATTCCAGTCTGGAGGGCGAGTTCTTTTTTTCCGCCGATGACAACAGCCGGATCCGCGGCATGCTGATCAGCTCCAACCGCCGGATCGTACTGGAAAAGGATACCTTTGCAGGAAATGCCATCCATGTACGCTATATCATCGATACCAGAGGCTTAAAGGAAGAGGAACAGTTTGCCGGTGAGATTACGATTTTGAGCCCCATCGGTGAGGCTGTGGTGACGGTGCAGGTGCAGGTCCATACGCCGAAGATCCAGACGCGTCATGGTGAGGTAAAGAGTCTGGACAGCTTTGCAAAGCTGGCAAGGTCGGATTTCCGGGAGGCGTTTCATCTGTTTATGTCAGCAGAATTTCCTCGTTTCCTTAAAGGCAGGGATGCCTGCTGGGAGCCGCTGTATCGGGGCTTAAGCGCTAATCCGGCGGGCTATCAGCATCTGGAAGAGTTTCTGATCGGCTGTGGCCGCAAGGAGCCGGTGCATATCAGTATCGACCGTGATAAAAAGGTCTATGAGGGGCTTCGCAGTTCCCAGAAAAATATCCTGTATATCGAGAAGGATAACTGGGGCTTTGTCCGCATGGAGGTGGAGACGGAGGGGGATTTCCTGCAGGTAGATAAGCGGGTGATCACCTCGGAGGATTTTATCGGCAGTCTGTTCGGGCTGGAATATATTCTGCGCCGTGACCGGCTGAAAAATGGCCGTAATTATGGCCGGATCACGATCCGCACGGTATATGAGACGCTTGTTTTTGAGGTTGTAGCGACCAACGGTGCCCACAGCGATGACAGACGGCTGGCTGACCGGAAGGTACAGGCGGGACTTCTGGACGCTTATATGGACTATGCGGTGGGGGTTACGACGGTGCAGCAGTGGCAGGAGGCGACAAAGACGCTTCTGGAGAGACCGTCGGAAACCAATGCCTATCTGGCCAGTGTGTATAAAACGGCACAGTGTCTGGCTGCCGGTGACGGTGCAGCGGCGGTAGCTGCCTGCTGGCCGGTCAAAAATGCCGAGGTTAAGACGGAAGATCCCCGGCTTGAGGGGCTGGGACTGTATCTGATGAAGGAGACCGGTCTGCTGCCGCATATTTCCGACAGTATCCGGGAGCCGTTGTATGATCTTCGGCTGCGCGAGCCAAAGAGTGCCCTGCTTTTGTGGCTGTATATGCAGCAGCAGGAGACCCTTTCTCCGGAAAAGCAGCTGATCGAGTATGAAAAGCTGGCGGAGTTTGGCTGCCACAGTCCGTATCTGTACAGCCGGGTCTATGCTCTGCTTAAGGAAGATCCGCAGCGTATGGACAGTCTGCAGGGACTGTATCTGTATACGCTGAACTTTGCGGCAAAGCGTGGCATACTGACGGCGGAAGTGGTGAAGATGACGGCTATTTTAGCGCAGCATGCCAAGAGCTGGTCGGCGCTTTTGTACCGGATTTTATGTGCCTGCTACGAGGCGTTCCCGGACAGGGAAGTGCTGCATGCGGTGCTGAAGCTGATTATGCTGGAAGCGCCGGGAAGTCCGAAATACTTTGTCTGGTATGAAAGGGCGGTGGACGCCCAGATCCGCATGACCGGACTGTACGAATACTATATGGAGACGCTGCCGTCATCGTACCTGCAGGAGCTTCCGCTGGCGATCCGATTGTATTTTTCCTACGAAAACAGACTGCGGGCGGATCAGAAAGCCTTTTTATATGGAAATATTCTGGAAAACAGGGAAAAGGATCCGTCAACCTACGAAAAATACCGGGAGCATATGGCTGCCTTTGCCGTGGAGGCTTTAAAGCGGGGAAAGATCAATGAGCATTATGCTGCGATCTACCGCCACTTTATCACGCAGCCGGAGGAACGGGATATGGCGGAGCTTCTGTGCGAGGTTATGTTTACCTGCAAGGTGACGGTACAGGATAAGGCGATCCGGCAGATTGTTGTGGTGAGTCCGTATCTTTCGCAGGCGGAGATTTATCCGGTGCGGGAGCAGACGGCTTATATCCAGATGTATACCGGCGATGAGCAGATCCTTTTTGAGGACGGCAAGAAGCGCCGTTTCGCAGAGACGGTGGAGCATCGTGTTACGTCGCTTTTGCAGCCGGAACAGTATGTGGATGCATGTGTACGTCTGAGGGCGCGTTCCTTTGGTCTGCTGGTGCATACGCTGCTGCCGAATCTGGACGGGCAGGATGCCGCCGACGATACGGTACGGGCGTTTCTGCGGGTGGCCGAGGATGAGCGTTTTGTGGAAGAATACCGTTTCACAGCACGGATGAAGGCGTTACAGTATTATACGAGAAATGAGGAGCTTGAGCTGCCGGAAACGATCCGGAAGCTGATGGCGGAGGAAGCCTTTGCCGGAAAATGCAAAGGGCTGATCGTGCGTGCCATGCTGCAGAGGGGCAAGATTGCCGGAGCCTTCGATGTGATCAGCCGGTACGGCTACGAATATATCGATGGCCGTCTGCTGAACAGTCTGTGTGTACAGCTGATCGACAGTATGGGCAATGAGGAGAATGAAGAGCTGCTCTGTCTGGCTTACGAGATGTTTGGCCGGGATAAGGCAAACGATAAGATCCTTACCTATCTGCGGGACCATTATATCGGCTCTCTGGAACAGATGCATAAGATCCGGGATCTTCTGGCAGACCGGGAGATCGATACCTTTGGCATCGATGAAGAGCTTCTAATCCTGTCGATGTTTTTACGGAAACCGCTGAAGCATCCGGAGGAGATCCTGCAGAGCTATATGCAGGGAACGTACCGGGAGCAGGTGGTACAGGCTTTTGTGATTTTCAGCGCATTTTTGTGGTTCTTTGATGTGCAGAAGCAGCAGGGCGTTGTTGTGGAGCAGATGAAAGCGCTGGTCAGTGAGGCAAAGGAAGGCCATATGGTCTGCCGTCTGGCCTTGTTAAAGGCCTATGCGTCACTGGCAGCTCCGGTCATGGAGACAACGGAGTACGGCTGGAAGGATACCGGACCGGCGAAGCTGCCTCCGGCAGAGCTTACGGAGGAAGATATCACATTCATCCGCAGCCAGCTGGATATCGTGACCGGACAGGGTATCCGTCTTGGCTTTTTCAAACAGCTTCCGGAGGAGCTGATCCAGGCATATGAGCTGGATGACAAGATCTTTGTCGAGTGTAAGGCAAAGCCGGGAGAGAGCGTGCGGATCCGTTACCGCCTGCGTGCGGAAAAAGAGAAAAATACAGAATTCCATACAGAACCGATGAAGGAGATGTTCGAGGGCGTATTCGCCCGGGAATTTATGCTGTTTTACGGCGAAGTACTGGAATATACGCTGATTCGCGGCGAGGAGAGAGACGATTTGAGCGTACACAGCGTATCCGGTAGCCAGATCGATACCGGCGCCCAGACCAAGTACCAGAGGCTGAACCGTATGCTGGGTGACTGGCATGTCGGCAATCTGGAGCAGCTGGATACACGGATGCAGGCGTACGTAAAGACAGAGTATGTTTGCAGGGAAATGTTTACATTACTATAAGAAGGAAGGGAACGTCATGAACGAAACGAGAAATATTCTGATTGGATTTGATTTTGGTATCGAGACCTCTCAGATCTGTTATTATGACCGGCAGGCAGAAACAGCAGCATCCCTTCCTGTAAAGGTTGGAGAGGAAGATGCATCCTTTTTGAACTGTATCAGTACAGCCGACGGCAGCGCGTGGCATTTCGGGCCGGAGGCGGAGTACTTTTCTTCTCAGAAGGGGGAAGCCTTTGTCGGCAATATCTATAATCTGTGCCAGAGCAGTCAGGAGATCACCGTAGCCGGGCAGTCGTACCGTCCGGGCGAGCTTCTGGCGATCCTGATCCGGGAATCGCTGGCGCTTTTAGGGCCTGCAGAGCCGCTGAAAAAGATTACCTCATTTATGCTGACAACGCCGCGGATTTCCCGCGTACTGGTGGAAAACGTACGGCTGGCTTACAGTATACTGGGCTTTGAAAGCGGCAGAGCTTTTCTGCAGGAATATCCGGAGAGCTTTTTCTATGAGACTTTTTCACAGAGACTGGATGGCCGAGGCCGCAAGGTCGGGCTGTTTGTCTTTGAAAATCAGGATGTTTACTTCCGGCGGCTGGATGTAGACCAGACGACGAGACCAGCGCTGGTTTCCTGTCATGAGGGGCGGCGGATTACGCTGTCCAAGGATGCGCTGCAGAAGGATCTGGATTTTTACAATCTGATCCAGAGCTCGCTGGGCACGGATATCTATTCGACGATCTATCTGGTGGGCGACGGCTTTTCCCAGGAATGGGCCAAAAAGTCGGTGGCGCTGTTGTGCAAGGCGCAGCGAAAGGTCTATTTTGGCAACAATCTGTATGCCAAGGGTGCCTGCCAGGCGGCCAGAGAAAAGGTGGAGGATCGGCGGTTAAAGGCTTATCTGTACATTGGCGGCGATGTGGTACGGTACAATGTCGGCATGGAGCTGATGATCAACGGTGTGCCGGGCTATTATTCCCTGATCTCGGGCGGCGGCAACTGGTATGACAATGATGCCAGCTGCGAGATCCTTCTGGATGAGGAGGATACGCTGAAGCTGCAGATCGGTGAGATGTATTCCAAGGAGCGCCGTACGGTGGCGATGAAGCTGGACGGTCTGCCGAAGCGTCCACCGAGGGCTTCCCGTCTGCGGGTGGAGGTTTCCTTTACCTCGGGAACGACCATGAAGATCCGGGTGACGGATCTGGGCTTTGGAGATCTCTATCCGTCTACCGGTAAGGTATGGGAAGAAGTACTGACAGAAAAGGGAGGTGACCGTGTATGAGTTATATCCTTTGCAAAACCAAAACGGCAGAAAATCCTTTCTATATAGAAAATATCAGTACCAACATCTACTCCATGGAGGAGCTGTGCTTTTATCTGTACAATAATCTGTATCTGCTGGACGATACGCTCTTAAACCAGAAGCTGTGCGACTGGTTGCGGGATGAGCTGGGGCTTACGGCGCTGGCCAAGAAGCTGTCTGCATTGCTTGAAAAGGAAGCCAGTGTGGGTGAGCTGATCCTGCCGGTTTTTAAGGAGATCTATTATCTCTCCCATGAGGAGCTGCGGATCTTTCTGGCAAAGCTTGGTCAGTACGAGGCACAGCCGGAGCGGGTACAGCTCAAGATGAAGGGCGATTATCTGTTTGCCAATGAAAAGTTCCGCAATGCGCTGAATGTGTACCGCAGAAGCCTGCAGGCCGGTGCGGAGGATGAGACTGGAACACAGTTTGCCGGCAGTGTCTATTACAATATGGGCTGTGCCCATGCCCGGCTGTTTGAGCTGAGTGAAGCCAGAGAATGCCTGAAAACGGCGTATGATATGCTGCACAGCCATAAGGTGCTGACCGGCTATCTGACGGCGGTATATCTTGCTGACGGAGAGGAGCAGCTGCATAAGGCAGCCGGTGAGCTGGGCGTGGATCCGCAGACGATCGGCCAGGTGCTCGAAAGCATACATGAGAATGAAGCAAAGGCAGCGGATGCTGACAGCAGTCTGCGATACAGAGAAATCCGCGACAAAAAGGAAAACGGTGACACCAGAGGATATGCCGAGGATATGAAGGTCTATCTGAAAGAACTGACGGACGAATACCACAAAAATACGGGATATTAAGAGAAACAGCGGCTTCTGAAAGCAAAGGAAGGATAAAAATTGTATTTTTTTCTACAGACATCTTGCATTGTATAATAAGAGTAGTTTATAATTACAACTGCATTATTATGAAAAACTTATAGATATACCGTTTATATGCTATGCCTAACGGTTTTCTCTCATCTGCTCTACAGAGGAAAGGATGCAAAATGAAAGAAAATGAACAGTATATGACTTATCAGAACGCTGAGGATAGCCTGAAAGAGGAGTGCGGTGTCTTCGGTGTCTATGATCTGGATGGCAACGATGTGGCGTCAACGATCTATTATGGCCTGATGGCCCTGCAGCACCGTGGTCAGGAAAGCTGTGGTATCGCCGTCAGTGATACCGATGGTCCGAATGTCGTAAAGTCCCATAAGGGTATGGGGCTGGTCAACGAGGTCTTTTCCCCGGAAAATCTGGAAAAGCTCAATGGTAATATCGGCGTGGGACATGTCCGTTACTCCACTGCAGGAGCATCGACCCGTGAAAATGCGCAACCGCTGGTTCTGAATTATGTTAAAGGTACACTGGCGCTGGCGCACAATGGTAACCTGATCAATACACCGGAGCTGCGGCATGAGCTGGAAATCAGCGGTGCTATTTTCCAGACGACGATCGATACGGAGGTCATTGCATACCATATTGCCAGAGAACGTGTTAAGGCGAAGACCGCAGAAGAGGCTGTGATCCGCGCAGCAAAGAAGCTGAAAGGTGCGTACTCTCTGGTAGTTGCATCCCCGCGAAAGATGATGGGTGTGCGTGATCCGTATGGTTTCCGTCCGCTGTGTATCGGCAAACGCGACAATGCCTATATTCTGGCATCGGAGACCTGTGCGCTCGATACTGTTGGAGCGACCTTTGTCCGCGATGTGGAGCCGGGCGAGGTGGTTACGATCACCAAGGACGGCGGTATCAAGTCCGACAAGACGATGTGTATCCCGAAAGAGCAGCAGTCACGCTGTGTCTTTGAATATATTTACTTTGCCCGTCTTGACAGCGAGATCGACGGGATGAGCGTTTACGATTCCCGTATGCTTGCGGGAAAATATCTCGCCATGGATTCGCCGGTGGATGCGGATCTTGTGGTCGGTGTACCGGAATCCGGTAATGCCGCAGCCATGGGATATGCACTGGAGTCCGGGATCCCCTATGGTGTGGCCTTTGTAAAGAACAGCTATGTCGGCCGTACCTTTATCAAGCCGAAACAGAGCAGCCGTGAATCCAGCGTACAGGTCAAGCTGAATGTCCTGCGCGAGGCTGTTGCAGGCAAGCGTGTCATCATGATCGACGACTCCATAGTCCGAGGTACGACCAGTGACCGTATCGTTACGATGCTTCGTGAGGCCGGAGCCAAAGAGGTACATATGATGGTCAGCTCACCGCCGTTTTTATGGCCGTGCTACTTCGGTACGGACGTACCGGTCAGAGAGCAGCTGATCGCTTACAATCGTACGATCGAGGAGATCCGTCAGGTGATTGGTGCGGATTCGCTGCATTATCTGCATATTGAAAGACTGCCCGCCCTTTCCGGCAATCAGGGCATCTGTACCGGATGTTTCACCGGAAAATACCCGCTGGAGCCGCCGAAGGAGGATATCCGCGGCGAATACGACAAATAATCTGTGCAGTCAGTAAAAGCGGAAAGCTGTAATGAAAAGAAGCAGTACCTGTCCTGCACAGGACAGCAAAACATAGAAAAGTCAGAATACAACAGGAGGCTAGTATGAGTGATAAGTATGTAAGTCCGTTATCGGAGCGTTATGCGAGCAAGGAGATGCAGTACATCTTTTCCCCGGATATGAAATTCCGCACCTGGAGAAAGCTGTGGATCGCCCTTGCCGAGACGGAAAAGGAGCTGGGGCTGGATATCACACAGGAGCAGATCGACGAGATGAAAGCCCATGTGGATGATATCAATTACGATGTGGCAAAGGAAAGAGAAAAGGTTGTCCGTCATGATGTTATGTCCCATGTCTATGCCTTTGGCGTACAGTGCCCGAAGGCAAAGCCGATCATCCATCTGGGTGCAACATCCTGCTATGTAGGCGATAATACCGATATCATCATCATGACAGAGGCTCTGAAGCTGGTTAAGAAAAAGCTGGTCAACGTGATCGCTGAGCTGGCCAAATTTGCCGATGAATACAAGGCTCTGCCGACACTGGCATTTACCCATTTCCAGCCGGCCCAGCCGACAACTGTCGGTAAGAGAGCGTCCCTGTGGCTGCAGGAGCTGATGCTGGATTATGAGGATATCTGCTACGTGATCGACGGCATGAAGCTTCTGGGAAGCAAGGGTACGACCGGTACACAGGCAAGCTTTCTGGAGCTGTTTGACGGCGATCATGAGACCATCGACAAGATCGATCCGATGATCGCTGAAAAGATGGGCTTTAAGGCCTGCTATCCGGTATCCGGACAGACCTATTCCCGTAAGGTCGATACCAGAGTTGTCAACGTACTGGCCGGTATCGCGGCAAGTGCTTACAAGTTCTCCAACGATATCCGTCTCTTACAGCACTTAAAGGAGATCGAGGAGCCGTTTGAAAAGAGCCAGATCGGTTCTTCCGCCATGGCTTACAAGAGAAATCCGATGCGCAGCGAGCGTATTGGTTCCCTGTCCCGCTATGTGATGGTGGACGCTTTAAATCCGGCGATCACCTCCGCAACACAGTGGTTTGAGAGAACCCTCGATGATTCTGCCAACAAGCGTCTGAGCGTGCCGGAAGCCTTCCTGGCAATCGACGGTATTCTGGATCTGTATCTGAACGTTGTCGATGGTCTGGTGGTTTATCCGAAGGTTATCGAGAAGCATCTGATGAGCGAGCTGCCGTTTATGGCTACCGAGAATATCATGATGGACGCTGTCAAGGCCGGTGGAGACCGTCAGGAGCTGCATGAGAAGATCCGTACCCTGTCCATGGAAGCCGGAAAGCATGTCAAGGTCGAGGGCAAGGAAAATAATCTGCTGGAGCTGATCGCTGCCGATCCGTCCTTCAATCTGACACTGGATGAGCTGAAAAAGACGATGGATCCGTCCAAGTATACCGGACGCGCCAAGGAGCAGGTAGAAGCTTTCCTGAAAAATGTAGTACAGCCGGTGCTGGATGAGAATAAGGATGCGCTGGGTATGAAAGCGGAGATCAATGTCTGATCTTTTGAAAAACAGTAAAGCTGCTGGGAAAATGGTTTATATTTACGAAAAATATATAGAAAAGCAGATGCCGTCTGCCACCGGGATTGGTGGTCAGGCGGCATCTGCCTTTTATAGCATCTTGCAATAGCTGTATGCGGATGGGCCCCGCGCTGCTATCTGCACCGTGTAACGCTAAATTATAAAACGATCTTGAACCAGTCTTTTTCCGGAAAATCAACAACTGTACAGTCGTTGGCATATGTACATTCCGGCAGAATGATCATGGCATGAAGGACGTCGTTGTGTACCGGCATCGGACAGAGATGCCAGATCGCTGCATTTAATTTAACCATTGTACCCTTCGGAACGATAAAAGCTTTGGCAAGCTCCGGTACAGGTGTACCGCCGGAAGCCGGTGCCACATGGATCAGCATATCGTCGTCAAGCGCAACGATACCTTCCCAGGTTGTGGTATGGTATTCGGCTGCTTTGATCACGCGGTCGTCCTTTTTGACGGCGATCGGAGAGAAGCCGAGACTTCCCACACAGGAGCCGGAGATCCGGTCCGGATAGAAGCTGTGGATTTCGCCCTGCAGCGGATAGCCTGTCGGTTCTGTCATGGAACAGAACGTGCCATAAGGGGCAAAATCTGCAGCATTGATGTTGACTGCTTTGATTTCTCGCATAAAAACCCTCCCTGGACTGTCGGATAGGACAGTCTTTTTTATGTACCTGTATATTATAGCTGACATCCGGTGCGGAGACAAGATATCTGAAGATTTTTTATGGGATAAATAGCGAAAAAATATGATTTATAACGTATCTGTGGTACTTTCTGGATGTGCGGAATAAAAATGAAATTACCTGTTGCACATTTTATGGTGTTAGTGTATACTAACAAACGTGAGTTAGAGAAAACTAACAAGCATGTGTAGATCATTGGACTCCGGCTCAGCTGACTGGCATGGGCTTTTGACGGACGGTTTGCTACGCTGCCCGGCATGGCCTGTGGTTTCTACAGGCAGGAAAACACGGGTGGGAGTACATTAGAAAAGGAGATTTCACAATGGAATACTTACAGATTGAAAAGGTTGTAGGACGGGAAATTCTGGACTCCAGAGGCAATCCGACCGTAGAGGCAGAGGTTTATCTCGTAGATGGTACGATTGCCAGAGGTACGGCACCGAGCGGTGCTTCCACCGGTGAGTTCGAAGCGCTGGAGCTTCGTGATGGAGATAAGAGCAGATACCTTGGCAAGGGTGTGGAAAAAGCCGTTGCCAATATCAATACAGTGATCAATGATACCTTACAGGGCATGGATGCCTCCGATATCTATGCGATCGACGCAGCCATGATCAAAGCGGACGGTACAAAGGACAAGTCAAAGCTGGGCGCCAATGCAATTCTGGCTGTATCCATCGCCTGCTGTCGTGCGGCAGCTACATCGCTGGATATTCCGCTGTACAGATTCCTTGGCGGCGTGAGCGGCAATCGTCTGCCGGTGCCGATGATGAATATTGTCAATGGTGGCTGCCATGCGCTGTCCAGTGGCCTGGATGTACAGGAATTTATGATCATGCCGGTAGGGGCACCTTCCTTTAAGGAGTGTCTGCGCTGGTGTGCCGAGGTGTTCCATGCACTGGCTTCCATCCTCAAGGAGAGAGGACTGGCAACTTCCGTAGGTGATGAGGGTGGTTTTGCACCGGCATTAAAATCCGATGAAGAAGCCATTGAGACGATTCTGGAGGCCGTAAAGAAAGCCGGATACGAGCCGGGTAAGGATTTCCGTATCGCCATGGATGCCGCTTCCTCAGAATGGAAGAGCGAGAAAGGTAAGGGCTATTACAAGCTGCCGAAGGCCGGTACAGAGTATACTTCCGAAGAGCTGATCGAGCACTGGGCAAAGCTGTGTGAAAAATATCCGATCATTTCCATCGAGGATGGTCTGGATGAAGAGGACTGGGAAGGCTGGCAGAAGCTGACTGCCCGTCTGGGAGATAAAGTGCAGCTGGTCGGCGATGATCTGTTTGTTACCAATACAGAGAGACTGTCCAAGGGTATTTCTCTGGGCGCGGGTAATGCGATCCTGATCAAATTAAACCAGATCGGATCCGTTTCCGAGACACTGGAAGCCATCAAGATGGCACATAAGGCCGGTTACACCGCCATTTCCTCCCATCGTTCCGGTGAGACCGCTGACACTACGATCGCCGATCTGGCCGTAGCCTTAAATACCTGCCAGATCAAGACCGGTGCACCGTCCCGTTCCGAGCGTGTGGCTAAATACAACCAGCTGCTGCGCATCGAAGAGGAACTGGGAGCTTCCGCAGTATATCCGGGCATCGGGGCTTTTAATGTAAAATAAATACATAAAAAAGCAAAAGAATCGTAATGAAAAAGAAATAAAAGAATAAATAACAGAATAAATAACAGAATAAATAACAGTAACTCTGTAAAAAATATGTAAAAAAGTACAAACAGGGCAGAAAGCAGGTCTTTCTGCCTTGTTTGCGTTTCAGGCCTGTGGTATACTTGGCGTAGCTATGCAAAAAGAGGAGGTTAAAAAGTGAAGAAAGGTAAAAGATTGCTGATTCTGCTGGCAGGTCTGGCAGTAGCTGTTTCGACGCTTATCGGACAGGTAACAACAGTATCTGCGGATACAACGGCGGTGAATCATAATGTGGCATTAGACCGTAATTATAAAAAATATATTGCAGATGCCAAAGCTGCAGGATTAAAGGTAGGTGTGTATTTCTATTCGCAGGCAACGAATGTACAGGAAGCACAGTATGAAGCCAATTTTGTGATGACCAATCTGAATGGCGAGGCGCTGGATCTTCCGATCGTATATGATGCGGAATGTGGATCTTATACGGTTAACGGTAAGTCCTATCCGGGAAAACTGAAAAAGGCCAATCTTTCAAAGAAAGCATGGACAAATGTGGCAACGGCATTCTGTGACACAGTACAGGCCAGAGGATATTCTGCGATGTTTTATGGTTCTATTTCAAAAATCCTCGGTTCCATCGATTACAGAACTATCGACAGCAAATATCAGATGTGGATTGCCCGTTATAACGATCATCTGAATGATTCCAAATATTCGTATAGTGGCGCATATGAGATGTGGCAGTATGCGGACAGTGGAAAGGTTCCGGGCATCAATGTCAATGTGGATATGGATGTGATGTATACTCAGGTCGGAGATGCACGCTTTACAGGTGTTGGTATTGTGGGGGAGAATAACAATTATACAAGCCGCAGTCCGTTTACCGGAAAGAATATCAACCATGGAAAAGAGCAGACAGGCAAGAAGATAGTCTATGGTATGGACGTATCCTATCATCAGGGCACGGTGGATTTCAAAAAAGCAAAGGCGGCAGGTATCGAGTATGCGATTATCCGTATAGGCTATGCGAGATTACAGCAGGCTGATTCCAATCCGACCAATACGACACCGGACAACACAAATAATACTACAAACAACACAAATAACAACACAAACAATAATACAAACAACACCATCACCCCGGCAGACAGTAACACAAACACAAACGTCGATACGGATTATGCGACTGCTCTCGGTACGATGAAAGCCAATACATCTGTAGCGATCCGCTCGTCGGCCAAGACCTCTGCCAAGCAGATGAAAAAGCTGAGCAAAAATGCGAAGGTGACGGCTTACGGTGTGACCGGTTCAGGAAGCAATACATGGATCCGTGTGATCTATAAGAGCGGCGGCAAGCAGTATAAGGGATATGTTCTGGCAAAACGCCTGAATCCGGTGGTCAGCAATGTTGGTAATGTCAGAAAGACCGGCTGCACAGATAATACGGTGACGCTTGCCTGGAACAAGACCTCTGGAGCAACCGGCTACGAGATTTATATGAGTAACGCCAAGAACGGCAAGTACAAAAAGGTTGCCACCGTACAGGGTGGCAGTACCTGCAGCTACACCAAGCCGTCTCTGGAACGCAATATGATTTATTACTTTAAGGTCCGTGCTTTCAGCAAAATCGGCAACCGTGTGACCTACTCAAAGTATAAGGAGACTTCTGGCGGTACGACGGCGGAGAGTTGGACAGTAAAGGCAAGTAAGGCAGATAAGATCCGGAAATATGCCGGTACTTCTTACAAAAAAGTAGTCAGCGTGCCTAAAAATGCGTCTCTCAAGGTGATCTACAGAACCAGGGACAAGAAGAATAAAGAATGGTACAAGGTACAGTATAAGAAGGGCGGCAAGACATATACTGGTTTTATTGCCAAATCATCCACGAGAAAGTAGAGATAACGATGCAGTTACAGTACAAGCGATATAATGAAAAAGCAGAATATTCCTACAGCTTTGGCCCGTTCCCGACCTTTGAGCTGATTGAGAACCGGCCGGAGGAGGCCATCGAGGTGCTGTATCATTCCCAGACCTCGGAGGCCATTCGGGAGAAGCTGATTGCGCTGTGTAAAAAGCAGGGGATTCCCTGTGAACAGGCGGACAAGGTGATCCAGAGGATCCGGGACAAGGAGAACTGCCTGGTGGTTGGTGTGTTTAAGAAGCATGAGACGGCGCTTCAGGCGGATCAGCCCCATGTGGTGCTGGTCAATCCGAGCGATATGGGCAATCTGGGAACGATCATCCGTACGGCGGTAGGGTTTGGTATTCCGAATCTGGCGATCATCCGGCCGGGAGCGGCGATCTGCCATCCGAAGACGGTGCGGGCTTCGATGGGGTCTCTGTTTCAGCTGCATTTCCAGTATTTTGACAGTTTCGAGCAGTATAAGGAGGCGTTTGGTAAAGAGCGCCGGATGTATCCGTTTATGCTGGAGGGGTCTGTGGGACTGGATCAGCTGGAGAGGGATCGGACGGAGAAGTATGCGCTGATTTTTGGAAATGAGGCGACGGGGTTGCGGGAGTGGTTTCAGGAGGAGGGGCAGAGTGTGCGGATACGGCATACGGAACATATTGATTCCCTGAATCTTTCGCTGGCGGCGGGTATCGCAATTTATGAGTTTACAAAGAAATAAGGACGGACGGAAGCGTCACGAAAATGCCCGGGACCGGTGGTGGTGTCGTATGTGTTTTCCAACAAGTGCAACGGTCTGTCGAGCTAACTGCTAACTGCATCTAATGCGCTCGCGTAAGCGGGCTCGCGCATAAGATTCCGTAAGCAGTGGATCTCGCCAGACCTAAAAGCGCACTTTGAATCGTTGGAAAACACATACGACACCACCACCGGTCCCGGGCATTTTCGTGACGCTTCCTGACCTTTGAGGGACGGTGGACGACTGACGGGGCGATGGTGTAGTAGTTGATGGGGGTTAGAGGGGGGCTAACGAAATGTGAAAAAAATATGAAATGGTTGACATACAGGGGATGGGTGTGTATTATTAGTTCGTGAACAAACAATTCGCAGGCGAACAATTCGTTGACAAACTGTTCGGAGGTGAACGAATTGTTTATGAATGAATACTGACAAGAGTATGTTGTAGAGCATACGGGAATGAGATGTTGCGGAAAGGAGGTATGGTATGAGCTGGGAAAAGTGTCCGCCGGATGAACGGACGGAAGGGACGGTTCATCTTGGAAAGCTGATTCATGAGCTGGACAATATTTTATACAGGAATATGCTGGCGATTGGTAAGAGGTATGATTATGATCAGATTACGGTGATGAATGGATGGATCCTGAGATATCTTTCGATGAATGAGGGAAAGGAGATTTTCCAGAAGGATATTGAGAATGAGTTCGGGATCACGAAATCTACAGTGGCCGGGATTATTAAGCTGATGGAGCAAAAGGGGTTTATTACCCGGGTCAGTGTGCCCAGAGATGCGAGGCTCAAGCAGCTGGTGCTGACGGATATGGGCAGAAAGTATGAGGAGCAGATGGGGTCTCAGATGAGGCAGAATAATCTGCAGCTGCAGAAAAACATCACGAAGGAAGAGATGGATACATTTCTTCGTGTTATAGATAAAATCAAAGAAAATGTAAAGGAGTGATTACCATGCTGAAAACTCTTATGGGTGAGATCAAAGAGTTTAAGAAGGTCTCGATACTGACTCCGTTATGTATGATCATGGAGGTTGTGTTTGAGACGATCATCCCGCTTCTGATGGCGTCGATCATTGATGATGGTGTCAATGCGGGAAATATGAAGCATATTTATGTTGTCGGTGCGCTGATGGTTGTGGCTGCGTTTTGCGGTCTGTTGTTTGGTGTGCTGGGTGGCAAGTTTGGTGCGGAGGCTTCCGCGGGCTTTGCGAGAAATTTAAGACGTTCGATGTATAAAAATATCCAGACGTTTTCTTTCTCCAATATTGACAAGTACAGTACCGCCGGTCTGGTTACCCGTATGACGACGGATGTAACGAATATCCAGAATGCGTACCAGATGCTGCTGCGTATGTTTACGAGAGCACCGATCAGTCTGATCTGTGCAATGGTTATGGCTTTTATGATCAATGCGAGACTGGCTTCGATCTATCTGATCGCTGTGGTTTTCCTTGGTGCTGTTCTGTGTTTTATGATTCCGAAGGCCTCCAAATATTTTGAACAGACGTTCAAAAAATATGATGACTTAAATGCCAGTGTACAGGAGAATGTATCATCCATCCGTGTGGTCAAGGCATATGTCCGTGAGGATTATGAAAAGAATCGTTTCCATAAGGCCAGTGAGAATGTTTACCGCATGTTTTTGCGCGCTGAGCGTATCGTCGTTGCCAATATGCCTTTGATGCAGCTGACGGTATACACCTGCATCCTGTTGTTATCCTGGCTGGGTGCGCAGATGATCGTGCAGAATTCGCTGACAACGGGTGAGCTGATGAGCTTACTGGCCTACTGCATGAATATACTGATGAGTCTGATGATGATGTCCATGGCCTTTGTTATGGTTACGATGAGTGGTGCGAGTGCAAAACGTGTGGCAGAGGTTATTTCTGATAAGGCGGATCTGGTGAATCCGGAACATCCGGACTTTGAGATCCCGGATGGCAGTATCCGTTTTGACCATGTGAATTTTTCCTATCATAAAGGCAGTGACAAGTACGTGCTGCAGGACATCAATCTGGACATCAAGTCCGGTGAGACGATCGGTATCATCGGTGGTACAGGTTCTTCCAAATCCTCTCTGGTCAATCTGATCAGCCGTCTGTACGATGTGTCTGAGGGCGCGGTATATGTCGGTGGTAAGGATGTGCGTACCTATGATCTGGAAACGCTGCGTAATACAGTAGCGATGGTACTGCAGAAAAACGTGCTGTTTTCCGGTACGATCCTGAATAACCTGAAATGGGGTAACAAGGATGCCACAGATGAGGAATGTATGGAGGCCTGCCGTCTGGCCTGTGCGGATGAATTTATCAACCGCTTCCCGGAGGGCTACAATACCTACATTGAACAGGGTGGTGCGAACGTATCCGGTGGTCAGAAGCAGAGACTCTGTATTGCCAGAGCGCTGTTAAAGAATCCGAAGATCCTGATCATGGATGACAGTACGAGTGCGGTCGATACGGCAACGGATGCCAATATTCGTAAGGCGATGGCTACCCATATCCCGGGTACGACAAAGATCATCATCGCCCAGCGTGTATCCAGTATTGAAGCTGCAGACCACATCATCGTGATGGAGGATGGTAAGATCAACGGTTACGGTACGCATGAGGAACTGTTACAGAATAATGAGATCTATAAGGATGTCTATGAATCACAGACTTCTGGTTCAGGAGATTTTGACATTGAACAGGGAGGTGAGCAGTAATGGCAGAAGAAAAGGCAAGAGAATTTAAAGGCCCGGGCGGCAGACGTAATATGGGGCCGAGACCGAAAGTGAATAATGCAGGCGGTGTGTTTAAAAGGCTGCTGGGCTATCTGATGCATCTGTATGGCCCGCAGATGGCGCTGGTTATTATTCTGATTTTTGTCGGCGTGCTTTGCAACGTACAGGGTACGATGTTTATGCAGGATCTGATTGATGTATATATTGTGCCGATGCTGGGAAGTGCAACTCCGGACTTCGGACCGCTGACCGCTGCAATCCTGCGTGTGGCAGGCTTTTATGCCCTTGGCGTAGTGTCTGCGCTGGTGTATAATCAGATCATGGTATTTGTAACACAGGGTACGCTGAAAAATCTTCGTGATACACTGTTTGAACACATGGAATCCCTGCCGATTTCCTATTTCGATACCCATTCGCATGGCGATATCATGTCGATCTACACGAACGATATCGATACGCTGCGTCAGATGATCAGCCAGAGTATTCCGCAGTTTATCAACAGTGGCGTAACGATCATCAGTGTGGTTGTCTGCATGTTTATTTTAAGTGTACCGCTGACGTTTCTGACACTGGTCATGGTGGCTGTTATGCTGGTTGTGACAAAGAAGCTGGCTGGCTTAAGCGGCCGGTACTTCCTGGCACAGCAGAGAGATCTTGGTAAGGTCAACGGTTACATCGAGGAGCATATGGAAGGCCAGAAGGTCATCAAGGTATTCTGCCATGAGGAGCAGAGTATTGACCATTTCAACGAGCTGAACGACCAGCTGTTTGACAGTGCGAAAAACGCCAACGGCTTTGCCAATATCCTGATGCCGGTCAATGCCCAGATCGGTAATATCAGCTACGTGCTGATCGCTATCGTAGGTGGTGTTATGGCGATCGCCGGTTTTGGTGGTCTGACACTTGGTAAGCTGGCAAGCTTTCTGACCTTCAACAAGAGCTTTAATGGCCCGATCAACCAGATCAGTCAGCAGCTCAATGCCATCGTTATGGCACTGGCAGGTGCAGACCGTATCTTTAAGCTTCTGGACGAGAAGCCGGAGATGGACGAGGGTTATGTTACACTCGTCAACGCTAAAGAGGGCGCGGACGGCAAGCTGGAGGAGACAACCGAAAGAACCGGAAAATGGGCCTGGAAGCATACGCATCAGGAAGACGGCAGCGTGGATTATATCCCGATGCAGGGCGATATGGCTTTTGAAGATGTGGACTTTGGTTATGTACCGGACAAGACGGTGCTGCACGATATCAAACTGTATGCCAAACCGGGACAGAAGATCGCCTTTGTCGGTTCCACCGGTGCCGGTAAGACGACGCTCATCAATCTGATTACCAGATTTTATGATATCAATGATGGTAAGATCCGTTACGACGGCATCAATCTGAACAAGATCAAAAAGCATGACCTCAGACAGTCTCTGGGTATAGTATTGCAGGATACGCATCTGTTTACGGGAACGGTTATGGAAAATATCCGCTATGGTAAGTTGGATGCCACAGACGAAGAGGTTTATGCGGCTGCCCGTCTGGCCAATGCCGATGGCTTTATCAGCCGTCTGCCGGAGGGCTATAATACGGTACTGCATAACGACGGTGCCAATTTAAGTCAGGGACAGAGACAGCTGCTGGCCATTGCCAGAGCGGCGATCGCTGATCCGCCGGTACTGATCCTTGATGAGGCGACAAGCTCGATCGATACCCGTACCGAACGTCTGGTACAGGATGGTATGGATAAGCTGATGGCAGGCAGAACGACCTTTGTTATCGCCCACAGACTTTCTACGATCCGCAACAGTGACTGTATCATGGTTCTGGAGCAGGGACGTATCATTGAGAGGGGCAATCACGAAGAACTGATCGCCCAGAAGGGCAGATATTATCAGCTGTATACAGGACTTGCTGTGAACGCGTAAATGGTAAAGCCGGTATACAGACCGCAAACGTAAAAAGGAGGCTGGTTCTATGAAGAAAAGACAACTGATCATGGACTGTGATCCGGGACGCGACGATGCGATTGCGATTATGATGCTGGGCAGAGACAGTGACTATGAGCTGCTCGGCATCACAACGGTGGCTGGAAACCACACTGTAGACCACACATGGAATAATGCAGAGCGTCTGTGCGCCTATCTGGATATTCCGGTGGGTGTTTATCGGGGATGCGAGGGGCCGCTGATCAGAGAACCGATCATCGCGCCGGAGATCCACGGTGAGACCGGACTGGATGGCTTTTCTTCAGAAAAACTGCCGGAAATTATAGAAAAAGAACATGCGGTGACTTTCCTGACCCGCATGCTTCTGGCCGCAGAGGAGCCGGTCACGCTGCTGGTAACAGGGCCTATGACGAATATTGCGATGGCACTTCGGCTGGAGCCCAAGATCCGGGAGCATATCGAGCGGATCGTCTTTATGGGCGGTTCGATGGCGCTTGGCAACGTGACGCCTGCCGCAGAGTTTAATATGTTTGCCGATCCGGAGGCTGCCGATATTGTGATGAAGAGTGGCTGTCCGCTGTATATGGCGGGACTGGATGTGACGATGCAGGCTCTTTGCGGAAGCGACACGATCGCCCGTATGGGCGCGCATGACAATGTGGCGGCCAGGCTGTTTACGGATCTGATGACGCCGTACTGTGAAGCGGAGCGGAAGGTCTATGGTACCGAGCGGGCACCGCTGCACGATCCGGTGGCAGCTGCGATCCTTTTACAGCCGGAGCTTCTTTCCTTCCGGGAAATGCACCTCGATATTGACTGCAGCCGTCAGGAGGGCTATGGACGCACCTATTGCGACTATTACCATGTCAGCGGACAGCCGTATAATTGCTTTGTTGCTGAAAAGCTGGATACCGAAGGCTTCTGGGATCTGGTGGAAGAAAAGATCCGGGCGTACGATAAGTAAAAAGCGGAAAGGCACTGCCTTCCGGATATAAGATCATAAAAGGCCATCCTGGCAGAAAACAGTTTTTCGTCTACCGAAAGCTGGTTTTTACAGGATGGCCTTTTGACGTCTGTATATAAAAATCCATGTTCGGGAAAATGTTTTGCAGTTCTGTTTCAAACCGGAGCGGCATATAGATAAACCAGTACATACCCTGTCGAACCCCGGCATCAGCGTGTGAAAAGAATAAGCAGGAGGTAACCCACTGTGGAAGCATATTCCGTATATCATGATCTCAAAGAAAGAACCGGCGGCCAGCTGCTTCTTGGCATCGTTGGCCCTGTCCGCACCGGAAAATCCACTTTTATCCGTCATTTTATGGAGCTGACGGCACTGGCGTATATGGAGGAACAGGCAAGAAAAGAGACCCTGGATCAGCTTCCGGTCAGTGGCTCCGGCAAGCTGATCACCACGGTGGAACCGAAATTTATCCCCCGGGAAGCGGTGCAGATCCACATTACGGAGGAGCTGTCCCTGAAGCTCCGTATGATCGACTGTGTCGGCTTCCTCGTGAAGGAGGCAGAGGGCAGCCGGGAAAAGGATAAGGAGCGGCTGGTCAAAACGCCCTGGTCGGAGCAGGCGATGCCCTTCGGAAAGGCAGCGGATTACGGTACGCAGAAGGTGATCCGGGAGCATGCGACGGTGGGGATCATGGTGACAACGGACGGTTCGTTTGGCGAAATTCCGAGAGACAATTTTGTTCCGGCAGAGGAAAAGACGGTGGCGGAGCTGCAGGCAGCAAAGAAACCGTTTGTCATTGTTTTGAATACGCAAAAACCTTATAAGGAAGAAACCAAGGCCACGGCAAAGGCAATGCATGAATCGTACGGTGCGCCGGTGCTGCCGGTCAACTGTGAGCAGCTGAAGGAAGAGGATATTACGCGGATACTGGAAGCCATTCTGAGTGAATTTCCGATACAGCGGTTGGCGTTTTATATTCCCCGCTGGGCGGAAATCTTGCCGGTTGAGCATCCGCTGAAGCAGGAGCTGATCGCCTGTGCGAGACATATGTCGGAGGGGCTTTTGCATATGCGGGATGTGCGCACCTGCCCGCTGACGCCGGAGGATGACAGTATCCGGTACTGCGGCTATGAGCAGGTGGATGCGGCGACTGGGAGGGTAGATATCCGGTTGGAACTGAAGGAAGAATATTATTACCAGACACTGACCGAGCTTACCGGGACGCAGATCGACGGCGAATACGATCTGGTACGACTTCTGCGGCAGCTCAGTACGAAAAAGGCGGAGTACGACCGGGTGCTTGCGGCTGTTGAGTCTGTACGGCAGTCGGGCTATGGCGTTGTGCTGCCGCTGCGCGACGAGATCGAGGTGGATATGCCGGAGGTGATCCATCAGGGCAGCCGTTACGGTGTGCGCTTAAAGGCGGCTAGTCCGACGGTGCATATGATCCGGGCGGATATTGAGACAGAGGTGGCGCCGATTGTGGGCAGTGAGGAACAGGCCAACGATCTGATCAAATTTATTGAGGAGAAGAGCGCCCAGGGTGAAAATATCATGGATGTAAAGATTTTCGGAAAGAGCATCGAGCAGCTGATGGAGGAAGGCATACAGACAAAGGTTGCCAACATCAGTACAGAAAGCCAGACGAAGCTGCAGAGTACGATGAAGAAGATTGTGAACGATTCCAAGGGAGGCATGATCTGCATTATCATATAACAGATGCAGTATTCCAGCATAAAAAGCGCAGCTGTTTTCTAAACGGCAGTCCGGGGCAGGCATATCCGGGGCTGCCGTTCTTTTGTCTGTCAAAATGCCCAGATTACCCGTCAATATTCCAACTACAGTCGGTTACTATAACCAATCGGAAATTGACAGTCCCCCACTCTGATAGTATAATCAAGGATGGTTTGTTATGTGGGTAAGGGATTTTCTGCCCAAAATCACCGACAGGAGGACATCATGCGAACGGGATATACGACAGGTTCCTGTGCGGCAGCTGCAGCAAAAGCAGCCACACACATGCTGCTTACAGGAATACGGACAGAAGAAACAGCATTGAGGACGCCGAAGGGTGTGCTGCTTCATCTGCAGATCGAAGACATCACCATAGAACCGGACAAAGTCACCTGCGCCGTACGAAAAGACGGCGGAGACGATCCCGATGTGACCACTGGACTTTTGGTGTACGCCAGCGTAACACGTACAAAAGAGCCCGGCGTGCATATCGATGGCGGTCAGGGTGTCGGCCGTGTGACCCGCAAGGGCTTGCAGCAGCCTGTCGGCGCAGCGGCGATCAACCGCGTACCGCGTGAAATGATCACCGAAAACGTGACAGAAATGATGCGTGAAGCAGACTATACCGGAGGGATCGATGTTGTGATCAGCGTGCCCGGCGGAGAAAAGACGGCACGTAAGACGTTCAATCCGCGGCTCGGTATTGTCGGTGGTATTTCGATACTCGGTACATCCGGTATCGTTGTACCCATGAGTGAGGCCGCCCTGATCGAAAGCATCCGAGTAGAGATGCGCATGTTAAAGGCCAACGGTGGAGACTATCTCGTGATTACCCCCGGTAACTACGGCGAGGTTTTTTCTCAGGAACAGAAGGACATCAAACTCGATTATGCGATGAAATGCAGCAATTATGTAGGGGAAACGCTGGATTTTGCCAGAGAGCTTGGTGTGAAAGGTATCCTGTTTATCGCACATATCGGAAAGTTTATCAAGGTATCCGGCGGCATTATGAATACCCATTCCATGCATGCCGACAGCCGTGCCGAGCTGATGGCCGCCCAGGCGATCCGTGCCGGTGCTGATCTTAAGACTGCCAGACGTATTCTCGATACGATCACGACCGAGGAAGCCCTTGATATTCTCTATGAAAAAGGTCTCACAGAAGACTTCATGCAGGTCGTACTTCCAAAAGTCGAGTACTATCTGGATCATCGTGCAAAAGGTGAAGTAAAAGTTGCTGCGATCCTGTTTTCCAGCGTACACGGTATGCTGGGCCAGACAGAACACGTGCCGGAGCTTAAAGCTTATATCAATGCACAGGAAAAACAGCTGTGACACAACGCAGCAAATAAAAGAACAGGGAGAAAACAAATGACTGGTAAATTATATGGTGTAGGTGTAGGACCGGGAGATCCGGAACTTCTGACATTAAAGGCGCTTCGCCTGATCAAAGAGTCACCGGTGATCGCAGTGCCGGGTACTGTACCGGAAAATACGGTAGCATACAAGATCGTTGTGCAGGCCTATCCGGAACTGGCGGACAAAGAGCTTCTGCCGGTGGAGATGCCGATGACAAAGGATCCGGTAAAGCTGCAGGAAAGCCATGAAAAGGGTGCAAAGGCCGTAGCAGCCGTGCTGGATCAGGGCAAAGATGTTGTATTCCTGACCCTTGGCGATACAACGGTATATTCTACCTATCTTTATGTACATAAGCGTGTGGAAGAAATGGGTTATCCGACAGAAATCGTCAGCGGTATCACTTCCTTCTGCGCCGTAGCCGCCAGACTGAACATCGGCCTCGTGGAAAAGGCAGAGGAGCTGCATGTGATCCCGGCATCCTATCAGATCGAGGAGGCTTTACAGCTTCCGGGTACAAAGGTGCTGATGAAAGCCGGAAAGAAGATGGCCGAGGTCAAAAAGACACTGACAAAGCTTGGCGCAACAGCCGTTATGATCGAAAACTGCGGCATGCCGGATGAAAAGATCTACTGTGGCGTGGAAGAAATCCCGGATGATGCCGGATACTATTCACTGATCATTATCAAAGATAAAAAAGAAGATTAACGATATAAGGGAGAGAGAAATGATTCATTTTGTAGGCGCCGGATCCGGAGCACCGGATCTGATTACAATACGAGGTAAGAAATTTCTGGAAGAAGCAGATGTGATCATCTATGCAGGTTCTCTGGTGAACCCGCAGCTTCTTGACTATGCAAAGGAAGGATGTCAGATCTACAACAGTGCCAAAATGACACTGGAAGAGGTACTGGATGTGATGTTCAAGGCAGAAGAGGACGGCCTGATGACTGTACGTCTGCATACCGGTGATCCGTGTCTGTACGGTGCGATCCGTGAGCAGATGGATGTTCTGGATACAAAGGAGATCAAATACGATTCCACACCGGGTGTCAGCTCCTTCTGTGGCGCGGCAAGCGCACTGGATCTGGAGTACACTCTGCCGGATGTATCCCAGAGCGTGATCATCACCCGTATGGCCGGACGTACACCGGTACCGGAGAAGGAAAGTATCGAATCCTTTGCCGCACATCATGCGACAATGGTCGTATTCCTGTCCACAACGATGCTGGACGAGCTTTCCGAGCGTCTGATCGCCGGAGGCTATACGGCAGATACACCGGCAGCGATTGTATACAAGGCGACATGGCCGGATGAAAAGAAATTTATCTGTACCGTAGGTACACTGGCTGAAACCGCCAGAAAGAACAATGTGACCAAAACAGCACTGATGATCATCGGTGATGTTGTGACCCATACAGAGTATAACCGTTCCGAGCTGTACAACCCGGCGTTTACAACCGAGTTCCGTGAGGCAACCAAATAATAACGGACAGTATATCCAAAAAGGCAAAAGGAGAGAACATGAAAGCAGCCATTGTCTGTTTTTCAGAAACCGGACAGAAAACGGCAGTCCGTGTTGCCGGTGCACTGGCAGATACCACAGACTGCGAACTGTACAGCAAAACAAAATATGCCGTCCCGGATGAGCGTTTTGTCCCTGTTGCCGACCGGCTGCCGGTCTGGACAAAGGAGCACTGGTCATATGATCTGCTGGTCTATGTGGGGGCTGTGGGAATCGCCGTACGGGCGATCGCACCGTCGGTGGCCAAAAAAACGACAGATCCCGCAGTTGTCGTTCTCGATGAGATGGCCAGATACTGTATTCCACTGCTATCGGGACATCTGGGCGGAGCCAATGCCTTTGCAGCGGATATTGCAGCGGCAACGGGCAGTCTGCCCATTGTGACGACCGCGACAGATATCCATGCGCGGTTTGCAGTGGATGTATTTGCAAAGAAAAATGAACTGATCATCGACAGTATGCTGCTGGCAAAGGAAGTCAGCGCCGCACTGCTGGCCGGAGAGAAGATCGGCGTGTACAGTGAACTGCCCATCGAAGACACAAAGCTGCCCAAGGGGCTTGTCCCCGTCTATACAGAGAAAGAAGCAGCGGCTCTGCAGCTGGGCCTTTACATCGGCGTACATACCGGACTGCCGTTTGAAAAAACGCTGCGTCTGATCCCGAAGATCCTCTGCCTTGGCATGGGATGCCGCAGGAATACACCTGTGGAGCGTACAGCGGCCATGTTTTCCAGAATACAGAAAGAACATGCACTGGATCAGAGAGCCTTTGCCTGTGTGGCCAGCATCGACCTGAAAAAGGATGAAGCGGCCCTGCACAGTCTGGCAGAGGACTTACAGGTACCGTTTATCTGTTACCGCGCGGATGAGCTGGCAGCGCTGGAGGGTGATTTTACACCGTCAGCCTTTGTCAGCAGTATTACGGGTGTGGACAATGTCTGTGAGCGAAGCGCTGTACTGGCAGCGAAGGGCGGACAACTGATCATAAAGAAAACGCCGCAGGACGGGGTGACTGCCGCTGTGGCTGTGATAAACAGGAGGATTCATTTTGAGTAAGATATATGTAGTGGGCATCGGCCCCGGAGAGTATGAGCAGATGACTTTAAAAGCCATCCATGCACTGGAAGCCAGCGATGTGATCATCGGATATACCGTATATGTAGATCTGGTACGCGAGCATTTCGCAGGTAAGGAATTTATGACAACACCGATGAAAAAGGAAGTAGACCGCTGTGTTATCGCCTTTGAGGAAGCAAAGAAGGGCAAGACGGTATCCATGATCTGCAGCGGTGATGCCGGTGTATACGGCATGGCCGGTCTGATGTACGAAGTCGGCGTGAAATATCCGGAGACAGAGCTGGAGATCGTTCCGGGTGTGACGGCAGCCCTTGGCGGTGCCGCAGTACTTGGCGCTCCGCTGATCCACGATTTCTGCCTGATCTCTCTGAGCGATCTGCTGACACCGTGGGAAAAGATCGAAAAACGTCTGCTGGCTGCTTCCGATGCGGATATGGGTATCTGCCTGTATAATCCGTCCAGCAAGAAGCGCCACGATTATCTGCAGAAAGCCTGTGATCTGATGATGCAGTACAAATCGCCGGAGACTGTATGCGGTATCGTCGGCAATATCGGCCGTGACGGTCAGGCATACCGTGTGATGACTTTAAAAGAGCTTCGCGATACCCAGGTGGATATGTTTACCACTGTCTTTGTCGGTAATTCCCAGACAAAGGAGATCGCCGGTAAGATGGTGACACCGCGCGGCTACAAGGGTGTACAGGATTGACAGGAAAAGAAAGCGTGAAAGATATGCAGAAAGTAGTAGTCTTTGCCGGTACGATCGAAGGCAGGAATATCGCAGAATTTCTGAATGCCCAGGGGGTGGATACCTGTGTCTGTGTGGCTACGGAATACGGTGAGAGCCTGCTGCCGGAGGGAGAGCATCTGCGCGTATCCCATGAACGGCTGACAAAAGAGGAGATGGAAGCGCTTTTTCGCAGGGAAAAGGTGACGCTGGTGGTGGATGCCACCCATCCTTATGCGGCTCTGGTGACGGAGAATATACAGGCTGCCTGCGAAACGACAGCTGTACCGTATCTGCGTCTGGTAAGAGAAAGCGAGAGCTGGAATGAGGACGATGTCGTCTGCGTGGATTCTGTGGCAGAGGCAGCCGCATGGCTGCAGCAGACGGAAGGGAATATCCTGACAGCCACAGGCAGCAAGGAGCTGAAGGAGTATACCACAATCCCATCTTATGCAGACCGTGTATATGCCAGAGTCCTGTCCCTGCCGGAGGTTGTAAAAAGCTGTGCAGAGCTTGGCTTTACGGGCAAGCATCTGATCTGTATGCAGGGGCCTTTCTCTGTGGAGATGAATACAGCGCTTCTGAAGCAGTATGATATCCGCTATCTGGTGACAAAGGAAGCCGGTAAAAACGGCGGTTTTCCGGAAAAGGTACAGGCAGCAAAGGCAGCCGGTGCCGTGCTGGTCGTTGTGGGACGCCCGGCGAAGGAGGAAGGATACAGCTATACAGCATGTAAAAAGGAGCTGATCGACAGACTGCAGCTTACCATACAGCAGAAGGTGACGCTGGTCGGTATCGGACCGGGCGCAAAGGAAGACCGTACGCAGGCGGCAGAAGACTGTTTCGCCCATGCGGACCTGATCATCGGTGCAAAGCGCATGACAGACAGCGTGGCAGCACCGGGACAGCCGGTGTGGTCGGCCTATGATCCGGTGAAAATCCGTGATTATATTCTGGAACATCCGGAATACGGGCATATTGCCGTGGCACTGTCCGGTGACGTCGGTTTTTACAGCGGTGCAAAGAAGCTGCTGGAAGTACTGGGAAGCGATATGGATGTACAGATCCTGCCGGGCATTTCTTCCATGGTAGCTTTTATGGCAAAGCTTGGCCTGCCCTGGGAGGATGTTGTGCCGTTTTCTGCCCATGGCCGTGAGGTCAATCTGGTCGGCCATATCTGCAAACAGGAAAAGGTCTATGCAATCCTCGGTACGGCAGATGGTGTGAGCCTGCTGTGCAATCAGCTGGTCTTTTACGGTATAGGTGATGTACGGGTATCCGTGGGAGAAAAAATCTCCTACCCGGATGAGCGTATCTGTACGGGAAAGGCAGCAGATTTTGTGGGTATCGAGACAGACCCGCTCTGCGTGATCTATGTGGAAAATCCGCAGGCCGCAGGGCACATTGTGACACATGGTATGTCGGATGAGCTGTTCTTGCGGGACAAGGTGCCGATGACAAAGGAAGAGGTGCGTACAGCTTCCATTTCCAAGCTGCATCTGACAAAGGATGCGGTGGTCTACGATGTGGGCGCCGGTACCGGCTCCGTATCGATCGAAATGGCCCTGACTGTGACGGACGGCCATGTCTATGCCGTTGAGAAAAAGGAGACGGCGGTAGAGCTTTTACATAAAAACAAGCAGCATTTTGCTGCGGACAATCTGACGATCATCGAGGGACTTGCACCGGAGGCCTTACAGGAGCTGCCTGTGCCGACCCATGCCTTTATCGGCGGTTCCTCCGGCAATCTGGACGAGATCGTTGGTTTATTATTACAGAAAAATCCGGGCATCCGTATCGTGATCAATGCGATCACACTGGAAACGGTACAGGAAGCGCTGGATGTGATGAAAAAATATCCGGTACGGGATACGGAGGTTGTTTCGATGTCTGTGGCCCGTTCCAAAGAGATCGGTTCCTATCATATGATGATGGGACAGAATCCGGTCTATATCTTTTCTTTCGAAGGAGAGCAGTAACATGAAAATACCACGGCTGATGATCACTGCGGCGGCAAGCGGCAGCGGTAAGACTTTATGTACCTGCGGCCTTTTGCAGGCGCTGAAAAACAGGAGTCTGGATGTGGTTTCGTTCAAATGTGGGCCGGATTATATCGATCCGATGTTCCACACAAAGGTGATCGGTACCAAAAGCCGGAATCTGGATACCTTTTTTACCGATGAAGATACGACCCGTTTCCTGCTGGAAAAGAATGCGGCAGAGGCCGATGTGGCGGTGATCGAGGGCGTTATGGGATATTACGACGGTCTGGCCGGGATTTCGGTCAGCGCCAGCGCATGGGATCTGGCCGATACCACGAAAACCCCGGCGGTGCTTCTGATGAACTGCAAGGGTATGAGTGTGTCGATCGTGCCGTTTATCAAGGGTTTTCTGGAATATAAGGAAAACAGCCATATCAAGGGCGTGATCCTGAACCGTATTTCCGGTATGCTTTATCCCAGAGTGAAGGACATGATCGAAAAGCAGCTGCCCGTAAAGGTTTACGGCTATCTGCCGGAATTAAAGGACTGTCTGCTGGAAAGCCGCCATCTGGGACTCGTACTCCCGGAGGAGATCGAGGATCTGCAGATGCAGCTGGATACGCTGGCGGAGACCATGGAAAAGTCGGTGGATATTGACGGACTGTTACAACTGGCAGCGGATGCCGATGAGCTGGAAGCCGGAGAAAAGTATATTGCCTATGAACAGCATCTGGCTGATGCCCAGCTGGAAAAAACAGCAGAAGAATACCCCTATGCGGGACTTCGGATCGGTGTGGCCAGAGATGAGGCATTCTGCTTCTTTTACGAAGATAATCTGGACTGGCTCAGGGAGCAGGGGGTCGAGCTGGTGGAATTTTCCCCACTGCACGATACACACCTGCCAAAACAGCTGGACGGCCTGATCTTAAACGGTGGCTATCCGGAGCTGTATGCGAGAGGCTTGAGCGGCAACAAGACGTTGCTTGCGGATATCCGTATGGCAATCGAATATGGACTGGTAACGACAGCGGAATGTGGCGGCTTTATGTATCTGCAGGAATCCATGGAAGATATGGAAGGCAGAGCGTGGCCGATGGCCGGTGTGATCCACGGACGCGCGTGGAAGACGCCGCGACTGACCCGGTTTGGGTATATCACGCTGCAGGGCGGCACAGCATTTGGCTGTGAGACAGGGCCTGTAAATGCCCATGAATTTCATTATTTTGATGTGGAGGACTGCGGCAGTGACTGGCATGCGGAAAAGCCTTTAAGCACAAGAGGCTGGGACTGTATCCATGCAGAAGAGACGCTGTTTGCTGGATTCCCACATATGTATTACTATGCCAATGAAGAATTTCCGAAGGCATTCTTAAGAAAATGTCTCGAAAAGAAAAGAGGGTAGCCTGTAAGAGCTGCCCGCATGGAAAACTGTCTGCCAGCCGGGAGAAACCGTGGCAGATCTGTGCAGAAAGGACGTAAAAATGACACTGGAAGAAGCACTGGAAAAGATAACACCGCTGAAGCAGGAGGCTGTGGAGGCGGCTTGGAAACGCTGGAGTGAGACATCGATCCCGATCCACAGTCTGGGAAAGCTGCAGGATGCTGTGGCAGCGATCGCCGGTATGCTGGGAACAGCGGATGTGGCGCTGGATAAAAAGGCCCTCGTGGTCATGTGTGCTGATAACGGCATCGTAGAAGAGGGAATTTCCCAGAGTGGTCAGGAAGTCACAAAGATCATCGCCGAGAATTTCCTTAAAGAAAAGGCAACAGCGGCGATTTTCTGTAAGAAATCCGGTGCTGACGTATTTCCAGTGGATATCGGTATCGCATCGGACAATCTTCTTCCGAACCATAAAATCGCCTACGGTACAAAGAATTTTGCCAAAGAACCGGCCATGACGAGAGAACAGGCCGTGGCAGCGATCGAGGTCGGTATCCATATGGCCGAGGAGCTGTACGAAAAGGGCTACCGTATCATCGCTACCGGTGAGATGGGTATCGGTAATACGACGACGAGCAGCGCGATGACCGCTGTGTATACAGGGGTGTCTCCTGCGGAGGTTACAGGCCGTGGTGCAGGGCTTTCCAGTGCCGGCCTGCAAAAGAAGGTGCAGGTCATCGAGGATGCCATCGAGCGCTATCACATGGATCCGGAGGATCCGATCGGCGTGCTGTCCTGCGTGGGCGGCTTTGATATCGCTGGTATGTGTGGCGTGTTCCTTGGCGGTGCGGCACTCGGCATTCCGGTCGTGATCGACGGATTTATTTCCGGTGTGGCGGCACTGACAGCTTACAAGCTGTGTCCGACGAGCCGTCAGTATATGTTTGCGTCCCATCTGTCCCAGGAACCGGCGTCAAAGCTGATCCTGGATACGCTGGGTATCGAGGGCTTTATGGACTGCCGGATGCGCCTTGGCGAGGGCAGTGGCGCGGTGCTGCTGTTCCCGATTCTGGATATGGCGATGGAGGTATACCGTTCCGTAGCCTCTTTTGATGAAAATAATATGGAACATTACGTTCCGTTAAGCTAAACGCAGCGCTTACAGATGTTGTAAAGGCTGCACTACTGACAGCAGGAGAATGAGCGTATGTTTCGTGTAGTGACGGGCGGCAGCGGCAGTGGAAAATCCGCTTTCGCCGAGCAGTGTGTGCTGGATTTCGGTCCGGCAAAGCGCATCTATATTGCGACGATGTTTCCTTTTGACGAGGAATGTCAGATGCGGATACAGCGGCACAGAAGGATGCGACAGGAAAAACAGTTTGATACGATCGAGTGTTATACCGGGCTGAAATATGCCGATATTCCCAGGGACAGTGTGGTACTTCTGGAATGTATGTCCAATCTGACCGCGAATGAGATGTATCAGGAAAACGGCGCGGGAGAGGATACCGTGGCGGAGATCATGGACGGGATCCGCTGGCTTCTGGGGCGTGTGCGCCATCTGGTGGTCGTGACCAATGAGATTTTCAGCGACGGGATCACCTACGATCCGGACACCTGCAGGTACCAGTCGTATCTGGGACAGATCAACAGCGAGATGGGAAAGATCGCAGATACGGTGACTGAGGTGGTTTATGGTATCCCGCTGACGGTGAAAGGAGAGGCACATGAAAAAGCTTATCAATAGTGCGATCGCAGCTTTCGCGATGTTTTCCCGGATCCCGATGCCGCGGTGCGACTGGGAAAAGGACAATATCCGGTATATGCTGGTCTTTATGCCTCTGGTGGGGGCTGTGATTGGCGGCGTATCATATATCTGGGCCTTTATTGGCGGACATCTGTGGTATGACCGGATTCTGGAGAGCATGCTTTTGTTTCTGATTCCCTTTGTGCTGACAGGGGGTATCCATCTGGACGGATTTCTGGATACGACGGATGCTTTAAGCTCGTGGAAATCAAAGGAAGAGCGCGTGGAGATCTTAAAAGACGTTCATATTGGCGCTTTTGCCGTGATCCGGGGTGTGATATGGCTGATGTTTATGTTTGCGGTTTACACCTCCGTTTCAAAAAAGGAAGTGCTCTGGCCGTTTCTGGGGCTTGTTTTTGTGATGAGCCGGGCGTTAAATGCCCTGTCCATCCTGACATTTCCAAAGGCCAAGGCGACCGGTACGGTCAATACCTGGCAGAAGGATGCGGATCCGAAATGCAAAGGGATCCTGATCGTGATCTTTGTGCTGACAGCGATTCTTGGAATTGCGATCCAGCCGCTGTACGGCGTATTGCTGACGGCAAGCGTACTGGCTGTATATGGCTGGTATTATAAGAAATCCATGAAATATTTCGGCGGTATGACAGGGGATCTGGCCGGATACTTTGTCTGTGTGTGCGAGGCGGCGAGCCTGTTTGTGCTGGCTGTCGTATGTGCAGGACTGCCGGTACTGGAAAAGATGTGCAGATAACAGGAGAAGAGAGATGAAACTGATCATTGGCGGTGCCTTTCAGGGGAAAAAGGCCTTTGCCCGTACGCTTTGCCCGAATGTAACATTTATCGACGGACAGACCTGTGCGCCGGAGGATATTTTTACCTGCAAGGGAATCTATCATTTTCATGAATATGTGCGGAACTGTCTGAAAAACGGACAGGACTGTATGACGCTTGGAGAAGAGCTGATACAGAAAAATCCTTCGCTGGTCGTGGTGACCAATGAGCTGGGATATGGCGTTGTACCGATCGAGGCCTTTGACCGGGAATACCGGGAGCGCACCGGCCGTATCTGTACGGTGCTGGCGGCGGCCTCTGATGAGGTATACCGCGTGATCTGCGGTGTGGGACTGAAGATCAAATAAAGACAATCCGGGAAACTTGCGAGATATGTTTCTCACAGGTTGCTGTGAATGGAGTGCGTATGAAGATCGTATGTATCCGGCATGGAAAGACAGCCGGAAACTTAAAAGGCGCGTATGTGGGCCGGACGGATGAGCCGCTTTGTGAAAAAGGCAGGGAAGAGCTCTTAAAGAAAACGTATCCGGCTGTGGATGCGGTATTTGTCAGCCCGATGTTACGGTGTCAGCAGACAGCGGCGATCGCCTGTCCTTCGCAGGCACCGGTGGTGATCGATGAGCTCCGGGAATGTGATTTTGGCCGTTTTGAGGGAAAAACGTGGCAGGAACTGTCCGGGGACAGTGACTATCAGGCATGGATCGACAGTGGCGGTCTGGGGGCTTTCCCGGACGGGGAGAGCCATGAGGACTTTATCGCCCGCTGTTGCGAGGGCTTTCGCAGAGTATATGATATCTGTGCAGAAAAGAACATCGAAACAGCGGCGCTCGTTGTTCATGGAGGCACGATCATGGCGCTTCTGGATGCATGGTCCGAGCCACACAAGGGCTATTTTGACTGGCAGGTGAAAAACGGCGCGTATCTGGTTCTGGACTGCGAGCAAAAGGGTGCAGAAAGCTTTGCTTTGCGACTGACAGAAAAAGGATAGAAGCCGTGCCGCTTTTCGCGGAAGGTACGCTGTATATAACAGATGCAATACGAAAGAATATTTACTATAGAAACTTGACAGGTGGAGAAAAGAATGGGAATAACGAGTCAGATTCTGGCAACAGCCAACGGTCCGGTGGCATATTTGGTGGTCGGATGGCTGGGAAACTGTGATAAAATTTTAGCCGCTGTTATGCTGGGCTTTATACTGGATCTGCTGATTGGCGATCCGCACTGGCTGTATCATCCGGTACAGGCTATCGGAAAGCTGATCAGTGTGCTGGAGAAGGTATTTCGCAGGATTTTTCCGAAAACAAAGACGGGAGAGCGCATTGCCGGATGCTTTCTGGTCGGCTTTGTCGTAGGGATCAGCGTCGGTGTGACCGTGGCGCTTCTGGTATTCTGCTATCATGTGAACTGGGGACTGGGGCTTCTGGTAGAGACGATCATCTGTTTCCAGATGCTGGCAACGAAGTCCCTGAAAACAGAGAGTATGAAGGTCTATGATGCTTTAAAAACAGGCGACA
Source organism: Ruminococcus bromii (assembly GCA_963603285.1). GTDB lineage: Bacteria > Bacillota > Clostridia > Lachnospirales > Lachnospiraceae > UBA11957. Next base: position 85,805 of record CAVCMG010000005.1, read on the forward strand.
TAGAGAAAAGCCGTAAGGCAGTATCCATGATCGTCGGACGCGATACCCAGAATCTGACCGAAGAGGGTGTGACAAAGGCGGCCGTAGAGACGGTGGCGGAGAATGCTTCCGATGGTGTGCTGGCGCCACTGTTTTATATGATGATCGGTGGCGGTATTCTGGCCGTTGCCTATAAGGCGGTCAATACGATGGATTCGATGGTCGGCTATAAGAATGACCGCTACCAGTATTTTGGCACAGCGGCGGCAGTGCTTGACGATATTGTGAACTATATTCCGGCCCGCCTGTCGGCATGGCTGATGATTCAGGCGGCAGCTCTGCTTCCGGGGATGGATGCAAAGCATGCCAGAAAGATCTATAAGAGAGACCGCTATAAACACGCCAGCCCCAATTCGGCCCATACAGAGTCCGTGATGGCCGGTGCGCTGAATATCCAGCTGGCCGGGGATGCGTGGTATTTTGGCAAGCTGCATAAAAAGGAGTATATCGGAGATCCCGTCCGTTCGGTGGAGATGGAAGATATACCGAGAGCCAACAGGCTTTTATATGGCACTGCGGTTGTGGCGCTTTGTGAATTCTGGGTGGTCAGACTTCTGGTGGTTGGACTGCTTGGATATTTCGGAGGTATGTAAATGAAGGAACAGGTACACGGCGGTGATGTTTACCGTCATCCCGATGTCATAGATTTTTCATCCAATATGAATCCGCTGGGGACGCCAAAGTCTCTGACAGCTGCGGTGATCGACAGTATGCAGCGGATCGCCCAGTATCCGGATGTCCGGTGTGAAAAGCTGATCGAGGCACTGGCGGTATACGAAGGTGTAAAGGAAGAACAGCTGATCTGCGGAAACGGTGCGGCGGATCTGATCTTTCAGCTGGTACAGGCTGTAAAGCCAAAGCGGGCGCTGATCCAGGCTCCGACATTCGTGGAATACGCACAGGCGCTGGAAAGTGTCGGCTGTACGGTAGATTACTATGATTCCACAAAAGACGGTTACCGGATCACAGAAAATTATGTAAAGGCGCTGGACGCCTCTTATGATATTGCCTTTCTGTGCAATCCGAACAATCCGACGGGCTTTGTGATTGAACCGGCGATTCTGGAACAGATCGTGGATGTCTGTAAGGAGAAGCATATTTTCCTTGTGGTGGATGAATGTTTTCAGGACTTTATACCGGAGGAAAAGCGGTTTTCCTTAAAGGACCGTCTGGCAGACTGTAAGGATCTGTTTCTGTTAAAAGCCTTTACCAAGCGGTATGCGATGGCCGGGCTGCGTCTGGGATACGGTATCACGGACAATGCCGGACTTCTCGAAAAAATGGAGACGATCACACAGCCGTGGAATGTGTCACTTCCGGCACAGGAAGCCGGACTTGCCGCGCTGAAGGAGACAGCGTATGTCCGGGAGGGCTTACAGCTGGTACAGAAGGAGCTGGCATGGTTAAAGGAACAGTTTCAGACGCTAGGTCTCAAAACCTATGATTCCCAGGCGAATTACCTGTTTTTTGAAGGACCGGTCGATTTAAAGGAGAAATGTCTGGAGAAAAAGATCCTGATCCGCAGCTGCAGTAATTATGTGGGGCTGGATGAGCGGTATTTCCGTGTGGCTGTGAGAAAGCATACGGATAATGTGGCATTGGTAAATGCCCTGCAGGAAATTCTCCGATAACAAAAGCAGAAGATACGCTCTGTCTGCGGTGTGAAAACCGCAGTGGAAAAGAGCTTTGCGGCGAAAATGTCGCAGATATACACAGGAGGCAGTTATGGCAAAAGCAATCATGGTACAGGGAACGATGTCAAATGCAGGCAAGAGCCTTTTGGCAGCCGGTCTCTGCCGTATTTTTCATCAGGATGGCTATAAGGTAGCCCCGTTTAAATCACAGAATATGGCGCTGAATTCCTTTATTACCGAGGAAGGACTCGAGATGGGCCGGGCGCAGGTCATGCAGGCAGAAGCAGCGGGTATCAAGCCGTCGGTGCTGATGAATCCGATCCTGTTAAAGCCGACAAACGATGTGGGCTCACAGGTGATCGTAAACGGTGAGGTGCTAGGAACGATGAGCGCCAGAGACTACTTCGCCTATAAGACAAAGCTGATCCCGGATATTATGAAGGCATACAACAAGCTGGCAGAAGAAAACGATATCATCGTGATCGAGGGCGCGGGCAGTCCGGCTGAGATCAATCTGAAGCAGGAAGATATCGTCAATATGGGCATGGCCAAGATGGCGAAAGCGCCGGTGCTCCTTGTCGGCGATATCGACAGAGGCGGCGTATTTGCCCAGCTGATCGGTACGGTCATGCTGCTGGAAGAGGATGAAAAGGCCATGGTCAAGGGCCTTGTGATCAATAAATTCCGCGGGGACAAGACAATCCTGGATCCGGGTGTGGAGATGCTCGAAGAAAAGTCCGGTATCCCGGTGGTCGGCGTAGCGCCGTACTTAAATATCCAGGTCGAGGACGAGGACAGTCTGACCGAGCGCTTTAACCAGCACGGTGAGATCGGTGTGATCGATCTGGCGGTGATCCGTGTGCCGCGTATTTCGAATTTTACCGATTTTAATCCCTTTGAGAGTATGCCGGGTGTGACAGTACGCTATGTCAAATCGGCGGCAGAGCTGGGAGATCCGGATATGATCCTGCTTCCGGGTACGAAAAATACGATGGAGGATCTGCTCTGGATGCGTGAAAACGGTCTGGAGGCGCTGATCTTAAAGGCGGCGGCAAACGGCAAGGTGGTCTTTGGTATCTGCGGTGGTTATCAGATGCTTGGCGAGACGCTTTCCGATCCGGAGCATGTGGAGGCCGGTGGTACGATCCGCGGTATGGGACTTCTGCCGATGGATACGGTCTTTGCCGAGGGTAAGACAAGAACCCGGGTCAACGGTACGTTCGGACAGGTTGGCGGCGTGCTGGACAGTCTGAGCGATGTAGAGCTGTCCGGTTATGAGATCCATATGGGCGTCAGCACCTTAAAGGACGGTGTGGCCTCGATGACCCATATCGAGGATTTTGTAAAGAAGGACGGCACAAAGGCAGACGGCGCGCAGCATGGCAATGTGTACGGTACTTACGTGCACGGCGTGTTTGATAAGGAAGAGGTAGCCAAGGCCGTGATCCGTGGCATCGGTAAACAGAAAGGCATCGATACCGAGAATATCACCGGTGTGGATTTCCAGGCGTTTAAGGAGACCCAGTACGATATTCTGGCAGCGGAGCTCAGAAGGCATCTGGACATGGAGAAGATTTACGAGATTTTGAACGCAGGTCTGTAGGATCTGGGATAAAGGAGATAAAAGAAGATGAAAGTGGAACTGGAAAATGTAAAACCCAGAGAGATTGAAAAGAGAAGCTTTGAGATCATCACCGAGGAGCTGGGGGATAAAAAGCTGATCCCAGGTACGGAGCTGATCGTAAAACGGTGTATCCATACCAGTGCGGATTTTGATTATGCGGATAATCTGGCCTTTTCCGAAAATGTTGTGGAGCAGGCCATGCAGGCGATCAAGGACGGCGCATGTATCGTGACCGATACCCAGATGGCCAAATCCGGCATCAACAAACGGGCGCTGGCCAGATACGGCGGCGAGGTGTACTGCTTTATGTCGGATGAGGATGTGGCAGAGATCGCGAAGAAAAACGGTTCTACCAGAGCAACGGCCAGCATGGACAAGGCAGCTGCCATGGATAAGAAGCTGATCTTTGCCATCGGTAATGCCCCGACAGCCCTCGTACGTCTGTATGAGCTGATCGAAGACGGTAAGCTGGATCCGGCGCTGATCATCGGTGTGCCGGTAGGCTTTGTCAATGTCGTGCAGTCCAAGGAGCTGATCATGGAGGCGGGTGTGCCGTATATTGTGGCCAGAGACCGCAAGGGTGGCAGCAATATCGCCGCCTGCATCGTCAATGCCCTGCTGTATATGATCGACGACAGAAGAGACTGATATATACCATATAAAATGCCGGAGGCGCAGGCTTCCGGCATTTTTTTGCCTTAGCATATAAAAGAAAGCTCCGCTGCTGGTTTACCAGAGTCGCTGTTATGATAGGATTGTACAGCAAATGGATAGGATTTGTCTTGGAAATCTGCAGCGGGATGTGTATAATAGGCAAAAGAAAAAATGAGTCTGCCGAGGGAGGTTTGGGAAAATGGAGAAAAAATGGTGGCACGATAAGGTAGCGTATCAGATCTATCCAAAGAGCTTTTGTGACAGCAATGGAGACGGCATCGGGGATATCCCGGGTATCCTCTCCAAACTGGATTACTTACAGGCGCTGGGCATCGATATCCTCTGGCTTTCACCGGTCTACAAGTCGCCTTTTGTGGATCAGGGATACGATATCGCGGATTATTATGCGATCGCCGAACAGTTTGGTACGATGGAAGAGTTCGATACGCTTCTGGCAGAGGCGAAAAAGCGCGGGATCGGAATTATCATGGATCTGGTGGTCAATCACTGCTCGGATCAGCATGTATGGTTCCAGAAAGCACTAAAGGATCCGGAAGGGGAGTATGGCCAGTATTTCTATTTCCGCAAGGGAAAGAATGGAAAGGCTCCGAGCAATTACCGGTCGTATTTTGGCGGCAGCTGCTGGGAGAAAGTCGAAGGTACGGAGTACTATTATCTGCATATGTTTGCCAAGGAGCAGCCGGATCTGAACTGGGAGAATCCCGTGGTACGTGAAAAGGTATACGATATGGTGAACTGGTGGCTGGACAAGGGACTGGCCGGTTTCCGCATCGATGCGATCATCAATATCAAAAAGGATCTGGCCTTTGCCGATATCGAGCCGGACGGACCGGATGGCCTGGCGGCATGCTGGAAGATGGTGGAGCGCGTGCAGGGCGTGGATGTATTTCTGGAAGAATTAAAGGAAAAGACCTTTGCCAGAAAGGACGCTTTTACGGTCGGTGAGGTGTTTAATGTTACCGTGGATCGTCTGCCGGCATTTATCGGAGAAAACGGCCATTTTTCTACGATGTTTGACTTTTCCGCCCATATGCTCAGTGAGGGAGAGCACGGCTGGTACGATGCGCCGGAGATCGATTTTAACGAATGGCGGCAGGCTGTGTGTACATCACAGCTGCAGGTACAGGCGGCGGACTGCTTTGAGGCCAATATCATCGAGAATCACGATGAACCGCGTGGCGTATCACGGTTTTTACCGGCATATGCCCGGAATGCGGACGGGGCCAAAATGCTGGGAACGGTCAGCGTACTGCTGCGGGGGATTCCCTTTATCTATCAGGGACAGGAGATCGGTATGCAGAATGCCGTATGGTACAGCGTGGAGGAATTTAACGATATCAACACGATCGACCAGTATCAGCTGGCGATAAAAGCGGGTCTTACAGAGGAACAGGCGCTGGCGGCCTGCGGACACTTAAGCCGGGACAATGCCCGTACACCGATGCAGTGGGATGCCGTGGCAAATGCCGGATTTACGACGGGCACACCCTGGCTGAAGGTGAATGAAAATTATACCGACATCAATGTGGCCAGTCAGGAGAAGGATCCCGCATCTGTACTGAACTATTACCGTAAGCTGATCGCCCTCAGAAAATCGGAAGCGTACAGAGCGCTCTTTGCCTGGGGGACATTTGCACCGGCCTGCGGCGATATGGACTATATCATGGCCTATACAAGGACTTACGAGGGAAAAACGGTGCTGGTAGCAGCGAATTTTGGCAGAGAGCCACAGAAGCTTATGCTGGAACAGCCGGTACAGAAGCTTTTGCTTTTCAATAAAACGGCGGAGGTTACAGCCGACCAGCTGGTGCTGCCGGGCTGTGGCGTGATCGTTGCGGAAATATAAGAACGTACGGGTAGAAGAGTAAACCGGTAAAAGAAAATCCCCGAAAATGCGGCTGTTTTGCAGAGAACAAAACAGACAGGCATTTCGGGGATTTTGTTATGTTGTATAAAAGAAACAGCGGTTTGTGTCTGAGGATATAAAGGACAGGATCCGTGGGCGCTGAAAGATATTATGACGGTTCATCGGGACAGGTGATCTGCATCAGATGCTCGATGGCTTTATGTAAAAGCTGAACCTCCGGGGTATCGGACGCCTTGTAATACATTTCCTTGCCCTGTCTGCGGCTTGAGATCAGGCCGATGGCTTTTAACTGTTTCAGGTGATGGGAGATAGCGGGACTGCTCATATCCATCAGGGCCGATATATTGATGACGCATTCTTCACAGTGACACAGCAGGAGAAAGATGCGCAGACGGTTGCCGTCAGAAAGCTGCTTGAAATATTCAGCGACAGTCTGGAAATCCTTTGTCTTGGCAATCCTGGCGATCAGCTGTTCCGATGCGGAAAATGTACCATGACTGTGGGGGAGTGTTTCTTTTTCCATGGTGTATAAACCTCCTCATGTGCGATATCCTGTACAGTACACAGACGGTCTGTGACCATAAGTATTTTTATTATAACACAGGAGAAAGAGAAAACAAGAAACGAAATGTTATAGCTTGCAGGGCTGATAGTTGCCACGGGAATAGTTTCCTTGCAGTTTTTCTGTTTTGAAAATAAATCATATATTTCCCAGTAAGTATATAGACTTAAAAGGGAAAACGTGCTAAGATAACGGGGAATTTATCAGCAGGAGTACATATGAAAAAGGAAATACGAAAGACAGCATTTATCAAATCACTGCCGATTCTGTGCAGTTATATATTTCTCGGCGCGGCCTACGGTATCCTGATGCAGGAGGCCGGGTTTGCCTGGTATATTTCCCTGGGGATCAGTATGACTGTATATACGGGCGCGTTCCAGTTTGTGCTGATCACGCTGCTTTCCGGCGGAGCGTCCTTGCTTACCGTGGCGGTGACTGCGCTTTTAATGAACAGCCGCCAGATATTTTACAGCCTTACATTTCTGGAGGAATTTCAGAAGATGGGGCGGCTGCTGCCCTTTATGATCCATACAATGACCGATGAGACCTATGCCGTTAATCTGACGCTGAAAGACATGGAGCCGGAGAAAAAGCAGGGGGTCATGGCCTGGCTGGCGCTGGATTCCTGGTGCTACTGGATGGTCGGTGCTGTGATCGGCGGTATGGCCGGTCAGCTCATCCCGTTTGATACGGAGGGCATTGATTACTGTATGACGGCGCTGTTTGTCACGATTTTTATGGATCAGTGGCAGCAGGCCAGAGATCACAGACCGGCATTGACAGGACTTGCGGCGGCGATCGTGTGTCTTTTTGTATTTGGCAGTACGACATTTATGCTGCCGGCGCTTCTGATCACTTCAGGGCTTTTGCTTCTTTATAGAAAAAAGGAAAAAGGAGGGAAAACAGATGCCGTACAGTAAACTGATACCGGTGATCGCATTGTCGATCGTGATCACGTTTTCCCTGCGTGCGCTGCCCTTTGTCCTGTTCCGGGGCGACCGGCAGATGCCGCCGTTTCTGGAAAAGCTGGGAAAAACACTGCCTCCGGCGATCATGGCGGTGCTGGTGGTCTACTGCCTGAAGCAGGTGGTGACGGATTTTTCCGGCTACGGTATACCGCAGCTGGCGGCCACGGTGGTTGTTGTGGTATTGTATAAATGGAAGCACAATACCTTTTTATCCATCGGCGCGGGAACGGCCTGCAATATGCTTTTGCTGCATCTGCTGTAGAAAGAGGACGGGCAGCCTGTGTGGCGAGGCAATGGATATACGGCACAGATCAGGTGAAAACGATACGATCAGAGAGGAGACCGGAAGATGACACTGACACAGATCCATTATGTAATTATAATAGCGGAAACAAAATCCATGAATAAGGCGGCAGAGCTTCTGTATGTGGCACAGCCGTCTCTGACCAATGCGATCAAGGAGCTGGAAAAGGAGCTGGGGATCACGCTGTTTTTCCGCAGCGGCAAGGGCGTGACGCTGACCAATGACGGCACGGAGTTTCTCCAGCATGCCCGCCAGATCTACGGCGAGTATGAGAATGTCATGGAAAAATACGGAAAAAACAGCAACTATAAAAAGAAATTTGGCGTTTCCACCCAGCATTATTCCTTCGCAGTCAAGGCTTTTGTGGATATGGCAAAGGAATTTGACATGTCGAAATATGAATTTGCGATCCGGGAAACAAGGACAGCCGAGGTTATCAGCGATGTGAGCACGTTGAAGAGTGAGATCGGCGTGCTGTATCTGAGCGATTATAACCGCAAGGCGATCCAGAAGCTTCTGAAAAATGCCAATCTGGAATTCCATCATCTGATCGAATGTCAGGCGTATGTGTATCTGTGGAAGCATCATCCGCTGGCAAATGAAGCGGCGATCAGCTTTGAACAGCTCGAAGGCTATCCATGTCTGTCCTTTGAGCAGGGGGACAACAGCTCGTTTTATCTGGCCGAGGAGATTTTATCTACGAATGAATATTCCCAGGTGATCAAGGCCAATGACCGGGCTACGATGCTGAATCTGATGGTGGGCTTAAACGGCTATACCCTGTGTTCCGGTATTATCTGTGAGGAGTTAAACGGCAGCGATTACCGCGCCGTGCCGTTTCATTCCGATGAGGAGAATCCCAACAGTGTGATGGAGATCGGCTATATCACGCGGAAAAATATTCTGCTGAGCCGGATGGGCGAAAGCTATATCAAAGCCATCCGGAAATATCTGGGGATCGCATAAGCGGGGATGTCCGGGAGAAGAGAGTCTGTATGTCAGAGAGAAAATCTGTAAAAACATAGCAAGATATAGTTTGAAACTATAACCTGCTATGTTTTTTCTATATTAGACACATAATCCCCACTGTGATAGTATGATTTCAACAGGAACGAAGGAGGCAACACAGATGTATATATATGCTGTACGCATGAGCAGAGACCGAATGTGCTGCTGCACAGAAGAATAAGAGATAAAACAAAAGCCGCACATACGGCAGAACATAGAAAATTGAAAAAACAGACCGGAAAAATAGACCGGTACAGTATAAAATTCGTATAAAAAAGGAGATTACCATCATGGCTAAAGATATTAAAGATTCTGAAAACTGGGGATTTGAAACAAGACAGCTGCACATCGGACAGGAAAAGGCAGATCCGGTAACGGATGCCAGAGCCGTACCGATCTATGCGTCCACATCCTATGTATTCCACGATTCCCAGCATGCTGCAGACAGATTCGGACTTCGTGATGCAGGTAACATCTACGGACGTCTGACAAACCCGACGGAAGATGTGTTCGAGCAGCGTATCGCTTCCCTTGAAGGCGGCAGTGCAGCACTGGCAGTAGCTTCCGGTGCAGCAGCACTGGCCTATACCTTCCAGGCACTGGCAAAGGCCGGCGAGCATATCGTAGCATCCAAGACGATCTACGGTGGTACATACAACTATCTGGCACATACCTTCCCGCTGAACAATCAGGTAACCACAACTTTCGTAGACCCGTATGTGGAAGGTTCCTTCGAGGCAGCCATCCAGGACAATACAAAAGCAATCTTCGTAGAGACTCTGGGAAATCCGAACTCCAATGTGATTGATCTGGAGGCCATTGCAAAGGTTGCCCATGCCCATAACATTCCGCTGGTTGTGGATTCCACATTTGCCACACCGTATCTGATCCGTCCGATCGAATATGGTGCAGATATCGTGGTACATTCGGCAACAAAATTTATCGGAGGTCACGGTACAGCCATCGGCGGTGTGATCGTAGACGGTGGTACCTTCGACTGGAAAGCATCCGGTAAATATCCGTGGATCGCAGATCCGAACCCGAGCTATCACGGCGTTTCCTTTGCTGAAGCCGCTGGCCCTGCAGCATTTGTAACCTATATCCGTGCGATCATCCTGCGTGATACCGGTGCTACACTGTCTCCGTTCCATGCATTTATCTTCCTGCAGGGACTGGAAACACTGTCTCTCCGTGTAGAACGCCACGTACAGAATGCGCTGAAGATCGTAGAGTATCTGAACAACCATCCGCAGGTAGAGGCTGTACATCATCCGTCACTGCCGACAGAGCCGACACACGAGCTGTATAAGAAATACCTGCCAAACGGCGGCGGTTCGATTTTTACTTTTGAGATTAAGGGCGATGCCAAAACCGCACAGAAATTTATCGACAACCTGCCGATCTTCTCTCTGCTGGCAAACGTTGCAGATGTGAAGTCTCTGGTTATCCATCCGGCAACGACAACCCACAGCCAGTGCACAGAGGAAGAACTGTTAGAGCAGGGTATCAAACCGAATACGATCCGTCTGTCTATCGGTATTGAGAAAGCCGAAGATCTGATCGCAGCGCTGGATGAAGCTTTTGAAGCTGTAAAATAAAGAAAAGATACAACAAAACAGTTGCCCACGCTTCCAGGGATGGAAGCATGGGCGTTTTGACGTTACAGGATATCTGTAAGCAGACAGCCGGTGGTCATTTCCGGCGAATATAAAGAAAAGAGAGAGTGAAAGAACAATGGCGAAAAAACAACACACAATGAACAGTCTGAAACTGACGATCGCGATCTTTGCGGGACTAGTACTCGGTATCATCTTCGGTTTTCTGATGCTGGGACGGATGGAATGGGCAGTTCCGGTGCTCAGTCTGGTGTCCGGAATCTATATGAATGCGCTGCGTATGATGATCTATCCGCTGGTATTCTGTTCCCTGATCGTGGGCATCAAGGGGATCGGCAGCGTGTCCGCAACGGGTAAGATCGGTGGACAGTGTATTCTGTATTATGTGGGAACAACGCTTTTAGCCAGCCTTTTGGGACTTTTTCTGCCAAAGGCGCTGGGACTGGGACACGGCGTGCAGATCGAGATGGTGGAGAGTACGGTGGAGGCTACGGAATTTTCGAGTATTTTGGATACAGTCAAGGGACTGATCCCCGCCAACCCGATCGCATCCTTTGCCGAGGGCAATATGCTGCAGGTGCTGGTCTTTGCGATCATCGTGGGTATTACCTGTCTGTCTCTCGGTGAAAAAGCAGAGCCGTTTGTGAAGGTGGCAGAAGCTGTCAATGAGATTTCTGTAAAGATCGTTTCTGTTGTCATGCTGTTCACACCGATCGGTGTTTTCTGCTCAATTGCATCCGTGATCTATGCAAACGGTACGGAGACAGTCATTGCTGTGGGCAAGGTGCTGATCGTACTGTATATTACGATGTTTTTGTATGTGCTGATCGTGTATGGCGGTATGGTGAAGATTCTGGGCAAATGTGGTATCGGTAAATTCTTTGCGACAACACTTCCGGCAGCTCTGAATGCGTTCGGCACCTGTTCGAGTTCAGCAACACTGCCGATCAGCAAGGCCTGTGCGGATGAGCTGGAGGTGCCAAACGAGATTTCATCTCTAGCGCTGCCGCTGGGGGCGACGATCAACATGGATGCGGTGTCCATCGTCATGTCCTTTATGATCGTATTCTTTGCGAATGCCTGTGGCGTAGACGTCAGCTTCGGTATGCTGGCAATTGTGATCCTGTCGAACACACTGCTCAGTATCGGTACCCCGGGCGTTCCGGGAGGCGCGATCGCTTCGTTTGCAGCTCTGGCAACGATCGCCGGTCTGCCGACGGGCATCATGGGCGTATACATCAGCGTGAATACACTGTGTGATATGGGAGCCACCTGCGCAAATGTACTGGGGGATATTGCCTGTTCGGTAGCGATGGCCCGTACAGCAACAAAACAGAAATAAATAAAATGGATGAAGAGAGGACGAAAAACCTGGAAAGAAACAGCCAGGCCCGTCCTCTTTTTGTTGTGCATAAAGTCTATAGCCTAGAACTATTACTGTACATTATTTTTCTGTATTGGACGTTTTCCTATGAAATTGGTAGGATTATGGACAGATAACAGCCCCGCAGGATAGCGGGCGTACAGATAGAAGGAGCGGGTTATGAAACAGGTTTTATGTTTTGGAGATTCCAATACATGGGGATATAATGGAGAAAATGGTACGAGATTTCCGTGGGGTGTGCGCTGGACAAGCCTTTTACAGGAGAAGTTTGACAAAGATCACGGAAATGTGAGGATTATAGAAGAAGGTCTTGTGGGGCGGACAACGGTGTTTGAGGATCCTCTGCGGGATGGGAGAAAGGGTACGGTACTGTTCCCGGCGATTCTGGAGACACATGCGCCGGTGGATGTGATCGTACTGATGCTTGGGACGAATGACTGTAAGACGATCTTTAAGGCTTCGGCAAAGGTGATCGGAACGGGGATCGTGCGGCTTCTGGAACAGGCGAAACGGCTGGCACCGGAGGCAGAGATTCTGCTGGTGTCACCAATTCTTTTGGGAGAGGATGTCTGGAAAGAAGAGTTTGATCCGGAGTTTTCAAAGGAATCGGTGGAAGTGTCGAAATCACTGGCTGCGGAATATGTAGATATTGCAGAAAAATATGGTTGCAGATTTCTGGATGCAGCGTCAGTGGCTGTGCCGGGCAAGGCGGATCAGGAGCATATGGATGCGGAAAGTCACGGTAGACTGGCTGATGCAGTATATAAGAAAATTAAGCCGATGCTCTGAATGAAAAATCAGCAGCTGACTCAAGGAATATAGTAATTCCAACAGTTACAGCAGCCCTTGGGTTGTTACCCATACCAATGGTACCTATCATATGAAGCGGACATGGTATAAAAGGAAACTGCATATTAAGAAAAATCACAAAAATTTCACAAAATATCATGTTACACCTCTTGATGACATAAAATATGCGTGTTATATTACGAATAGAACAATAAGGCTATAACACCATCATCAGGAGGTGATTTTTATGGATACAAAGAGAGATTATTATGAGGTTCTTGGTGTTGCGCGCAGTGCAGATGCGGCCGCAATCAAGAAGGCATACAGAAAGCTGGCGAAAAAGTATCATCCGGATACAAACCATGGAGATCCGCAGGCAGAACAGAAGTTCAAGGAGGTCACAGAGGCATATTCTGTTTTAAGTGACTCGGAGAAAAAGAAGATGTACGATCAGTTTGGTCATGCAGCCTTTGACCAGAGCGGTGCCGCCGGAGGGCAGGGCTATCAGAATACCTACTACAGCCAGGATCCGAATGGTGGATTTCATGAGTTCCATTTTGAGGGAAATATGGACGACATGGGAGATATCTTTGGCGATGCGTTTAAAGATATCTTCCGTGGCGGTGGATTTTCCGGTCGGACAGGCGGCCGTGGAGGATCTGCGTCTGGCAGCAGCTACCGCTCGCATTTTGGCAGCGGCAGTGGTTTTGATTCCGGTGGTGGTCATACGCATTTTGGCGGTCAGAGTGGTTTCGGTGGCTTTGGCGGCGGTTCGTACGCGGCAAAGGGCGAGGATCTGCATGCGGAAGTTACGGTCAGCTTTGACGATGCCGCTTATGGTTGCGATAAAATGATCTCGTTACAGAATGCCGATGGTCGGTCACAGTCTTTACAGGTTCGTATTCCGGCGGGTATCGATGAAGGCCAGTCAATCCGGCTTCGTGGTAAAGGTATGCCAGGATATGGCGGTGGAGATGGTGATCTGCTGATCAAGGTGCATATTTCGGACAAAGCCGGATATGAGAGAAAAGGCCAGGATGTCTATGCCACGATCCAGATTCCGTATACGACGGCGGTACTTGGCGGTGAGACCAGAGTGCATACGCTGCAGGGCGATGTGATCTGCAAGATCCGGCCGGGCACACAGTCGGGCAGCAAGATCCGGATCAAAGGCAAGGGTATCGTGTCGATGAAGGATGCCAGAAACTTTGGCGATTTCTACGCTGTGGTGCAGATCGCTGTGCCGAGACAGCTGAGCAGGGAGGCGAAGGAGAAGCTGATGGAATATAAGAAGGCTTGTTGATTTGATGTGATGGACGGGACGGATGGCCTGCAAAGCTACGGCGGGGCTGTCTGTCCCTTTTTGCATCCCGACGCTTGGGCGATGGTTCTAAGCGTGTCGGTGGCCACTATGCAGAGTACCGGTCGCATTCGCCGTATTTTCTGATGAAAATACGACTCAGGCGCCCTCAGATGCCGCTTCGGTAAGCAGCATCTGCCTCTGTATAGTGACCGCTGACGCGCTAAGAACCATTCAGCCCTGGCTCGTTTTAGGGATGCAAAAAGGGACAGACAGCCCCGCCGCAGCTTTGCAGGCCATCCTGGCTTATTAAATTTTCCTGGTTTTGGGTTGACAATGAGTATGATTTCGGACTATAATGTGCCTTGCGAGTATGAAATCGGACTTTGGAAGGAGGATGGACAGTATGAGTGAGAGGATACAGTCGCCGCTCAGGGATGAGCTGGTGCGGCTGAACCAGATCAACAAGGCGATGAATGATGGATATCACGAGGCATCTGTGCGTCATGGTGTGAATGACAGCACATTTGATATTTTATATTCGATCTATGAACTGGGGGATGGATGTCTGCAGCGGGATATCTGTAAGGTGAACTATCTGGCCAAGCAGACGGTACATTCAGCGATACGGAAGCTGGAAACAGAGGGACTGATCCGTCTGGAACCGGGCAAGGGACGGCAGATGCATATCCGGCTGACAGAAAACGGGCGTGATAAAATCTCAGAGTTTATCGTACCTATTGCACGCTGTGAGGAAGAAACCCTACAGTCGTTCAGTGACGAGGAAATACGGCAGATGCTGGCATTGTATGAGCGGTATACAAAGGTACTGCTTGAGAATCTGCAATCTGTGTAAATGCGAAGCATAAACAGGAGGATTATTTTATATGAAGATACAGTTATCCGATCATTTTACATATAAGCGGCTGTTACGTTTTGTACTGCCGTCCATCGTAATGATGATCTTTACGTCGATCTACAGTGTGGTGGATGGACTGTTTGTTTCCAATTTTGTCGGTAAGACAGCGTTTGCGGCGATCAATCTGGTTATGCCGGTGATGATGGGGCTTTCAGCCCTTGGCTTTATGATTGGTACGGGCGGCAGCGCGATCGTTGCCCGGACACTGGGTGAGGGCAACAGGGAAAAGGCAAATGAGTATTTTTCCCTGCTGGTTTATGTGACAGCGATCGGTGGTGCGTTGCTGTCATTACTCAGTGTATTTTTGCTTCCTGTATTCTGCCGGGCGATGGGGGCAGAGGGGGAGCTTCTGGCCAATGGCGTGATGTATGGGCGGATCAGTGCGATCTCTCTGACTGCGTTTATGCTGCAGAATGTATTCCAGAGCTTCTTTGTTACAGCGGAGAAGCCAAAGCTTGGACTGGCCGTGGTCGTGACAGCCGGCGTGACGAATATGGTGCTCGATTACCTGTTTATTGCGGTGCTGGGCTTTGGGCTGAAGGGGGCTGCGATGGCGACGGTGACCGGTGAGCTGATCGGCGGTCTGTCACCGATCCTGTACTTTTCACGGAAAAATTCAACCATACTGAAACTGGGACGCACGCACTTTGACGGCAGGATGCTGCTGCGCACGTGCACAAACGGTTCCTCGGAGCTGATGACGAATCTGTCCAGCTCGATTGTCAATACGGTATTTAACCTCCAGCTGATGAAATTCAGCGGCGAGAACGGTGTGGCAGCTTTTGGTACGATCATGTATGCCAGCTTTATCTTTGCCGCGGTATTCTTTGGTTATTCGATTGGCAGTGCGCCGGTCATCAGCTATAATCTGGGAGCAGAAAATGACACAGAACTTAAAAATGTATTTGGAAAGAGTATGCGTCTTGTCGGTATCTGGGGTGTATTCCTTGTCCTTCTGACCCATGTGATCGCTGAACCGCTGGCAAGGATCTTTGTCGGCTATGATGCGGAGCTTCTGGATCTGACGAGTCATGGTTTCAAGCTGTATGCGACGGCTTTTCTGGTCAGTGGTTTTAATATCTTTGGCTCGGCATTTTTTACAGCATTAAACAACGGTGTGCTGTCTGCGCTGATTTCTTTCCTTCGTACGCTGGTATTCCAGCTTGGCGCGCTTTTGCTCCTGCCGATGATCCTCGGTATTGACGGCATCTGGTATTCTGTGACACTGGCAGAGGTGTTGACGCTGTGTGTGACAGCGACATTTCTGATCACGCAGCGGAAGAAGTATCATTATATGTAATGGTGTAACGCAGCAGTACGGGCGGGAAAGTGATAAACTGTGCGATTGCAATCTTACACGTTACATTGTTGTCACTTTTAAGAAAATCTGTTGAAATTTCTTCAAAATTCTGTGCACTCTGCTGTTGAAATTAGAAATCTTGAGTGCTATATTACACATAGAACAAAGAAACAGACAACTAACAAAAGTTAGGTGCCACCACTTAACAAAACCTCTTGTCGAAGGCTGCTAAGAATATCAGATTTTTGGAGGAAAGTTCAAATGGATACTTTAAAAGCTGAAAAACGAAGCATGGATGTCAAGGCTAAAAAGCTGAGAAGAGAGGGATACGTCGTAGGCAACGTGTTCGGACGTGAAATCGAAGGTTCCGTACCTGTAAAGATGAACAAACAGGATGTCGAGAAGCTTCTGAAAAAAGACCACAAAGGAAGCCAGATCATGCTGGATGTCGAGGGACAGCAGTACGATGTGCTGATCAAGGAAGTGGATTACAACCCGATCGCCGGTCGTATTGATGAGATCGATTTCCAGGCACTGGTAAGTACCGAAAAGGTACATGCTACCGCAGAGATTATTCTGGAGAATCATGAGAAGATCGCTGAAGGTGCTCTGCAGCAGAATCTGGAAGAGGTTGCCTATAAAGCACTGCCGGCTTACCTGATCGATGAGGTCAGAGTCGATGTCGGTCATATGAAACTCGGTGACACTTTACATGTCAAAGATCTGCCGATCTTTGCAGATGCCAATATTTCCGTAACCACAGATCCGGAAGCCATCGTAGCTACCGTAGCAGCTATCCACAACGGTCCGCTGCCGGATGATGTAGAAGCTGACGGTGAGGAAAAAGCTGAATAAGTTTTTGGTTATAAAAAGAATAAGCGTTTTGGACAGCCGGAAGTGCAAAAGCTTCCGGCTGTTTTTATGCTGCTATACACGTGAGGCATTGCAGAAAATGCTTTACAGGTATTCGCTTTTATTATGAAAATGTGTACAATAAGTATATGTAGAAAGTAAGTCTTGAAGAAAACGTACGGGTTGAAAAATTTGGAGGGATAAAGATATGCAATATACTAAACTGGGTAACACAGATATTGAGATTTCAAAAGTATGTGTAGGCTGCATGAGTTTCGGAAAAGCCGGGACAATGCATGACTGGACACTGGATGAGCCGTCCACCGAAGCAGTTGTAAAGCATGCGCTGGATCTGGGTATCAATTTCTTTGATACGGCAAATGGATATTCTGCGGGCACCAGTGAGGAGTATCTGGGAAGAGCACTGAAAAAGAACGTGGCCCGTGATAAGGTCGTGATCGCTTCCAAGGTGTATTTTAATCCGGGCAGGCTTTCCCGGGAGGCTATTTTCCGGGAGATCGACGGCAGCTTAAAGCGTCTGGGAACGGATTATCTGGATCTGTATATTATCCACCGTTTCGATTATGAAACACCGATCGAAGAAACGATGGAGGCACTGCATGATCTGGTGAAGACCGGAAAAGTCCGTGCTCTGGGCGCGTCGGCCATGTATGGCTACCAGTTTTACAATATGCAGCTTACTGCAAAGGAGCATGGCTGGACGCCATTTACAGCGATGGAAAACCATTATAACCTGCTGTATCGTGAGGATGAGAGAGCGCTGATCCCGATCTGTAAGCAGATGGGCGTATCCCTGATGCCGTACAGTCCGCTGGCTGCCGGACATCTGACCCGTGCCACATGGAATACCGATACATTGCGCAGCCATACCGACCGTGTGGCTATGGGCAAATACGACAATACAGAGAAACAGGATATGAAGATCGTAGAGCGCGTAGCAGAGCTGGCTGAAAAATATGGTGTAAAAATGCAGCAGATCGCTCTGACATGGCACTGGGCCAAAGGTGTGGCTTCGCCGATCGTGGGTGCAACAAAAGCTGCGTATCTTGACGATGCCGCAGGTGCACTGGATGTACAGTTGACACCGGAGGACATCGCTTATATCGAAGAACCCTATCTGCCGCACCGTATCGTTGGTGCGATCGACCATAATCCTGCAGAAGGTGTGATGCTGCTGGATGAGAAAAAATAGGTGAAATCTCATAAAAGATACCGCAAGCATATTTTGCTACGGTATCTTTTATCAGGAGTTCATGCCTCTTGTCATTATAAAACATAGTGTATCCGTTGCTTGCCAAAACGATTCTGCTGAGCATGAACTGCTTCCGGATAGCCGCATGGAATAATAGCGAAAGCATTC
>CAVCMG010000006.1:0-93537 GCA_963603285.1 Ruminococcus bromii
TACTTACCTCATAAGCTGGACTTACGCTGATAAGCTACACACTTTTAACTGCATTATATATTTTCATACTGTGCGACTGCAGGTGCACCTGCAGAATCTGCTACCGGCAGCGTCTTACGGATGCCCGGCAACAAAAAAACGAGTAACAAAACTGGATTTACGCTAGTCAGCTACTCGTTCAAAAGCTATTATATTTTTCTTTTTTGAAAAAGTCAAACAAAAATTTATGGCTCATCCCTAACAGCTATAATTTCACCTACAAAAACAATATGTGGTTGCCAGCCTCCATTGAAATCAGGATATACTTTTGGCATGGAAGCATAATACTCCTGAACTTCCGTTGCAATATCCTCTTTGGAAAATTGATGCTGATACAACTTTTTGCAGAGAAATGTTAAACTTGCCTCTTTATAGGTTACGCCCTGAGCGATTTCAACAGGAGTCAGCCCTGCACCAACAGCTTTATCACCATCCCTGCCGGAATGCGAACCAATATAGCCCAATGCCTTTTTACAACTTTCAGGATAAAAACTTACCGTAAAAGTATCGCTGTTTTTCAAAAATTCACTGGTATAACGAGCCGGATGAACATAAACCGTAACCGTTGGTCTGCTTTTACCTGCATGCCCCCAGATGTTCCCCAGACTGCCCCAGCTAACAGTGCAACTGTTATAATGTTCTATTGAGCCCGCTGTAACAACAGCCCACTGCTTATCGAACATTTCAAATACCTTATATTCTTTTTCTTTGAAATTTTCCATATGACTTACCTCCACAAATCCCGATTTTTCTTACAATATTTACCCTTCCATCATACCAAACGCAATAATCCCTGTCGCAATATACGTTATGATCGAAGCAAACAGTCTTCCCTTCCGGTCTTTTGCAGAACATACGCCGAGATAAATGCCGACTACGCCTAAGACGGCACCGCTGACATATGCAATACTTTTGTTCCAGACGCTTTCTGCAAACCAGGATGCCACGAAAGGATATGTACCCAGCATGACATAATGACCGGCCCAGTTACACAGAAAGCCTGCCAGTACACACCACATACCAAAATCCAACGCATGATTTCTGACGGCATATACCACAAAAAGCAACGTGATCACAAAAATCGGAAACACGCTTACACTCTCAAGCTGTACAAAGTTCACACCGTTTACAGAGAAATTCCAGAGATCCTCTCCGATCGACTGCCACAGAAATGTCCCTGCGAACAGTCCAAGGAAAAACGGCGCATACTCTTTGCCTTCCTTCGCCTTTTTGGATGCCACGACCGCCAGCAGCACTGCTGCCACAAATGCTCCCATACAGAAAACAAAACGTCCCATTGTCGGGGAACTCATCTCATCACCCACCATCACAGCCGGACTGATCAGTTCTCCCCGGTTGACAAACAGACGATGCAGTATAATGCAGACTGCCAGGATCAGATACTGTGCCAGAAACGGCAGAACATATTCCTTCATGGAACATTGGGGTTTGTGGTATTTTTCATAATGATTCATTTTCATATCCTCTTTTTGGTTTTATAGTTTCATTTTATGCTTTTCTCTCCTGTTTTTCTATTATTTTTTTCTGTTTTTATGCTATATTGGATGTATATATCATGAAATGGATTGGAGATCACTTATGAATGTTTCAACAGCATTAAACATCCAGAAGGCAACGGAAAATGAGGCAAGAAGAGACCGGGTTGCCACCTGGTATGTCACTCTTCCGGGAATTCCCGAAGAAGAAAGATGCACCATGGAAAAATCTCTGCGGTATAACTTGTGGAAAGAGCTCGGACGGTTCATCATTATATATATGGCCTTTTCTCTTCTCTGGGCCTTTGGATACATGAAATACGATCCATTCCAGACGATCACCGGACATGCGCTTATGGGCAAAAAAACGGTATCTGCTGTCGTGCAGGAAGATGGTACTTCCATCCTGCTGAAAGATCCGAACAGAGGCGAGCATGTCAACTATGATCTTGCCCGTCTGGGAATTGACCCGACCGGTCATTCGTACGGAGATCGATTTGTCACATATTGGGATAAGGAAAACGGAAACGATGCAGACTATGTGCTCCTTGCCATTCTCGATCAGGGACAGGCTTCCAAAATTGAAGGGCTGTATTATGGCGTATTTATGATTGTGTATCTGGCGATCCTGCTTGTCGGTCTGACCATTTTTATTGTCCGAAGGAAAGCATACACGGGCTGGTTTTCTTTGTTTTACGATCGTCTGGAAAAATATGCTTCAGATTATGGTGTGTACAACATGCGTGCTGCTGACAATGACTATGACCTTATCGATGCGGTCATAGCTCATGCGGATACTGACATCTATACTTTCGTGAGGGAGTTTTCCCGGATCCGTATAACCCCGGAGGAAATAAAAGCGAAGAAAAAACGTATTTTGGGAAGTGTCTGCGTAGCTGTATGTATCATGGCCGTAATTATCCTGGTCATATCGCTGATAACGACTGTACATTTCGCTGTGGATGACCGTGCCACCCAGAAACGAACAGCGCTGGTATATCAGGAGCTGCAGAAAGCTATCGATGGAGAAATAACGTCTCTTGGCGAGACTTCCGACGATTACAATCTCTCTGATATGGTTGATCGTATGCGGGATTCCTTTCCCGGCGAAACGGTTTACTACAAGCTTCTGACCACAAAAGATTACGTTACTCTTGTCACAACAACCGCTGCAAAGAAAAATGTATATCTGGACCGTTATGTGCCGGCACATGGAAATATAGGTGAAGATTCTGCAGTCTACACACTGGAAATAGCGATGGTTTCGGATGCCATCCAGCCAGACGACATCCTGCATGATTATACCGGAATCCTTGCGCCATCTTCCGCAAAATGATCCTTTTTCAAAACAGATCCAACATATTATCCAGATACACTTCCTCCCGGAGCTGCAGCTGATATTCCGGCTTCGTCATATAGTAGAGGATAAATTCGAGAAGCAATGCACTTCCGAGGCTCCGGCCTTCGATCTTAAAATTAGAAAATCCCATGGGAAGATATACTTTCTGTATATATTCCAGACTGATAAAGCCGGGATTTTTCATAGCTTTTGAAAAGCGGTATCCTTCCTCCGCGCCCGGCGCTGTGCACAGATGATCCGGGCAATCCTCTCCAAGATTCTGGCGGCTTACGGTCTCATAGCAGCGTTTTCTGTCTTTACAGCCAAACCAGCAGCATTCGTTGGCGAGAAATTCCACCTTTGCCTTTTGCTCTGCGGACAGGGTTTTCCATCTGGCAAAAGCCTTATTTAACCGGAAATCCGGAACAACGTAGCGAAATTCCTCTCTGTTGATTTCATCCAGACACTGCGCAAAATCGGTAAGCACCTTTGTCGTAGAAGAAACGGCATACAGGCCCGGATATGTCCGCCGTACATAATCCAGCAACAGATCCGAAGCTACAATGATGCCGTTTTGCACCGCTGCATAGTGCTCTGCCAGTGCGCAGAGTCTGTTGCATGTGGCATCAGCGAGATGTTCTTTTTTCAGCAGGGAATTACTAAACGTCAGCCGGGCTGAAATTTCATACTGCTGTACAAACTCCAGGACCGCCTGCGGATCATATGCACCAAATCCTATACGGCCACCGCCCCAGATACAGCCCTCCGGCGCGCCGTAAAGTGAGCCGATCTCACACCAGTCATAAAAATACTCTCTGTGTTTCCGAAACAGCGGAAGAAATACCCTGTAAAAGTCAAAATGCTCAAACAGGCCCGGAAGATGATACTGTACCCTGCTCACTTTTTCTGTCTTCATTTTTCTACCTCCGGCTGTTTTCTTTACTCTGTATGTACAGGTGATGTACTCGTTCTATAGTATACCAGAACCAGCCCCGTTTGGCACAGACTTTGGCCCATTACACGCATAAAAAGGGCTTCCTGCCACGATGAACCATCCTGGCAGGAAGCCACTCCTGTCTTATCTGTATACTGTTATTCTTCTGCACAGGTCATAATGAGCTTTTCACACAGCTCATAGCCCAGCTGCGAACTGTTCAGGCAAAGGGTATAATTAGCTGCCTGTCCCCATTTCTGGTCGGTGTAGAAATTATAGTTTGCCATACGCCGTTTATCAACGTCTTTCATCAGTTTCAAGGCTTCCTTTTCGGTGACATTGTACAGCTTGCAGATCCGCTGTTGCTTTTCCGGCTGGTTGCCATGGATAAAGACGTTCACCACATCGTCTCTGTCACGCAGAATATAGTCCGCATTCCGTCCGATGATCACACAGGGCTCTTTATCTGCAAGCTCTAAGATGAGCTTTCGCTGCACATCGTACAGCTCATCTTCGACAGATTTCCCCATCAGATCCCTTCCGGCAAATGCATAGGCAAACAGTCCTTTTCCAGGAGAAAGCTCTCCGTTTTTCTCGATGTACTCGGGAGAAAGACCGGACTCTTCGGCGATTTTCTGGATAATGTTCTTGTCATAATAGGCAATGCCCAGCTTCTTTGCGACTTCTTCTCCGATAAAGCGTCCGCCGCTGCCAAATTCTCTGCTGATCGTAATAATCTTCTTCATTGTCATACCCCCATTCTGGAAAACTTTTGTATTCCTGCTTAGAGTATACCACATTTACGACCTTTCTGTATCCGCTTTATTTTTCTTCTCTGGTCTTATTTCTTCCCGGGAAGGTATTGTAAATATCCGGATTCCATTCCGGTACAATATCCTTTGTAATCTCTTCTACTGTTGTCTCTTTATCGTCATGGTCAATGTCGATGATCGTATATTTATCATTGCCCATGCCCATCTCTTTCATGTAGGACAGCTGACGCAGACCGTGTCTTGTCTCCACGCGCTCGATCAGCGCTTTTCCACCGCCGCCCAGCAGAGCATAGATCAGATCGATGCAGGCATTATCTGCTGCCAGGATGTCGTAGCTTGCCACGATACCAACATCCGGTGTAACAACCGGCTCTGCGCTGCAGCCTTCACAGTCACAGGATACGGACATATTTCTCATAACATTGATATAGGAAATATGACCGGCGAAATGATCGATCGTAGCCTTTGTAGACTCAGTGATACGCTCCATCAGCTCTTCCTCGGCGATACTCCACAGGTTGTCAGAACCCGGAACCGTATGGATTTGGGCTTTACCGATCCGTCCGTCTGCACAGCCAATACCCAAGTTCTTGTTAGAACCGCCAAAACCGCCCATGGTGTGACCCTTGAAATGGGTCAGTGTCAGCATGGAATCGTAGTTCAGCATATGATCGCCGACATGCATTTCGTCAAACCATTTACCGCCCTTTACCGGAAGTGTGGTAACACCGTCCTCATCCATGATATCTACCGGGCAGAATATCCAGCCGTTGGTTTCCAGTGTCTTTCTGTGGGCTTCTGTCGTATAGCGGCTGCCCTCGTAATAGGTGTTTGTCTCTACAACCGTAGCTTCCGGCAGCTTGTCGTTGTACAGTGCCTTGACCCACGGACGCGGGATGATATTCGGACCTTCAGCCTCACCGGTATGCAACTTGATCGCTACCTTGCCGTCCAGACCCTTGGATACTTTGTCGTAGATCTTTTTCAGGCCCTCCGGGGAAAGATCCCTTGTAAAATACACAACGGATGATTCTCCTGTTCTTTTTTCAAAAGGTACATACTTGTTGCCGTCTTTGCCCGGCACTTTGGCTTTCTGCATGTTTTCATCCTCCATTTTCTGTATTCATACTGTATTGTGTATGGATGTTATAGTGCTCTTTATCATAGTTTAGTTTATTTTAACACCTAAAGTCAACTGCAGGTCAAGATTTTTTTGCAGACTGGCGCATCCTGCGATATACCGTGATCTGATACAGCACAATAGCCATCCATCCTATTCCGGTAGCCATGGCAACTGCCTTTAAGCCCCAGCGGCTGATCCACAGATAAGACAGGATAACACGGATCGATATCTGCAGGATGGCACCAATCACAGGTACCTCCACTCTGCCGATACCACGAAAATAGCCGACAAAGGTACTTCCGGTAAAACAAAAGACATAGACCAGAGAAATAATCAGCATATAGTCATCCGCATTCTGCAAAACCGCAGCCGACGGATTGCCCATCAGCAGGATCACGGCCTTCTGCGTTACAACAGCCATCAGTACCGACAACACGACTGCCAGCGGCAACATAACCGTCAGTCCCTTCCAGAAACCGGCTTTGCATCTTTCTTTATTTCCGGTTCCATGGTTCTGTGCGGTAAAAACAGAGATCGCAGCGGCTCCACTGTCACTGAAGGAATTGGCAAAGCCTTCAATGCGCATGGTGGCGGTATACGCCGCGATCATATCGGTTCCACCGGTATTCACAGCGCCCTGCACCAGCAGCTTACCGATATACAGACTGGACTGATGAAGGGCTGAGACCAGACCAAATCTGGCCGTCCGTTTTATCAGTGTTTTGTCATACCCCATATCCGAACGGGTGAAAGAATATTCCATGTGTTTTTTCCTCATGATGCACAGGCAGATAACAGAAGCCAGTCCCTGTGCAATCACAGTAGCTGCGGCCGTACCTTCTGTTCCCCGGTGAAATCCTGCTACGAACAGCAGATCCAGTGCCGTATTCAGACACATGGCGATCATAAGGGTATACAACGGTGTTTTGGTATCTCCTGCCGCCTGCAGTGCAGCTGCACACCAGTTATACAGGAAGGTAACCGGCAACCCCAGCAATATAATCACGAGATATCTTCTCGCATACACAGTAACATCTGCTGGAGTATCCAATATCCGCAGGACGCCAGACAGAGCTGCTGTACTTACCAGACTCAGAAGCACTGCCATACCACCGCCAAGCAGCAGGGACAGAAAGCTTTCTTTTCGCAGACTCTCCCATTTTCTCTGGCCGTACAGCTCCGCAAATACAACGGACATACCATTACAGCCGCCATTGATGATGAAGATAAACAGATTCATTACACTTCCGGCCACACCTACAGCTGCGAACGCTGTACTTCCCACATAATGTCCGATGATCATTGCGTCGATCGTATTATAAAACTGCTGCAATATATTCCCCACGATCAATGGCAGCATCAGCGCGATCAGTTCTCTTCTTATATTTCCGTGCAGCAGATCCTTTGTTTCTCCCATATCCTTCTCTTTTCTTTTCAACAGTTTCTCATTCTGACTTGCTGAACTGTTATTCTATTGCCGTATCCTGCAAAAGCTTTTACCTGCAGTTCCATTGAACTCCACATTCTCTTGCAGGATGCAGACTTTACTATACGAAAAATCTTCCGCATTGTAAAATGCATATTTAACATGTATAATATAAAACATACTTTATTTTAGGAGAATCCCATGACCCAATCAGAAATTCAGGCATTTTTTGAAATTGTAAAAACAGGATCTATCTCTACCGCTGCTGAAGCATTATTTGTCACACAGCCTGCACTGACCCGGCGCATCCAGACACTTGAAGCAGAGCTTGGCTATACATTATTTGAACGAAAGAAAGGGCAGAAAAGAATTGTACTGACAGACAAGGGAAAAGCTTTTATTTCCGTTGCAAACCGTCTGGAAGACCTCTGGCAGGAAGCGTTGGATATCCGTGAGCTGGAACATACGGATCTGCTCAGACTGTCAGCCATTGACAGCGTGAGCAGTTACATTCTCCCCGAAGTTTTCCGCAGTCTTTCCAACGAACCGAAAAAAATCCGGATCAGCTTCCACCACTGCCATTCTTCCGAAGCCTACGATTATGTGGCCAACGGTATGGTAGATCTGGCTCTGATCTCAGATACGCGGTATTATCCCAATCTGGAAACAATTCCTCTGTTTCAGGAACCGATGCTGCTTCTGACAAACTCAGCCACAGATTATCCCGAGAATATTTCTCCCGACATGCTGGATCTGTATAATGAAATCTATCTTCCCTGGAATCCGGAATTTGCCTCCTGGCATGACTACTGGTTTGGCAGCGCACCACAGTACCATGCCTATATGGATCAGATGAGCCTGCTGGAATATTTTCTTTCCCGGAAAGATACCTGGGCTATCGCACCATTTTCTGTGGCGTACAGTCTCAGCAGGCAGCTTTACATTTCTGTGCAGAAGCTGGACGCAGCCCCGCCGGACAGGATTATTTATGCCATCAAAAAGGTGAATCGTGAACTGCCATTCGCTGCAATGCTTTTTCATACACTACACAGACAACTCATGACCTTACCGGAAATATCATTTCTTATGGATGTCAGATAAAGCAAAAAGTGGCGGAAATATCACCAACGATATTTCCGCCGCTTTTCACTTTATCTCATTCGTTTTCTCAGATCCTATCAGTTTTTCAGCATCCAACTTTCAAAGGAACAGATATTTTCATCCAGTGAAATGAAATCATCCAGTTCCTGTTCGAACCGTTCCATGGGTTCTGTATGGTTGATATTCGGATACAGGTTGCGGACTTCATAACAGATTCTCGGTGGCGGTGGTGTTTTCAGCGTATAATACGTCAGATTGGGATTGGAGCGCATAGCACCACGGATGACCGACATCGGTGCAATGCCCCAGCAATCGCCTTCAATATAACGCTGCAGCATGGAGCCTGTATTCACGATCATGGCTGGATGATCCGCCGGACTGAAATGCAGGTCATGCCAGGCCTGATAATCCAGTCCCCAGTTCAGAAAAATCTCATCTGCTGTTTTTAATGCCTTACAGTCCATCTCTGCATGATACGGTGCGCTTTTGGCGCAGATCAGATACATCAATTCCCTGTATACCGGCCGTGTGGTCACATCCGGATAGTTGATTCTGGAAAATACAAAGCCAATATCTGCGCTTCTGCTTTCTACAAGAGAATAAATCTCATTGGAATGATGTGTTCGGATATTCAGCCGCACATCTGTATTCTTTGCCATATATCTTTTAAAAAACGGAACGAGGGTATAATTATTCACGGCATCTACGCTGGCGATGGTCAGCATCTGTATATTGTCAATCGTTTTCAGATGCTGCGTATCCTTCCACAAGGCTGCCCACTGGCTTGCGATCGGAATAAACGCATTTCCGTAATTTGTCAGCTCGATGCTTCTGTGTCCCTTTTGCCGGATCAACAGCTGCACGCCCAGCTCAGCCTCCAGCTGCTGTATTCTTGAGGATATCGTCGACTGTGAGACATACAGATATTTTGCTGCTGCTGTAATACTGCCATACGTGATCGTCGTCAGAAAGGTTTCGATCTGTTCATATGTCATTCTGCACCCGTCCTCCTTCTTAATATCTGTTTTTCCGATATTTTACATTATATTTATTTGTTTTACAAGTGATATTGAACATGCTATATTGAGATCACAGCAAGGAACCCTGCACGGCAGGATACATATTAACTTAGATACAGTACTGACATCTAAACATTTTACACATATTTCAACAGGAGGATCTGTTTTATGGAACGCAAAGAATTGATTGCAGCTATCAAAAAAATGGACACAGCAAGCATCTCCGATGCCATGGATAAACTGGGAATTCCCTGTGGTTTACTGGGCGTGCAGGCCGTCGTGGAAGGTAATAAAATCTGTGGTGAAGCTTTCACCGTCCACTATATTCCCTGCGGTGTCGAAAAAGGCACTGTCGGCGATTTTATCGACGATGTTAAACCGGGCCAGGTTGTTGTTATTGATAACGGCGGACGTACCTACTGCACTGTCTGGGGCGATATCATGACCTTTACCGCAAAAACAAAAGGCATTGAGGGAACCGTTATCGACGGTGTCTGCCGTGATGTCAACGGCATCAAGGAGCTGGGCTATGGCATCTACACCAAAGGCAAATATATGGTTACCGGAAAAGAAAGAGTGACTGTCGATGCAGTAAACATTCCGGTTGCTGTTTCCGGTGTACAGGTCCGTCCGGACGATATTATCCTTGGCGATGATTCCGGCGTCCTTGTCATCCCGAAAGAACGTGCAGAGGAAGTTTTAAAACTTGCCCAGCATATCGAAGAGGTGGAACAGCAGATCATTGCTGAGGTGAAAAAAGGCAGCTCACTGAAGGATGCCCGCAAAAAACTGGGCTACCATACACTCCAGTCCAAACCGGAAGAAGCATAGGAGGCTGACAGATGAAAACAAATACATTCGGTAAAAAATTTGCGGCTATCTTTTCGCTTTCCGCAATTATGTACAGTGCCTACGTCGGTCCCGGCTTTGCCTCCGGTACCCAGACCGTATCCTACTTCAACAACAAAGGCTGGATCGGTATTTTCCTCGGTCCTGCAGTCGCCGGTCTTTTATGCTTTATCTTCAACCTGCTGCTGTTTGAAATCAACCGTATTTATAAACCGGAATCGTATCGTGAAGCCTACAATACGATCTACCGTCCCAAGGGATTGCAGCTGTTTTTCGGAACCTTTAAAGAGATTCAGGTTATCGTTGTCGTTCTGATCGCTCTGTCAGCGCAGATTTCCACAACGGCCTCCCTGTTAAATCAGCTGTTTGGTCTTCCAAAGATCGTCGGCACCGTCGGTTTCTGCTTACTGGTACTTCTCTTCGCCCTCTGGGGCGCAGGCGTGCTCAGAAAAGTCGGCACGATCCTTGGCCTTGCCATCCTGATTATCTGTGCTTATGTAGCTGTGATCTGCCTTGGTAACGCTGTCCCAGCTGCCAGCGCTTATATGGCACAGCATGTTTCTTACAGTACCTACGGCTTCTCGGCTCCGCGGGCATGGTTCTCCATGCTGATGATCGTGGTATTCTTTATGAACGGTTACGAAGCCTGTGTCCCGGCTTCCCGCGGCATTATTGAAACCAGAAAAGACGTCCTGACAGAATCTCTTCTGACAGCTGTTTTATGTGCTGTATCCACCATGATCTTCACATTTATCTTTGCCGCAGGCATGCCGGACATTATGAATGAAGAGATCCCGACGCTCTGGGCGATCAACAATCTTTCCTCAGCAGGATGGATTTCCCGCATCCTGTACGTTGTATTTGCCATTGCAGCCATGCTCTCCAGTTCCGTTGCCTTCATCTTTACGGTATGCAACCGTTTTGAGCCGCTGATCGAGAAAAAATGGACAACAAGCACTGCATTATCACGTAAATTTCTGATTGCCATCATCTTTATCCTGATCTGTACCTTCGGATCAAGCTTCGGTCTGTTAAATATCATCAAATACGGCTATGGTACCTTCACAACAATTGTTGGTCCGGTCATGCTGATTCCGCTGATCATAAGTGTTCCTTACAGATTATGGAAAGACAGAAAAGACGGCATCCTGGATCAGAACTATACTCTGGTTTCCAAATCAACAGAAAGGTAGACGAATTATGGAATTAACTGCAGAACTCAGAGAAAAATTATTAAAATTACCGACTGGAAATATTGCCGACAACAACAACGGCACAGCAAACCAGGGCGTTATGGATACCGCCATCAAACCAGTCGGTTCTACAATGAAAATGATCGGAAGAGCCTTTACGGCTCAGTGTGTACCGGGTGATAACCTTGCCCTGCATCAGGCAATCTATGCGGCAAAGCCCGGTGACGTACTGATCCTGGATGTCCATGGCTACTCTAATGCCGGACATTTCGGCGATATCATGGCAACGGCCTGCAAGGTATACGGACTGGCCGGTGTCGTGATCGACGGCAGCTGCCGCGATGCAGAAGATATCAAAGAGCTGGGCTTCCCGGTCTTTGTCAGAGCTTTCAATCCTTCGGGAACCGTCAAAGAGACTCTGGCCAAATTAAATGTACCGGTGCACTGTGGTGGCATCGAAGTACATCCAGGCGATATCGTCTTCGGCGACTGCGACGGTGTGGTTGTTGTTCCGCAGAAACAGGAGGATATCGTTTTTGAAAAGGCTATGGCAAAATACGAGCATGAACAGGAAATCATCAGGGAACTGGAAAGTGGAAAAACAACTCTGGAGATTTACGGTTTTGATAAACTCATCGCAGCAAAGGCCTGACACTCCTCTGGTGAATGAATAGAATATTATCGGCTACGCAAAGCTGATTCATTTGGTCAGTTTTGCGTAACCAATGACAAAAAGCGGCAGAAATATCAGCGATGATATTTCTGCCACTTTTATATACACAAAGTTCTGTCATAAAGCTGCTTCGTTCTGAATGAACAGTACGATATTTTATATTTTAATCATCAGGAAATCCACCATGTCCCATCCGCGGCCTGATACAGATTTCCCACTTCTTTTGAAAGCGTATGACCACTATAATCCTTTACGATCACCATATCATAGTATTTATATTCGTCCGTTGCCTGATCCTTTTCGTCGTCCCAGCCTTCTTCAACCCAGCATGCAAAGTAGATCCTGTTATCTTCCATAAACATGACGCTTTCGTTCCCTTCGATGGGAAAAGAAAAGGACTCCGGATAATAACAGGTAAATGTATTCTCCTGACTGATGATGTGCACCGGATTTCCAATGATGCGTAAATTGTACAGATTCACTTCATCGGTAGACAGTTCGGTGATCTTCTCCGGCACTTCTCCGGGGCTGTAACAATACAGGGTAATTTTCTTTTCACCATAATCCCCTTGCAGGAAATAATACCATCCGTCCGCATATACGGGATCGCTGTAGATCACATTTTTCTTTTTTTCAAACGGCTCATACACATCACCGGTTTCAAAATCATAAAAGCTTAGAACGGAGCCATAATACTCACCATTCTTTGCCCATTCAACCAGATCATAAAAATCATTGCTGTCCGAATGCGCAAATGCCAGACGTTCCTGCCCGATGATTTTTTCTATATACCGGCCCTCTGGTTTCTTAAAATACCGGATCATTTCTGCACCACCTTACGCTACCTGTGGATAATCAATGACTGCAATTTCCTGCATCATTTTCTTTGCCATATCCACAATCGCTTCAAGTCTCTCAGCAACTTCGTCCGTATAATATTTTTCCCCGCACTGCTCACATTCAAGGCATGGAACATTTTTAATCACAATAATGCAATTATTATAATTTACAACATGTGTTGTTGTACTATTTACAGTTGTGCTGTTTTTGCAATACATACACATATCCATCACCTCTTTCTTCGAGTTTTTAAATCGTCTTCAAATTTTTTTGTATCTGGATAATACGCTGTAATAATATATACATTTATACTATCACACCCTGCAACAATATGCAAAATCCGTCCATTTACATTATACCCAAAAATCAGACAACTTGGATTCGGAAAATCATCCGGGTAATCCTCTATGATTTCGCCGGTCGCAATTCCTTTTTTTACATCGGCACGACTGATATCTCTTTCCTGCATTCGCTGTAGACAATGCTGCGTCCAGAGGATTTTGGATTCAGCGCACAATTTCTAATATGTTTCTAAATTCATTCGTTCCACCTTTAACACTGTTGTGCTATATACACATGATACAACTATCCTAATTCAAATAATCCTATACTGCTATTTTCAAATATGGATGTTCCTGCTATTATCTCACGCATTATCTACAGTATCTTCATCCGTATCTTCCAATTTCTGCAACCTTTTTTTGTATATTTTAGAAGTAATCGTCAGTGCAATCAAACATAAAACCTCTATCATAATAAACATAACAATTCCGGTGGCAATTGCGCCAGCGAGCTTATGGTAATTCCGATAAGAGATAATAAACCAGATGATTCCCATAGCAACTGCAGCAATACTGCTCGCTATGACGTTAGTTTTTAAATCAGGTTTCAGTCTTCTGTCCCAGATTCCGTTTCTTATACAGTCTATTGTAAGATATATAGCAAGGCACATGAACACGATCCATTCCCCTGCAAGATTTTGTATACTGCTATTTCCCAATAGAAGTTGGCCGAATATTGCAATCAACAATCCCCAGAATGCCATCCAGCATCCATTACGCTCAATTTTCAGAAGCTTTAATTCCTGTCGTTCATCCAGATTATTTTTCATTGTCATCATCCTCCCAGAACAAATCATCCAAACTCTTATTCAATATGCGGCAGATCTTACGACACAACTTTATCGTTGGATTGTACTCTCCTTTTTCGATTGCATTCATAGTTTGTCTTGAAATCCCGGCAGCTTCAGCAAGAGCTTTCTGTGTCATGTCTTTCTCTGCTCTTGCCACTTTGATAGCTATATTTTTAGCCATCTTCTGTTCACCTCCCTGTTTTTTACAGAGTAACATTTATCTTTATAAAAGTCAAATATATTTTACTTTTAGATTTTATTTCTACAGAGGTTCTGCACATCAAATATTTTCTCCGCATATACTATTTTTAAGAAAAATTCCGGGATTCTTTTCCTATGCATTCTATCAAGAGAATTATTCTCACAGTTTTCACACCTGTTCTGCTGCTTCTGGCCTGTGTTGGCTGCCAGAAGAGTGAGAGTCAGACGGCTGCGAATGAGAAGGTCACATTAAACGAGGTGGCACACTCTATTTTCTACGCGCCGATGTATGCAGCTATTGAAAACGGTTATTTTGCCGACCATAGTATTGATCTGGACCTGGTCACGGGTTACGGTGCGGATAAGACGATGACAGCTCTGCTGTCCGGGGAAGCGGATATTGGCTTTATGGGGGCGGAAGCCACAATCTACACGTATCTGGAGCAGACCGACGATCCGGTGATCAACTTTGCGCAGCTGACGCAACGTGCGGGAAATTTTCTCGTATCCCGCACACCGGACGACAGCTTCACGTGGGATAAACTGAAAGGTACGACCGTTCTTGGTGGACGTAAAGGTGGTATGCCGGAGATGGTATTTGAATATATTCTGAAACAAAACTGCATTGCCCTGACGGATCTGACGATTGACCATAGTATCGACTTTGGTTCTACGGCTGCTGCCTTTACCGGCGGCAAGGGTGACTATACGGTAGAATTTGAACCGTCAGCGACGGCTTTGGAGACCGCCGGTGAAGGATATGTTGTGGCTTCTCTTGGCGTGGATTCCGGCTATGTACCGTACACCTCCTTCTCTGCCAGATCCAGCTATATCCAGGCACATGCCGATCTGATCCAGCGTTTTACGGATGCTCTGCAGGACGGTATGGATTACGTCGGCAATCATACGCCGGAAGAGATCGCCGCTGTGATCGCACCGCAGTTCCCGGAGAATGATATCGACACACTGACAGCGATCGTACGCCGTTACAGTGCGCAGGATACCTGGAAGGATTCCCTTGTTTTTGAGAAAGACAGCTTTGAGCTGTTGCAGGATATTCTGGATTCAGCCGGGGAGCTTCCGGCCCGGGCTGAGTACAGTGAGCTGGTGACGACGGAATATGCCGAGAAAGCGTTGAAATAACACTGGTCTTTCGACAATCTTCGCAACACCCTGTGTCTTCTTTTCACGCCCGCTCATATACTGTAGAGAGGGAACATCCCTCGACTCTATTTCAGGGAGAATGCGTATGGCAACCATATACAATCAGGCTACGCTGACCTACAACGGGATCAGCACTTCATCCAATATCGCTACAGGAGAACTCGTAGAAATGCTGAGTGCGGCAAAAACTGCCACAAGATCCACCTACAACGATACGGACTCTGTCACCTATGTGATCAGTCTCGTCAATTCCAGCGATACCGCCTACACGGATCTGACCATTACAGATAATCTTGGCGCCTATGACTTCGGTGCAAGGGTGCTGATCCCACTGGATTATATCAGTGGCTCCGCCAAATACTATGTGAACGGTACACTGCAGGGCGCGGTTACTGTTACCGAGGGACCGCCGCTTGTCTTTTCCGGTATTTCGGTTCCGGCAGGTGGCAATGCCGTCATCGTGTATGAAGCCCGCCCCAACAGCTACGCACCACTCGGCGTGGAGAGTGAGATCCGCAACGAAGCCGTCATTTCAGGAAACGGTGTGGCCACAGATATCACGGTCAGCGAGACCATTGCACCGGCAACGGGCGCAAGGCTTCGTATCCTCAAGGAGATCACACCGTCCCTGATCACAGAGGGCAGTCCGGTGACCTACACCTTTACGATCCAGAATCTGGGCAATGTGCCAATCACAACGACCGACAGTGCCGTGATCCGCGATATCTTCGATCCGATCCTGAATATCACAGCGGTCAGCTTCAACGGCACAGCCTGGACGGCAACGACAAATTACACCTACGATACCACAACTGGTCTGTTCACTACGGTAGATAATCAGATCACCGTTCCGGCTGCTACCTATGTACAGGATCCGACGACCGGTGCTTACAGCATCACCCCCGGCGTCAGCACTCTGACAGTGACAGGTACACTGTGACATGTAGATATCT
The DNA here is from genome assembly GCA_963603285.1 of Ruminococcus bromii. Lineage (GTDB taxonomy): Bacteria > Bacillota > Clostridia > Lachnospirales > Lachnospiraceae > UBA11957. The sequence continues at coordinate 16,256 of CAVCMG010000006.1, forward strand.
GTAGACTCTGCCACCGACTGTTCCTGTCAGATGTAAAACGATAAGAAAGCAGGAGATATATTCTCATACTACCAGAATATATCTCCTGCAATTTTCAGATCTCTTTTTCTTACTAAAATGCAAATCATCTCAGACCTGTCTGCTTTCAGCTGTCTGCATTTTCCAGCTATCCCTGTCTGTAATTTTCCTTCAGCAATGCGATCTCCGCCGCATACCCGTCCAGTTCATTCGGTGTTTCCAGATACACCGGGATTCCCTGCAATGCCGGGTGGTTGATGATCTGCACCATACATTCTGTGCCGATACTGCCCTGCCCGATCTTTTCATGGCGATCCTTATGGCTGGCAAAGGGATTCTTGCTGTCGTTCATATGGATCGCTTTTAGCTTATCCAGACCGATGCACAGGTCAAACCTTTCCAGCACACCGTCCAGATCCTGCACGATATCATATCCGGCATCGTATACATGACACGTATCCAGACATACGCCCATATGCTCCTTTAATTCTACCCGGGACAGAATCTCCTGCAGTTCTTCAAAGCTCCGTCCGACCTCGCTGCCCTTACCGGCCATGGTTTCCAGCAGTACCGTTGTGGTCTGCTCCGGCTTAAGGATCTGGTTTAAGGTATCTGCGATCATGACGATACCTGCCTCTGCCCCCTGTCCGACATGGCTGCCGGGATGGAAATTATAGCAGTTTCCCGGCACATATTCCATGCGTTTCAGATCGTCGGCCATCGTTTCCAGCGCAAATTCCCGCACCCGGGGATCCTTCGAGCAGGGATTTAAGGTGTATGGTGCATGGGCAAGGATCTTTGTGATCCCATGCTTGGCAGCATATTCGTGATATTTTCTCACGTCCTCCGGGTCAATGGCTTTCGCCTTGCTGCCCCGAGGATTTCTTGTGAAAAACTGAAAGGTATTGGCTCCGATTTCTACGGCTGTCTTTCCCATGGCCAGAAAACCTCCCGCCGAGGAAAGATGACATCCTATGGTTAACATATCTTCTCCTTATATAAAACCGATCCGCCGGATCAGTTTTCATATACATAACAAATAAAAGACTGCCCATGACAGAATACATTCGCTTATCATATTCTGTCACCGGCAGTCCATTTACACAGTTTCCATGTCAAAGTCCTTATCTGGCAGACCCTGGCTGACTCTTACTGCTCTTACAGTTCGCAGTTATTTACAGTTCTCGGGAACGGAATGACATCACGGATATTGCCCATACCGGTCAGATACATCACGCATCTCTCAAAGCCCAGACCAAATCCGGCATGATGTGTGGAACCGTAACGGCGCAGATCCAGATAGAAGCCGTAATCCTCTTCTTTGAGCCCCAGCTCCTTCATACGGTTAACGAGAACGTCGTAATTATCCTCTCTCTGGCTTCCGCCGATGATCTCGCCGATACCCGGTACGAGGCAGTCCATGGCAGCTACGGTCTTGCCGTCATCGTTCAGCTTCATGTAGAAAGCCTTGATCTCCTTCGGATAATCGGTAACAAATACCGGACGTTTGTAGATCTTCTCTGTCAGATAGCGCTCATGCTCTGTCTGCAGGTCACAGCCCCAGGATACCTTGTAATCGAACTCGTCGTTATGTTTTTCCAGAATCTCAATGGCCTCTGTATAGGTCACATGACCAAACTCTGCATTTGCCACATGCTCCAGACGCTCGATCAGTCCCTTGTCCACGAAGGAATTAAAGAACTGCATCTCTTCCTTTGCATTGTCCAGCACGTAGCGGATCACATATTTCAGCATACTCTCTGCCAGAATCATATCATCCTTCAGATCAGCGAAAGCGATCTCCGGCTCGATCATCCAGAACTCAGCCGCATGGCGGGTTGTATTGGAGTTCTCTGCACGGAAGGTCGGTCCGAAGGTGTAGATATTTCGAAATGCCTGGGCAAAGGTCTCGCCGTTTAACTGGCCACTGACGGTCAGGTTTGTCTCTTTGCCAAAGAAATCCTGGCTGTAATCGACCTTGCCGTCCTCTGTTTTCGGCAGATTGTCCATATCCAGTGTCGTTACCCGGAACATCTCACCGGCACCCTCGCAGTCGCTGCCAGTGATCAGCGGTGTATGCACATAGACAAAGCCTCTCTCCTGGAAGAACTGATGGATGGCATAGGCGATCAGGGATCTTACACGGAATACCGCCTGGAAGGTATTGGTACGCGGACGCAGGTGTGCGATGGTACGCAGATATTCAAGGCTATGGCGCTTTTTCTGCAGTGGATAATCCGGTGTGGATTCACCCTCTACGGTGATCTCTGCAGCCTGGATCTCAAACGGCTGTTTGGCATCCGGTGTGGCGATCAGTGTACCACGGACGATAACGGCTGTACCAACATTTAAACGGGTCAGCGCATCGAAATTTTCCATTGTGTTGGCATATACAACCTGGATGGTCTCAAAAAATGTACCATCATGCACAACGAGGAATCCAAAGTTTTTGGATCCTCTGTTGTTGCGCACCCAGCCACCGATCTGGATTACCTTGTCATAGTAGCTCTCTCTGTCTCTGTAGATTTCTCTGACTGTTGTTAAGTTCATCATGTTTCGTTCCCTCATTCTTTAAAATTTTCTATATAGGTGATAAAATGATTGCCCGACTCTTCAAACAGCGCCGTGCTGTCATTCATTCCACCGTAATATGTCTCCTGCTTTTCCGGATCATACAGCAGTACATTATAATAGTCATATCCTACGATCAGCACATAGCCGTCCTTCGTCTTTGCTGAAACGGCACGCCCCTCACTGACAAAATACAGCATCTCATCCAGCGTACAGCCGGTCAGATCCATGGCCGTATAATCCTCACCCAGAAGCGTGCTGCATTCTTCCACGCTGTAGGGGATCTGCAGGATATTCTGCGGCAGATTCTTCAGGCTCGGCGGTGCGGTCTCCCGCTTGTTGCCACGCTCCCAGATATACTGCTGGCTGGCATTTAATACCGTACCCATATTTTCATCTGCCAGAAGGATCGCTTCCTTCGGATCTGTCAGACTGGCCAGCAACTGTCCGTGGCCATACACCTGATATGTGCCGTCGGCAAAGCCGTTGAACGCCACCTTCATTTCCTGATTGGCCGTGTAGCTCGAATACTTGCTGACCATCTGTACGACGTCCTCGCCCTTGACTGTCTGTGAAAAGCTTAAGTACAGGGCTTCGCCGAGATAATCGTCGCTTTTCTTGATCAGCGAAGCGCTTTCACTGGTCAGCTCTGCATTGTTGATGATCCTGTCCATCTCAGCAGAGGTATATCCGCCTTCGGCATTTTTTTTCACCCGGCTGAATTCGATGTATTCCTTGGATACGTCTGCGCCGGATACCCAGAAGCCGTCCTCACTGTATTTCTTTACGATATCACCGGAAAAGCTCTCGATATAGACGGTATGCATCGCAAATGTGCCGTCCGCGATATCGCTCTGATGTGCCACACCGTAGACCAGATCTTCGTTCAAAAAGCCAAGAACGCGAAGATAATCGCCCTCACCGACGCTGACCTTGTGTGTCTTGCCTGTTTCCAGATCAAGAATGGTGGCAGAGCGCGAGGTGTCCGGACTCATCTCATCTGTCCATGCGATGGTCTTATGGGTGCTTGAAGCCACAAAGCAGGTATTACTGATATTTTCCAGCATCGTCTCTGACGTACCATCGTTCAGATTGATGCGGTAGAGTGTATTGTTGATCCGCACATACCACTGGTTATCCGTTGTGATATACGAGAAATCCTCCAGCTCCTGCTTTAAGCAGTCCACAGACACATCGCAGGGAACAAACATCTGCTCCTTGCTGATATTCTGCTGCGGATCATAATGATAGACAGCGATACCGTTCTGCCCCTCGTGGCGGTCGGTATTCATATAGCCGTAGACAAGATAATCCACGGCACCGCTCTCTTCCACGCGGATCACCTTGATATAATGGTTCTGATTCAGCTCCCTGAGATCCAGCTCATCGCTTGTGCGGAAGCTGAAGATTTTGGTCATACGGCTCGATGTCCGGTGGAACGTATACAGCTCACCGGCCTGTACAAAGGCCGCCACATCTGCATTGGCGTCTGTCGTAACCTCGCCGTCCTCGCTGCCCACGCCAATACAGAGCCCGTTTTTATTGACAGCTGCCTGATCCATCTGCATCAGTTGCTGTGTATTTCTGTCAAAATTCAGCAGCATGACACGGGAGCTGGCATAGCGCATACGGTAAAACTCTGTCACATAAAAATACGCCGTCTGCTGCTCATCATTCATGGATGAAATCACATAATCCATCGTGATACTGCAGGTCGTCTCATTGATCTCCCGGATCACAGGCACTGCCTTTTTGGCGATCTGCGGATTTAAGTCTCCCCAAGTAACCCGGTTAAATGTGGATGTGATATCTACGCTGGCCAGATCCTTGTTGCTGGTGTCGCCTGCCGACTCCAGATAGGTGGTAATGGACTTGGCCGTCTCCTTATTGACCGATTTTTCATAAAAATCTGTGACAAAATTCAGATACTGCGTGACATTCAGACCGGCGCGCTGCAACAGTCTGGTGTAATAAAACAGCTTCTCTCCATTTTTCAGCGTTACGGTAAAATGCAGCAGATATTCCTGATTCATCAGAATCGGCTCCTGCAGGGAAAACTCGATCTCTGCTGTAGTATCCATTTTTGCCGGCAGACTCAGCTTCTGTTCTTCTACTGTTGTCTGCATATCCGGCGTTGTCACGGTATAGGAAATCTCACTGATGGACGCCTTGTTGATGTCGATCACCACACCAAGCTTACGGTCTGTGTCCATCGGCGTAATCCCGTCCCGGATCGTATTCTCCTGCATCCGCTTTGTATAACCATACATCGGGTTGACAACGGTATCTGCCGTTTTCATATATAAGACCGGCAGGGTCGCCGACGAAAAATCCGTCGTACTCACCGTCTCCCCGCGGTTAAACACGCTGGAAAACAGAAAGACCGATGCCAGAAAAACGATCAGCAGAACAGGTATACGCAGTAAAACCTTTTTCATCTGCAATCAAACCTCCAATTTTACTCCCCTCGCAGTCTGCAAAGCCCCGTCAGGCGTTGCAAAGCGCTGCGATTTTTTCTTGAAATACGGTAAAAGCCCCGCCCTCCGGCCGGTGAACGAAATGCATCTTTTTGCCTGTCACCGGATGGGTAAATGTCAGGGAAAACGCACACAAGGCGATACCCTGTTCACCGGCAATACGCTGGCCACCGTACTTTGTATCTCCCACGATCGGCATACCTGCATGGGAAAGCTGGCAGCGGATCTGATGAAACCGGCCGGTTTCCAGCCGTATCTGTAACAGACTGCTGCCTGCCTGTGTATCCACAGACTTCCAGTACAGCACCGCCTTTTTTGCCGTTTTTGTGCCCGGCGCCATAACAAGCGCCTGCTGCTTCTGCTTGAGAAGCCAGTCCGTCAGCGCATGTTCTTCCCCGTCGGCAGTCTCTCCTTCGACCACCGCCAGATACTGCTTTTGCATGCTCTTTTCCGTGATCTGCTTTTGCAGTCCGGCTGCGGCTTTTTTTGTTCTGGCAAATACTAGAACGCCCTCTACCGGCTGGTCAAGCCGGTGCACCACATGCAGCTCCGGGATCCTGCCCCCGGCCTTTGGTGCCAGATAGTTTTTCAGGATGCTTTCCATATCTGGCCGTCCGAAGGAAGCGTTCTGTACAGCGATCCCTGCCGGTTTTGCGACACAGAGGATATGGGCATCTTCATATAATATTTCCGGATTTGTATTCATAAATTCTTCTTTTTATCATTTACCGATACATGCAACAAAAGACCGCTGCGGCAGAAATGGTTTTTCTGTATCACAGCAGTCTGTTTTCTCGAATCAGTGCAGCAGATTGCCCAGTACACCGTAGGAAACAATGGACATGATCACAGCTGCCAGTGCGATTCCGGCCAGAATGGCCACAGAAGATTTTTTGATATCGATCTGAAGAAGAGACGCGATCAGTGCTCCCGTCCACGCGCCGGTGCCCGGAAGGGGTATCCCGACAAACAGAAGCAGCCCCAGAAATTCGTAGTTCTGGATCTGGTCACTTCTTCCCATAGCCCGGTTTTCCAGCTTTTCCACCAGAGGGCGTAACACACGGCTCTTTTTCATCCATCCAAAGATTTTCCGGATGAACAGCAGGATAAAGGGAATCGGCAGAATGTTTCCGATCACACATAATGGCAGTGCGGTCAGATAATTCACCTTTAACAGGGAGGCAGCCAGAAGACCGCCACGCAGTTCCAAAATAGGGAACAGCGAAATAATAAAAATCAATGCTTCCTTTGAAACATAGGGTCCAAGGTTTGCAGTAAACCACTGTATGATTGAATCCATCTACTCTCCCATCTGTTATGCTTTACAATAGTTGGCAAGAAAAGCGATGAGCCTTTCCATCTCTTCCTGCGTACCGATCGTGATCCGCAGGTAATTGTCGATACGCGGCTTGTCAAAGTAGCGTACGATGATATGCGCTTCTCTTAATGCGGCAAAAAGCTCCTTTGCCGGGTATTTCGGATGTGCAGCAAAGATAAAGTTTGCTTTGGAGTCTCCGAAAACAAAACCAAGGCTTTTCAGCTGTTCTTTCGTCCATTCGCGGACAGCCACAACCTTTGCCGTAGTCTCTTTAAAATATGCTGTATCCAGAATGGACGCTGTACCGACTGCCAGTGCCGTGCGATCCATCGTGTAAGAATTAAACGAGTACTTCACAGCATTGATATAGGATATCAGCTTTTTACTGCCCATGGCAAAGCCGATACGCATACCGGCCAGGGATCTGGATTTGGAAAACGTCTGCACGATCAGCACATTGTCGTACTTTTCGATCAGTGGCAGGGCGGAAACCGCGCCAAAATCCACATACGCTTCATCCACGATCACAACGCTGTCCGGATTGTGCCGCACAATATCCTCGATATCGCTCTGTCCCAGCTCCACGCCGGTCGGTGCATTGGGATTCGGGAAGATGATACCGCCGTTTTCCCGGTAGTAGTCCTCCTTACGGATCGTAAAGTCCTCTGTCAGCGGTATCTGCTCATAGGGAATCCGCAGCATATCTGCCCAGACATCGTAAAAGGAATAGGTGATATCCGGAAACAGGATCGGCTTTTCGCTGTTAAAGCAGGTCATAAAGGCCAGGGCCAGTACATCATCCGATCCAACCCCCACAAAGACCTGATCATCCGTCAGTCCATAATATGTGGCGATCGCATGTACCAGTACTTCACAGGACGGATCCGGATACAGGCGCAGATCCTTACAGTCCAGATCTGCCAGTGCTTCGTTTACCTTCGGTGACGGCGGATACGGATTCTCATTCGTATTCAGCTTGACGATATCTTTCATTTTTGGCTGTTCGCCGGGTACATACGGTACGACCCGGCGAATGTTGTTTTCCCAGTTCTGCATATTATCTCCAGCCTTTGGATTTCTCGTATGCTACGATAGTATCCACATTCTTCTTCTCGTATTTGTTAAATTTCTTCTCAGCCTCTGACTTGGAGCAGGTGCCTTTGTACCAGCTCTTGCTCTCAAAGTATTCTTTGTTGGATTTGCTGTCAAACTTGGCACCGCGGCGGGCATAGATCTCATTTAATGCACGGCGTACCTTGGTCTTTGACAGATCCTTTAAGTCAGATTCGGCAATATATTCGGAATCACTGTCAGCAAAGATGTAACCGCCGGATTTCTTGGAGGATGAGCTTGTATCTTCCTCTTTCTTCTCCTCTTCGGCTTTCTTTTCTTCCTCAGCCTTCTTTTCTTCTTCGGCCTTCTTTGCCTCTTCTTCCTTCTTCTTTGCTTCCTCTTCCTCCTTCTGGCGTTCTTCCTCGGCTGCCTTCTCAGCGGCGATCTCTTCCTCGCTCTTGACGATACCGGCTGCCTTGGCCTCGGTCATCAGTGTGGTACTATAATCCAGAGCGCTGGTCTGCCAGTCCGTATATTCCTGCGTATCGGCCTGATCGTAATTTACAGCGTCGGTTGCATTGGCTGCATCCTTGGCGTATGTCAGGCGGATCATCTCACCGTCCTTGAAATACAGATGATAAGAGTCCGTACCGATCAGATCTGCATAGATCAGACTGCCGTTCTCATCATAATAGTAGGAACGTGTATACTGGGAGCCCTCTGTACCGCTGTCTGCCACGATTGCAGAAATGCGGCTGTCACCGTCCCAGTAAGCGGTGATACCGGTCTTGTAGGCGCTGGCCTTGTATTCACCGGCAGTTCTCTTTGACTGGATCTCCTGATACTGCTGCTCTACGGTTGCCACAGCTGTTTCCAGCTCCTCAGTGGACAGCTTGTTCGGATCCTCTGCCGGTGTCACAGAAGCGCTGATAACGCTCTGGGATTCCTGCGGCTGGGATACGACTTGGCTCGAAGGTGTGGCCGAGCTCTGCGACTTTTTGTTATCTGTGGAAAGACTCTTGATAACCACAAAAGCCACTGCACCGACCAGAATCACACCGACCAGAACTAAAAGGATCACCTTGTCTCTGGCTTTCTTGGCCTTTCTTGCCTGTCTTTTGGCTCTGCGCTCCTCATAGGCGAAATCATCGTAATCTTCATCGTCATCGTCGTCTTCGAGCTGCTGGTATACCGGTGCCTTTTTGCTGCCGGTTTCCTGATCTGTTTCTTCAGAAGACTCCTGATCCAGCTGGTTTAAAAGCGCATCCAGCTCTTCATCCAGCGTAGATTTGTCCGGATCCGGTGCGGCTTTTTCCGTATCTGCGGCAGCTTCTTCTGTGACAGCTTCCGGCTGTGTCTCTTTGGCAGGCTCTGCTGCCGGTGCTTCTTCATGCGCTACCGGTGTACCACAGTTGCTGCAGAAATTGGCTTTTTCATCCAGTTCAAATCCGCAATTTGTACATTTCATACACATACCCTCCTTTGTTTAATAACCCCTTTTTATCTTTCGTTTACGCTTCTTCCGGTGCAGCGATCTGTAAGCCCAGCTCTTTTAACTGTTTCTCGTCGATGGCTGCCGGTGCTTCGGTCATCAGATCGGAAGCATCCTTTACCTTCGGGAAGGCAATGACTTCACGGATGGAATCTGCCTGTACCATCAGCATGACCAGACGATCCAGACCGTAAGCCAGTCCTGCGTGCGGCGGAACACCGTATTTGAAGGCGTTCAGCAGGAAACCGAACTGTTCCCATGCCTGCTCCTTGGTAAAGCCAAGAACTTCAAACATCTTCTCCTGGATATCATCCTGATGGATACGCACGGAACCGCCACCGATCTCCGTACCGTTTAAGACGATATCGTAGGCTTTGGCTCTTACGCTGCCCGGATCTGTGTCGATCTTGTCCCAGTCCTCTTCCATCGGCATGGTGAACGGATGATGCATCGCCATAAAGCGCTGCTCCTCATCGGACCACTCAAGAAGCGGGAACTCAGTTACCCACAGGAACTTGTATTCATTCTTATCTAAGAGATCCATCTGATGGGCCAGCTCGATACGCAGAGCGCCGAGAGATGCCCATACAACGGTATTCTTATCTGCGGCAAACAATAACAGGTCGCCCGGCTGTCCGTCCATGGCCTTAATCAGAGCGTCCATCTCTTCCGGCTTCATGAATTTTGCAAAGGATGACTTGAAGCTGCCGTCCTCTGCGATTGCAATATAGGCCAGACCCTTTGCGCCGTAATCCTTGACAAAATCAACCAGCTTGTCGATCTTCTTTCTCGGCATAGCGCCCTGTCCCTTGGCGTTGATACCGCGGACTGTACCACCGGCTGCCAGAGCATTCTTAAATACAGCGAAATCGCAGTCTTTCACAACGTCGGATACATTATGCAGCTCCATACCGAAACGCAGATCCGGCTTGTCGGAACCGAAACGGTCCATACATTCCTGCCATGTCATACGCTGGATCGGCAGCTGTACCTCAACACCGAGGATCTCCTTGAACAGGTAAGCCAGCAGTCTTTCGTTAACATCGATAACGTCATCGACATCGACAAAGGACAGCTCCATATCGATCTGGGTAAATTCCGGCTGACGGTCGGCTCTTAAATCCTCGTCACGGAAGCATTTGGCGATCTGGATGTAACGGTCATAGCCGGAGCACATCAACAGCTGCTTGAACAGCTGCGGAGACTGCGGCAGGGCATAAAAGCTGCCCGGATGTACACGGCTCGGTACAACATAGTCGCGGGCGCCCTCCGGTGTACTCTTGATCAGCACCGGCGTCTCGATCTCTAAAAATCCCTCATTTGCCATAAAAGCACGGGTCAGCTGTGCCACACGGCTTCTGACCATCAGATTACGCTGAATATCCGGACGGCGCAGATCCAGGAAACGGTATTTCAGACGCATTTCCTCACGGGTCTTGGAATTTTCCTCTACGGCAAACGGCGGTGTCTCGGACTCGGACAGGATGCGCAGGGATTCACAGCGGATCTCCAGCTCACCGGTTGCCAGATTCGTATTGACTGCACCGGAACGTGCCTCTACACGGCCGGTTACGGCGATAACGAACTCACTTCTTAATTTACTTGCTTTTTCAAAACCGGCATCGTCAATCTCTCCGTTTTCGAAGATCAGCTGCATGATACCGGAACGGTCACGCAGATCAACAAAGATGATGCCTCCTTTATTACGGGCTTTCTGTACCCAGCCCATCAGGGTAACGGTTTCTCCGATCTGAGCCTTTGTCACTTCCGCGCAGCGGCAGGTACGCTTCAGACCTTTCATGGATTCTGCCATACTTTCCTCCTTCAGGCATTACGCCTCGTGAGCTTTCCTACCGGGTCTGTCCGGCAGTTCTCACATTTTATCTGTAAAATATTCTTTAAATTCTGTATAACCTTCGGCTGTCATCTGATCCTTCTGGAACTTTTTGTTCTTTTTCATCACAGCCACAGTTGTCTGCACACCCTCGTCTCTCAAAGCCTTTGCTTCGGACAGAACGGTGATCATCTTGTCCGCCGGCATATTTTTCTCCACCAGCAGGGCAACCTTGCGGGAAGATCCCGGAACCTTGAAGCCTCTCTCCATCAGAAGCATGACGATACGCTCGAAACCGATGGAAAATCCGCAGGCACAGGTGCTCTGGCCGGTAAATTTACCGATCATCTCATCGTAACGTCCGCCGCCACCGACAGAACCGCCGAACTCATCCATGGAGATCTCAAAAATCGGACCGGTATAGTAGGACATACCACGTACCAGTGTCGGGTCAAAGGCCAGCTTGAACTCAGCACCCTTGATCTGCTCTACGCTGTTCATAATGGTCATCAGATCATCAGCATATTTGCTGTCCAGAAATCCTTCCAGCTTCTCCTTACAGAAGTTTACGCCTGCCGTATCCGGTGTTACCTGCTCAAACAGCTCCAGATATTTCGTAACGCAGGCTTCGTCAAAGCCCTCTTCAATCAGCTCGTTTCTGACGCCGTCCAGACCGATCTTGTCCATCTTGTCCAGAATGATAAAGACGGTATCGTAGCTTTCCGGCGCAAAGCCACTGTAAGCGGCCATGGCCTTTAAGATCCGTCTGTCGTTGATGCGGATCGTGAAATTTTTAAAATCCAGCTTGCCAAGCAGTGTCGTGGTGGCACTGATCAGCTCGATCTCTGCCAGGATCGTCGGCTCGCCGAGAATATCGATATCGCACTGCATAAACTGACGGTAGCGTCCTCTCTGCGGACGGTCCGCACGCCATACACTGCCCATCTGCAGCGCCTTGAACGGGCTCGGCAGCTCGTTGGCATGGTTGGCATAGTATCTGGACAGCGGCACAGTCAGGTCATAGCGCAGACCGCCGTCTACAAGATCCGCCTCTTCCTTTGCCTCGGCCAGTTTTAACTTCTCACCGCGCTTTAAGATCTTGAAGATCAGTTTTTCATTCTCACCGCCCTGTTTGCTGGACAGGTTCTCGATATGCTCTACACACGGCGTCTCGATGGACGAGAAACCGAAGGTCGCATAGGTTTCCTTGATCAGACGGATCATATAATCACGAATGACCATCTCCTCCGGCAGAATATCCTTCATACCGGTTACCGGTTTTTTCTTTAAAGCCATAATTTCCTCCTGGAATCTGTATTTATTTCTCACATGCCGGCCGCAGCATTTCCGGAAAAAGCTCCCTAAGAAGCGCCGTCTGTTCCTGTACGGACAGCTTTTGCAGCCACACGACGGGTCGTAAGTCTTCTTCGTGTACCAGTCTCTGGAACGCCAGAAACATCTGCATGTCAAAATTCTTTACTTCTTCTATCATCAGCGACATCGCCGTATCCCGGTCAAACGCCCTGCGATAGGGTCTGTCAGACAACAGCGCAGCATATACATCGCACACCCGCAGGATCCGGGCACCCTCTGGAATAGCCTCCCCCCGCAGATTACGGGGATAGCCGCTGCCGTCATAATTTTCATGGTGATACAGAACCATCTGCTGTATCTCTTCGGAAAAGCCCTGCTGCTTTAACAGCTCGCTGCCAAACATCGAATGCATCCGGACATATTTGATCTCGTCTACCGTCATGGATTTGCCGTCCTCGACATAACGTCCAAGACGGATCTTGCCGATATCATGAATAAGTCCGGCCAGCCCCAGCGTCTCTGTAAAAGCGTCGTCACAGCCAAGCGCCCTGGCCAGCTGCATCGCAAAATGGCTGACTGTCAGGCCATGATCAAGCTGTTCCAGAAGCGTATAATCCAGCAGATGTCCGCTCATATGTTCCTCTATCTCAGCCACTGCGCAATTCCTGCCTTCTTCCGCTCGATCATTTCGTCGATACGCGCGATATAATGCTCGACGGATTTGACATTTTCCACACGCTCGATCCGGGCGCCGTGGTCAAAGACAAACTTCGTGGATGCTCCTGCGCCACAGGCGATGATCGACTGCTTTTCTTCCATAATCAGTATATTGTATATTCCTGCTTTGTCAACCTTTGCATAACCCACATTTTCAAAATTTCCGGCGATGTTTTTCTGCCGGTACATGTAATATGGCCCCATGCCAAGCTCCATGGCCGTGCGTTCGCACAGTGTCATGATCTCCTGACTGTTTTCAAAGGACATTTCCGTATATTCATCCTTGAACAGATTGAGTCTCGTTGCACGTTTTAAGGCCAGCGAATGAACCGTCAGACTGTCCGGTGCCAGCTCCTTCACCTTTTCCAGTGTGTAGGCCACCTCCGGGTAACCTTCGCCCGGAAGACCGATGATCAGATCCATGTTAATATTGTCAAAGCCGAGATCTCTGGCGGTATGGAATACATCGCAGACCTCCTCGACCGTATGCTTTCGGCCGATCACTTCGAGCGTTTTCTGGTTCATCGTCTGCGGATTGATGGAAATTCTCGTCACCGGGTACTTTTTCAGTACAGCGAGCTTTTCGGCTGTGATCGTATCGGGCCGTCCTGCTTCCACCGTAAATTCCAGCACATGGGACAGATCAAACTTTGTCGTCACCGCCTGTAAAAGCCTGTCAGACTGTTCCGGCGTCAGCGTCGTCGGTGTACCGCCACCGATGTAGATGCTCTGCAGCTTTTTATCTGCAAAGGCCTTCGCCGAGAAATCCAGCTCCTTGATCAGGGCATCCAGATACTCGTCCACTCGCTTTTCCCACTGCTTCAGCGGATGGGAGCCAAACGAGCAGTACAGACAGATGCTCGGGCAGAACGGAATACCGATATACAGGCTGTAGCCGTTTTCATAATCCATATCCTGCAAAAGTGCCCGCTCTCTGTTGGCGATGCTCACTGCCAGAGAGGTCTTTTCGTTGCTGACAAAATAGGTCTTTCGCAGATAATTGGCAATATCCACGTTCTTCCAGCCCTCCTCGAGCAGATGCATCGGGATCTTTGTCGGTCGGATACCGGTCAGTGTTCCCCAGGGCAGTGTCTGCTTCGTATAGTCGGACAGCAGCGTGTAGACCAGCTGTTTCAGCACATTTTTGGTTTCTTTCCGATCCTTTTCATAATCGATCTCTGCCGACCGTTCAGAAACGACGGTATCCTGTTCCATAAGAATGGCTGTGATCCGGTTCTTTTCATAACACATTCGCAGCAAAAGTGAAAATTCCCCGGCGGCTTTCTCACCGGTATAGAAATTTTTCACTTCCGCAGCCGGATAAAAAGCCTTGACCAGGGAATAGACGTCATATTCAAAGTCGTGCAGGTTAAATTCTATGCCTATATTAAGCATATGGATTGTTCCTCTTTTCATATCCTATTGTGGTGGCCTCACCGTGTCCCGGAAGTACCTGCGTATCCTCGGGAAGCTCCGATAAAAGCCTTGCAAGGCTTGCTTTCATCGCCGCGCCGCTGGAGCCCGGAAAATCTGTTCTTCCGACAGACATACAAAACAGGGTATCGCCGGAAAACAGGATATCCTCGTCCACCAGATCATAGCAGCAGCCTCCCGGCGTATGTCCCGGTGTATGCAGCACCCGGATCGTAAATCCTGCAATGTTAAGTGTATCTCCATCCTTCAGAAGATGATCCGCCGTCAGCGTCAGGCTGTCTGCCCAGCCGCCGGAAAGATTTAAGGCCGGGGAAGCTAAAAGCTCCTTTTCATGCTCTTCGGCATAGACCGGGATCTCGTAGCGCTTTCTCAGGACATCTGCTGCGCCGATATGGTCAAAATGGCCATGGGTCAGAAGGATCGCGCAGGGCTTTGCACCCATCGCCGATACGAGGCGGATGATCTCATCGGCATTGTCTGCCGGATCTACGATAAACGCCTCTTTCGTTTCGGCATGCATGCAGACATAGACATTCGTCGATACCATGCCGAGCACTCTCTGTTGTATGATTGCGTTTTTCATCTGCTCTCCTCCTTATCATGAACCTGTCGTTCGTTTGACATCCAGCACACTCTCCACCTGACGGACCTTCTCGATCAGGTAATTAAGCTCCTCGATACTGTGTACGTCAAAGCTCATGGAGATCGTGGCCGTTCCCTGTTTGCTGGTGCGCACATTCATGCTGGCCAGATCGATCTGTTTCTCTGTAAACAGTCTGGAGATGTCCACCACCAGACCGGTTCTGTTATTCGCATATACCGTAATATCCGCGGTAAACAGCTGTCCGCTCGTCTCCTCCGGCTGCCATTCGGCCTCGATCATCCGTTCTCTGTCGATACCGTCCATATTCAGGACGTTCACACAGTCGGTACGGTGGATCGTCACGCCGCGGCCTCTGGTGACAAAGCCGACGATCTCGTCTCCCGGGATCGGATTACAGCATTTGGCGAAACGCACGCTGACATCATGGCTGCCTTTGACCATGATCGCACCCTTGTGCTTACCGGGCTTTGCACCCTCCTTATCCTCGGACATACTCTTTAAGACGTCCTGATCAGTCAGAAGCTGTGCATGATCCTTGTCGTAGGACTCGATCAGCTTGTTTAAGATCTGACCCTCCTTCAGACCACCGTGTCCGATGGCTGCAAGCACGGAATCCCAGTCGCGGAAACCATATTTGCGCAGTACCGCTTCGATGTACTGTGGCTTGGTGTATTCACCGAGGACTTTGCCTTTCATCTTGGCGTAATTGTTCAGAAGCTCCTTGCCCTTGACAATATTGTCCTCTTTCAGCTCCTGCTTGAACCACTGGTTGATCTTGTTGCGGGCCTGGGTGCTCTTGACGATCTTTAACCAGTCGCGGCTCGGGCCCTTGGAATTCTGGCTGGTCAGGATCTCGATCCGGTCACCGTTCTGGATCTTGTATTCGATCGGTACCAGCTTGCCGTTGACACGGGCGCCGACCATCTTGTTGCCGACGGCACTGTGGATGCTGTAGGCAAAATCGATCGTTGTCGATCCGCTCGGCAGCGTCTTGACATCGCCTGCCGGGCTGAAGCAGTATACATTATCTGAAAAGAGGTTTAAGTCACTCTTTAACAGCTTTAAAAACTCTTTGTTATCGGACATATCCTGCTGCCATTCGAGGATCTGTCTGAGCCAGCTTAATTTTGCCTCTTCCTGATTGCCCTGTACCTTCTTGCCGTCGGAAGCTTCCTTGTACTTCCAGTGGGCGGCGATACCGTATTCAGCGGTACGGTGCATCTCATAGGTACGGATCTGGATCTCAAACGGCTGGCCGTTCGGTCCGATCAGCGTCGTATGCAGCGACTGGTACATATTAGGCTTTGGCATCGCAATATAATCTTTAAAACGTCCCGGGATCGGCTTGTACATCTCATGGATCACACCGAGAGCCGCATAACAGTCCTTGACGGTTTCCACGATAATACGCACGGCAAACAGATCATAGATCTGGTCGAGGGTCTTGTCCTGATTGACCATCTTCTTATATATACTGAAGAAATGCTTGGCGCGTCCCTCCACCTGGGCATCAATATGGGCATTTTTCAGATGCTCTGTGACCTCTGCGACGATGCCATTGACAAACTCTTCCCTCTCACTCTTTCTGAGGGCGATCTTTTCAACCAGATCGTAGTAAACCTCCGGCTTCAGGTATTTTAAAGAGAGATCATCCAGCTCTGTCTTGATCTTGGAAATACCCAGACGCTGTGCCAGCGGAGAATAGATATCCATCGTCTCACGGGCTTTTTCCTTCTGCTTTTCCGGACGCATGTATTTGAGCGTACGCATATTGTGCAGACGGTCCGCCAGCTTGATCAGGATGACACGGATATCCTTGGCCATGGCCAAAAACATCTTACGCAGATTTTCCGCCTGTACCTCCAGCTTATCCGCCGAATAGCTCAACTGCCCCAGCTTTGTAACGCCATCTACCAAAAGAGCGACCTCAGGGCCGAAGATCTCCGTGATCTCTTCGTCCGTCATGACCGTATCTTCCACAACATCGTGCAGGATACCTGCCACGATCGTCTCCTTATCCATCTCCAGATCTGCCAGAATGATCGCTACGCAGAGCGGATGGATGATGTAAGGCTCCCCGGACTTTCTGAGCTGTCCTTCATGGGCATTCTTGGCGATCTGATAGGCCTTTTCGATCATACTGATATCATCGGAAGGATGATATTTGCGCACACTGGCGATCAGCTCGTCGTAGAGCTTCTCCGGGCTGGTAAAATCATCCATGGCCTTGACGCTTTTTTCCGCTTCTTCGATTTGTCGTTTTTTCTCTTCAGCCGTCAGGTTTTCTGTTCCCATTCTCTCTTCTCCGTCAGACGTTTTTTGTCATCCCGCGCTTACCACGGGATTTTATTGCCCTAGCATATAAAAGGAAGCTCCAGTGGAGTTTTCTTTTATTTGCCATCGTAGCAGATAACGCTCTCCACATCGTAGCCTTTGAGCTTTTCTCTGCCCTTTAAACCTGCAAGTTCCATTAAGAAAGCAATCTTTACAACCTTGCCGCCCAGCTCCTCGATCAGCTTGACTGCGGCGGATACCGTACCACCTGTAGCGATCAGATCATCAATCACAACAACTCTCTGCCCCGGCTTGATGGAATCCTTGTGCATCTCGATCGTTGCACTGCCGTACTCGAGATCATAGCTCATCTCTACAGTTTCTCTCGGCAGCTTACCCTTTTTGCGGACCAGTACGAACGGCTTGTGCATATTATAGGCCAGCGGCATACCGAAGATAAAGCCTCTGGATTCCAGACCTACGATCACATCGGGATCGGCGTCCTTGATCTTTTCCTCGAGCAGATCGATCGCCAGCTGTAAGCCGTCAGCGTCCTGCAAAACCGATGTAATATCACGGAAAATAATTCCCGGTTCCGGGAAATCCGGAATACTGGTTACATATTCTTCAATACTTTTCTTCATCTCATTATCCCCCTGCACTGTAAAGGTCTGTCAGACAGCCGTAAAGCCATATCCCGCAAAAGCTGCCTGTCCTGCATATCCGCAGGAATTATCATAAATTTCAGTATAGCATCGTCCTGTTTTTTTGACAAGTTTTTTGCCGGGTTCAAAGACCCTTAACAGTACCCGTTGATGCAAAACTGGATCGAAGTCACACCCCGGAAGGTATTAAACTGCGGCGAATACAGGATTGACATCGTATCCCGACCCTCGAGCCAGTGATACAGCACATCTCCCTCGTTAAAGCAGACCGCGTCCGTTTCAAAATAATCCTGCGTCCGTATCCGCACAAACAATGTCTTTTTGTTGGCTCCGGCAAGCCGCTTTCTCAGCACCTGCACGTTTTTCTCTGCAAATACCGGGCGGGCGTTGCCCCGGCCAAAGGGCTCGAGCAGAGAAAATTCCTCCAGAAGCGCCGGTGTCACATACGACAGCGGCATCGGCACATCGATGCGGATCTTTTCCGTCAGATCCTCCCCGGAAAGGCCGCAGTTTTCATTCAGCTTCCGGCAAAGGGCCTCCAGATTCTCCTTTTTTAGAGAAATACCTGCGGCCATCTTATGACCGCCAAAGCGTTCCAGAAGCTCGCTGCACTCTGCCAGATGGCTGTACATATCGTACTCGTCGATGGAACGTCCTGAGCCCTTTAATCCCTCTTTTGCGTCCGTGACTACATATACCGGCCGGTAATATCTTTCCCGGATCCGCCCGGCAATAATCCCTGCGATGCTCTCGTGGCAGTCCGGCAGATACACGACCAGCACCCGGTCGTTTTTCAGCCCGCAGGTTTCGATCATCACCTGTGCCTCACGCACACCCTGCTCGGTCATCGCTTTGCGGCTGTCATTTAAAGCCACCAGCTGCCCAGCGATCTTTTCTGCCTCTCCGGCATCCTCTGTCAGCAGCAGCCGCAGGGCAAGTTCTGCCGTATCCAGACGGCCGCTTGCGTTCAGACAAGGGCCAAGTATAAAGCCGATCTGGTACGAAGCCACACTCTCCGGCGCTATACCCGTTGCCTTCATCAGCGCCAGCAGTCCCGGATTTTTCAGTTCCCTGAACATTCTCAGTCCTTCCCGCACCAGGATCCGGTTTTCATCTACCAGCTCCATGATATCTGTGACAGTCGCCATAGCTGCAAACGGGATAAACATTTCTATACCGCTCTTTCCCGCCCTTTTATATAAAAGCTCCACCAGCTTATAGGCCACTCCGGCACCACACAAGCCCTTGAACGGATAGGGGCAGTCGGCCCTGTGCGGATTGACCACCGCATCGGCCAACGGCAGAAGATCCTGCTGCTGACCATCCACAGTCTGCTGCGGCACCTCATGGTGATCGGTCAGAATCACCGTCATGTCAAATGACTTTGCCAGTGCGATCTCCGCAGCGGCAGCAATACCATTATCACACGTTACGATCGTATCCACACCGGCCTCCTTTGCCGCCTCGATCATCGTATCGTGCAGACCGTAGCCGTCCTGGATCCGGTCGGGGATCACGACATCCGCCTCTGCCCCCAGTGCTGTCAGTCCTTTCAGCAGGATGAAGCTTGACATAATGCCGTCGCAGTCGTAGTCTCCCATAATACGGATCCGTTTGCCCTCCCGTATCTTTTCTTCCAGCAATACGACGGCTCTTTCCATATCCTTCATCTGACTGCCGTCATACAGATCGTCAAGGCTGCCGTACAGATACCGTTTCATCTCGTCCACCGTCGTCAGATCTTTATTGCGGAGCAGTCTTGCCGTCACCGGATCTATATGAAATTCTGCGGCGATGGCGGCAAAATCCGCACGTTTTGCCATCACCAGCCATTTTGTCTTTTTTGTTGTCTCCACGTTTTTTACCTTTAAAAAGGAACTGCCGCAGGCAGCTTTCACTGCTTGCGGCAGAACCATATCCTGTCTTATTTTTTCTTTGTTTTTTTGCCTGTTTTTTTCCTGATGGTATACCACAGCGGACCTGTCACACATACAGATGAGTATGCACCGCAGACGATGCCGACCATGATTGGCAGGGCAAATTCACGGATAGAAGAAACACCCATGATCCAGAGTACAAATACCATGATAAACGTTGTAAGAGAGGTATAGATACTTCTGGTCAGCGTCTGAGTAATACTTAAATTAACCACCTCAGCCAGATCCTTCTTCTTACCAAGAGCTGTACTCATATTTTCGCGGATACGGTCGAAAATAACGATCGTAGCGTTGATAGAGTAACCAACAATTGTCAGCATGCAGGCGATAAAGGTCGTACCAACCGTTACACGGGATACCGCATAAAAGCCAAGGACAACCAGTACATCATGCAAAAGAGCCAGCACTGCACTGGATGCAAAACGGATATCCTTGAAGCGGAACCAGATATACAGAAGCATAAAGAATGCAGCTACAACAACAGCAACGATCGCATCCTGGCGCATCTCGTCAGATACGGTAGCAGAAATACTCTGGGATGTAATTGTGGACTTATCTACGCTAAAATCATTGACCAGCATACTTTCGAGAGCCTCACGCTCGTCCACGCTTAATGTCCTGGTCTTGATTGTAACACCGTTAGAATTTACTACCTTGACACAGGTAACGTCAGCATCCTTCGTAATAGCCTCAACCTTCGGGTTGACTTCGCTTTCCAGCTGCTCCATGGACATGTTTTCATTGAACTCTACCGTAGTAGAAGTACCGCCCATGAACTCTAGACTGTAGTTTAAGCTCTTGTCTGTAGCAGCCTTGAAGCCACCCATACCGGCGATCGGTACAAGAATAGCCAGAATCAGGGAGATTGTAAAGAAGATCTTCTTTTTACCGACAAAATCTATCGTTTTTACGGGTTTTGCCCTACCGTAGAATTTCTCATCCCTGAAACCGACAGCGTACAGTGCGTTGACAATCAGACGGGAGACCACAAGTGCAGTAAACATAGACAACACGATACCAAGAGCCAGCGTCATGGCAAAGCCCTGTACACTGCCTGTTCCAAGGAAGCCAAGGACAGCTGCAGCGATCAGTGTTGTGATGTTGCCGTCAAAGATTGCGGAAAATGCTTTCTTGAAACCGGTCGTGATTGCATTACGGACAGACTTGCCAGCAGCGATCTCCTCACGGATACGGGCATAAATAATAACGTTAGCATCGACTGCCATACCGATGGACAGGATAATACCTGCAATACCCGGTAATGTCAGGGTCAGGTCAAATGCATTGAGCATGACAAGCTCAAGACCGGTATAGATCAGCAGCGCCAGACCGGCTACCAGACCCGGCAGGGCATAAACGACGATCATAAAGATAATAACGAGTGCCAGACCGATAGCCCCGGCGATCAGACTGGTATGGATGGCACTGCTTCCCAGCGTAGCGCCGACAACCTGGGAGCTGATCTCATGCAGCGTCAGGGTCAGGGAACCGATACGGAGCGTCGTAGCCAGAGCCTTGGCATCCTCGATACTGTCAGCGCCCTCGATCACAGCTTTACCGGCCGTGATAACGGAGTTTACACTCGGTACGCTGACAAACTCATTGTCATAGTAGATACCGATCGTCTCGCTGTTCTTATAGGCACGCTCTGTAGCTTCAGCAAAAGCCTTTGTACCTTCAGAGTCAAATTCCAGCTCAGTCACATATTTGCTGTTGCCGGAATTATCCTGCTGCACACCCCCCTGGGCGTTGACAACAGAAGAGCCTTCGAGCACGATGCAGTTCTTTTCCTTCAGCTCATCGATCGTGTAGTTCAGCTCGTACTTACCTGTGGAAGAATTGTAGCTGTAGCAGGCATTGCCGTCATCGTCTGTCTGACGGATGAAATACAGTGTACCCGGCGTACCCAGCTCTTCAAGGATCTTATTGGCGTCGGTAACGCCCGGGATCTCAACTGTGATACGGTTGACGCCCTCTTTGTAGACCTTGGCTTCCTCACTGTAGCTCATAACACGCTGCTGCATCTTGTACACGGTATCGTCCATATCCTCTGCGGACGGCATATCCTCATCTGCAGCATAGGTGATGCTGACACCACCGGCCAGATCAAGGCCTGTGATGATGTTTCGCGCAGAACCTGTACCTGTAGGTCCGAAACCGACTGCCGATGTAAATGCCAGCAGCGCGATCAGAAGAACCGTAAGGATCAGGACTGCAATTCCCTGTTTTTTCTTCATGATAGTATCCTTTCTTTTATTCTGCCAAAGCAGCTTTGATCATTAATGCACACTCGATACGCTTTCTCTGCAGCTTGCAGCCAATCTCATAGGCGCCGTTGACAGAGCCTGTAAAATTATAGGCATTGGCTGCGCATCCGCCACTGCAGTAGAAACGGGAGAAGCACTTTTTACAGTCTTCTTTTGCATATACATTACAATGCTTGAAGGTATTGACAATATCTTTCTTAACAACGCCCTCTTCTACGTTGCCAAGCAGGAAATCCTCATTACCTACAAACTGGTGACAGGGATACAGATCCCCCCACGGTGTGACAGCCAGATACTCCGTACCTGAGCCACAGCCGGACAGTCTTTTATATACGCAGGGTCCGCCGGTCAGATCGATCATAAAGTGGAAGAAATTGAAGCCTCGGCCCTCTTTTTCTCTTTTAATCATCTCCTTTGCCAGCAGATCGTACTGTTCACAGATCGTCGGGACGTCCTCTTCACGGATCGCATAGTCAGCCTCCGGCGGAGCCACAACCGGCTCGATGGAGATCTGCTTGAAGCCCATATCCGCAAGACTTAAGACATCCTTTGCAAAATCCAGATTATAATGGGTAAATGTACCTCGTACATAGTAATTGGTCTGGTTACGGCTGTCCGCAAATTTCTTGAATTTCGGCATGATCAGGTCATAGCTGCCCTTGCCGTTTCTGAACGGTCGCATAAAGTCGTGGACTTCCTTACGGCCATCCACACTCATAACGACGTTGGCACATTCTTTGTTGGCAAACTCCATGATCTCGTCATTTAAAAGCACACCATTGGTTGTCAAGGTAAAGCGGAACTTTTTGTTGTGCGCTTCCTCCTGGCTGCGGCCGTAGGCTACGAGATCCTTGACTACCTGCCAGTTCATCGTCGGCTCACCGCCGAAGAAATCGACCTCCAGATTCCGTCTGGTACCGGAATTGGCGATCAGAAAATCCAGCGCCTTTTTGCCGACCTCGTAGGACATCAGCGCCCGGCGGCCATGGTACTCGCCCTCCTCTGCAAAGCAGTAACGACAGGCAAGGTTGCAGTCATGGGCGATATGTAAGCACAACGCCTTGACAACGGTCGGACGTTCTGAGAAATGCTCGATGGCATTTTCGTAAATATCCTGGGTAAACAGCATACCCTGTTCCTTTAATTCGAGACATTCCGCCCATGCATCGCGGATATCTGTCTCATCGTAGCTCTTCTTCAGCTCCTCTACGGTCTGTTCGAGCGTCTTTCCTGCATCCATGCAGGCTACGGTATCATAAACCACATCATCCACCACATGCACGGAACCGCTGTTGACGTCGAGCACGATCGGAATGTCATTGTTTTTATACTGATGTATCTGTATCACGTTATAACTCCCTTCATAGCCACGCAAAAATCGTCCTCTGCGCAGGCGCGAGGACGAACTGCTGCCCTTTGTATCCCGTTATATCCTGTATTCCGGGGTATAATCATTGGCATATTACCATATTTTCTGTGGTTTGTAAACCATTTCCCCCATGTAAAAGGGAGCCGGTGCAAAAGCACCGGCTCCCTTTCCATTACCTTACTTATTTCTGCTCGCAGGTCTGGTTTCCTACTGTGCAGGATGTCTTACATGCAGACTGGCAGGATGTCTGGCACTCGCCGCAGCCGCCTTTTTTCACAGTATTCTGTAAGCTCTTTGTATTTAAAGTCTTAATGTGTTTCATTGCGAACTCCTCCTGTATATGATTTGATTTTGTTCATTATAGCATAGGGTACATGCTTTTTAAAGATTTTTTTCGGAAATCCCCGGTTTTCTTTCAAACCTTTCGGACTTTTCAGCCAAACATGCCGCCGATACAGCCGCTGCCCGTGCACAGCAGTCCGGTAAAGAGCCATTTTGACGTACTCTCCATCTCTCCGGGAACTGCCCACACCGCCAGCGCCGTCAACAGCAGGTAATAACAAAGCCCTGTACTCATACCCCATAGAAACTTTCTTCTGTCCATCTTATGTCCCATACAAAGGCCGCCAAGAAAGCCAGCTGCAATATAAGTCAATATGAACGCAAGACTGAAAACTTTCTCTCCCGGATCACCCTTGTACATCCAGTAGGACAGAAGGGCGAGGGAAAGCACCGTAATAAGACCTGCGGCCATCAGGGCTTTTATCATCTGAAACAGAATCGTTAATGGCATGGAATGTTTCATGTTTCTACTATATGAAATACGCCGGAAAAATATCTCTGTTTTATGTGGTTTCCAGACCTTCTTTTAAAATTTTCCCAAACTGGGTGCCGCACCGTTGCAGCTCGCCAAGCACCGTATCGATCCCTTCAGCTGACCGGTACCAGTTCCCGGCTGTAACCGTATGCTCACACGGGCAGACCAGAAGCTGCGTATCCGGAAAAAGCAGCTGGTAATACAGAAGGCACCGTCTGGCATGGCTCGGCTTACAGCAAAGCAGCGCCTTTTTCACCGGATAGCCATGGCTTTGCAGCAGGCGGCGGGATAATATGGCGTTTTCATATGTGTAGGTGGCCCCTGTCTCGTGCCATATGGCGTCCCCCGGCACACCGTTTTTTACCATGACTGCCGTCAGAAACTCTGCCTCGGAAGCATAGCTGCCCGGGCAGGCCGACAGCTCTTTTTCAGGGATCACCAGCTTTTCTTCACAGATGCTGTGCCCGCCGGACACCAGTATTCTCTGGACATAGCCTTCCCGGTAAAGCTCTGCCGCCTTTATGCCAAGCGCCGCCGTGGGGCTTCCCGGAATCAGCAGAATATCCGCTGTCTCCGGCCGCTGCTCCACAAAAATAAAAGATGTATACGTTTCGATCAGCTTATTCCTGTTCATCGGTCAGATCATCCACGATATCCTCAGAAAGCTCGTCCACGCCGGACGGCAGATCGATCTCGGACACCTCACTGTCCGTCACGACATCCGACGCGGTATCCGTTGTAGCATAGTACTCATCTTCCGTCACATAGGTTACCTTCGCCTTTTCATACAGGAAATCCCGCACCTTTTCATTCAGCAGGGATTCCGCCAGCGTGGCATCGGTGTACTCTTCCTCGAGATCGCTGACCTTTTCATAATCATACTGATCCACGATCTCCTTCTTATAGGCGTCCAGATCTGCCTTCGTCACAATGATATTTTCCTTTTCCGCCACGGCTTCTACGACCAGCTCCTGCAAAAGCGTATCCTCCACCATGGATTTTAACGATTCCTCGTCCCCGTCAAAAGCGTCCTGGATCGTTATGCCGAAAAACTCCTGATAGGAAGTATCCAGCTGTTCCAGCGTCTCATCATACAGCTTCTGCGGATAGCCGTCGTTCATACTGTTGCTGACAACACTCTGTAAAAGATCATCCTTTGCGGAGGATACATACTCTTCATTGTCACTTTCCAGTGTATCCTTGACGATCTCCGCTTTCATATCCTCTGCGGAATCATAGCCCTGCTCTTTGGCATAATCATCCGTCAGCTCCGGCACATCATAGGTATACACGCGCTTTACGGTTACCTCATATGTATAGGACTCGCTGTCGTCCTCCCCGCCGTTTACAACGATCGTACGGGTATCGCCCGCCTTTGTGCCGGTCAGCTGTTTTTCGCCGTCCTCGTCAAAATATTCATACTGCCCCAGCTGCATGGATGCATCGGTGTCACCGGTCTCATCTACCACTTCGCCGTTCTGGGTACAGGTATAGGCGATATCCAGATAATCGCCCTCTTCGGAGGCGCGGTCTGTGATCTCGCGCTCTGTGGCATCCTGCTCCAGAGCATCCTGCACGGCGCTTTCCGTCTCCTCATCCGTCAGGGATGTTTTTTCCCCGATCTGGTTAACCTCCAGTCCGGTATACGTTCCCAGCGTCACATAATCGTTTGCCTTATAATCCTTTGCAGCGAGATTGTCACTCTGGCTGCCGCAGGCCGTCAGACCCACGGCAGTCAGCGCTGCCGCTGCCAGTACCAGTGTTTTCTTTTTCATATTGAATCCTTTCTGTATGTGCTTCATACTTCCGTTATCATACCATGGGATCCATTCTTTTCCCAATGCTTTTTTCTGAACATTGTGTGTTCAGCCAAGAATCCGCGTGACGTACCCTTTCTGTTTCAGCAGCCGTTCCATCAGCACAGCATTGTCAAGCTCCCGGTAACGGCCAATGCATACACTGTAGTGATCCCGTCTTTTTTCAACACCTGCCGGAAATCCCGTCTTTGCCGCTTCCTGCGCCTGCAGGGCCGCCTCCTCCCGGTCCTTTACCAGCGCGATCTCCACGCGGTAAAAGCTGTCAGCTCCGGCCGCATACATCTCCGGCTCCAGCGTTCCCTGTACAGCGTCCGCCAGCGCACCGATCACCTGGGTAAAATTCTCCTCCAGCAGGCGATTGTCCTCCGGCTGGTTGATAAAGCCGATCTCTGCAAGGACAGCCGGCATCTGTGTCTTTCGGAGTACGATAATCCCCGGCCGCTCACTTACACCAATCTCTTCAAAGCCGACAAGCCCCAGCGCCCCGACAATATTTTCTGCCAGCGCAAGCGCCAGCCCCTCTTTTCTGTATACCAGAGCCTCCACGCCTGCGTATTCGCCGGGATTTGGTGATGAATTTCTGTGGATGCTAAGGAAAGCGTCCGCTCCGGTCTCATTGGCGATCTGCGCCTTTTCAAACGGCGTCTGGAACACATCTGTTGTCCGAGTATAATAGACCTCGATTCCTCTGTCCTCCAGCTCCTGTCCCAGTGCAAGAACGATCCGCAGATTGTCGTTTTTTTCCACCTGATCCTCATAAACCGCTCCATTATCCACACCGCCGTGTCCGGCGTCCAGCACGATACTCTTTGCCATAAGCTGCTCCTTATGCCTTTATGACAGTATATGACGGATTTGCCGCTTGTGTCTTTTCCCCAATACTGCTAAGATAAAAACATACGAAAGAGGAAATGGAGTTATCCCATGTATCATATTATTTTCAATCCCAAAAGCAAGGGTTCCCGGGGAAAGGATGCCTGCCGCATCGTGCTGGCCCAGTTAAAGATCCGCTCTCTGCCCTTTGTCTTACATACCACAGACCATCCCCGCCATGCCGAGGAGCTGGCCAGAGAGCTGACCGGCCAGCATACCCCCTGTACGCTTCTGATCATCGGCGGCGACGGTACCTTAAACGAAGTCATCAACGGCATTGTCGATCCCTCCCTTGTCACCCTCGGTCTGATCCCTTCCGGCTCCGGCAACGATTTCGCCCGGGCCATGAAGATTCCCAGAGATCCGGAAAAGGCGCTGGAACTGATTCTGAACCGGGAGGCAGTGCCCATCCACTACGGCAGCATGACAGCAGGACGGCATCAGCGGCGCTTTATGATCAGCTGCGGCGCCGGTTTTGACAGTGAGGTCTGCCGTGCTGTGCACTACTCGAAATTAAAAAAGTTCTTTAACCGCATCGCCCTGGGCAATCTCGTCTATGGCTTTATCTCGGTCAAAAAGCTGCTGTTTCGTACCCTGTTTTCGGCAGATGTGTCCTGTGACGGCAACGAGACGCAGCTGTCCTTTAAGGACATTACGTTTATCACGGCCTTTAACAGCGCCTATGAGGGTGGCGGCTTTAAATTCTGTCCACCGGCAGACCCGAAAGCGGGCAGTCTTCAGCTGTTCTGTATCCACGACCTGCCCTTACACAAGATTCCCCTGCTCTTTCCTCTGGCCCACGCCGGACGCCATCTTGGCTTTACCGGATATATTGCACTGTGGGAAACGAAAAAGGCAGTACTTTCCCTCTCCGCACCCGCCTGTATCCATACCGATGGCGAGGTCTGGGGCTATTTTGACAGACTTACTGTGAAAAGCTCCGCGGATACGGTAGATATGTTCCTGCCGTAAATCATTTTTTACACGCACAAATGGTTCTGCAACCCATTTTTCATATGTACGACAAAAAGGCATCTGCTTCTCTCCTCCGACAGAATCCATCTGTCTCAGGAATGAAGCGGATGCCTTTTTCATTTTACCATCTTCTAGTTAAATCCATAAATCTTCTGGGAAATCTTGTATCCGGCTACGGCGATCTTGCGGCCCACTTTGGAACGCATATTCATCGCTACGCCGAGAAGTCCGCGGCGCAGGGTCGTGTAAGTCAGCGGATCCTTTTTCTTCATGTATTTCCACAGCTCATCCTTCATCGCATCGGCCTCCTTGCTGTCCATACGGATCAGAAGGATCGAGGTAACGGTCGTTATGATGCTCAGGTAATTCAGCATATATTTGCGCAGCTTGGTATGCTCGTGGCTCTGGGCTGCCATACAGTCGATCATCAGCTTGTTGACACGGATCTGCTGGTCGATACGGGAGATCATGACGGTCTCGTTGACCGACTGATCGCTTCTGCCGATATAATAATGGTAGAAATCCACATTCATGTAGTACATTTTCTTAACGTATGGGAACGGCACAAAAGCGAAAAGGTTGTCCACATAGAAGGTATGCTCCGGCAGATGTAATCCACAGTCGCGCAGCACCTGGGTACGGTACATCAGCGAATGCATCAGGATATAGTGGCCAAGGCCCATATTTTTTACATTTTCCCAGCCAAAGACACGATCCTGCGGCAGGCTGCCGGTGTATTTCATGACTTTCTTGTGCTTTGCACCCTCTTTGTCGTAGATATAATTGCTGATGATGGCGTCCGGTTTTTCTTCCATCTCAGCAAATTCACGGAGCTTTGCCAGAATCTTCGGATACGCTTCCTTATCTACCCAGTCGTCGCTGTCCACAACCTTGTAATACAGACCGGTCGCATGCTCGATACCGGCATTGACACCGGAACCATGGCCACCATTCTCCTTATGGATGACCTTAACAATGCCCGGATGTTCCGCTGCCAGACGGTCAGCGATCACTGCCGTATTGTCTTTGGAACCATCATCCACAAGAATGATCTCTACCTCATCGCCTCCCGGAAGCAGGCTTTCCACACAATGCTCCATATAGCTTTCTGAATTATAGCAGGGTACTGCTACAGTAAGTAATTTCATACATATCCTCCTGTCCCCCGTTTTCGGGGATCTGAAATATCAAAAATCTGAACTATTGTCTGTCTGGCTCCCGGCCAGCACCAAGACGTATATTGACAAACGACGTATAAGCGCGAAACGCCGACGGCAGCGGGTAGTTGTCTTCCACCGTGCCGGTATCTGCAAACAGCCAGTCTCCTGCCTTTTGTTCTTCCAGCGCCGCCACACGGACAAGATACCCCTTCATCCGCCATTCCACATGGGAAAAAACATGCTTTGCATCCTCCAGCTGTTCGATATACAGCGGAAGCAGCTGTCTTTCCTGAATATAGGTCAGGATCTCATCCTCACTGGCATAACCGTCCATTCCCGGAAGCTCATACAGCCCGGCCAGAAGTCCTTTTTCGGGCCGCTTGTGCAGGGCGATCTTCTCTCCGTCACGGATGATCAGCACGGTGCGTTCTTCGATCCGGCGCTCTTTGGCCTTTTTCCGTACCGGCAGGCTGTCTGTCAGTCCCCTTTTTCTGGCCTTGCAGGCAAAGGAAATCGGGCATGCCGCACAGCCGATCTGTCCCTTTGGCAGACAAAGCGCCGAACCCAGATCCATAAATGCCTGGTTCAGATCACCGCTCCGCTTTTCAGGCATCACGCTGCCGAGCTCACTCTGTGCTCTTTTCTTTGTCTTATCCTGCAGAATATCCGCATCACAGGCTGTAAGTCTGGCCCATATGCGCAACACATTGCCGTCTACCGCCGGAACCGGAATATCCCAGGCGATCGATGCTATGGCTCCCGCCGTATAGGCGCCAATCCCGGCCAGACCCAGAAGCTTTTCATAATCAGACGGCAGACTGCCGCCGTACTGCTCTACGATCTGTCCGGCAGCCTTTTTGAGGTTACGGGCACGGTTGTAATAGCCCAGTCCCTCCCAGAGCTTTAACAGCTTATCGTCCGGACATACCGCCAGATCCTGCACCGTCGGAAGCGCTGTGATAAAGCGGTCAAAATATGGCCTCACAGCCTCCACCCGGGTCTGCTGCAGCATGATCTCCGAGATCCAGATATGGTACGGATTTTTCTGTGCTCTCCATGGCAGATCCCTGTGGTATCTGTCGTACCAGGAAAGCAGGGGCGTTACGATTTCTTCTAACATAGTTCACCTTTCTCATCATGCCATAGTTCACCGGAAAATGCAACCGGATTGCCATGAAGATTCATGAAGACTGCATTTTACGGAATTCAAATGCCACATATGAAAAAAGAACAGCTTTTTACGGCTGCTCTTTTCGTTGCCATACATATGAAAAAATGATCCCTCAGATCATTTTTGATTGCCTCACTGCTGTTTATGCGTTCAGAACAAACTTCTCTATGATCTCTGCCACACCACTGTGATCATTATCCCGCTCTGTGACATAGTCTGCGCTGGCCTTCACCGCGTCTTCACCATTACACATCGCTGCACCCACAGCAGCAGTTTTGATCATACTCAGATCGTTGGCCGCATCACCGGCCGCCACGGTCTGGGAAATATCCGCATCCAGATACCGGCACAGCCAGCGGATGGCCGAGCCCTTGCTCACACCGGCAGGTACATATTCCAGATACTCTTTGCAGGAAAAGAACGAATCCGCCTGCCCCTCAAGAGCTTCGGCATGCTCCGTCTGAAAGCGCTCCAGCTTTTCTCTGTCGTGCAGATCCGCCAGAAGAATCTTTGGCGATTCTTCCGTCAGCGCCGAAGGAATATCTGCCACCAGCCGGGAATGGCCGCCGTTGTTCTTATCATACCGGGTCAGCTCCGGCGTCTGCTTCTCAGCGATCGTCTCGGTGCGGCTATATGCCTGGGCATGGATCTGCCATTTTCTGGTCTCTTCCATCAGATACCGTACGGTATCCATCGAAAGGCTCTCCCAGTGCAGCACCTCGCCGGTATCGCAGCGGATCACACAGCTGCCGTTGAAGGTGATCGCATAACAGCCGGGCGTATCCAGTCCTAGACGCTTTACCTGCAAAAGCATATTGACGGTGGAGCGGCCCGTCGCCAGCACAATGCTGTGTCCGGCAGCCCGGGCTTTCTCGATCGCCGCTTTGTTTTCCAGTGTAATTTCCTTTTTACTGTTTAATAATGTACCGTCCAGATCGGTAAAAAATATCTTTTTCATCTGTATCTCTTCTTTATGGCTTATTCTGCTGCCTCACCTGTAGCTTCCGGTGCATCCGGTGTCGGTTCTGTCGATGAGGACTCTGTCTTTGAGGAAGATTCCTCCTTTTTCGACGAAGATTCATCTTTCTTAGAAGAGGATTCATTCTTTTTAGAGCTTGACTCATTCTTCTTGGAAGAGGATTCGTCCTTCTTGGAGGAAGATTCCTCCTTCTTCGATGAGGATTCATCGGTTGCAGAACTTGACTCATCCTTCTTTGAGGAGGATTCATCACTCTTCGAGGAAGATCCCTCACCATCGGAGGTCTTCTTCGGCTCTGCCGGACGTAAGGTTACCTCTGTTCTGTAGAAGATCACGATCGGCACATCCTTGTCGATCAGATCATACAGCGTAGCCGCCTTGCTCTTTGGCAGGTTGATACAGCCGTGGGAACCACCATAATTGTAGATCGTACCGCCGAATTTGCTTCTCCATGTCGCGTCATGGAAGCCATAGCCGCCATAGAACGGCATCCAGTAATTCACATGGGAGACGTAGGAGTACTCACCGTTTGGCAGCTTCTCACCCTTCAGGTCTCTGTCCTTGGTCTTGTAATCGAGCAGGTATACACCGCTCGGTGTATAACGGTCCTTGGTCATCTTACCGGAAACGCAGTCGCTCTCCCATACAACCTTGCCACCTTTGTAGAAATATACATGCTGGGACGTCAGATCGGCCTCGATATAGGTATCGCCAAAACCACCGTTTTCTGTTGTAGACATCTTGCTCTTGTATTCCGGCTCACGCTCCACGGTATCACCGGCCTCGATATTGGCTGTCAGTACCTTGATCTCGGCTGCCTGGTCGATCTTCCAGCCAGTATCTACAGTTTTCACCTTGACTACCGTACCGTAGGTGCTCTTGAAGCTTGCTGTGGAACCTAAGGTATCGGTCTCTTTTGCCAGCTCAGCTACATATTCCTTGATCTTCTTTGCAAAGGTATCGTCATCCTTTGTGTAGTTACCGTTTTCATCCTTATCCAGCCATTCAACCATCGTCTCGCCGTCGAGTACCTTGTCGCCCTGCGGCAGCTTATAGGTAATGCTGGCGCCAACGTATTTGTTCAGATTTTCCACCTGGCTGACCAGCTCGGTGTCATCAGAGGTCACTGTCGGTTTGACATAGGCTTCTGTCTCATCGACATTGAGCGTTGTCTCACCGTTACTGATGGCTTCGATCACTGCCGTTGTCAGCATATCCGCATCCAGCTTGTTGCCTTCCTTCTCAGCAACGATCGTAAACTTGCCGTCGGCAAATTCCATGTATGCATCCTCCGGTGCCGTCTGGTGGATCGGATCCAGCTCATCGGAAGCCTCCAGGATCGACGCTACCTTCGTCTCGTCAAAGGTTGTCGCATTGTCTACGGTATATTCTCTGGTTTCTTTGGACTGCTTGTACCAGTCCATGATGTTCTGGGCAGCCAGAAGATCCTGGATATCACTGCCATTCTGATAGGTATAGTCGATATCGCTGCCGTTGATCGTCAGCACCTCACCGTCACGGAAATTCACCGTCAGCTCGTATTTCTCGACATTTTCTTTGATAATGCTTTCGATCTCCTCAACCGTCTTGTTGCTGCAGTCGATGGAATTGATCGTTGTTCCCGGGAAGAACTCGGTCTTATACTGCTGCGCATGGTACAGATATACGCCAAAGCCGGCCACAGCCACCACCAGGATCACTGATGTTACACCTGCCACGATGGCTACGGTCTTCTGTCCGTTTTTCTTTTTGGACTTCTTCTTTTTCTTTTTTCCTGTCGTTTCCGGCACATCGATCCGCACATCGGTACCCAGAATGGAATCCAGCTCTTTCTCAAGACCGGAACCATAGGTATTGTCTTTCTTTCTTTTTTTCAATTACATTTCCCCCTGTAATAACCCGCTTGTCTATCTCAAATATCTTTTACGTTTTCAGGTCTGCCCTGTCCTTTTCAGGGCATGGCAGAGCATTTTTTATTATACACGATTCCCCGTCTAAAAAGGCACTAATTTTCTTAGTTTTTTCTTAACTTTTTTCGTGGTTTCCACGAGAAACCATAGAAAAAGCCGCTGTCTGGCTGTGGTTCCAGACAGCGGCTCTGAAAAGCTGTTGTATATGAAAGCTCTTTTGCGGACAGGTGCTGTCCAGTCTTTTATTTCTGACGTTTGAAACCGAACAGATCGCCCAGGCTGCTCTGTGTATCCTGATCGTCGCTGCCGTTTCCGGTCTGCGGCTGCTGGCTCTGGCCATTCTGGCTGTTCTGTGAAGAGGAATCATCGGACATTACCTGTTTTGCCAGTGTTACCTGTAATGTTATCTCCTTGTAACCATCCTCGCTGGCTCTCTCGACAACAACCTCGACAGTCTCACCGGCTGCATAATTTTCCAGTGTGCTTACCAGTGTCTCCTTGTTGCTTACAGAAAGTCCGTCAAACTTCGTAATGATATCTCCAGCCTTGATACCGGCGGCTTCTGCGGCGCCACCCTTTCCGACCTCCTTAACGTATACGCCGGACGGCAGATTATACATCTGGGAAGCATCGGAGGAAACATCCAGACAGCTGATGCCTAAGTAGCCTCTCTTGTCCTCGTCAACCTTGGTTCTGGTCTGACGTGTCATCAGATCATCGAGGATATCCTTTGCCTTGGTGATCGGGATCGCATAGCCCATACCCTCAACCTCTTCGGATGCGTATTTGGCAGAGTTGATACCGACCAGCTCGCCTTTCATATTGAACAGAGCACCACCACTGTTACCCGGGTTGATAGCTGCATCTACCTGAATCAGGGAAGATGTCGTATTATCGATCGTTACCTCACGATTCAGGGCACTGACAATACCTGTCGTTACGGACTGGCCATAGCCCAGTGCATTACCGATGGCTACGATCTGCTCACCAACCTCAAGATTATCGGAATCACCCATCGTAGCGATCTTGATGGAACTCTTTGTTGTATCGCTCAGGTCAGAAAGCTTGACAGCGACTACAGCCAGATCATTGTCCGGATCTGTACCCTTGATTGCACCCTCATATACCTGGTCTTTATCATCGTTGAAGCATACCGACAGCGTCTGTGCACCGCTGACGACATGATTGTTTGTGGCAATTAAAAGCTCATCGTCATTCTCAGCCACGATGATACCGCTGCCGGCACCCTGTGTCTGATAGCTCTGTGTACCGAAGAAGCTCTGTACCTCTTCAACAGATGTTGTAGTGATCGCTACAACAGAGGACTTGCATTCTTTGGCGATCTGCGAAACTGCTCCGGTCGTATCTGTGGTCGTTGTCGTCGTCTGTGTACCGGATGCTGTATCGGATGATGTATCACTTTCGACAACCTCTGAGGCAACGCTGGAGGAATCCTGCTGTTCCAGTGTTGTGGACGGAATCTGTGATGCATTTGTCCGGTTCAGCACGGTTGCTGAAGACACGCCCCAGAATACCAGTCCGGCTGTCAGTCCGAATACTGCGCCGCTGCCGATAAGCTTTGCGACCTTTTTACCGCCGCTGTTTTTTTTCTTCTCCGGTTTTTTCTCCGGCTCCGGGGAAGAACCGTAACCGTTCTGTGGTTCCTGTGAATAGCTGTTGTTTACCGGATCTGTATTTTCTGAAAAGCCATAATACGTATCGCTCATTTGTATGTACCTCCCTGTGTTTCTTTATGCTGCCATACTACAGAGAAAATGTTATGCAGTTTTGTTTGATTTGTGAACGAAGTGTGTTTTACGCCTTTTTATCTACGGGCTGCCAGTCGCACATAAGCGTCGCATATACATTTTCCTCCAATCCCTGTCTGTCCAGATACCCTTTCAGACAGATCGGATCTGCAGTTTCATCTTTTTGAAGCATATCCCGATAATACAACCATCCGTCCCTGCCGTCAATCCAGCTTTTCCTGTTTACAATAAAAGCTGCATGCTCTTTCGCTTCCCCCGCTTTGGTTCCTTCAAATTCCACCCGTACCCGCAGCCTGCAGCTGCCTTCCTTCTGGGATGTGATCGTCGTGTCCGCCGCATCTGCCCATTCCTTTGCTTCCGATGCTGTATCATCCTTTAAGATCACCGGAAGTGGACTGTAACCGGTCGGTTTTTCCGTTTCCAGACAGACATTGACATACAGAAGGATTCCGATCGTGACAAGCATGGCACACTCTTTGCCTTTCACCTCTACCTCCGCACCTTTCACGTACATAATATATATGAAGCCTGTCCCGGATTATACATAGCTTGTCAAATTTTCCAAAACAGGCTATACTGTTTAGTAGCTTATATTATTTAACCGGAGGTTTACGATGCAGCTTCGACTCAGGCTCGGCCATACAACAGTAACATTCTTAGCAGACAGCTTTATCCCGTGGGATGACCGGCTGTCCGTTTTTGCTGCCCCGGCCGACGGTCTGGCCTCTGACTTTATCTATACCATCACACTGGCTGATCGCATCGAAGACTGTCATGGAACACTGCTGCGCCGGACACGTTTTTTCAGTGTTTATGCCGACCATGGCCGGGAGATCTGGTACTACACCTTCCCGGATGGCCAGATCTATGCCTCCTGCCGTGAGGAATCGGACCAGCATTTTACGATCTCGTACCTTCGGGATTTCAGGGAATATCTGTCCGGCAATGCCACACTGTTTTATCTGTCGGCGCTGGAATACCGTATGATCGCCCGGGGCGATCTGATCCTGCATTCTTCCTTTATTCTGGATCAGGAAAAGGCTGTTTTATTTGCCGCGCCCTCCGGTACCGGCAAATCCACCCAGGCCCATCTGTGGCAGAACGTCCGTGGCAGCCGTATCGTCAACGGCGACCGTGCTTTGCTGGTATGTGAGAATGACCGCTGGTATGCCTGCGGATGGCCCATGTCCGGCAGCTCCGGGATCAGCAGGCCCTGCAAGGCTCCGATCAGTGCTGTCGTTTTACTTTCACAGTCCGTACATAACCATGGCCATCGCCTTGCTGCGCCGGATGGTTTTTCCCAGCTGAAGCATGAAATTGTACTGCGTCCGTGGCATCAGGCGGACATTGCACATGCCTGTGGGCAGCTGAAAAGCTTCTGTGACCAGGTGCCGGTGTATGCTTATGCCTGCAGTAAGGATTCCAGTGCGGTGGATACGCTGTATGCACTGCTGACAAACCGTCCGTGATTTCTTTATATCCGCATATGGATGCCGCTGTATTTCTGTCTGGACAGATACAGCGGTTTTTGTCGCTTTTCTTTTATTTTTCTTTTATTTTTCTTCATTTCTCTGTTTATGCTTTTTATTTCATGTGGTTTTGTGTGGTTTCTCCGTGGATTCATGTCTCATTTTTAACATTTTCTTTACCAAATTCTTAAATATCGAATTGCTATTTGCCCGTATTTATACTATAATACTGTCAGAGTGTTTTTCAGGGTGTACTGTGCCCTGCTTTTCAAAAATAAACTACACAGATGGAGGTACATATGAAGACCTTTTATGATGGCGAAATCGCCAAAAGTCCACGTATCCAGCGTCTGATCGACCACCTGTACGAAAATATGCCGGTGATCGAGGCTGACCGTGCTGTGATCCTGACAGAAAGCTACAAGGCCACAGAGGACGAGCCGATCATTCTCCGCCGCGCCAAAGCGTTCTATGCGATCTGCGAAAAGCTTCCGATGGTTATCCGTCCGGACGAGCTGATCGTCGGCAGCAATACCATCGCTCCCCGCGGATGTCAGGTATTCCCGGAGTATTCCTTCGAATGGCTGGAGGACGAGTTTGATACGGTAGCTACCCGTACAGCCGATCCCTTCTATATCTCCGAAGAGACCAAAAAGACCTTACATGAGGTATACAAATACTGGAAAGGTAAGACCACCAGTGATCTGGCTACCTCTTACATGACAGACGAGACCCTGCTGGCCATGAAGCACAATATCTTCACCCCGGGCAACTACTTCTACAACGGTATCGGTCATTTCACCGTTAAATATGAAGAAGTACTGGCCATCGGTTTTGAAGGTATCAAGGCTAAGGCGCAGGCCGCTCTCGATGCGATTGACTGCACCGATCCGGATTACCAGAAGCGTGCAACCTTCCTTGAGGCTGTCAAGATCAGCTGTGATGCTGCCATGCTGTATGCAAAGCGTTACGCACTGCTGGCCCTCAAAGAAGCCAAAGAGTGCTCCGATCCGGTCAGACAGCGTGAGCTGTTACAGATCGCTGAGAACTGTGCACAGGTTCCGGCCAAACCGGCCCAGAGCTTCTATCAAGCCTGCCAGTCCTTCTGGTTCGTACAGGAGCTTCTGCAGACCGAGTCCAGCGGACATTCGATCTCCCCGGGACGTTTCGACCAGTATATGTATCCGTATTTCAAAGCCGATTTCGAGGCCGGTAAGGTTACCCGTGAGCAGGCTCAGGAATATATGGACTGTATCTGGGTTAAATTAAATGATCTGAACAAATGCCGTGACGCTGCTTCTGCAGAAGGCTTCGCTGGCTACTCCCTGTTCCAGAACCTGATCGCAGGCGGACAGGATGCCGATGGTATGGACGCTACCAACGACCTCTCCTTCATGTGTATCGAGGCCGCTATGCATGTACGTCTGCCGCAGCCGTCCTTCTCCGTCCGTGTATGGAACAAGAGCCCGCATGCCTTCCTGATCAAGGCTGCCAAGCTGACCCGTATCGGATCCGGACTTCCGGCATACTACAACGACGAAGTGATCATCCCGGCCATGATGAGCCGTGGTGTTTCCCTTGCTGATGCCCGTACCTACAATATCATCGGCTGTGTAGAGCCGCAGGCCCACGGCAAGACTGATGGCTGGCATGACGCCGCATTCTTTAATATGTGCCGTCCGCTCGAGCTCGTATTTTCCAACGGTATGGAGGGTGGCGAGCAGGTAGGCCCGCGTACAGGTGAGATTTCCGATTTCCGTACGTTTGATGATTTCTACAACGCATACAAGGAGCAGATGAACTACTTCATCAAGCTGCTTGTCAATGCAGATAACAGTATCGACGTAGCGCATGCCGAGCGTTGTCCGCTGCCGTTCCAGTCCTGTATGATCGATGACTGTATCGGCAAAGGCAAATCTCTGCAGGAGGGCGGTGCGATCTACAATTTCACCGGTCCGCAGGGCTTTGGTATCGCCAACGTAGCCGATTCCCTGATGGCAATCAAGACTCTGGTTTACGATCAGCACAAGCTGACACTGGCCGAGTACAAGGATGCCATCGACAACAACTTCGGTCATGGTCTCTCTGTCCAGAAATGCACAGAGGTTACAGAAAATATCATGAAAGAGATGATGGAAAGCGGTCATCCGGTGGATGTTACCGATGCTTCCCGCATCTGTCAGGCAGTATATCAGTCCAGCATCGAAAATGCTGACAAAGCACATTACGACAAGATCCTTGAAATGATTAAGGAAGTACCGAAGTACGGTAACGATCTGGAGGATGTCGATCTGTTTGCCCGCGATGTAGCCTATACCTACACCAAGCCGCTGGAGCAGTACAAAAACCCGCGTGGCGGTCAGTATCAGGCAGGTCTGTATCCGGTATCTGCCAACGTTCCGCTGGGTGCCCAGACCGGAGCTACACCGGATGGCCGTCTGGCCAATACACCGGTAGCCGATGGTGTCGGACCGATGCAGGGCCGCGACAATCAGGGACCGACAGCGACTGCCAACTCCGTATCCCGTCTGGATCATATGATTGCATCCAACGGTACGCTGTTCAATCAGAAGTTCCATCCGTCGGCTCTGGCCGGCCAGGAGGGTCTGGAGAAGTTTGTTGAGCTGGTTCGTACATTCTTTGAGAATAAGGGTATGCATATGCAGTTCAATGTTGTCAGCCGTGAGACTCTGCTGGATGCACAGGCACATCCGGAGAAATACAGAAGTCTGGTTGTCCGTGTTGCAGGTTACAGTGCTCTGTTCACTACACTGAGCAAGTCGCTGCAGGATGATATTATTAAGAGAACGGTACAGATGTTCTAAACTACCGAAATGTAAATCCTCTGCTTCTTTTGGAAGCAGGGGATTTTTTGCTGTTTTTACCAACTATGCAACCAAAAGACAAGATCCCTCGTATAGATAGATAAGAACATGTTCTTATACAAAGGAGGTGAGCCGTTGACAGAGGAAAAGATCGTCCGTGGATTGAAGAGGAAAAATACAGATGCTCTGGCGGAGTTGATGGAACGGTATGGCAGGTATGTCGCAGGCATTATCAGCCAGCTGTTAAAGGGATATGGCACGGTGCAGGATGTGGAGGAACTGATGGCGGATGTTTTTCTGGCGGTGTGGAATGCTTCAGACAGGCTGGATCTTACGATGTATTCCAGTCTGAAGGGGTATCTGGGAGCTGTAGCCAGAAATAAGGCCAAGGATTTTCTGCGTAAGAAAAAGCTTGCAACGCTGGCACTGGATGATGATATTCTTGTTTTTTCAGATAGTGTGGAAAAGGAGTTTCTGCAAAAGGAACAGCAGGCTATTATCCAAAAGGCTCTTGACCGGCTTTCCGTGGAGGACAGGGATATATTTATCCGCTACTACTATCGCTATGAAAAAGTTTCTGATATTGCTCGACAGATGGTTATGAATGAGCAGACGGTCAAAAGCCGTCTGGCCAGGGGACGTAAATTTCTGAAACAGGTTCTTATGGATGACTATGGATTAAATGAGTGAATGAAGGAGGTTGCTTATGAAAATAAAAATCAGTGACATGATGGATCAGGCTACGGAATGCAGCGAAGATCTGACATCTGCCGGCCCGGACATTGACTTTGACAAAGTAAAAGAATCGGTCATGAAAAAAGCACAGGCAAAACCTGTACATAAAAAGAGTATTTTCTTTTATGCCCGCACAGTAGCTGCTGTCTTTGCTGTTGTGCTGGTCGTAACAGGTACAACGGTTATTGCCAAAGGTCTGCTGCCACTTGGCGGATTAGTGCCGAAAGATACGATAGATGAAATTACCGAACCGGAGGTTGCCGCCTCCTATGCGGAAATGACAACGGCGTCCGAATTAGCTGCCTTTTCAGAGACTGTCGATTCTGGCGATGATATTCCTCAAACACGGCAGGTGGTTGGAAACCCTTACGAAAATGAATCTGAAAAAGATCTCGAACGAGACAGAGTCTGCTTCACCTATACTTCTGCCAACGGCACCTACTCCATTCCCGACTTATATCTTGGCAATGGTGCTTTCGCTGAATTTCATACCGACGGCCAGACCGGCCTTTATCTCCAGAAAGGGCAGACGGTAACCCTGCAGTTTTCACAGGAGGATGCTGCATATCCGGATACAGAAGATTCCAGCGCAGATATTGGCTATACCTTAAACGGCCAGTATACAGGTCTCCTTGTCAGCCGCGATCCGGAAATCAGCTGTAGTTTTACCGCCCCCTCATCCGGAAATTATGTCATTGTTCTCTCGAATTTCGGTGTTTCCCGGACCATTTATAAAAATATTACCGTCACAGTACATGATAAATAACCCCATGCAGCTCAAAGTTTGCTAATATAAACAGGAGAAAGGAATTATCCATTCTCCTGTTTTCCGTTTACGCAGGCAACGAACCAGAGTCCATGCTTACACATAACCTTATCAACTGCCGCAATAACCATGTGAAATCTCCGAAGCGGGTTTCTTATAGTTTCACCTGCACAGAATCCTGCTTCAGCACCCCTTCCAGATCAAACGCCGGGATAAAGCTCTCCTTGTCCACGCCGCCTTCCTGGATATACACCTTTGTAAAGCCAAGCTCCAACGCATAATCGACAACCTTTTCATATTCCCGCTTCGTCACACTGCGCTCCAGCTCCGGATGGTACGGGAATTTGCGCAGTGGCGTATACTGGCTCATCAGACTGAGCCATATCTGGTCGCCATAGGTTTCCCACAGATAGGACAGCACGGCCTTACTGTTCTTCACATGCCTAGGCAGTACCAGATGACGCACCAGCACACCCTTTTTCATGATCCCCCGCTCATCAAACACAGCCTCCGGCTGCTGCCGCACCATCTCAGAAAGCGCCTCATAGGCCACCGGGAAATAATCCCCCGCCCTGGAAAGCTCTGCCGCCAGCTTCGGATCCGCATACTTCATATCCGGCATCCAGATATCCACAAGCCCCTCGAGAAGCTTCAGCGTCTCCACCGCCTCATATCCCCCGCAGTTATACACCACCGGAATCGAAAGCCCCCTCTCCTTTGCCATCACCAGAGCCCGCGCAATCGCCGCCACCTCATGCGTCGGCGTCACCAGATCAATATTGTTGGCCCCCTTCTCCTGCAATTCCAGAAAAATCTCCGCAAGCCGCTCCACCGAAACATCCGCCCCATGCGCGCCCCCCGCAATCTCATAATTCTGGCAGAACACACATCGCAGATTACACCCTGTAAAAAACACCGTCCCTGCCCCTTTAGTCCCCGAAAGACAAGGCTCCTCCCAGAAATGCAAAGCCGCCCTCGCCACCGACAGCCGTCCCGCAGCCCCACAAAAGCCAACCTGCCCCGCCAGCCGGTCCACACCGCACCGTCTCGGACACAATACACAGGAACGCATCATATTTTCCAACTTATCCACATTCTCCGTCATACAATCCCCTCATACCAGTCACTTACTCGAATACATTTCCTCTGTTAAATACCATAACATCCCGTCCCATCCACCATACCACCACAACCTACAAAAGGGGCTGCTGCGATCGTTCGGATTTCCGCATATATATATGTTTCAAGCGACTTTCCCGAGCAAGAGTCCGAGACCTCAGGCTCGGACCGGCGCAGGCGGAGCGCAGAAACATACATATATACGGGAAGCCGGACGATTGCAGCAGCCCCGCTCACAACTTATCTTTTAAACTTCTCTGAAAATCTTCTCAAAAATCGGAAACTGGTCAAGTGTAGCAAAGTAATCCCTCGGCGTCTCCGCTCTCCTGATCACCTCAAAGCTGCCATCCTCCTTCAACAGCACCTCTGCCGAACGCAGTCTTCCGTTATAATTATATCCCATCGAAAATCCATGTGCACCCGTATCATGGATAAACAGCACATCCCCATTCTCGATCTCCGGCAGCATACGATCTACAGCAAACTTATCGTTATTCTCACACAGAGAACCCGTCACATCATACTTATGGTCACACGGCGCATCCTCCTTACCCATAACTGTGATATGATGATAAGCGCCATACATCGCCGGACGCATCAGATTGGCTGCACACGCATCCACACCGATATACTCCTTATGTGTATGTTTTGCATGGATCGCTGTCGTTACCAGACCACCGTAAGGGCCTGTCATGAAACGTCCCATCTCTGTATAAATAGCGACATCGCCCATACCTGCCGGTACAAGAATCTCCTCATATACCTTGCGGACACCTTCACCGATCGCAATAATATCGTTCGGCTCCTGATCCGGCTTGTACGGAATACCAACGCCACCGGACAGATTGATAAAGGAAAGCTTAACACCCGTCTTTTCCTTAATCTCAACGGCTGTCTCAAACAGCTGCTTTGCCAGCTGCGGATAGTACTCGTTCGTTACCGTATTGCTTGCCAGGAACGCATGCATACCAAACTCCTCGCAGCCCTTTTCTTTCAGGATACGATAAGCCTCAAAGATCTGCTCCGTTGTCATACCGTACTTTGCATCGCCCGGGTTATCCATGATACCGTTGCTCATCTTGAACACACCGCCCGGATTGTAACGGCAGCTGATCTTTTTCGGCAGATCGCCGGTCACTTTCTCAAGGAAATCGATGTGGGTAATATCGTCCAGATTGATGATCGCATTGACCTTTCTTGCATACTGGAATTCCTCTGCCGGTGTATCGTTGGAGGAAAACATAATATCATCGCCTACAGCGCCCATAGCCTGGGACAGCATCAGCTCTGTCAGGGAAGAGCAGTCACAGCCGCAGCCGTACTCACGCATGATATCGATCAGAAACGGATTCGGGCATGCCTTTACCGCATAATACTCCTTGTATCCCGGATTCCATGCAAAAGCCTTTTTGATGGCTTCACAGTTCTTACGGATACCGGCCTCATCGTAAATATGGAACGGCGTCGGTACTTCCCGGATGATTTCTTCCAGTTTTTCCTTGGTGACAAATGGTACTTTTTTCATAATTTTCTCCTCTTTTGCTGGTTACCTGGTTGCCTTTATCAACATTTACAGCTTGCGCCGCAAATGAAAATTCATACTTTATTCTTCCCGGACAGACAATACCTCCGGATAACAGATCGCATTTTCATCTGGAAAATACTTTCTCTATTCTACATGCTTATGGGTAAACAGATGATCCTGACAGTATTCATAGTTACCCTTACAACGGGAACAGTAGCGGAATTCCAGATTCGGATCGTCAAGCTCTGTCCGTCCGCACACCGCACATCTGTGGATCGGGCCATTGCCCTGCGCACCGCGGCCGGCATTTCCCATATTGACCGCTTTCTTAAACTGCTGCTTTCTGTGGATCTCCCGCGGATCGATCCGGCGGTAATTTCTCGTCATCAGGAAATAGATCAGCACATTCATCAGCGAGCATACGATCACGATACGGGTGGCAAAATTGCCCCGGACCATATCGTACAGAAGATACGCAATATCCAGCCATGCCAGATATTTGATCTTCAGCGGAATAATAAAATACAGCATGACCTGCATATCCGGATAGGTCATCGCAAATCCGAGGAAGATCGACAGACTGATATAATACGTAGAAAAAGCAGAGCCGAAAGCACCCAGGGCTACCGGCCCGCCATACATGATCCACAGTACACCGTACAGAATAAAAGCGCCGATGATCGTCCAGAAGATGCCGCCAAAAATATATACATTATAGCGGAAGGTTCCCCATGTATTTTCCAGGGATGTACCGATGGAATAATAGAAAAACAGCATGATCACCGTAAAAATATTCAGACTGGACGGCGGCACCAAAAGCCAGCTCACCAGACGCCAGATCTGGCCATGCAGGATATAATAGGGATCCAGAAAAAGATAACTGGTCAGATTGCCTCCGGCAAATTCCAGCACATAGCCAAGAATATAGGTTGCTATAATATATAACGTCAGATTCCGGATCGCCAGATGTCCGAACTTTCGTTCCATTCGATTTAACAGCTTCATACAGCCTCCCGTTTTACTTTTTCAGTCATATCACAAGATCGTTGTGTAAAGTATCCGCTCTGCGATCCGCAGTTTTGCATATATATGCAGCTTTTCACAGATTTTCGAACTTTTATACACTGTCGCGGCATTTTCTTCACAATAGAAATAT
Source organism: Ruminococcus bromii (assembly GCA_963603285.1). Taxonomy (GTDB): domain Bacteria; phylum Bacillota; class Clostridia; order Lachnospirales; family Lachnospiraceae; genus UBA11957. The sequence continues at coordinate 60,666 of CAVCMG010000006.1, forward strand.
TATACGATTGCCCCCTGTCTTTGTCAATTTTTTTGCGCATGCTTTACATTTTGTACGGTTTTCAGTATACTTTTTACCAGACTATATATGCATTTTATGAAAGAAAGGATATATCTATCCGCCATATATAAAGCTGTGCACCTCTACTTTTACAGCACAGCGGTACACGGATATTTATAAAAGGACTATACCACTATGGCTGGCTCATCATTTGGCAACCTTTTCCGTATCACAACCTGGGGCGAATCCCACGGCAAAGGCGTCGGCGTTGTCGTCGACGGCTGTCCGGCAGGACTTCCCCTGACCGAAGCCGATATCCAGCAGTATCTGAACCGCCGCAAACCGGGACAGAGCCGCTTTTCCACCCCGCGCAAGGAGGACGATGCCGTAGAAATCCTCTCCGGCATTTTCGAGGGTCGCACCACCGGCACCCCGATCTCCATGGCCGTCTACAATAAAACCCAGCGTTCCCAGGATTACTCCGAGATTGCATCCTATTACCGCCCCGGCCATGCCGACTATACCTTCGATGAAAAATACGGTTTCCGCGACTACCGCGGCGGCGGACGCTCCTCCGGCAGAGAAACCATCGGCCGTGTGGCAGGCGGCGCTGTAGCCGCAAAGCTTCTCGGCGAGCTCGGTATCCGGCTGCAGGCATACGCTAAAGCCATCGGCCCCGTCACCTGCAAAACCTTTGACGCCGAAGAAATCTGGAACAACAGCCTCTACATGCCCGATGCAGGCGCAGCCGCCAGAGCCCGGGACTACTTAAATACCTGCATGGAACAGAAAGACTCCGCCGGTGGCATCATCGAATGCATCGTCGACGGCCTCCCCGCCGGTCTTGGCGATCCCGTCTTTGAAAAGCTAAGTGCCAGCCTCGCCAGAGCCATCTGCTCCATCGGCGCTGTCAAAGGCTTCGAAATCGGCGACGGCTTTGCCGCTGCCACAGCCAAAGGATCCACTAACAACGACGCCTTCCACATGACCTCCGACGGCCATGTAGAAAAGCTCACCAACCACGCCGGAGGCATCCTCGGCGGAATCTCCGATGGCAGCCGCCTCACCTTACGCGTCGCCATCAAACCCACCCCGTCCATCGCCTCCCCCCAGCAGACCGTCAACCGCTCGGGCGAAGACATCACCTGCGAAATCAAAGGCCGCCACGACCCCATCATCGTCCCCCGCGCCGTCGTAGTCGTAGAGTCCATGACCGCCCTAGTCCTCGCCGACGCCCTCCTCATGGGCATGAGCGCCAAACTGGACAACGTGAAAAAAGTCTGGGGCAAATAAACAGGATAAAAACGGCAGTGGCCGCTCGTCCGCAGGAAAGGGGTATATATCCTCTGCCAAACGATCAAAGTGCGCTTTTAGCAAGAAATGAGATCCCATGCTTACGTAGACTTCGCGCGAGCCCGCTTTAGCGAGCGCGATTATGTCGAAGTTAGCATGTAGCTCATTTTTGCGTTGCACTTGTTTTGCAGAGGATATATACCCCTTTCCTGCGGACGAGCGGCCACTGCCGTTTTTATCCGTCCGTCTTATTCTACTCTTCTTCCAGCTTAGTAATCAGAATACAGTTCGGCGTCTCAATCTCCAACGGTTTCCCCTTCATCATGATCACATTATTCTCATAATCAATCACAAACGTCGTAATACTGTTCGACTCATGATTCACCACCGCCATATGCTTTCCATCCGGGAACACCATAATATCCTTCGGATACGCCCCGCTCGTCGGCAGACAGAACTCCGGTGTCAGCATACCCGTCTCTTCATCAATCTCAAACATCGTCGTCGAATTAATACCCGCCGTCGTACAGAACAGATGCTTTCCGTCCGGTGCCAGCGTGATCGCCTCCGCCGCATCATGCCGCGGATCCACTTCACCGAGGATCGTACTCACACTCTGGATGCGCTCAAAAAATACATTCTTGTCATCACTGCTGTAACGGTACACATCAATCTTTCTCGCCAGCTCACAGATCACATACGCAAACTTGCCCGTCTTGTCAAATACCAGCTCCCGCGGTCCCGATTCCAGATCACAGCGCAGGATATCTACCAGCAAAAGCTTGTCCTTTGCCTTGTTAAACTTATATACCTTAACCTGATCGATACCGTTATCCACCGCACATAAAAAGCGGTTATCCGGCGTCGATACCACGCAGCTGACACGCGGCCGGAAATTACGCTCTGCCACAGAGCCCAGCCCCTTATGGAACACACCGGCCACAACACTGCCCAGACGTCCGTCCTTATGGGTATGTACCACCGTCACCTTACCGTCATGGTAACCGGCCACATTCAGATACTGCCCCTTGGCATCCACCGACAGGTAACAGCCTCTCATACCATCTATATCAACCTTATTGATCAGCTCAAGATCACCATCCCTGAGAATCCGGAATACCGCTACACCCTCATCTGCGATCGAATACAGATACTTTTTATTCCTGGACTGCACAACATAGGATGAATTATTGATCGGCACGACCTTGCGCTCTGTCAGCGTACCTTCCTCCACATTCACATCACAGATATGAATACCGATACTGCTGCCATGCGTGTATGTCCCCACATACGCTACATATCTTTCGCTCATTCTAAAAGCCCTCCTTGATGCAAAACATAGCTTATTGTCATTTTACCATACCCCCCGGCAAATCACAATGTATGCACTCTGAAATTTTTCATCAACTCAGCCGTCTGGCCAGCCACGAACGATGCACCTTCATCGCCCCCACCGGACAGAATTCCTGACAACAGAAGCAGCGGATACATTTTCCGGTATCGATCACCGGCTTTTTCTCCTGCATATGGATCGCCTTTGCCGGACAGATCTGGCGGCACTTTTCACAGCCGATACACTGCTCCTTCTCCGGCACCGGCCGCGCCTTCAGAATCCGGCGCACCAGCGGCAGGGCAAACTGTGGCACGATCGACGAAAATTCGATACTGTCCAGCTTTGTGATATTCTGATAATCCTCCACAACGTATGACGCAGGATCCCCGACGATCCGCAGGTCAGAAAGACTCATACTGCCAAGCCCTCTTTGTGCTGCCGCAACGATCGTAGGCACCTGCTCCGGCGAAAGGCTGATCAGATGCGCACATAAAAGATCCAGTCCGTACGGATCCTCCGATGCCAGAAGCGCACCGATATGGCGCGGCGTACCGCTGGTCGGCCCGTTACCCTCCATACCCACGACGGCATCGGTCAGATACAGCCGCGGCTTTAAGCAGGTATTCAGATCGATCAGCATATCGGCAAAATCGGCATGCTTCGGAAAACGGAAATGATACTCCGGCTTCATCGTGCCGGGGATCACACCGAACATATTTTTGACATTGGCAGACATCGCCATCATTCCATGGGTCTTCAGCTTACAGCAATCGATGATCGCGTCCGCCTGCAAAAGCCATGACGTACAGGTAAAGCTGTGCAGTACCTTTCCCCCGGGATGCTCCACCTCCTGTGATGAAGTATCCAGATTCAGTTCAGCACCGGCCTCCCGGGCCATATGAAGCCCGGACAGCCGGTAATTGTGGGTCAGGGCACTTTCTGTAAAAAGTCCGCCCGGCGAATCGCCGATGATCACCCTGGCTCCCCGTTTCTTTAACAGCTCAGTCAGCACCGTAAGTACCACCGGATGCGTAACGACAGCCTTCTCCGGAGCTGCGGCTGATACCAGATTTGTCTTGATCGCCACCGTCATGCCCGGCTCCAGCCAGTCAAGCCCGCCGATCTGTTCCAGCAGAGCCTCCATCGCCTCCCGGACATGGCTTTCTTCATAGTCCGCACAGCCGGTGATGCCCACCGGCAGGTTATTTTTCTCCATATATTCTGTACTACTCCATAACCACTGCGCCACAGGCGGTCAGCCATGCTTTTGCTTCCTCTGTCTCTGTCAGCGCATTCTTTTTCACAGCCAGACTGCCGCAGTAGCAGATCAGGGCTTCCTTCAGAACATCCATCCGCTCTGTCCGCAGGCATACCGGCAGATTCATACCGGCAATCGTACCAAACAGCGGCTCTATGGCCGGTACACTCTTCTCGCCAAGGCTGTCCACATCAACGATCAGCAGATCGCAGTCCTCCGCATCCTCCAGCTCATCGATCACATCCTCATATGCCTGCTCTTCAAGACACTCTGCCAGCTCCTCATTTTCATCGGTACAGCCCGCACTGGAAATCTCTTCTGCTTCTTCCACATCGAAAATACGTCTGGCACTCGTCAGCGCACCGTCATACAGATGCTCTGTTTCGCTCTTTTCTGCAGATTTCTCTGCCTTTGCATCCAGCGGTATATACTGTCCCCGTTTTTTAAGCACCTCGCACACCGCCCGGATCGTAGCCGGTGTAGTACCACAGCAGCCGCCGATCAGATCAACACCCTCATCAAGCAGCGCATTCGCATATTTTGCATAGGCTTCCGGCTCCATACGATATACCGTGCGTCCATCCTCCTGCTCCGGATGTCCGGCATTGGCTTTGGCGATCACCGGGATCTGCACGGCATTCTTCACCTTTTTCACAGCCAGCCCCATCTGATCCGGCCCCATGGAGCAATTCAGTCCCACAGCATCCACACCCATGCGCTCCAGCGTCACAGCTGCCGCCGTGATTTCCGTACCGAGGAAGGTAAAACCATTGGCATCCACCGTAAAGGTTGCCAGGATCGGCAAATCACAGATCTCACGGATTGCCAGCACAGCCGCCCGCATCTCCTGCAGACTGACCATCGTTTCCACAACAAAGAGATCCGCACCGGCCTCGTACAGGGCTTTTGCCTGCTCCTTATAGCCCTCGATAGCTTCATGGATCGACATCGTACCGTTTGGCATCAGCTGTTTACCGGTCATCGTCATATCTCCGGCGATCAGGGCTTTACCGTTTGCAGCCTCCTTACTCAGGGCTACGATACGGCGGTTGACCTCCTCCACCGGCATATCCACATGCTTTTCCTCCAGCATAAAACGGTTTCCGCCAAAGGTCGGCGCATACAGAATCTGCGTTCCGGCCTCCACATACGCTTTCTGCAGATCAAGCAGTGCCTGCGGATGCTCGATCAGCCACACCTCCGAGCACACACCGGCCGGCATACCTGCCAGAAGGAAATTGCTGCCCGCAGCACCATCTAATAAAAGTACCCTGTCTTTTGTCAGTTTCTGAAATTCTGTTCTGTTCATTTTCGTATCTCCTTTCAAAAAAAGGGAGCTTCATCCAAGCTCCCTCTACGCTGTATTCTTTTATTCCGGATAGACCAGGCGATCCTCTCCAATGCCGTCGAGCACCTCCGCATAGTACTTTCCGGCGAGGTATTTCGCCATATTCAGATTCATATCCAGATAGTTACCGCAGTCCTTCGGAGAAGCGCCCGGCACTTCACCTTCAAAGTCACGGATAAATATATACATCCGCTGTACCAGATCCACGATATCCTTTGAGGACAGGTCTCCTGCCATCAGCAGATAAAAACCGGTACGGCAGCCCATCGGACCAAAATAAATGATCTTGTCTGCTACCTCCGGGTCGTTTCTTAAAAAGGTCGCACCCAGATGCTCGATCGTATGTACCTCCGCGGTATTCATGACCGTCTCCTCATTCGGGGAAGTCATGCGCAGATCAAAGGTCGTGATACATTCGCTGCCGATATAATCCTTGCGGGATACATAGATGCCCGGTTGCAGCTTGATATGGTCTATCGTAAAGCTTGCGATTTTCTTCATTATATAAAATCTCCTTTCAGTCAATCAGTCCCAGATGGCGCAGACCGTTGCGAATGCCAAAATGAAACATATCATTTGTCACATAATCCGCCATTTCGATCAGCTTCGGTGAAGCGTTACCCATGGCCACCTTTGTGTGAGCGTATTGAAACATCTCCAGATCGTTGTTGCTGTCGCCAAAACAGATCGTATCTTCCCTGGCCACATCCCACAGTCTGCATGCTACAGCCATGCCGACCGCCTTGGAATATCCTTGGGGAACAAACTCGATCGTACCGCCTGCAAAACCATCCGACTCATGCACAACAGCATGAAACCATGGCTTTAACTCTTCGACAGCCCTTTTTGCATCACAGCCTAGAACCGCCTTGGCACTGATCTTGTTGATAAACAGCCGGTCTTCATTCCCCCGGATCATGCGGAATTTCCGTCCAAGGATCCGTGTAATATCCTCTGCATACCAGTCTACCTCATTAGTATACTCCTCCGGATCATAGTACATATACTCCCGGCCTTCCATAACAGGAACAAGACCGCAGTCTCTCAGAATATACAGTACTGTCCTCGCATCCTCGCAGGATAGCTCCTGATTGTATAAAACAATGCCGTCCTTTTCCAGATATGCGCCTGCAGACGCAATAATACCGTCAAATCCGATTTTTTCCAGCGGTTCATCCACCAGTGCACGGCTTCTTCCGGTACATAAAAACGCCAGATGCCCCTTATCCTGCAGGGCATGGATCGCCGCCTCAGCACTGGCCGGCACGCCCTTGATCAGGTGACTGACCGTACCATCCGCATCAAAAAATACGGCTTTTCTTTCCATGTAAACTTCCTCTTTCCACCTGCAGCCGTATCAGACGTCAGTACAGCATCTCATCGTAATACGGACACAGATCCGGCGCCTCGGGATCGATCCCCTTTGCACCCTCACAGCTGATATGACGTACTTTCCGGCAGTAGGTATCACAATGCCATTTTTCCGGCATTTTCTTTTTTCTGGTATCTTCTGCTGCTTCCTTCTTTGCTTCCATGGTGTTACCTCCCTGGTTTACAAGTCAAACAAGCCTACAGTTTTCCTTCTTTATTGTAAGGATTTCCCCTGGATTTGGCAAGCCTTTTTTGCGCAGGCAAAAAAGGCTGCCGCATAAAAGCGGCAGCCTTTCCCCCCAAATATCTGTTTAGTCCAGATGATAAACCTCTGTCATGTCTGACCAGAACTCGCCTTCCTTGCGGTCTTCGAGCGGTTGCATCAGCGGTTTTACGATATCCCACCACTTCTGTGTGGTCGGATCAGCAGCCATCTTGGCCATATCGGCATCATAATCATCACCGTCATACTCCATGTAGGTGAATAAATAATCACCCAGAGAGTAGATCGAATAATTTTTCAGATGACACTCTTTGATCATCTCATTAACGCCCGGTAACGGATCAGCATGATGCGCAATGTAGGATGCCTTTCCTTCCGGTTTTACTTTGATCATCTGTCCAAATCTTCTTACTTCACCCATTGACTTTACCCCGGATTATTCGTAAATTTTGTCAGCTTCCTCGAAGAGAGCTCTTACGTTTGCCGGCGGAACATCCGGCTGCAGAGCCTCGTGGCTTGGGGAAAGGATCAGTCCTGTCGGGAAGTATCCTCTCAGCTCTTTAACCTTAGCTGCTACCTGCTCCGGTGTACCATTCGGCAGCAGATCCTGTGTATCAACACCACCACAGAAGCAAACCTGGCCTTCGAATTTAGCTTTCAGGTTAGCCGGATCCATACCAACAGCCAGTGCCTGGATCGGATGGATAATATCTACACCAGCCTCGATCAGAAGCGGGATAGCGTCTACGATAGAACCGCAGGAATGGTACATAACCTTAACACCATAGCTGTGGCAGATGTCGATCAGTCTCTTGGCACCCGGGATAACGAACTCTTTGATCAGAGCCGGGCTGATCATCAGACCTCTCTGGCTACCCATATCATCACCGATCAGGACAGCGTGTACTTTGCCCTTTGTAGCCTCCAAGAAGATCTTCAGGGCTTTCTCATAGAAAGCTACGATATGATCATCTACATAATGAACCATCTCCGGCTCAGCAACCATGTTCATCAGGCAGGTCTGCATACCGAATGCAGCACAGAAATCCTGGAAATGGCAGGCCCAGAGCATACCCATAACGACTTTATCCTTCGGAGCTTCGTCAACCAGCTGTCTGCACAGTTCCGGATCGATGTATTTTTCCGGATCCGGCCACGGATAGTTAACAGCCTCAACATCCTCCAGATCCTCGCACTGTGCGAAGCATCCGTCAGCTGTCAGTGTACGATGCTCTGTATCTACGTTGGAACCGTTCATATACCAGTCAAATGCAGCGAAGATAGCGTTGCAGTGCTCTGAATGATACGGAATCTCTACAGCGTAGAAGTCATCACCACAGACTCTTTTCAGATCCTTGATGTTGTCTACACCAAACTCTTTACACAGTCCCGGAACAGCCTCCGGAGTCGGATCACCCATCCAGCATGCCGGTCTGTCTACCGGTTTTCTTTCTACAGTAGCATAAAAACGTTCAATACTATTCATAATGTAATCTCCTTTCATAAACGACCTCACCGGTCGATGTCTTGCTTCCTTATGAGTCCATTATAAGCAAAGGTATTCCAAAATGACAGCTTGTTTTTTTTCTTTATTTAAACGTTTAACCAAAACATTGACTTTTCCCGTCTTCCGTGGCAAACTATAGGCAGAAGCGAAATGCTGACATCCTTTTTTTACTTGAAATTCCGGAGTTTTTTCATCCGGCAGTTACCTGCACACTATTTAAAGGAGTTTCTATGGCTACATTAAAAGACGTTGCAAAGAGAGCGGGCGTATCCATCGCCACTGTCTCCTACTGCATCAATAATTCCCATAATTTAAGTCCCGAAACCCGGGCCAGGATCAATAAAGCGATCGCTGATTTAAACTATATTCCCAACTCCCAGGCGCGCAACCTGAAGCGCAAGGCGTCCCGGGATATCTGTGCGATCTTCTCCAATATGGAGGACCGCTGTTTCAGCGAATTCTTAAAAGGCATCATCATCCAGTGCGAGACCTCTAACTATTCCCTGAATATTTCCTGCTCGTACAACGATGTGGCTACGGAGCAGCAGCTGATCAAAAATGCGATCAGCAAAGGTGTGGCCGGCATCATCCTTGTTACCTGTCAGCCGGAAAACACAAAGTTCTTTCAGGATACGATCATCAAACACGATATTCCCACGGTCTTTCTGGACAGACTGCCAAGCCGCATTGATGCAATCTACTTTGGTTTTGACAACTACAGTTCCGTACATTACCTGACACAGCGCCTTGTCAACAGCAATTTCCGGGATATTCTTCTGGTCTGCGGCCCCGGCAAGGTATTTACGGATACCGAATCCGCTACGGCTTTTCAGGAAGTGCTGGAAGAAAACGGAATCGATGTTTCTGACCGCGTGCTGACCAGTGATGCTACCAAGGAGGGGGCTTTCAAGGTTTCGCTGCAGTCCTGGATCAACAATCCGCCGCAGGCGATCATCTCCACTTCCCAGGCGATCTGTCAGGGCGTGATCGAGGCCTGCAAGATCTCGGGACTCCGGATCCCGGAGGATATCTGTCTCTTATCTCTGGGCGTGGACAACTGGAATACTTCTTCTTTTTACCCGGATATCATCCGTACCTCCCGCCCGGCATACATGCTGGCCATGCAGGGCTGTCAGGCGCTGATCAATCTGATTGAAGGCTCCGAGGAACCGGAAAACCGTTTTCATCTGTTCCGTGACAGTATTCTGGATTATCCGCTGCGTCTGCCGATGCCCCGCAACCTGAATCTTGAAAAGGCCGATCTGTCGATCGGTACCTTAAATATCGCCTGCACCGAGCTTCCGACCATGCAGGCCATCGAGGCTGTGAGTCTTGATTTTTACCGCAAATACCATCTGCGGCTGCATTTTAATGTCATGAAATTCCATGACCTGTTCACAGTGATCCAGGAGGATTCTCACCGAAATTCGCCAATCTACGATATCTACCTCTACGACAGCTCCTGGTTCCAGTACCTTTTGCACACCGGCTGTCTGAAGGATCTGACAGAGGAAGTCTATACCCTGCCGGAAATGCGCCGGTACTTTGTCGAACGGAATCTGGAAAACTGCTCCGACGGACAGAAAATCTACGGTTTTCCTGTGGTCGGCGGCACCCAGTTTCTTCTGTACCGCCGCGATCTGTTCAATGATCCGGATCTGTGCCAGGCCTACAAGCGGGATCACCATATTTCCCTGCGGCCACCGGTCACTTGGAAGGAGTTTAACGCGATCGCCCGTTTCTTTACCAAAGAATATAACCCCGATTCCCCGACCGCCTACGGTACGGCGATCGCCACGGGCTTAAACGAGGAGCTGGCGCTGGAATTTGAGCCGCGCCTCTGGAGCCATGGCGGCAGCTTTTTCGATAACCACGGACATTTCTGTATGAATACACCGGCCAATGCCCGTGCTGTCACAAATCTTGTGGAAGCTTTGCAGTATTCCCAGCCGGATCTGTACTCCAATCAGGATGTCTTTGCCGAATTTTCCAAGGGCAATGTGGCTATGATTGTATCCTTTACAGAGTATGCCGCCCGTATCCAGAGCCAGTCCCATTCGGAGTACCTGTACAAATGCGGCTACGCCATGATCCCCGGCCGTACGCCGGTCAATGTCGGCTGGCATTTCGGTGTATCACCGAACTGTCAGAAGATGCCCTATGTGACCCGCTTTTTCCACTGGCTGCACGGTCGGCATAATTCCTACTATATGTCGATCTTAAGTGGTGCATCGGCACTGGAATATCCGTATAAGAATCACGAGCTGAAAAAGCTCTACCCGTGGATCGATCTGACCGCCGACGCCATGGAGGTCTGCCGCTCCCGTATCTATCCGCAGAAAACCCAGAATGGCTATCTGCAGCCAAACCAGTTCGAAGCCGCCATGTGTGACGAGCTCAGAAAGCGCCCCCAGACCCCAGCGGAGGTTTCCCGCTGTCTGGACGACATCCAGCAGAATACGCTACGCATGATGATCCGCTGATTCTTCATCTTTCATATCAAAACAGACCGCACAGCTGTTCTTTCGACAGTGTGCGGTCTGTTTTTTGCCGTAAAAAGCCACTGACCGGACGGCCAGTGGCTTTTGGTTTTCACTTATGCAGCTTTCTTTTTCTTCGGAAGTTTCAGTGTACTTGTACCATCCATGAAAGTACTGATGATCAGGACGATAACCAGCAGGCCACCGTAGATCATGCTTGCATGATATGTATTCAGGTTACCAAACATGTTAACACCGGATGTAATGACCTGGATGATCAGTACGGAGAAGATGATGTTACCGATCTTACCAACACCGCCGTTCGGGGAGATACCTGCCAGAACGAGCAGAAGGATGATCTTCATAACGTAGGATTCACCGTTGTCGGCTTTCGCACAGTTCAGTGTGGAAACCATCAGCATACTACCGATACCGCAGAGGATGTCGCCCAGTACGAAAGTACCGATAACCATACCGTCTGTATTGATTGCGGAGAATTTGGCAGCTTTCATGTTTGTACCGCACATGTAAACCTTCTCACCGTAGGTTGTGTATTTCAGGATCAGAGCACTGATGATGAATACGATGATGAAGATCAGCAGCGGGAACGGCAGGAAGCCGAACACATTGGAATGACCAACTTCGATGTACAGAGCCGGTACGGAGGATACAGTCTTACCACCGGTGATACCTGTGGAAACACCCAGCCATACCATCTGCATGGCAATCGTGGCGATAACAGGCGGGATACCCAGCTTGGAGATCAGCAGACCGTTGATCACACCACCGATAGCACAGATAATGGAAACAATGATAAATGCTTCAAAAATTACCAGACCGATCTGAGCATTGCTCATACCGTCCTTTACAGCGCTTCCCATAAAGGAAACACCAACGATCGTAGCGAAGTTGCCCAGCATAACGAAGGACATATCGATACAGCCGATTAACAGACAGAACATAACACCAAAGGCCATAACACCGAATTCCGGGAACTGCATTACGATACCTTTCCAAGTACCCAGCTGCCAGAATACACCGCCCTTAGTTACTGTGAAGATCAGCAGTACAACGGCCATAAAGGCAAGCAGTATGGCTGTATATGGATTTTTCTTAAAAAACTCTTTAACTTTCACTTTTCAGCCCTCCTTAACCGTTACGACGTTTTGCCTGGATAGCAGAAATCGTAATACCTACGAGAATGATGATACCGTTGAACAGATCCTGCCAAGCTGTATCGATACCGATCAGCAGCATACTGTTGGATACTACGGTGATCAGACCCATAGCACACATGGTACCGAATACTGTACCTTCACCACCGAAGATGCTGGCACCACCAAGGATAACGGCCGGGATGATGGTCATCTCTTTGCCTACCAGAGCTTTCGGAATAGCCTGGCTTGTCAGGCAGACACGAAGCATACCGGCAAAACCGGCTACCATACCTACTACGGAGTAGAGGATGAATTTGGTTCTCTTTACATTGTAACCTGCACGCTCTGCGGAAACTTCGTTACCACCGATTGCATACAGGGCACGACCGAACATCGTCTTGTTCAGAACGAAGGATGTCACGATACAGAAAACAATCAGGAAAATGATCGTTACGGACAAATCGTAGCTGACCTGACGCTCACCAACGGTTGTGGTATAGGTCATCAGCTTTGCAGTACCAAGGCCTTTGAAACCAACCGGCAGCTTGGAAGTGATCTCTTTTAACTGCAGAAGACCCATGGAAATACCGGTAAACAGTGTCTGTGTACCCAGAGTTACCAGCATGGTATCCAGCTTGAAGTTTGCGATGATCAGACCGTTGAACATACCCAGCACAAGACCAATCAGCATAGCCAGAATGAAACCGGCTACCGGATTTGTCGTGCACCATCCGTTATTCAGGCAGAGTGTCGTTGCCAGGGAATAGGACAGTGCAGCGATCGCCGGAAAGGAAAGATCAAAACCTCCGGATATCATAACGACCAGACAGCAAAGGGCGAAGATACCATCAGTAACCATAGCTCGTAAAATGGTAAAAATCTTACCCGGTACTAAGAGCTGTCCACCGGATACGATATGAATTACAATACTCAAAGCGATCAGAACGATAAAGATATAAAACTCTGTACGCTTTGTCAAACGTTTTAAAGCAGCTTTATCCATTACGCATTCCTCCTTAGCGAATAATCTCAAGAATGTTTTCTTCGGTAATATCCGAGTGGTCCATCTCACCGACGATCTTACCATCCTTCATGACGATAACGCGGTTACAGTTGACTACTACCTCGGAGAGGTCATCGGAGATAATGATAACGGCCAGACCTTCATTGGCCAGTTCGTGTACCAGATGGTGAATATCCTGCTTGGCACCGACATCGACACCAACGGTAGGTCCGTTTAAGATCAGTACATCCAGATCGTTGCTCAGCCATTTGGACAGAACGATCTTCTGCTGGTTACCACCGGACAGTGTAGAAGCGAACTTCCGTACATCATCTGTCTTGATGGCAAATTTCTCTTTCCAGATATTGGCATCATTAATGATATCCTGTTTCTTGATGATACCGAACTTGTTGGAAAGACGTTTCAGGGATGACAGGGTGATATTATCTGCGATCGGCTGCTGCAGACATAAGCCCTCTGTCAGACGATCCTCCGGCACATAGCCGATCTTTAATTTCTGTGCAGCGATCGGGCTGGAAATCTTAACTTCCTTGCCGTTCAGTTTAACTGTACCGCTGGCCACCTTTTCCAGACCAAAGAGTGCTAAAGCCAGCTCAGTACGTCCGGATCCCAGAAGACCGGTGATACCAAGGATCTCACCTTTTTTCAGATTGAAAGTAACATCCTGACATTTCTGATCCTTCAGTGTCAGATGCTCAACCTCCAGAACCGGCTCCTTACTGATGTTCTTCGGTACGAAGTAATCCGGCTGCAGACGGCGGCCTGTCAGGTAATATGTATAATCGTCACGATTCAGCTCTGCAGTTGGTCCGGAATATACATTCTGACCGTTTCGCATGATGCAGACATCATCGGAGATCTCGAAGATCTCTTCTGTTTTATGGCTGATGAACATGATAGCGATACCGCTGTCACGCAGCTGACGAACTGTCTTGAACAGAGCGTCAACCTCTTTCTTGGTCAGGGCCGTTGTCGGCTCGTCCATGATGATCAGCTTTGCATTAAAAAGAAGTGCACGGCAGATGGCAACCAGCTGTTTGTCAGCGACACTCAGCTCACCCATTCTGGCGTTCAGATCAATATTGTAGCCAATTTTAGATAACGCTTCTTTGGCAGTAGCCTCCCAGCGTTTTTTGTTTACCAGTTTTTTACCGGAGGTGATCTCCGAGTTGATAGCCAGATTCTCCATAACCGTCAGGTTCGGGAAAATGGAAAGATCCTGGTAGATAACCTGGATACCCAGCTGAGTAGCTTCAGCCGGAGTGATCTTCGGAATTTCTTTTCCTTCGAATGTAACAGTACCCTCATCTCTGGTGTATACACCGGAAATGATCTTTACTAATGTAGATTTACCACAGCCATTTTCACCGGCCAGACACATAACCTTACCCGGTCTAACTTTAAAATCTACATGGTCCAATGCGTGAACACCCGCAAAAGACTTGCAAATCCCAGACATTTCAAGTAAATATTCTGACATAGACACGCAAACTCCTTCTCTCTAGTTTTCCGCAACGCCTGCCTCCGGCAGCTTCCGCGGATATCATTTAACCCCTACAGGCCAGCGAAGTTATCCTAACCACTGCAGATCCCCTCTTCACCCGCAGAGTATCTGCAGTATTTAAGATACATGAGGCAGAGAAGCAAGCTCCTCTGCCTCAGTTTCATTTCATCATTCGTAGTTCAGATCAGATGTATGAATTAGAGTCCGATCTCGATCCACTGATCGATGTTGTCTTTTGTGATGGCGATCTGTCCGTCACCAACGATAACTTTGTCGTTAACTGCGCAGTCTGTGTAACCTTCAACATTCAGGTTTGCAGTAGAACCGATCTCCTGACCGTTGAACAGCTGTACAGCCAGTTCGCACATAGCTTTTGCTGTAACACCAGCATCCCACAGAGCTACAGAACCAAGTGTTCCGTCAGCGATGTAGTCAGCAACCTCAGACGGCATTGCTACAGAGATAGCGAATACCTGACCTGTCAGACCCATCTCTTTGATAGCACGTGCTGCACCAGGAGCATCGAAGGAACCTGTACCAAGGATACCTTTCAGGTTCGGATATTTCTCAATAGCCTCTTTTGTCTTGTTGTAAGCGATATCAGCATCGGAATCATCTACGATTCTCTCATCCAGATATGTCATGTTCGGGTAAGCTTTCTCAGCCTGTGCGATAGCGGCGTCAGCCCAGTTGTTCTGGGACTCCATGGTCAGAGAACCAACCATTGTTACATACTCGCCTTCCTCACCCATCTGCTCAGCCAGCTGATCCATCAGGAATGCGCCAAGACCTGTCTCATCGAATGCTTCGATATCGTAGTTAACGTTCTGCATACCGGAAGCCTCTGTAGCGATTACGATGATACCTTTGTCCATAGCCTCTTTACAGATAGCTTCGCAGGCATCCGGATCGTTCGGACTGAAGAGCAGTGCGTCGATCTGTCCCTGGTTAACAAGGTCTGTCATGATCTGAACCTGAGCTGCGGCGTCAACCTCTGCCGGTGCCTGATAGTTTACATCAGCGTTCCACTCAAGTACGTTTTTCTTAACGTTGTCCCACCACGGCTGGCCTTCTACTTTACCAACGAAAGCGATACGCGGCATCTCACCTGTTGTAGCTGCTGTTTCGCCTGTTGCGGAACCAACTTCGCTTGTTGCGCTCTCTTCTGTTGCGCTGGAAGCCGGAGCTGTGCTCTCTTCTGTTGCACTCGGTGTGCTGGAAGCCGGAGCCTCAGCTGCAGAAGAACTGCTGCTGCCGCATCCAGCCATCATGGTAGCTACCATAGCTGCACTTAAGACTGTTGCTAAAACTTTCTTTTTCATGTTTTTTCCTCCCTAACATTTGTAGTAAAGTTTTCGCGAATCAGGGCCGACACGCCGGACCGCCCTGCAATGCTTATATACATAATACCATATTCGACTTTAAAGTCTATTTTAAATTGAAATTAAATTTAAACGTTTAACTTTGTTTATATTTAAACAGAAAAAGTCCATTGAACTTTTCTGTTTGTGCAAAGTGGCAACAGCTGGCAACACCCGATTTGGCACTTTTAACACAAGAAAACCCCTGTAAACATGCGGTTTATTGCACATTTACAGGGGTCAAAGGGGAGGATAAGTACTGTTTCTTTTGTACAGTAACAGTCTGTCCGTATCCTCCGGTTTTATACGCTGCTTTCTTTGTTTAAGCAGATTTTTTCTTTTTGCCGCCAAACTTTTGCACGGTCTTTCGAAGCTGGTGGATACTGCCGAGCAGATATACCACCACATAGCCGGTCATGATCCCGAACTGGATCTTCGGCACGATCTCATCCATCTTTTCTCTCTTGATCGCCATTGCACAGCCTTCCTTTCCACACCGTCCCGGTGTCCGCTCCGCCCCTGTATCAGCACCGGCCGAAGCCACAACAGCAGTTGCAGCACAAATTCAGCATCAGGCACTCCATACAGCAGCTGCCCAGATTGATATTGGTCGTCTGGTAACCGAAGCCCTCGCCCATATCCTGATACCACTGGGCACCGCCGTTCTGCAGCTGGGATAAAAACTGCTGGTACTGCAGATTTCCCGGCTCCATCTGAACGGCACGCTGGGCATCCTCCATGGCGTTGACCTGATTGCCGATGCCATAATTGGCCTGCGCACGCAGGAAATACCACCGGGCCGGACGTTCGCTGATATTCTGCAGGACGTTCATCGCCTCCTGATACATACCGTTATGGATATAATTGGCCGCTGCGCGAAGCTCGATCGGGCCGTTGTCATAGTCCGCAGACTGGCTCTGCTGGCGGTAACCGCCAAAGCCGCCGTAACCGAACGGATCCTGCGCCGACTGGCCGCCGTAACCGTTCTGCCCATAGGCACTCTGTCCATAACCACCGGATGTACCGCGTTCTCGTTCCTTGACAATCTGGTTGTAGGCCTCCTGGATCTCCTTGAACTTTTCTTCGGCCTGTTCCTTGTTCGGATTGTTGATATTGGCATCCGGATGATAGGTACGGCTCAGCTTTCTGTATGCTTTTTTTATTTCTTCCATGTCGGCATTTGGTGAAACACCGAGCACTCTATAGGGATCTGTCACTTTTCTTGTCCTTTTTTCGTTTACTTGCCATCTGATATTTTGACCATATACCACAATACAGGATATTTCGCAAAATGTCCAGATTTTCCTCAATGGGAAGAGCTTCAAAGGCCCGGGCTGCGTCCGATACGATCAGCAGAAGCAGCTGGTGCACTCTTTCGTCAAAATTTTCCTCTTTTACCCAGTCTGTGAAAGGATTGTAGCTGCCTTTTTCCCGGTCACCTTCCACATCCTCCCAGGCATCCATAAGATAGATAAACTTACCCAGCTGGAAGCCCAGCCGTTTCAGCGTTGGCTGGAAAGCGTCCTCCTTCGGTGTAAAGATCTCGGCCATCAGATCACCGGTCAGCCCGGCGGCCAGATCAACATTGCGGCTGTCTTCCATCTCACATGCCCTGAGCCTTTGCAGATACGTCTGTATCGCCGCCATCTGGCGCGGATACCGGGCCGCGGTTTCTGTAAAGGTACGCTTCATGCCGCCGGAAAGGAGTAAACCTCCCGGCTTTTTCTCATCCTGCCAGTCGTCCAGGGCATCGTAGTAGCCCAGCAGTACATTCATATCCGCCGCATAGGCTGTAGCCTCTCCGAGGATCACCGGATGACTTTTCACCGGATGCGGCAGACAGCGCTTCTGTTCAAGCGTCGTATGCTCCTCATAGACCCCTTGGTACAGAAGGGCCAGAAAGGTCATATCGTAGTTTAAGGCAAAGCGGGAAATCTGGCCATGGCGTTTTTTCAGCTGTTCGCAGATACCACAGTAATAGGCTTTATATGTCCGCTCATCCTTGATCTTTAATTCGTCCCGACACATCGTCAGATATCCAAACATAGGCGTTTAACTCTTCTTTACAAATTCTTCGCCGCATTTCGGGCAACGGATCGAGATACGGCCCTTTCCTCTGGGCACGCGCACCTTCTGGTGGCAGCGGGGGCATTTGAAGATCTTATGCACCTTCGCGTCCTCTCTTTTTCTGCGCATATCGTCCATGAAAGCGCCACGGTTGTAGCGGATCTGGAGATACCGGTCGTTTTCTCTGCGGCGTCTGGTAAAATCCCGGGATAACAGCCGGTAGTAATCGTAAATGATCAGCGCCAGCGCGATCCAGTAAAAGATTCCCACACGTCGAAACAGCATCGACAGCAGCAGAAACACGATCGTCACAATATTTAAAAAGTGGCCATATTCGTCTATCCCCCGCTCGCCGTAGCGTCCCTGCATAAAACCGGCATACCAGCTTCTGAATCGTCTCATATCTGTATCCTCCTTAAAGACTGCGTACAGTCTGTATTTTCTCATCCTGTCTGTCACCGTTTTCAGACCAACGGTGGGTTTACTGGATATAGTAAAGGTTTTATGTCAAAAAAACAATGGTTCCTCCATGAAGTTTTTCTAAAAACTTCATAAACGCCGACCCTTTTTCTTGTATTTTGCCCTTCTTTTCCGTATAATAAAGCCAAAATATCCCCGTTACGGAGGTTTCCATGAAAAATATCAAACGTTATCTGGCCCTTGCCGGTGTGGTTCTGCTGGTCGGCCTGTATGTGCTAGCTCTGGTCTTTGCCTTTATCAAAAGTCCGGTGGCCAATATGCTGTTTCGCGCAGCATTTATCTCCACATTTGTCATCCCGATCTTTATCTATGCCAATATCCTCGTCTACCGCTATCTCGAGCAGCGTAAGGACAGGGATAAGGATAACAGGGACATGCATCCGTCAGATCACTGACATTCTTTTGTGCAGGGAAAATCTGCCCGGATTTTTACAAAGCAGCAGCTATCTGAAAGAGAGTCCACGGGGCTGTACAGCCTTACTACCGACTGTACAGCGCATGGACTCTCTTTTTATGCCATATAAATCTCTTTAATTGATCTTTTCTTTGATCGTACCGTTTCTGTAGGCCTTTAACAGCTCTTCCAGTTCACGGATTCTTTCTTTCATCTCCACACCGTTATCGGTATCTCCCACCAGAAGCCGCCGGTCGGTCTTTTTAACCATGATCCGGTCAGAATGGATATCCAGCTCCTTTTCGATGGCTTCCTCTGTCGAGGAGAACGGCTCATGGGCTACCAACGTCATGCCGTAGGAATTGTAGATCAGCGTGTAACCGGCGATACCTGTCTGCTTCTGGTATGCCTTGCAAAAGCCGCCGTCGATGATCAGCAGCTTGCCGCCGCAGCGTACCGGAGATTCTCCCTTGACCAGACGCACCGGCATATGGCCGTTGATGATATGGCTGCCCTCGCTGTACAGACCGAATTCCTGCAGGATATGATCCAGCACCTTCTCGTCGTTGATCAGCTGATAGTACGGATTTTTCACCTCCACATGTGTCTCGGTATCCTTGATAAAATAGCGCTCATAGGTCGCCATCTTTTCCTTGCCAAACAGCGGGGAATCAGGGCTTGACCAGATAAACCACATGATATCCTGGCCTTTCTTACGCTCGTCCTTGTCGATGGCGTAAAAGCCCTTGCGGACATAGGATTCCAGCACATCGTACAGCACGCGGCCGGAGTATTCCTGCCCGTAGACATTGACCTTTTTAAAGCTGCCGTCCTTATTCATCGGCACACAGCCGTGGTACATCAGATTGCCGTTGAACACCTTATACAGATTGCCCTGTTTGAGCAGAAACTGCATATGGGCCTGCAGACGGTTGCAGTTCATAAAGGCGGATGTCAGACGGTCCATGACTTCGGTCTCTTCCTCCGTCAGCGCATACGGATCCTTCAGATCGATCGTCGGGAAATTCGTATCATTTAATTCGTATTCCTTACCATCCAGCGTGATCACGCCACGTTCGTAGTCCACCTTGTCCAGAAGCAGACGGTTTTCCATATGAAATTCCGGGCGGCTCATGATCAGCTGACCCTCCAGCTTGAACTGGATGATCGTGATGGCCTTGTGCATCTTGACGTTGACGCGGTTTTCGCTGTAGCTGTTGGCCTTCTTGCCGTGGATGGAAAAGCTCTCGCAGGGATCGCCCTTGTAGGTGTCGATCGCCAGCGTTGCCAGCGGCAGGATATTGATGCCGTAGCCGTCCTCCAGAATATCAAGGTTGCCGTAACGGGCACAGTTGCGGATCACCGTTGCGATGCAGGCCTGCTGACCGGCTGCGGCGCCCATCCATACGATATCGTGGTTGCCCCACTGGATATCGAGGGAATGATAGCGCATCAGACGGTCCATGATACTCTGCGGTGCCGGGCCTCTGTCGTAGATATCGCCCAGAATATGCAGACGGTCCACAACAAGACGCTTAATCAGGCTGCACAGCGCCTCGATAAACTCCTCGGCACGGCCGATCTCGATGATCGTATTGATGATGGCATCATAGTACGCCCCTTTGTCCGTAATCTCTGCCTTTTCTGTGATCAGCTCCTCGATCACATAGGCAAATTCCTCCGGCAGAGCCTTTCTGACCTTGGAACGGGTATATTTGGAGGCCACACATTTGCAGACCTCGATCAGCCGGTACAGCGTGATCTTGTACCAGTCGCGGATATGTACCTCTTCCTTCTTGACCCGTGCGATCTTCTGGCGCGGATAGTAGATCAGCGTCGCCAGCGACTTCTTATCGGCATAGCTTAACGTATGGCCGAAAACGTCGTTGATTTTCTTTTTTACGGAACCGGAGCCGTTACGGAGTACATGGGAAAACGCCTCGTACTCGCCGTGGATATCCGTGATAAAATGTTCCGTACCTTTCGGCAGATTCAGGATGGACTGCAGATTGATGATCTCCGTCGAAGCGGCACCGATGGTCGGATAGATCTCCGCCAGTCTCTGCAGCAGCTTTACCTCCATAGCATTCATGTAAAAATCCCCCTTTATATCATCGCCTCTACGCGGTGAAATCAAACAGTGAGATCTGATTCGACTGCGGCAGATTGCCGAACAGATTCAGATCATCCATCAGAGAAATGACAGTCTTTGACACCTTGGTACGGTTCTGGAAATCGTCCTTGGACAGAAACGTTCCGTCCATCGCCGCCAGAACCACGGCGTCAGCCGCCTTGTCACCCAGACCGTCGATCGTATCGAGAGCCGGCATCAGCTTGTCGTCTACGATCTGGAAGCGGTGTGCCTGTGCCTTGTACAGATCGACCGGCACGAATTCATAACCTCTGGCGTACATTTCCTGTACGACACGCATATCGCGCAGGGTATCCTGCTCCTTCTTAGACAGCGTATCCTTTCTCTTTTTGTAATCGTCCAGATAATATTCCAGACGGTCCCGGCCCAGACACATCAGCTCATAGTTGAAGGCCGTCGCACGGATACTGAAGAACGCCGCATAGTACGCAAGCGGCTGGAAAATCTTAAACCAGGCGATGCGCCATGCCATCATAACGTAGGCTGCCGCATGGGCCTTCGGGAACATGTACTTGATCTTTTTGCACGACCAGATATACCATTCCGGTACGTCATGCTCGCGCATGGCCGTTTCCCATTCCGGCTTCAGGCCTTTACCCTTTCGCACGCTCTCCATGATCGTAAAGGACTGGGCGTTGTCCATGCCCTTACTGATCAGGTAGGTCATGATATCGTCTCGGGTACAGATCGCCGTGGAAATCGTACATTTTCCCTCTTTGATCAGCGTCTGGGCGTTGCCCAGCCATACATCGGTACCATGGGCCAGTCCGGCGATACGGATCAGGTCCGAAAGCTCTGTCGGCTGTGTGTCCAGAAGCATCTGCATGGCGAAATCTGTACCAAACTCCGGCACGCCAAGGCAGCCCAGAGGACAACCGCCGATATCATCGGGTGTGATATGCAATGCATCCGTGTTCTGGAACAGTGACATGACTTCTTTACTGTCCAGCGGGATCTTCTGGGCGTCAAGCCCGGTCAGATCCTCCAGCATACGGATCATTGTCGGATCATCGTGTCCGAGGATATCCAGCTTTAACAGGTTGGAATCGATGGAGTGATAATCAAAATGTGTGGTAATAATATCTGTGGTCTGGTCGTTGGCCGGATGCTGCACCGGCGTAAACGAGTTAATGTCCTCGCCGTAGGGCAGTACGATGATACCTCCGGGGTGCTGGCCTGTCGTCCGATGTATTCCCGTACACCCGGCGACGATACGGTCGATCTCGCAATTTCTTTTGTGTATTCCCTTTTCTTCGTAATAGTTTTTGACGTAACCAAAAGCGGTTTTCTCCGCCAGCGTACCGATCGTTCCGGCACGGAAGGTCTGGCCCGCACCGAAGATAACCTCGGTATATTTATGGGCCTTACTCTGGTACTCACCGGAGAAGTTCAGGTCGATATCCGGCTCCTTGTCTCCCTTGAAACCAAGGAACGTCTCGAACGGGATATCAAAGCCCTCCTTTTTCAGCGGCTTACCGCAGACCGGACAGTCCTTGTCCGGCATATCGCAGCCCGAGCGGCCGGAAAAGCTCTTGACCAGTTCGGAATCAAAATCGTAATAATGGCAGGACTCACAGTAATAGTGGGCATGCAGCGGATTTACCTCGGTAATACCGGACATCGTAGCCGCCAGCGACGAACCTACACTGCCTCGGGATCCTACCAGATAACCGTCCTCGTTCGACTTCCACACCAGTTTCTGCGCAATGATATACATAACGGAGTAGCCGTTGGAAATGATCGAGTTCAGCTCCCTTTCCAGTCGCTCTTCCACGATCTGCGGCAGCTCTTCGCCGTAGATCTCGTGGGCCCTATTGTAGCAGATGTCACGCAGCATACCATCGGAGTTTTCGATGATCGGCGGGAATTTACCGGAACGCAGCGGACACAGGTTGTCGATCATGTTGGCAATACGGTTCGTATTGGTCACAACGACCTCCTCCGCCTTGTCAGAACCAAGGTAGGCAAATTCTTTCAACATTTCCTCCGTGGTGCGCAGATACAGCGGTGCCTGGTCGTCGGCGTCACCAAAGCCCTTGCCCTTCATGATGATCCGGCGGTAGATCTCGTCCTGCGGATCCAGGAAATGGACGTCACAGGTCGCCACGACCGGCTTGTGGAACTGCTCGCCGAGCTGGACGATCTTACGGTTATACTCCTGCAGATCCTCCTCGGTATTGGCCGGGCTGTCCTCATCCCGGAGCATGAAGGCGTTATTGCCGATCGGCTGGATCTCCAGATAATCGTAAAACTCTACAATCCTTGCAATCTCCTGCTCCGACGCCCCTCTGACCAGTGCCCGGAACAGCTCACCCGCCTCGCAGGCAGAGCCGAGAAACAGTCCTTCCCGGTATTCCATAAACAGACTCTTCGGGATACGGGGCCGTCTCGCATAATATTCCAGATGGGACTTCGATATCAGACGGTACAGATTGACACGACCGGCGTCATTCTTGGCCAGAATGATCGCATGATAGGTCGGCAGCTTCTTGACCGTATCCGGGGATATCTTTCCCTTTTCGTTCAGCTCATCCAGCGTAAATATCTCACGCTCCTTGAGCATTTTGACAAATTTCACAAAGATCTCTGCCGTACAGTTGGCGTCGTCCACCGCACGGTGATGGTTGTCGAGCCGCACACCGACCGCCTTGGCCACCGTATCCAGCTTGAAGCGGTTCAGTCCCGGCAGGAGGAAACGGGCGATGCCTACGGTATCCGCAAAGGTAAAGTCTCTTTCAATACCCATTGCCTCACAGTTTCGCATAATGAAGCTCATATCAAAGTCCGCATTGTGCGCCACCATGACCGCACCCTCGCTGAATGCGAGGAATTTTGGCAGGATCTCTTCGATCGGCGGTGCATCCGCCACCATGCCGTCGTTGATGCCGGTCAGATTCTCGATCCGGAAGGGAATCGGGATCTTCGGATTGACAAATTCGGAAAAACGGGCTTTGATCTCGCCCTTTTCCACTCGCACAGCACCGATCTCAATGATCTTATCCTTGACCGGTGAAAATCCGGTCGTCTCTATATCAAATACAACAAAATCACTGTCCATGGACTGACCCCTAGACTGGTATACGATATCCTTTAAATCGTCCACCAGATAGGCCTCCACACCGTAGATAACCTTGAAGCTGTCGTCTGCGATCGCATCGTAAGTATGGCTGGCCTCCGGAAACGCCTGGACAACGCCGTGATCCGTCACGGCCAACGCCGGATGGCCCCAGCTCTTGGCTCTCTTGATGATCGCCGAAGCATCAGATACACCGTCCATATCGCTCATCTTGGTATGGCAGTGCAGCTCGACACGCTTCTTTGCCGCATGGTCCTCACGCCCCTCCACAAAGGAAGCGATCGTCTTGATGCCCTGCACGCTGGCGATACTCAGCTCATGATCAAATTTATCGATGGTCGTACGACCCTTGACCTTTAAAAATACACCCTTTTTCAGGCGCTCTGTGATCTCTGGCACCTGATCATTTTCAAGAAACATCTTGACCGTGATCGTATCGGTAAAATCCGTAATATTAAACATCAGGATCGTCTTTTCATTGCGGATCTCGCGGGATTCCAGCGTCAATACCTGTCCCCGGATCGTAACCTCACCCATCTCACCGGAGATCGTCTCGATGTCGATGGTCTGTTCCTCCGGATCGCGTCCGTAGATAACGTCCGGATTATCCGACTTTCTGATGGCACGAAACGAACGTCTCTCGCCACCCGGTCCCGGCACTCGGCGCCCCTTGCCAAAGGCAGGCTTTGCGCCATCCTTTTTCTCCGGCTTTGCAGGTGCTTTTGCACCGGCTTTGACCTCTTTTTTCTCCGCAGCGGGCTCTGCTGCCTCCGGACTGTTTGCCTTTGCCGCCCGAACATGTTCGAGAAGCCGTCCCACATAGTCGTGGATCTGCTCTTCTTTTTCCTTTTCCCGCTCTTCGCCGGACACTTCTTTAAATGAGCTTTTCAATGTAAAATCAAGTCCGCAGCGCTGGGCAAAAATCTTTTCCAGAATATCCTCCAGATGCTCGTAGCGCTCATGGGAGATCACCGCATCCGGCAGCACCATGCACATGGTCTTTTCATCCTCAAAGGAAATGTCTGCATTTTTAAACATGCTGTAGAGCACTTTATTGTACTTTTCCAGTTCCAGCAGAATACTGGGACGGTACAGCTCATAAAAATTCTGCACGGTGTACTGACTCGACAGACGGAAATGCTCTATGATATGCACACGCAGCTTGATTTTCTGAAATAACTGTCTCTCGATCAGACCCTCCAGCTGATAAATGTCGGCCTTGGCGATCCACTGGGGACAGTCCAGATAGACACACAGCAGTGTGTTATCCGGATTGATCGATACCTTTCTCACCGTGGAAATCGCCATCAGATCCGACAAACCGGCCGGAAGCTTCAGATTCGGGAAGACATCCGCTACCTTTTTTTCCATATTACCTACTCATTCCAATGCTTTAACTCCTGATACAGGCAGTCAAGGAGTTCTCCCTCCGGCATCTTGCGGATAATCTCTCCATGCTTGATCAGAAGACCGACGCCCTTGCCGCCGGCAATACCGATATCTGCTTCCTTGGCTTCGCCCGGGCCGTTGACAACGCAGCCCATAACAGCCACCTTGATATTTAAGTCAAATTCCTGCACCATCGTCTCCACCTTGTTGGCCAGTCCGATCAGATCGATCTGGGTACGGCCACAGGTCGGGCAGGATACAACCTCGATACCGGAGGTGCGCAGATTCAGTGTTTTTAAAATACGTTTGGCTGACTTGATTTCTTCCAGCGGATCACCGGTCAGGGATACGCGGATCGTATCGCCGATACCCTGATACAGGATAATACCAAGTCCCACCGCCGATTTGATATTGCCGGAATAGAGCGTACCGGCCTCAGTGATGCCGACATGCAGCGGATACGGCGTCTTTTCGGCGATCAGCTCATGTGCCTTTGCACACATCATGACGTCGGAGGATTTGATACTGATGACCAGATTGTCATAGCCCATATCCTCGATGATCTTTACCTTGTCCAGCGCGCTCTCCACCAGTCCTTCGGCAGTAACACCGTGGTACTTCTCCACCAGTTCCTTTTCAAGAGAACCGCTGTTGACGCCCACACGGATCGGGATATGGCGCTCCTTGGCACAATCTACGACGGCGCGGATGCGCTCGATACTGCCGATATTGCCCGGATTGATACGGATCTTGTCCGCACCGTTTTCCATGACGGCGATCGCCAACTTGTAATCAAAATGGATATCGGCAACCAGCGGAATATGGATCTGCTTTTTGATCTCCCGGATCGCCTGTGCGGCCTCCATCGTCGGAACGGCACAGCGGATGATCTCACATCCGGCCTTTTCAAGCGCTAAAATCTGGGCTACGGTTGCCTCTACGTCTTCTGTCTTTGTATTGGTCATCGACTGGATACGGACAGGATTGCCCCCGCCGATCTTTACATTGCCGATTTGAATAACCTTTGTGTGCTCTCGGTACATGCACATTGCCTCTTTTCTGTCTCTTATTTGCGGATCTCCAGCAGCTTGTCCTTCAGCTGGTTTTCCATTGCGCGCAGCTCATTTTCGGCTGCAGCACGTTTGGCACGGCCCTCGTTCTGAATCTGCATCACTTCATCCAATGTGGAGATCAGACTTTCGTTGGTTGCCTTAAGTGTTTCGATATCCACGATGCCGCGCTCGGACTCTTTGGCCGTCTCGATCGTGGCGGATTTTAATTTTTCTGCATTCTTCTTTAACAGCTCGTTGGTCATATCGCTGACGGCGCGCTGGGCTTTGGCAGCCTCTGTGGAATGCTGTACGCCAAGGGCAATGACCATCTGGCTCTTCCAGAGCGGAATCGTATTAACGATCGTAGACTGGATCTTTTCTGCCATCATGGTATCGGAGCTCTGTACCATACGGATCTGCGGCGCTGTCTGGATCGAGATCATACGGGTCAGATCCAGATCATGCAGCTTTTTCTCGAAGCGATCGCACTGATTCTCGAGATCTTTGGCGGCCTGGGCATCCTCCGGCAGCTGGCTGGTCTTTGCCTTTTCCAGAAGTTCCTGCAGCTCGCCGTTTCTGACCTCATCAAGCTTCATGCGTCCGGCAAGGATATACATGGTCAGCTCTTTATAGTATGCCAGATTCACCTCGTACATCTTGTCGAGCATATCAATATCCTTCATCAACGTAACCTGATGCGATTCCAGTGCGTCCACGATCTTATTGACATTGACCTCAGCCTTATCGTAGCTGGCTTTTAAATGATTCAGCTTATTGCCTTGTTTCTTAAAGAAGCCAAAAAGGCCCTTTTCTTCCTCGTCAGCATCAAAGCTCTTTAATTCGCCGACCAGACCGCTGATCAGGCCGCCGACCTCGCCGAGATCTTTGGTTTTTACCTTTTCCAGGGCTTTCTCGGAGAAATCCGCCATCTTCTGCTGCGTGCCTGCGCCATACTGTAAGATACCGGCGGAATTAGCCAGATCGATCTTTTTGGAAAATTCTTCCACCTGCTTTTTTTCTTCATCCGAAAGGATGCTGTCGTCCATCGGCTCTGCCACGATCTCCTCCGGCTTTGCTTCCACAGGAAGCTCCGGCTCCGGTGCGGCTCCAAAGCTAAGTGTAGGTGTCTCTGTCTTTAAGAGTGTATTAAATTTGTCCTGCATATCCTGTCTCCCTTTGTCGTTTTATTTAAAATACTTGTATCTGTTCCATAGCTTTACAGTTACTTAAAGTCGCTGCCGGTCATACCGTCCTGCTTTAACATGGTCTTCATCACATTGATATCGGAAGAAATATCCCATGCCTTTTCCTCAAAAAAGCTGTCGAGAAGCTTTTCAAAGGCTTCGTTGATCGTGTCGATCGTATCCTCGATCTCCTGTTTCGTGCGGCTGATATTTTCGCCCTCCACAGCCTCGGCATCCAGCTCCTTATAGGCCTCCACCAGCTTGGCTGTTGTGGGCAGGTAATAATTTATAAATTTGCGCAGATCGGAAGCCAGCTCCGGCTGCTTTTCCACCTGTTTGAAGATCCGGATCATGATCTGCTCCAGCCGATACAGCTTGGCCGAAATCTCCTCGCCCGGGATTGCATCGTTGCAGGCACGGATATGCTCGATATATGCCTGACCTTCCTTTAACAGCCTGCGGCTTTCCTCGGTCATTTTCGGATTGTTGTAGATCTTTTCCTCTTCGGCTTTCTGGCTGGCCTCGCGCGCTTCGCGCTCTTTCATGGACTCTGTGGCCTGCAGATACTGCCGATACACGGCGTCCGTTGCCATAAAGGTAGTCTTTTTCTCATCAAAATGACCCTGACGGAAGAAATTCTTCTGGATCATCTTTTCCAGATCCTTCAGGACAAAGTCCTTTTTGCGGCCTACGCTTAACGCCAACTCCTCTACTGTGGAGTAATCCTTGCCTGACAGCCGGGCCATATACTGTTTGAAACGTCTGGCACGATTTCTGAGGGAATATCCGGCCAGTCCCATACAGAAGCTGCCAATCGTCAGTATGCCAAATACACTGGTCATCGCAACGGCTGCACCAAACATCCCCGCCAGACCAAAGGCTGCGCCGCCAAGCATCATCAGGGCATTAAACGCGGTCAGTGGATAGCCGACGGCCTGCAGAACAACACCGGATATGCTGCCTGGCACCTTTGTCACATAGGCAGATGGAGCCTGAAAACTCCCACTGCCTGTATTCGAGGTCTGGCGCTGCCAGCTGGTGGATGTGGACTGCCAGGTCTGCTTTGTGGTGTTTCCGTTTTTTGTCTGGCTGTATGTTTTCTGTCGGGTCTGTCCGCTGCCGCCCGGATTTGTGTCTACGGACCAGTAATTCGCGTCACCGCTGCTGTTGAGCACATTGCGGATCGTACGGTTTAAGCCGGAAAAATCTCCGCTTGCTACGGCATCCTGTACGCTGGTTAAAATCTGATCTCCTATATTAAAAACATCCATGTGTCTGTCTTGCTGTCTCCTGTCTGTAACGGTATGTCCCGTTTTTTGTATCACATCTTCCTGCTTTTGCAGAAGATATATGGTGTCTATTTTACCTTTTCGTATCTGTCAAACTGATATTCCAGATCAAAGTAGGTCTGTTCCTCGCTACTTCCGGCTTTCTTCCAGTCGGGATGGCTGTCCAGATCCGTGAAAAAGGCGTCGGCCTCGTAGGTGAAATCGATCCTTGTGACAAATACGGTATCGCAGTATTCCAGGAACTGATTATAAATACTGTCTCCACCGATGCAGTATACCATGTCGGACGGATATTCCTTTACAGCTTCGAGGGCTTCTTCGATGCTGTGTACGACAGTGGCATCCTTTACGGTGTAGGACATGTCTCTGGTGAGTACGATATTCTTGCGGTTTGGCAACGGACGGGCGTTTGGAAAGCTCTCCAGGGTCTTGCGGCCCATGATGATGACTTTGCCGGTGGTCTCGTTGCGGAAAAATTTCATATCCTGGGGAATGCTGACAAGAAGCTTATTGTCCTTGCCGATGCCCCAGTGCTGGTCTGCTGCTACGATTGCTCTCATAAAAAATCTCCTTATATCTGCTGTTTTCCAGCTGCGCCGATGTATCTGCTGTTTACACGAGCTGTACATACATGGCTTTCGTTTTAAACAGCTACAGGGATATTTTTGATCTGCGGACCTGTGACGTAGTCTTCTACGTGCAGATCGTCTACGGTAAATTTATAAAAGTCTTTGATTTCCGGATTCAGCCATACCTTCGGTGCCGGATGCTCTTCCCGGGTGATCAGTTCTTCGATCAGTGGGATATGGCGGTCGTAAATATGTGCATCGGCGATCACGTGGACGAGTTCTCCGGCTTCCATATCGCATACTTGGGCAAACATCATCAGAAGCAGGGCATACTGGGCTACGTTCCAGTTGTTGGCTGTGAGAATGTCATTGCTGCGCTGGTTCAGGATAGCGTTTAAGGTCAGCTTGTCTTTGCCTTTTTCTTTGGTGACGTTAAAGGTCATGGAGTAGGCGCAGGGATACAGACCCATTTCATGCAGATCCTGATGGACGTAGATGTTGGTCATGATGCGGCGGCTGTACGGGTTGTTTTTGAGGTCGTACAGGACGCGGTCGACCTGATCCATCATGCCTTCTTTATACTGATGTTTAACGCCGAGCTGGTAGCCGTAGGCTTTGCCGATGGTACCGTTTTCGTCGGCCCAGCTGTCCCAGATGTGGCTGTGCAGGTCGTGGATATCGTTGGATTTCTGCTGCCAGATCCAGAGGATTTCGTCGAAGGCGTTTTTGAGGCCGGTTCTTCTTAATGTGAGGGCGGGGAATTCTTCCCGGAGGTCGTAACGGTTGATTACGCCGAATTTTTTGACGGTATAAGCGAAGCTGCCATCATCCCATTTGGGGCGTACTTTTTCTCCTTCGGTGCTGCAGCCGTTGTCGAGGACATCACGGCACATTTTTTTAAATATGACATCTGCTTTACTCATACCTTTGGTTCTCCTTTTTTCGTTTGTGCCCGGGATTGTAGACTATGGGCATTATGTTTTATTATAATATAGTCTGTTTGTAAACGCAATGGGGGGATTGTGTGGAAAATGAGATAAGGACAGGGAACCGGGCCGGGCAGCAGGGTGTCATATATCTGTCCTCAAACAAGTGCAACGCAAAAATGAGCTACATGCTAACTCCGACATAATCGCGCTCGCTAAAGCGGGCTCGCGCGAAGTCTGCGTTACCCTGTATCCAGCAAAAACCGCCAGTGGCAGTTTTTGTCGGAAAGCATGGGATCTCATTTCTTGCTAAAAGCGCACTTTGATCGTTTGAGGACAGATATATGACACCCTGCTGCCCGGCCCGGTTCCCTGTCCTTATCCCATTTTCATCTACTTTACTGATGAAATTATTTATAAGATCATATTTCGGATCCAGATGCCGAGATCTTTGACGACTTGTTCGCGGCAATGGTCGTTGAGGATTTCGTGGCGGTAGCCGACGTAGAGTTTGCCGCGGACGGTGTAGTAGCTGCGGGCGCGCAGGAAGTGGACGGTGTGGCGGAAGCCTTTGACGCCGCCGATGACGGGGTCGTCGGAACCGGCGATGAGGAGAATGGGGAGTTCGGGGTTAGTGACGTCCCATCCTTTTTTGGTGTAGACTTCCTGTAAGAGTCCGGTCAGGCTACGGTAGCCATCGATGGTGAAGGGGATACCGCACAGGGCATCGGCTTCGTAGATGTCACAGACTTTCTGGTCTACGGTGAGCCAGCCGTTGGTTTTGCGTTCCTGACGGAAGGCTTTGTCGTAGCTGCCGAGGACGGCGTTATACAAAAGGCCGCTTCTGTGGCGTTTTCCGGGACCGTGATCGAGGATCGCGGTCATGGTATGGGCCATACCGGCGGCAAAATTTCTGCAGGGTACACCGCAGAGAATCACACCGGCCAGGTCAAAGTCATGGGCTTTGATGTAAGCGCGCACGACAAGGGAGCCCATGCTGTGACCAAAAAGGATCACCGGAAGTCCGGGATACAGCTCTTTGGCGTAATAGATGACCTGATGCAGATCAAGGATCAGACCGTTTGTATCTACGCCGTAGAAATAGCCTCTGTCCTTTTCTTCACGGACGCTTGCACCATGACCGCGCATATCAGCGATCACACAGGCGATACCACGCCCTGCCATCTGCTTCATAAACCAGATGTAGCGTTCCTTATGCTCGCACATGCCATGATGGATCACCATGACCGCCCGGATATCCTGCTCCGGGGCAATCGTCATGACCTCCAGCGGCAGTCCGTCGTAATTTGCTTCCAGCTGCTGTATGTCTTTTATCATCGTTTTACCCTCTGCATAAACGAATGTCTTAACGGTTCAGTTTCTTTGCGTATGCGCCGAATGCCAGCAGATCGGCGAGAATGAATACCACATAGATCATGGAGTATGTCGGCCATACCGGCACGATCAGAGCGGCAGTCACCTCAATCACAGCAAAAACGACACAGAAAGCGATCAGGGATTTCCTGTATTTTTTCCGCGTTTCTCCTTTAAATACCTGTTTGTTGTTAAAGCTGTCCTTTGGGGTCAGGTAATCCAGAATCGGATCCCCCGTGGGAAGCAGCAGCAGTACGGCCATAATCGCCATAAACGCTGCCATAAACCAGTCCAGACTGGAGCTGAAAAGAAAATCCATCGTGTGTAGTCTCCTTTATTATGCGTTTTTTTCTTTGAGAAGATCCCGGATCTCGGCCAGCAGTTCTTCCTGTGTCGGGCCTGCTGGTTCTTCGGGTTTTGCTTCCTCTTCTTTTTTAAATTTGGAAGTCAGCGTGTTCATGGCTTTAATCATGGCGAACATGGATCCTGCGATGATCAGGAAATTGATGATGTTCTGGATAAAGCTGCCGTAATTTAAGAAGTTTTTCGGTCCGAGCTGGATCGCCAGCTGGTTAAAATTCGTACCACCTGTCAGCACGCCAAATAGCGGCATCATAATGTCTTCTACCAGTGAATTAACGATCGTACCGAATGCACCACCGATAATTACACCGACTGCCATATCTACGACATTGCCTTTCAGGGCAAATTCTTTAAATTCCTGGATAAGTCCCATGATTTCCTCCTCTTGTATTGTAAAGTTTTCACATATTTATTTCTCTACTATAACAAATCACGAGCAGTTTGTCCATGGGAACCGCTGTTTCCGGCAGTTCTTGTTCAAGAGGAAAATCATTTCAGATTTCTTTGAAAAGCAACACCGAATTTCTTACCTGCTTTTTAACGCAAAAAAGATCCACTACATCATTTTTCATATGTCAAAGCAACATAAAAAGGAGCTTCCTTACGGAAACTCCTTATCTTGTAGAGCGCGAGACGGGATTCGAACCCGCGACCCTCGCCTTGGCAAGGCGATACTCCACCACTGAGCCACTCGCGCA
>CAVCMG010000007.1:0-92997 GCA_963603285.1 Ruminococcus bromii
AACCTATGACCCTCTGCTTGTAAGGCAGATGCTCTCCCAGCTGAGCTAAGACCCCATATGCTCCGGTGTATCTCAACCGGACTTTATCATCATACTACGGTATGTACGAATTGTCAACAATTTTTTGAAAAATTTGAAAAATTATTTTTCTGCAGGATCATCTGTCGCAAATGTTTTTATACACACCTTCTGATATGGCCAGCCTTTTATCACGGTCAGCACATGCACGGCAAAAGATATCGTATCACAGTCATATACAAACGGTTCTTCCTTATATATCCTCACCCATGCTTTCTGCAAAGACATATCCTTTCTGAAAGCTTCTGCTTTTTCCATAAGCATATGTAATCCGGCATTTTTCTCTGTGCCAAAATCACGGGCCGGATACACATTTGCAGCCTGATGCAGACGTTCAGCCAGCAACTCCACTACAGCACTGTGTCTGCTTTTTCGAAGCATGGCAGCAAGCCGGGCGGCCTTTCGTCTGGTTGGTCTTTTTTCATAAGCTGCAAGCGCCCGCACAAAAGCAGCATCACTGGCTTTTGCTGCCAGTTCTGTCATCACCTCGATGACTTCCGGTAACACTTCCCACGGATCTTCCATCGGCACAATATACTCTTCCGGCACAGAAGGGTAAAAAAGATAATTCAGTGGAGGAAAATATTTCAAACTGGACAGCTGCTGTTCATCTTTTGTACAATATTTTTCTCCCAGATATTCATATTTATCCCGCAGGATCGCAATCTGATATTCCAGCACCCGGAGATTTTCCTGCCCTTTCACCCAGAAATGACCGATATCTCCATAATTGTACAAATGCACCTCCAGCTCAATATTGCTGAAGAATACCGTACAGACCGTATCTCCCTGATGAACAACCAGAACATATTCTCCTTCTTCACGATCCAGTGAATAGTTCAACGATCCTTCATAGTCATTTTTGTACAGGCCACCCAGACGCGCTTCCTTTAATACCAGAAAACTTTCCACCGCGTCATTCATCAGATAGATGAGACGAAGCATCCTGTTCTCTGTAGCTCCTGTAAATCCATCGGGGATGCCGATCAGTTCAAACTGCTCCTGTTCCAGAAGCTCGGTGAGCTTTTCCAGATGGTCGCTTTCTGCTACCTCAGTCTGTTGCTTTTCCGGATGCTCACCGGAAGATCTTTGCTGTTCATTCTGTCTGCTGATCGTATCCATTTCAGTCAAGGATCTCCTGCCATTCCTTTTCACGGAATCCGGTCAGTACGCGCTCTCCATCAATCAGAAGTGGACGTTTTACCAGCATACCATTCGTAGCCAAAAGCTGCAGCTGTTCCTCTTCAGACATTGCAGGCAGCTTATCTTTGAGATGCTGTTCTTTATAGAGCATACCGCTGGTATTGAAAAATTTCTTTAACGGCAACCCGCTGGTTTCATACCAGTGTTTTAATTCTTCGAAAGTCGGGTTATCTTCTACGATATGGCGTGTTTCATACGAAACACCGTGGTCATCCAGCCAGCTCTGTGCTTTTTTGCAGGTGGAACATTTTGGATAACAGATAAATAACATAGTACGATTCCTCCATCTGTATATTATTATTTTTCAGTATACCATATTCCTTGTATTATCCCTATGAAAATTTCATAAAAAAGAGTATACAACAAATTTTATGGCACTTGCGTAAATTACCACTTCCCTTCTTTAATTTTTATATGCACACAGGACTCCTCTGCTTTATGTTTTTGTTGAAAATCTGCTCAGAATTGAGCATATGAATTGATTACAAATTTGCTTTAATCAACAGCATGTTAGTTTTCTTCGATTTTTCTCATAAACTCTTCTACACTGGCACATACAGCGGCATACACAGACCAAACCTCCAGAATCTGGATATCCTCTTCTTTTTCAATCCTGGACTTCAGCTCATCGGTCACTGCTCCTTTTTTAGCAAGCCATCTGTATATCTGAGAATGCAGCTGCTCCAGCTGGCCTTCTTTGCGTCCTTCCACACGGCCTTCCGCTCTTCCCTCTGCCAGACCGGCAGCACGGGCTTCTACACGGGCATCTTCCAGTTCATCTAAAAATTCATCACCGAATACTTCCATGATATGCATATACATACCTCCCATTTTCCGGCTGGCTTTAATCCTGGCAACACGCTCCTGCAAATTATGGATATACGCATCATCCCAGTCTTTCTGACTGTCTTCCAGACCCGCATGCATAAATTTCAGAAACCTCACCAGTTCCTCCGGTACTTCTTCAGGATATTTCCCGACTGTACTCAGAAAAATCGTCTGACATCCATCTTCGATTCTTTTTCCAGTCTCTTCACAATACATACTACAGGTATACCGGTACTTTCCTTCCCCGAAAGGATCGAAATCACAGATAAAGATCACATAGACATTAGGCAACTCCTGATATTCACAGCCTGTATCCAGAATATCCATATGCATCTGGCTATGATAATATCTGGCACGCCTTGGCAAAGACTTTTTTCTCACCGTCTGCATTTCTACATTGTAATGCGTATTGTGATCATCCTTTGCATAAATGTCCAATACAATGCTTTTGTACTCCGGATTATACATAAAACTGCGTTCTTTGTTTACCTCGATATGGGCAATTTCTATTCCTAATGTACGTTCCAGCATTGGCCTGCAGGCCTTCGGATCCGTCATCACCGCGCAAAACATAAAATTATGTTTGATTGTCAGTTCCTGTAGTTTTTTTATTTTCTTTTTCACTTTTTCCTCCGTTTTTCCACAGAGGATTCCTGTATAGTGATTATAGCATTACTTATCCTAAAACGCAATATTTTATTTTTATAGTACTCTATATCCAACTCTGTCTGTCATTCAGAATCTTTAACCGTCATATTCACTAAACCACTAACTGACTATTAGTCATTTATGAGATATTATAATATTGACCATTGGTCAATCTTGCCATAAAAAAGGAGAATCCCATGGAAAAATTCGGCAGAAAAATCGTAAAATATCGTGTTCCTATTTTTATTTTGAGTCTTCTTTTACTGATCCCCGCAGCCTTTGGCTATATGCATACAAGGGTAAATTATGACATCCTCTCCTACCTGCCCGGTGAGATTGAGACGATGAAAGGACAGGACATCCTTGTTGATGAATTCGGTACAGGTGCCTATTCGATGTTTATCTGCGAAGGCATGGAAAATAAGGATGTCGTTGCCTTAAAGGAAAAGATGGAAAGTGTCGACCATGTGGAAAAGATCGTCTGGTATGATACCATTGCAGACATCACCCTCCCCATGGAAATGCTGCCAAAAAAGATCCGGGATGCCTTTAATTCTGAAAATTCCACTTTGATGTTTATTATCTTTGATACAACGACTTCTGCGGACGAAACCATGCAGGCGATCAAAGATATCCGTGCACTGGCCGGTGAACAGTGCTTCTTGAGCAGTATGTCCGCCATCGTTACGGATACCAAAGATCTGGCAGAGCAGGAAATCGTTATCTACGTTGTGATCGCCGTTGCCCTTCTGGCTCTGGTGCTTGCACTTACGATGGAATCTTTCCTGATTCCGGTATTGTTCCTTTGCAGTATCGGCATGGCGATTCTTTATAATCTGGGAAGCAATGTCTTTACCGGAGAGATCTCCTATCTGACCAAAGCTTTATGCGCCGTCCTGCAGCTTGGTGTCACCATGGACTATTCGATTTTCCTCTGGCACAGCTATCAGGAACAGGTAAACGTCCTGCCGGATGACCATCAGGAAGCCATGGCAAAAGCGATCGCCGCCACGATCAAATCCGTTGTCGGCAGTTCGATCACTACGATTGCCGGCTTCCTGGCCTTATGCTTCATGAGTTTTACCCTTGGTCTTGACCTTGGTGTTGTTATGATGAAAGGTGTTGTTTTCGGTGTGATCTGTTGCGTGACGGTGCTCCCGTCCATGATCATGATTTTTGACAGGGCATTGGAGAAAACGAAGCACCGGCAGCTGATCCCGAATGCTCCTGGCGTTTCAAAATTCATTGTAAAACATCATACGTTTTTTGCCATTTTATTTGTGGTACTCTTTATTCCGTTTGCATGGTTCCAGGCCCATACAAATGTCTATTACAATCTGGACTCCAGCTTACCGAAAAATCTGCCCAGTATACAGGCCAATGAAAAGCTGACCTCGGAATATGACATGGGTGCGGCCCATATGATCCTGCTGGACAAAAATCTTGATCAGAAACAGAAGCACAAGATGATTGAGGAAATGAAAGATGTTGATGGTGTTAAAAACATCCTCAGTCTGGAAAGTCTGATCGGACCGGGCATACCGCAAAACATGATCCCCCAAAAGCTGAAAGACGTGCTGGAAAGTGATACCTACGAGCTTATGCTGGTCATGAACGAATATGCTGTGGCTTCTGATGAAGTCAATACGGAGATTGATAACTTAACTACGATCCTTAAGAAATACGATCCCAACGGTATGCTGGTCGGTGAAGCGCCCTGTACCAAAGATCTGATTAAAATCACTGCGCATGACTTTAAAGTTGTCAGTGCCGTATCTATCCTGGCTGTATTTATGATCATTCTTCTGATATTTAAATCAATCTCTCTGCCGGTGATTCTGGTACTGGTCATTGAAGGCGCTATCTTTATCAATATGGGCATTCCGTATCTGACGGGCTCTGTCCTGCCTTTTATCGCTTCCATCGTTATCGGAACGATCCAGCTGGGATCTACCGTTGACTATGCCATCCTGATGACCAGCCGTTATGAGAAAGAGCGTGGATCTGGCAAGAGTAAAGAAGAATCAATCTCCATCGCCCACAGCAGCAGTATGCGGTCGGTTGTGATCTCTGCCATCGGATTCTTCGCTGCAACCTTCGGCGTCGGTATGTACTCGCAGATTGATATGATCAGTGCGCTGTGTCTTCTGATGGCCAGAGGTGCCCTGATCAGTATGTGCTGTGTCCTCTTATTCATGCCGGCGATGTACTGGGTATTTGACGGACTGATCTGCAGAACAAGTAAAAACTTCCGGCCACACAAAGGATAAATACAGAACAAATCCACCGGATCAGTTTTTCATATGCATTAGCGAATAAGAGCCACCGGATCTGTATAAATAACAGTATCCAGTGGCTCTTTCTCTGTTTATTATTATCTCGGTTTTGCTGCAAACACCGCCACAGATCTCGGCTTCATATTGAATCCGCCATCGATCCGCACAGCCTCTTCTTCACTGTAGCAGTATTTTCCTTCGTGATCCCCATAGGTATTCACATACAGATACCAGCACATATGCTCCGGCAATCGCGGCAGAGAAATGCTGACATCGGCCCAGTAAGCGTTGATACACATATAGGTCATGTCATCCCGGCCCAGCTTTTCATCGTATCCGGCAAAGCTCATACCGATTGTCCGGGCATTTTCCGGCAGGTTCACATTGTCAGCATTGACATCATGGGCGTGCACCGGCGCCATACCGCACCGGGCATCCGGCAGACGTTTGCGGATGATCTCGTGCTTATTCCGGAAAGCGATCATATACTGGAAGAACCGGAAAAGCTCTCTGTTTTTCTCTAATTTCGTCCAGTCCAGCCAGAACATTTCGTTGTCCTGACAATAGCAGTTATTGTTGCCGTTCTGTGTATTGCCAAACTCATCCCCGGCCAGAAACATCGGTGTACCACGGCTGCACAGCAGCACAGCACAGGCATTGCGGATCATGCGTCTGCGCAGGTTCATGATCTCCGGATCCTCTGTCGGTCCCTCAACACCGCAGTTCCAGCTGCGGTTATCGTTGGCACCGTCGGTATTGTTCCAGCCGTTACATTCGTTATGCTTTTCGTTATAGGCATACAGATCTGCCAGCGTAAAACCATCGTGGCAGGTAATAAAATTCACGCAGGAATTATACGCATCATAATCCGTCTCGGAATCCTTCGGCATCACACCATACAGATCTCCGGAACCGCCGATACTCCATGCGGCTTTCCAGGACTCCCAGAAATCGCCCTTTAAGAATCCGCGGATGCAGTCGCGGTAACGGCCGTTCCACTCAGCCCAGCGCTTATGTGCCGGAAATTTGCCGACCTGATACAGACCACCGGCATCCCATGCTTCTGCGATCAGCTTGCTCTTTCTGAGGATCGGATCATTAGCGATCATCTCAAGAAGCGGCGGATTTTTGAGCGGTTCACCGTTCTTGCCACGGCCAAGGATACTGGCAAGGTCAAACCGGAAGCCATCCACCCGGTACGTGATCGTCCAGTACCGCAGACATTCCAGGATCATCTGCCGCACGATCGGATGGTTACAGTTCAGCGTATTGCCGCAGCCACTGAAATTGTAATATTCTCCCTCCGGAGTCAACATATAGTAAATCTGGTTGTCGATGCCCTTAAAGCTGAACATACGGCCGTCAAAATTGCCCTCTGCCGTATGATTGAATACAACATCCAGGATCACATCGATATCATTGTCATGAAACGCTTTGATCAGTTCTTTTAACTCATATCCCTCGCAGTTATGCTCCGGTCGTGAGGTATAGCTGGTATTCGGCGCAAAAAAGCTGACTGTATTATAGCCCCAGCATTCCAGAAGCTCGTGTCCCTCATACTCTCTTCTGTTGCTGGTCTCATCAA
The DNA here is from genome assembly GCA_963603285.1 of Ruminococcus bromii. Taxonomy (GTDB): domain Bacteria; phylum Bacillota; class Clostridia; order Lachnospirales; family Lachnospiraceae; genus UBA11957. The sequence goes on from CAVCMG010000007.1 coordinate 6,619, forward strand.
ATTCAAAGATCGGCATCAGCTCGACAGCATTGATGCCAAGCTCCTTCAGATACGGAATTTTCTCCATGAGTCCGCGGAAGGTTCCTCTGTGCTTTACGCCGGAGGAGGGATCCATCGTAAAACCGCGGACATGCAGTTCATAGATCACCAGATCTGACAGCTCTCTTTTGGACAGCGTGGCATCGCCCCAGTCAAAATTATCCTCAACAACGCGGGCACGATACGCGCCTGTCTGCTGCATGCCCCATACCTGCTGTCCGGTGACAGCCTGGGCATACGGATCCAGAAGCAGCTTTGTCTTATCAAACAACAGCCCTTTTTTTACATCATGCGGCCCGTCAATGCGGTAGGCATATTCAAAATCTTCTATATTCAGATCATAGACAAACATGGAATAGGTATCACCGATCCGGTACGTCTCCGGAAAAGGCAGGACTGCAAACGGCTCTTCCTCTCTCCGCTTAAATAACAGAAGCTCACAGCTGGTTCCCATATGGGTCGTAATCGTAAAATTCACACCATTTTCCAATGGATACGCCCCGTTGACCATATAGACACCCGGGCGGACCGTATAGTCGCCTATTCTGTGCAGTGCTGCCTTTCCCACGATGCTGTGTCCCATTAACATCTTTTCTTTCATATATTATATTATTTCCTCTACATTTTTTTCCATGCTCTTCCGGTAAACAGAATGAGAATGGGAAAGATTTCCAGACGCCCCGCCAGCATGTCAAGGGTCAGGACAATCTTCGACAGAGTACTAAACATCGCAAAATTACCTGTCGGACCTACCAGCTCTAGACCCGGGCCTATGTTGTTAAAACAGGATACAACCGCCGTAAAGCTCGTTGTCAGCGAATAGCCATCCAGTGAAACCACCAGGAAACTTAATATGATAATGATTACATACGCTGCCAGATAGGCATTGACGTTGGAAAGAATCTTTTCATCCACCTTCTGTCCGTTGGTACGCACAACCATAACCTTCCTGGGCTGCAGCATCTGATAAATGTTTCGTTTCAGACTCTTACCCAGAAGCAGGATACGGCTTACCTTGATGCCACCGCCTGTACTGCCTGCACAGGCTCCGCAGAACATCAGGCAGACAAGGATTGCTTTTGAAAATGTCGGCCATAGGTCAAAGTCTGTCGTAGCATATCCTGTCGTGGTCATGATACTGGACACCTGGAATGCTGCGTGACGCACAGTCTCTCCCAGGGTATCATACATGCCAGAAATATTCCAGCTGATCAACACAATGCTGCCAACAAAGATGCCGAGATACAGTCGCAGCTCCTCGTCCTTAATCACGCTTTTGAATTCTTTCACCAGAATCAGATAATAGCAGCTGAAATTCACCCCGAACAAAAACATAAAGACGGTACAGACATTCTGCAGATACGGACTGTAACCGCCGATACTGTCCGCCTTGATGCCAAAACCTCCGGTACCCGCTGTACCAAAAGCCGTACACAGTGCATCAAACAGTGGCATGCCTCCGGCCAACAGGAAAATAATATTCAGGACAGTTAATGCAATATACATAACATACAGAATACGAGCAGTTTCTTTCATCTTCGGCACCAGCTTACCAACATTTGGTCCCGGGCTCTCCGCGCGGAGAATATGCATGGTAAATCCCTGCTTTTTCTGCCCTTTTCTGGCCACTGCCAGTAAAAAAACAAGTACACCCATACCACCCAGCCAGTGGCTGAAGCTTCTCCAGTAAAGCATACCGCGGGTATGTGCCTCGACATCCGGCAGAATGGACGCACCGGTCGTTGTGAAACCGGAAACGATCTCAAACAGGGCATCAATATAATTCGGGATTTCCCCTGACAGAAAGAACGGCAGACACCCAACCAGCGACAGTATGATCCAGCTTAAACCCACGCAGACCAGTCCTTCACGACTCTGGAACATGGCACCGGCCTTTTTGCCGACCAACCACAGGATACTGCCAAGCAGTACAGCCAGCGCAATACTGAGTATAAAAGCGACACCGGTCTGATAATCTCCGTCATACAGACAGATCCCCAGCGGGATGACCATAAACAGCGCCTCCAGCATAAGGATTCTGGACATAAAACGTCCGATCATTCTATAATTCATGATGTACACGCCTATTCAAAGATGTCATTCAGACGCTCGATCTCATCCGCGCCCGAAACGACAAGCAGAATATCTCCTTTCTCATACATGGAAGCACCATTGGGAATCTCTGTAAGTGGTCCGTGTTTGATACCAACCAAAAGCGTATTCCTGCGGATGTGGATATCTCTAAGCGGTGTATGACAATATTTTGTATGTTCATCTACCATGAATTCCATTGCATCCGACTTGCCGCCGGCAAAGCTATGCACTGCCAGTGCTGTACCAGTCTGGTGATCCAGCGCATGCACATACTGGACAATAGTATTGCTGCAAAGATCCTTCGGGCAGACCAGACCACCGATTGAAAGACTGTCAAGGAGTGTGCTGTTACCTTCGTGACTCAGCTTTGTGATCACCTGATCAACTCCACAGTTAACGCCATACATGGAAACGACCATATTGACCTCATCCATACCGGTCAGCGTGACAAGAGCATCGCAGTTTGCAAGACCCTCACCGTCCAGAAGATCACGGTCAGTAGCATCACCAAAAATGATATCTGCCTTCGGCAGCATCTTGGCCAGTTCTCCGCAGCGTGTCTCATCTTTTTCAATAATGTGCACTTTGATCCCTGTATTTAACAGACGGCTTGCCAGATAATAGCTGACACGGCCGCCGCCGCAGAGCATAACATTTCGGATCTTATGAGTAATGATACCCAGATTTTTCAACAGATGTGTCAGATTGTCCGTAGGTGCCGTGACATAGATCTGGTCGCCCTCCTGCAGGATAAAATCACCGGACGGTGCGATCATCTCGCCTCCACGGATAACGCTGCAGACCAGGATTTTACATTTCACAACGGAATCCAGATCGTTCAATCCCAGATTTTTCAGCTTGCTGTTGGCATCGATCTTCAGCTCGATGATCTCCATGCGTCCTCTGGGGAATGTCTCACGCTTCAGGGATACCGGATATTTCAGCATACGTTCGATCTCTTCTGCTGCCTGTTTTTCCGGATTGACCATCATGGACAGAGCAAAATTGCGCCGCATTGCATAGATCTGGTCAGCATACTCCGGATTACGGATGCGGGCGATCGTATGCAGATTTTCATTCATGAAATGTGCTGTCATACAGCATAAAAGATTGATCTCATCCTCACCTGTGGCAGCGATCAGAAGATCTGCTTCGGCTACACTGGCCTGCTTCAGGATCTCCATCGTAGCGCAGTTGCCATGGACGATCATCACATCGTACTGTTCCTGGGAAGCTTCCAGAACATTCTGTTTTGTGTCGATCAGGGTCAGATCGTACCCTTCATCTGACAAAAGACGGGTCAGGGTCTGTCCGACTTTGCCGTCTCCTGCAATGATTATTTTCATTTTCTCATCCTCAAACATACATATTCATTCCTACGAAAAAGGGCAAAAAGTATTTGCCTTTGCCCGAATTTCTTATACAGTATATAGCAAAGTGGAGGAAAAATCTACACGTTTCGCGAAAACGTGCAGATTTTTCCCCCACCACACATAGAATATTATGCCATAGCTTTCTTGATAGCTGCCAGAAGCTCATCGTATGTCTCGAAAGCCTCCAGCTCCGGATAATCCTTCTTGATGGATTCGGTGCTGCGGAACAGGAAACCGGCTTTGCTGGCCTGAATCATGCCGAGATCGTTGTAGCTGTCGCCGCTGGCGATGGTTTCGAAACCGGCGGTCTGCAGGGCTTTGACGGTGGTCAGCTTGGACTGAGCCACGCGCATCTTGTAACCGGTGATCTCGCCGTCTGGTGCTACCTCCAGTGTGTTACAGAAGATAGTCGGCATGCCAAGCTTTTTCATCAGGGGTGCGGCAAACTGGGTAAAGGTATCGCTTAAGATGATGACCTGACAGCAGTCACGCAGTTCGTCCAGAAACTCCTTGGCTCCGGGCATCGGATCGATCTTTTCGATGGTGGCCTGAATTTCTTTCAGACCCAGACCGTGCTCTTTTAAAATGTTCAGGCGATATTTCATCAGTTTATCGTAGTCCGGCTCGTCACGGGTTGTTTTTTTCAGTTCCGGGATACCGCTGGCCTCGGCAAAAGCGATCCAGATTTCCGGTACGAGAACGCCTTCAAGATCCAGACAGGTTACATACATACTCATAATGTGTCCTCCTCAACTATACGTGTAAAGTACTGTTACTTACAGGCAACAAACGTATTCTTTTCTTTCATTTTAACCCTTCCGACATTTTTCTGTCAATCCATGTCATCACGTTCTCCGACTGCACCGCCAGCGCCTCGCACTCGGCTTCCCAGTCTTTATGTTCCTTACTGGATTCATTGGACGGTTCTCTTTCTTCGAGTGCTTCCATCTGTGTATTGATCTGCGCTAAGGCAGCTTTTAATTCTTCCAGAGACATTTGTGCAAATTCTTTCATATATTCTCCTTTTCATTCGATTGTCTGCTCATCTTCCAAAATGCAATCTTTTTATATCTTATCACATACAGCGACTTTTCCATAGAAAAAATGCTGTGAAATCTTATATTTGCGATTTCACAGCATTTTATGAGCTTATTTTACAGATATCTCTTTCGCATTACACAACCAGGAAGAATTTCACCAGGAACAGTAAGGAGATCGCATATGTCAGGATAGAAACCTCTTTTGCCTTTCCTGTGAAGACTTTGATTACGGTGTAAGAGATCAGGCCAAGGCCGATACCGTGTCCGATGGAACCGGAAACCGGCATGGAGATCAGCATCAGGGCAACCGGAACGAGCTGACTCTGGTCGTCGAAATCGATCTTTTTCAGACCACTTAACATCAGTACGCCGACATAGATCAGGGCTGCACTGGTGGCCGGAGCCGGAATGATGGCTGCGATCGGTGCGATGAACATGCTGGCAAGGAACAGAATACCTGCTGTCAGGGCAGTCAGACCTGTACGTCCGCCTGCTGCCACACCGGAAGCAGACTCTACGAAGGTCGTAACTGTGGAAGTACCGGTAACGGCACCGGCTATCGTACCGACAGCATCGGAAAGCAGAGCCTCTTTCATCTGCGGCATATTGCCTTCTTTGTCAACCATACCGGCACGGGAGGCTGTACCTACCAGTGTACCGATGGTATCGAACATATCGATGATACAGAAGGTGATAACCAGTGTGATTGCTGTAAACCATCCGATCTCAAGGAATCCCGGGAAGTTGAACTTAAACAGCGTTGTGGATGCCATATCGCCGAAAGCCGGGATAAAGGAAGCTGTTGCCAGAGATTCAAACGGGTTGGTGCCAAGGAAGATGGCCTCGCCTGCCCAGTAGATCACGCAGGAGATAAACATACCGATCAGTACGGCAGCTTTAAATCCGCGGTGTGCTAAAACGATGATGGCGAACAGACCGACAAACATGGTCACTACGGTCAGTACCATCTGGGTATAACCGCTGCCCATATTGGTCTGGGCCAGACTCGGTGTCAGGGAACCGAAGAAGTCTTTCATAACATAGAACGGTCCACCGGTTTCGGAATATACACCGGCATTGGAGCCAAGACCGATATTCAGAAGCATAATACCGATGGCCGGAGCAATACCGAGACGTACGCCCAGCGGGATCGCATTAACGATCTTGTCACGGATATTAAAGATGGACAGCACCAGGAATACGATACCTTCTACAAGGATGATGCACAGTGCAGCCTGGAAGGATGCCACATAGCTCATGCCTGTGATGGATACGATATTGGCAACAACAACAGCGAAAAAGCTGTTCAGACCCATACCCGGAGCCATAACAAACGGCTTGTTAGCCAGAAAAGCCATAGTGAGCGTACCGATGGCAGATGCCAGACAGGTGGCAAGGAATACGGCGTTCCAGAGCTCCGGACCACCCTCTGCGCCAAAGCCGGTCAGAAGATTCGGGTTCAGGGCGATGATATACGCCATGGTCATGAAAGTGGTCAGACCGGCAACCAGCTCGGTGCGGACGGTCGTACCATTTTCTTTCAGCTTAAATAGTTTCTCCATTTTTCTTCTCTCCTCTTTCATAGGATTTAGTAAACTACCTGTCTATCTTAACACATGTATCTGGCAAATACCAGTTCATGCCCGGAAAAGAAACTGACCCGGCGTCAATTTTTTCTTCTGAATGTTTATTAGTTATACTTATATTTCTGTCTTTTATCCGAGCAGACACAAAAAAGCTGTGCAAATCTTCCCTTTTCGAAGACTGCACAGCTTTCTTTCTGTACTTGCTTTAACAGCTCTGAGAATTACCGGATGGCCTCCAGCGCCTGCTTCAGATCCGCAATCAGATCGTTTTTATCCTCCAGACCACAGGAAATACGGATCAGTCCGGCCGGTACACCGGCGGCTTTCAGTTCTTCATCATTCATCTGGCGATGCGTGGATGTTGCCGGATTCAGGCAGCAGGTCTGGGCATCGGCCACATGAGTCTCGATGGCCGCCAGTTTCAGCTGCTTCATAAATTTCTCTGCCGCCGGTCTGCCACCTTTCAGCTCAAAGGATACAACGCCACAGCCACCATGGGGCAGATATTTCTTTGCCAGCTCGTAATATTTGTTCGAAGGCAGTGTCGGATAATTCACATAGGCAACCTGCTCCTGTTGTTCGAGGAATTCCGCCACAGCCTGTCCATTTTCCACATGACGTGGCATACGCACATGCAGAGATTCCAGACCCAGATTCAGAATAAATGCATTCTGCGGTGACTGGACGCAGCCAAGGTCACGCATCAGCTGGGATGTACATTTTGTGATAAAAGCCTTTTCTTTACCGAATTTTTCGGCATAGACGATACCATGATACGACTCATCCGGCGTACACAATCCCGGGAATTTCTCTTTGTGAGCCATCCAATCAAAATTACCGCTGTCTACGATCGCACCGCCGAGAGCAGCGCCGTGACCATCCATATATTTTGTCGTAGAATGCGTCACAATATCCGCGCCCCATGTAAATGGCTGAGCATTGACCGGTGTTGGGAAGGTATTGTCCACAATCAGCGGTACACCATGGGCATGGGCAGCTTTTGCAAACTTCTCCACATCCAGTACCGTCAGTGCCGGGTTGGCGATAGATTCACCAAAGCAGGCGGTGGTATTCTCACGAAATGCTGCATTCAACTCCTCTTCTGTACAGTCCGGATCGATAAAGGTGGACTCTACACCCATCTTTTTCAACGTCACCGCAATCAAATTGTAACTGCCGCCATAGATGGATGAGGAAGCAACGATATGGCTGCCCGCCTCACAAATATTAAACAGAGCGAAGAAATTGGCCGCCTGTCCGGAGGATGTCAGCATCGCCGCTGTACCGCCCTCGAGACTGGCAATCTTGGCTGCCACCATATCGTTGGTGGGATTCTGCAGACGTGAATAAAAATATCCTTCTGCCTCCAGATCAAACAGCTTGCCCATGTCTTCGCTGGTATCGTATTTAAATGTTGTTGACTGGTAGATCGGTATCTGGCGCGGTTCTCCATTTCCCGGGGTATAGCCGGCCTGTACACATCTGGTATTGATAGAATAATCCTGCATGTTCTTAAACCTCCATTTTCCTACGGAAATATAGGAATTATGTGTTTATTCTACACATACTTAGAGGAAATGTAAAGATGCACCCGGTTTTTCCCCGCAAATAAAGTCAGAACTATTCTGCATAGTTTTTTACTGCTTCTGCAATATACACTAACTGTTATTCTTTTCTTTCCACAGATAATATCCAATACCCACGGCATCTGCCAGAAACCATCCGATCGGGATCGCTGCCCATATGCCGATCACTCCGATCCAGGCGATTCTGGACAGGGAATAGGCCAGAACCACACGGGTTCCCAGCGATACCACCGTCAGCACTACCGACATCTGCGGCTTGTTAACAGCCCGGTAATAGCCGTACAACATAAACAATATGCCAATTCCTACATAAAAAACGCCCTCGATCTTAAGATACTGCGCACCGATCGCCACAACCTCCCGGCTGCCTGCGGATACAAAGATCTGCATAAGCTTTGTGGATCCAAGAAAGACAATACTGCTGATACACAGGCAGAAGACGATCACACTGATTCCTGACTGACGGATACCCTTTTTTATCCGCTCCCCCTGTCCTGCGCCAAAATTCTGGGCTACAAATACCGAAAAGGCGTTACCAAAATCCTGCACCGGCATGTAAGCGATCGTATCGATCTTGACCGCTACGGCAAAGGCTGCCATAACAGCCGAACCGAAGCTGTTGACGATACCCTGCACCATGAGGATACCAAAATTCATCACCGACTGCTGCAGACAGGTGAAACCGGACAGAGACAGGATGCTCTGCAGATTTTCCCTGTGCCAGTACATATCCTGCCGCCCCATCCGGTAAGTCGGATATATCACAATAAAATACACCAGAAGACCCACGCCGGACACATGCTGCGCGACTACCGTAGCCACAGCCGCTCCCCGGATTCCCATGCCGAGCACGGCCACAAAATACAGATCCAGAAAAATATTCAGTACAACAGAAACGCCTAAAAATACCAGCGGAACCACCGAATTGCCGATACCGCGAAGCACATTGGCTACATAATTATATAAAAACGTGGCAAAGAAGCCGAAAAATACATAAAACAGATACTCCCGCATGGCATCCACCGTTTCCGTGGGTACCTGCAAAAGCTGAATAATCCCGTCAAGCCCCAGATAAAACAGCAGCATAATACCTATTGTCAGCACACCGATCGCCGTAAACGACATAAAGATGCCATTCCGAATCCTGTCCTCCTTCTTCTGCCCAAAAGCCATCGATATAAAGGTACTGCTGCCCAGACACAGCCCGATGACCACCGAAGTCAGAAAGGTCATCAGCGTATACGATGACCCGACGGCCGCAAGGGCGTTATCCCCAAGATAACGCCCCACGACCCAGGTATCCACCAGATTATATAGCTGCTGCAGGACATTGCCCAGCATCAGCGGCACGGCAAATGCCCACAGCCCGGCAGTAATACTGCCCGTTGTCAGATCTCTGCTTTTTTGCATAGCGAGACTCCTTTGTTTCTTTCTTTTGTATATGCAGCGGCCTTGCTGCCCGGCATATCCTTTTTGGCATTTTCTGTCGTTTTTATGCCTGCTTTCGCAGTCTGCAGATACGCACCAGCTGGATCGTCACCGTGGGAAGAATACTCAAAACAGCAATCCGCACAAACAACAGCACCGACAAGGGCGCGACGGAAAAGACTTCTCTGAGTCCCGGAACCGCCAGAACTGCCAGAAGCAGTACAGCCCCGGCCAGAAATGCATATATGCTGTACCGGTTACTTCCTATACCGATCTTTGTCAACGGCTCTTTGCTTCTGCAGTTAAAACCGTGAAACAGACGGGCCAGTGTCAGCGTGGCAAAGGCCATCGTACTGGCCAGCGCTGCCCCGGCTGTGCGAAGCCCGATATGGTACGCACTCAGTACCACAACCGCGATCACAAAGCCCTCTCCCAGTATAGTCATCATAAAATGTTTTGTCAAAATCCCCGCTTTCGGATCCCGCGGGCGTTCCCGTAGAAGGTCAGGGTCTGCCGGTTCCATGCCGATCGCCAGCGCCGGAAGAGAATCCGTCAGCAGATTGATAAACAAAAGATGCACCGGTGCAAAGGGCACCGACAGTCCCATCAGCGACGTATACAATACCACCAGGATCGCCGCCATATTGCCGGAAAGCAGAAACAGCACCGCATTTTTTATGTTGCGATACACATTACGGCCATTGGCCACCGCCTTGATGATCGTCGCGAAATTATCGTCTGCCAGAATCATATCTGCCGCATCCTTGGACACCTCTGTGCCGGTCACTCCCATCGCCACACCGATGTCTGCCTTTTTCAGAGCCGGCGCATCGTTGACACCGTCCCCGGTCATGGAAACGATGCAGCCGCTGCGCTGCCATGCATCGACAATCCTAATCTTATTTTCCGGGGATACCCGCGCATAGACAGATACCTGGCGGATCATTTTGTCAAGCTCCCCGTCGCTTAATGCATCCAGTTCTGCCCCGGTCAGCGCCAGATCACCCTCTTCAAAAATACCAATCTTTCTGGCAATTGCCGTCGCTGTCACTTTATGGTCACCGGTGATCATGACTGTGCGGATCCCTGCACTCTTGGCATCTGTCACTGCCTGCACTGACTCCGGCCGGGGTGGATCGACCATGGCCACCAGTCCAAGAAATACGAAATCTTTTTCTGTTTCCATGGTCAGCGGTCTGCTGTCCGTTTTACAGGCAAACGCCAGCACTCGCAGGCCCAGCTCTGAGAAGCTCTGGTTTTGCTGAAGGATCGCCTTTTTATCCGCTGCTGTCAGAGTGCGCAGTCCCTCTCTTTCCCGGATCTGTGTACAACGCTCCAAAAGGACATCCGGCGCTCCCTTTGTCAGTACTGTCTCTTCGCCTTCTACCAGATATTTCGTGCTCATCAGCTTTCTATCTGAATCAAACGGAAGCTCTCCCAGCCGCTGCATCCTGCACCGTAATGTCTCTTCCGGCACTTTATCTGCCGCATTTATCGCCTGTATATAGCACTCAGGCTCCTGCACAGCCTTTCTGAACATTTCCAAAAGCGCATACTCCGTCGGATCACCTATGCCCTGTCCGTCTGTGATACTGGCATCATTTGTCAGTACGGCATCATACAAAAGATAGCGAAGTGTCGTATTGTCCATATCCAGCTGTGTCGGACTGTATATACGGTTATTGGCATAGATCTGCTGCACTGTCATCTTATTTTGTGTCAGTGTTCCGGTCTTATCCGAACAGATCACCGAGACACAGCCAAGACTTTCAACAGCCTTGAGATCCTTGATAATGGCATTTTCTCTGGCCATCCTCTGCGTGCCAAACGCCTGTACGATCGTAACGATCGAGCCCAGTGCCTCCGGTATTGCTGCCACTGCAAGAGCCACTGCAAACAGCAAAGCATCCAGCATGGCCATTTTCCGGAACATACACATTCCAAATACAAGTACACAGATCACCAAAATAGCGACGGCCAGGTGCTGGCTGAAGGTATCCAGACTCTGCTGCAGCGGAGTCTTTCTCTGTTTCGCTACATTCATCAGATCCGCAATATGACCGATCTCAGTTTCCATACCGGTGGCCGTCACCAGCACCATGGCCCGTCCATATGTCACAAGACTGCCGGAATATACCATATTCAGCCGGTCTGCCAGTACGGCATCGGCTGCAACGGGGTTTTCTGTCTTATCCACGTTGGTTGCTTCCCCGGTCAGGGAGCTTTCATTGACCTGCAAAGAATAATTGTGCAGGATCCGTCCGTCTGCCGCCGCCATATCTCCGGCTTCCAGTAAAAGGATATCTCCCGGTACGACCTCTTTTGCCTGGATCTGCACGGTCTGTCCGTTCCGGATCACCCGGGCATGCGGGGAGGACAGTTGTTTTAAGCTGTTTAAAGATTTCTGTGCCTTTTCGTACTGCACTGTTCCCAGCACAGCGTTCATCACAAGGACAAGCAAAATAACAAGCGTACTCTCTGCATTACCGGAAAACATGGAGATCATGGCAGCGATAACCAGGATCACCACTAAAAGATCGGCAAACTGTCCGAGAAACACCTGCCAGATGCTCTTTTTACTTTCTTCCTGCAGAACATTTTCGCCTTTTTCTCTGCGGATACTGTCTGCCTGCGTTGTTGTAAGCCCCTGCTCTGTTACCGAAAACTGTGCCAGCAGCTCGCTGGCGGGACATTCCCAGTATGTTTTCATTTTTTACAACTCCTTTTCACAGTTTTTCCTGTTGGCAGCGCTGTCTGCTCTTTTGGGCTGTCTTTATCCGTTACCGCACAAAAAAAAGACCTTTACTGCACAACAAAAGTACAATAAAAGTCTCGTTCCATCAACACTGTGTACTGTCCGGTTGCCTGTACGTCTGTACTGGCGTACGGCAGCGTGATGACGAACAGCACAACACCGGCATACCGGTGCGAACTACTCCCTGTTATCAGAGGTTACTCTAGCATATGCCGTCCGGCTTGTCAATTATTTTCTATTGACATTTTTGCCGATTTTTTTGTATTTTCAGCCATACATTTTCTCCCTGTTTTTGGTCGGATAGAATTGTAAGAGACAGGCAAATCTGATACTATAGACGCATAGATGATGTCCTGAAATCATCTAAGAAATGGAGAATGACTATGAGAAAGACAAAAATTATCTGTACAATTGGACCTGCAAGTGAAAATGCAGAAACACTGATGAAAATGTACAAGGCCGGTATGAACGTAGCCAGACTCAACTTTTCCCACGGTACTTACGAGGAGCAGCAGAGAAAAATTGATCTGATCAAGGAAACCCGTGAAAAAATGCATCTTCCGATCCCGATCATGCTGGATACCAAGGGTCCGGAATACCGTATCGGAACCTTTGCCGGGGGCCGTATTGAACTACATGACGGCGATACCTTTACTTTTACAACAGAACAGATCACCGGTGACCGGACAAGGGTTTCTGTTAATTATGATAAGCTGATGGAGAATCTGTCCACCGGTGATACAATTCTGGTTAATAACGGGCTGGTGATTTTTGAGGTCGTTTCTGTCAATGCAACGGACGCTGCATGTAATGTTGTTGTCGGTGGCCCGCTCTCAGACAGAAAGAGTATGAATTTCCCGGGGAAGGTTATGAAGCATGACTTTTTAAGTGAGCAGGACAAAAAAGACCTTCTCTTTGGTATTAAAAATGATGTGGATTTTGTGGCTGCTTCCTTCGTATCCACCAAACAGGATATCGCAGATATGCGTGCTTTCCTAAATGAAAACGGTGGCGAACACATTGACCTGATCGCCAAGATTGAGAACCGTTCTGGTGTGGATCATATCGAAGAGATCTGCGATATTGCAGATGGCATTATGATCGCCCGTGGTGATCTGGGTGTAGAGATCCCCGCCCATGAGGTTCCGGCGGTACAGAAATATCTGATCAACAAATGCCGTATGCTGGGCAAGCGTGTTATTACGGCGACGGAAATGCTGGAATCCATGATCTACAATCCGCGTCCGACCAGAGCGGAGCTTTCCGATGTGGCCAATGCGGTATATGATGGCACTTCGGTTGTTATGCTTTCAGGCGAAACGGCTTCCGGTAAATATCCGGTGGAAGCTGTGAAAAACATGGTGGAAACGCTGGAATTCACAGAGAAAAGTACGAATTATGCCAAACGTTTCAGAACTGCCGAATTCACGATTAAAAACAACCTAGATGCAGTCTCTCATGCAACGTGTGCAATGGCTACAGATATCAATGCAAAGTGTATCGTTGTCAATTCACTGACAGGTCTGACCGCCCGCATGGTGAGCCGTTTCCGCTGTCCGGTGGATATTCTTGGGCTTACAGCTTCGGAAAAGGGCTGGCGCAAGCTGAATATGAGCTGGGGCGTGACACCGGTGCTGTCAGACAAGTACGAATCGTTGGAAGATATTTTTGCGAATGACCTGAAGAAAGCAAAGGAGACGTTTGATCTGAAAGACGGGGATAATGTGATTCTGACGGGGGGACTGTTGAATGGGAAGCCGGGGAATACGAATATGATTAAGGTAGAGAAGATTTAAGACGGACGTTCGTCAAAAAGCGCCGCAAGGCCGCTGTCATATATCCGGTGCAAAACCAAAGTGCAACGCCTGCCTGAGCTAATCGCTAACTGCGTCTAAGCACGCTCGCATAAGCGAGCTCGCGTTCCAAGACTCCGTAAGCGATGGATCTCATGCAGGCTAAGAACGCACTTTTAAATGGTTTTGCACCGGATATATGACAGCGGCCTTGCGGCGCTTTTTTCCTCACTGGTTATGGGGAGTGGTGAAACGGAAGTGAAAGAAAAACGGATAGTTATATGGAATTTTCCACTAGCTATCCGTCTTTTATGTAGGAGCTATCAATTACTTCAGTTTTGTGGATCTGTACTCTTTGCGCTGGGATAAATCCGTTGCATGACATCGTCGTTGTAATTTGTGTCGAGCCACGCTTCTACGATGTTGGTGGCGGGGACTTCGTGGCTGCGGGATTCGTAGCGGACGAGGGCGCAGAAGGATACGAGCATGTTGGCGGTCATGAAGAGGATCATGATCCAGGAGAGGATCCGGCCGGGCTGCATGGGGATTTTCTCGATGAGGCTGGAAAATCCCGGATAGATGATGCGTATCCATACGACGGATGCGATGCCCCAGAAGAAGCAGTATAAAAGATTGATACGGCCGCCGAGATTGAAGGGGAGCTTGCTGTAATCCCAGAATACTTTACCGAAAAACAGTTCTGTCAGGACGCTGCAGAGGTATTCGTAAGCGCCGCCGAGGAAGGTTCCGGTGAGGAAGATGAAAAAGCTGCCCTTTTCGATGGATTTATACAGAAGGGCCGTGGCAAATACCATGGCCATACCCCAGACGATGCTGAACGGACCCCAGACAAGGCTGCTGCGGTTCATCCAGACACCGGCGTTGATTCGGCAGAAGATCGTCTCTACGATATCACCGATCAGCGAGCCGGCAAAAAAGATCCAGGCCAGCTTGTAGAAGCTGCAGCCTTCGGCAAAGATCTGCTGTTTTTCTTTTTCCTTTACCTTCTTTTCTGCCTGCGGATAGGCTTTCTGCATACGCTTTTCCAGAGAGGCAACGATGCGGCCCTCCAGCATGGCTGTGACATTGGCAATCCGTTTATTGGACTGCTTCCACTGCTCCATATGCTTTCCGCGCTGCTGCATAAAGAAGTGGGTCCCCAAGACATCGACGATAAAAATACCAGCCAGTGTCCATAAAAGCACGAGACGCAGGATATGCGGCAGCATATACGCTACGTTCAGTACAAGGCGGTTGCCCCAGCGGACGATAATGTATCCCAGAACGCCCCATAAAAGAGACGCCGGTACACAGATATAACCATCCAGATTCCACCGGCGGTTCTCGTAATTCCACAGGCGTCTGTGCCAGAAATGCTCGATCATATGGCCGCCGATCCATTCAATGATCGTCGCATAGATCATACTGAACAGGAACAGCCAGATACCGGTCAGCTCATGGACGGTCAGGGTGATGATCACACCACCGATACCGTAGGTGGCACAGAACGGGCCGTTTAAAGCACCGCGGTTGGAAAACGAATGATGCCGGATCGTTGCATATACGGTCTCAAGGATCCATCCGGCAAAGCCGTAGATAAAAAACAGAATACAAAGCTCTGTAAATGTATAGCCAAAAAACATAGGTTGTCTCCTTTGTACTGTAAAAAACGCTTTTGTTACCGTTTACAAAACACTGTAAACTGTCTGTATCCGCTTTAACCGATACCGCCAAGTGCCACACCGAGGATCAGCACAATAAAGCATACCGGCACAAACAGATATTTGCACAGCGGATAAAACCAGGCGCCGATGCCTTTGTCCCTTCCTTTATTGACCTGCGTTTCCACATAGTCGCGGCCACAGATCCAGAAGTACATAATACCGGCCAGTCCTGCGCCCAGCGGGCAGATATAGATGGACAGGACATCCATCCACTGGGATACGATCCCCTGAATCAGCACCGATACGACCATACCGATCACAGCGATGATCGCGCAGGCCGGGATACGGGACAGATGGAACTTTTCCTGCACCGTGGCGATCGGCGCCTCATACAGATTCAGCAAGGATGTCATACCGGCAAACAGCACGGCCACAAAGAAAATGATGGCTACCAGCCGTCCGCCCGGCATGGAACGGATCAGATTCGGCAGATAAATAAACAGAAGGCCCGGGCCTCCCTGATCCAGCTGTGCACCGGTCGTTGCCATCGCCGGGATAATCACCAGTGCTGCCAACATGGCGGCGATTGTATCAAACAGGGCCACACGGCCTGCGGATGCTGGAATATTCTCTTCATCCGACAGATACGAACCGTAGATCAGCGTACCGCTGCCTGCCACAGACAGGGAGAAAAACGCCTGTCCCAATGCAAAAATCCATGTGGACGGCTGTTTCAGTGCCACTGGATCGATACGGAATATATACCGGTAACCATCTGCAGAACCGGGCTGTAAAAAAACATACACCCCGAGCAGAACAAACAGGAAAAAGAAAACCGGCATCATCACCTTGTTGGCCTTTTCGATACCTTTTCCGATGCCAAACATCGTGATCAGCATACACAGCACCAGTGCGGCAACCTGCCACGACGTATTGCCGAAAGCACTGGCCATGCCGCCAAAGGCGCTGGCATACCCTTCGGCATCCGTGGGTGCCAGTGTGGCTCCGGTGAATGTACCGACAACATATTTTAAGATCCAGCCCATGACAACGGTGTAGCCGATCGCCATGGCCAGCGAGCCGATCACCGGGATCAGACCCAGCGTCTGTCCGACCTTTCGCTTCTGTTTTCGTTCACAGGCAGCGCCAAAGGCGTCGATCGGGCCAGAACGGGTCGCACGGCCAAAGCTCATCTCTCCGATCACACCTGTGCAGGCGATCAGCACGACAAAAATAAAATAGGGGATCAGAAATGATCCGCCCCCGTACAAAGAAACACGGGTGGGGAACATCCAGATATTGCCCATACCGACTGCTGAACCGATACAGGCCAGGATAAAGCCCCACCTACTGTTAAAGGATTCTCTTTTTTTCATTGACAATTCTCCCTCTCGTCCCTTGCGGGAAATATTGTACAATTATATCATAAAATTGCCGGATAAAAAGGAATCTCTTGTGTTTTCCACAATTTTTATCTGTTTTTGTGTATATCTCACTCACAGGCCAGGATTTCTACCGCTTTTGCCGCCTGACGGGCCTCCTCCACAGTGGAAAAAGCCCCAAAGCTGAAACGCACGATCCCCTGCTTCACTGTGCCGAGTGCTTCATGGGCCAGCGGCGCACAGTGCGCACCGGAACGTGTCGCTATACCCAAACGCTCCATCAGCTCATCGGCAACCTCCGCCGAGCTGTACCCGTCCAGATTGAGGGATACAATGCCGGTCCGCTGCAACACCGGAGCACTTTCCTCATGCTCCCAGCTGCTGTAATCCCCATACAGCTTCACATATGGAATCTGCTTTACCTCCCGGTAGAAGGTCTTTGCCGCCAGTATTTCCTGCGCAGCCAGTCTGTCCTGACCCTGCTTTTTTATATACCGGACGGCAGCCAGAAGACCAGCAATCCCCGGCAGGTTCAATGTACCGGCTTCCAGATGCTCCGGATATACCTCCGGCTGCCTTTCATCGAAGGAATGTATGCCGGAGCCGCCCTCTTTCAGCGGACGCAGCTGTATCTTTTCTCCCACCAGGATTCCGCCTGTCCCCTGAGGGCCAAGCATAGCCTTATGGCCTGTAAAACAGAGGATGTCGATCCCCATCTTTTCCATATCTATGGACACTGTACCGGCGGTCTGTGCAGCATCCACGACAAGCAACAGGCCATGTGCTCTGCAAAATGCACCTATGGCGCAGAGATCGTTGACATTCCCCGTCACATTGGAGGCATGCTGCACGATAACAGCTCTGGTATTCTCCTGCACTGCTGCCGCCAGATCCGTGAGAAAAATCCTCCCCATATGATCCGCCGGAAGGATTGTGACAGTAATCTGCTGTTCTTTTTCAAGCCGCCGGAGAGGACGCAGTACTGAATTGTGTTCCATCGCCGTGGTAATCACATGATCGCCCGGTGAAAACAGGCCAAGGATCGCTGTATTGAGGCTCTCCGTGGCGTTCGCGGTAAAACATACGCGATGCGGACACGAAAAGCCGAAGAAATCTGCCAGCTCCTCTCTTGCCTCTTCCACAATGCGGGAAGCTGTCAGCGAAGCCTGATGTACGCCCCGGGCCGCATTTCCCGCCTGCTGCATGGCTTCCAGCATGGCTTCACCGACGCAGGGCGGCTTTTGCAGTGTTGTCGCCGCATTGTCCAGATATAGCATCGTCTCTCTTCTCCCTTCTGATCCTCTGGCTCGTTGCCCGCGTAAAAAGCTGTCGCACCGGTGTTTTTCAGAGGAATTACCATAACAGGCAGCTTCCACAGAACTGTTCTTCGTTTAGCACGGCTTCACGATCAGATCCGCCTGCTCCATCTTCTCCACGATCACATACATATTTGTGACGGTACCGACCTTGAGCTGTTCTGTCAGGCCATAATAATTCAGGCATGTACCACAGCTCATGATCTCAACCCCCTGGGCTTCCAGCGATTTCAGATCCTCCAGCGCCGGGGATTCCTCACAGGTCAGATGTACGCCACCGTTGTAAAAGAGAATTGTCTCCGGCAGCTCGTCCTGCTGTGTCACGGCATAGAGAAAGGCTTTTAACAGAGTCCGACCCAGCTCTTCACTGCCATTGCCCATCTGATCCGAGCTGATCACTATAATCTTTTTCTTCTTTACACTGTCCGGCACGCAGACGGTTTCTTCCGGCAGATCCTTTGTCTGGACAGCCGCCTCGTCTTGATCCTTTTGGATCTCCATAAACACATGGTATTCACTCTCAGCCTTTTTCTCCGCATGTACCGGATAGCCTTTGACATTGGCCATCTTGGTCAGATTCTGCACAGCAATCTCATTGTCCACATGGATCTCCACCTGACCGCTTTCCGTCATTTCTTTAATAGCATTTTTGGTCTTTACAACAGGAATCGGGCAGGTATCGCCCATGGCATTTACCAGAATATTCGGCATGGTCTGTTCTCCTTTTCATCATATAAGCGTTATTCTTGCCTCTGCGGGCATCACTGTATATCACACAGCTTTTGTTTTATTTTATCAAACTCTCCCACAAAATGGTAGACAGTTTTTATCCGGTTTGTACGACTTCACTTTCTTATGCTATTGACAAGCTGTGGTTCTGTGCGTATCGTAGGGATATCTACCATACATAGGAAGTGTATATCATGCGAAAAAAAGAATCCTGTTACGTTATCACATTTACATCCACCGCGGATGCCATTCTTTTTGAAAAAAAGGCCACTGCCGCACAGCTGCCCGGACGTCTGATCCCGTTGCCACCGGTCATTTCTGCCGGATGTGGTATGGCTTGGAAAATCAAAAAACAGGAGGCTGCTAACCTCCTGTCTGCTGTAGCTTCTCTTGATGTACCCTTCGAGAAGCTCCATGAGCTTATGCTGTAATTTCCTGTCGGCAGATCTTCCACATTGACTGTGTCATCTGCCGCTTCATCACATACTTTCCAGTATGCTCTGGGCGTTCCGGCCATCAGCCAGGATCTGCTTTTTGAGGGCTTCAAGAGATTCAAACTTTTTCTCCGGCCGCTGAAAATGTAAAAGCTCCACCTTTTCGATGACGCCGTACAGATTCAGATTGCAGGAAAACAGATGCGTCTCCACACCCACAAATTTTTCCAGTACGGTCGGCTTGACGCCGATATTGGTCACACCACCAAACTCCATATCTCCGATCAGATTCCGCGTGGCATACACGCCAAAGGGCGGCATCACCTTGCGCTCATCGGCCTTCAGATTCGTCGTTGGCAGTCCGAGCGTCCGGCCCAGCTGGCGACCATGGATGATCTCCCCCTCAAAAAAGTAGGGATATCCAAGCAGTGCTGTGGCCCGCTCCATATCGCCTTTTAAGATGCTCTCCCGCACAAGGGTACTGGAAATCTCCTGCCCTTCGTACATTTCCTTTTCCAGAACCTCCACGGTAAAGCCATACTGAGCGCCCATCCGCTGCAACAGTGCAACGTCACCACCACGTTTATAGCCAAACCGGAAATCCGGTCCGACAACCAGGCAGACAGCCTTCAGCCGCTTCACCAGAAGCTCTTTGACAAAATCCTCCGCCTGCATATGCATCAGCTGTTCGTCAAACGGACACTCCACGAGCCAGTCGATGCCCTTATCCTCGAGCATCCGGAAACGTTCCTCATTCGTCAGTAATACTCTGTGTTTCTGATCCTTTGTCAGCGTGTACGGCGATACGGCGAAGGTGAACACCACGGATGTCCATTTTTTTTCACCGGACAGCTCCAGTACACGGTTCAGCAGTTTCTGGTGTCCACGATGAAGCCCATCAAACTTACCCAGTGTGATCACACAGGGGGTATCCGACCAGAATTCATATGTCCCTGATGTAAACTGCATATCTTGTCCTCTGTTTCTCTAAATTTTATGCTTCGGGATCGTAAAACATCTTTTTCAGATAGAAATATCCCTCATTATAATAATAAATGCCGACAAACTTCTCTGCACTGTCATATACCCGTACCTCCTGCAGATGCCGCCAGTCCTTCCGGCTCTTCTTCATCATGCGGGATACATGGAACAGATTGCCGTTATGTACCAGCGCATCGCTCTCCGGCTGCATGATCACCGCCGCCTTGTCCGCAAACAGCTGATCTAAGGTCACCAGCCCCACCGGTGCACCGCTTTCCTTTACAGAAGCCTCGATCTCTGCCAGTGTATGGCTGTCCTCCACCGAAAAGATACCGACACGGCTGCGGGTCAGATGCTCCATACACCCCAGACAGCCCAGCTTTTCCCCGATATCATAGCAGAGCGTACGGATATATGTACCGCGGGAACAGGTCACCTCCATGCGCACCCTTGGCAGATCCATATCCAGGATTTTCAGATCAAAGATCTGTACCTCTCTGGCCTTTCGCTCCACCTCGATACCCTTTCTGGCCAGCTCATAGAGCTTTTTGCCGTTGACCTTGAGTGCAGAATACATCGGTGGAACCTGCTGGTAGAGTCCGATAAAGGACAGGGCCGCTGCCTCGACCTCTTCCGGTGTCACCGTTACCTCGGCCGTGCGCAGTACTTTTCCGGAGGTATCCTGCGTATCGGTATCCACGCCCAGAAGCATAACCGCTTCGTAGGTCTTGGTCTCTTCGGTGAGCATATCGCAGACTCTGGTTGCCTTGCCGAGGCACACCGGCAGCACGCCCACCGCATCCGGGTCGAGCGTACCGGTATGACCGATCTTTTTCTGGTGCAGGATGCCCCTAAGCTTTGCCACCACATCGTGGGAAGTGAAGCCCTTTTCTTTATAGACATTCAATATACCGTTCATCTTTTACTCCTGTCCGTCCAGCTGCTTTTTGCATTCTGCCAGCAGCTTTTCGATAATCTCCTGCGGCGTACCCTGCATCGTGCAGCCGGAAGCCTTGACATGACCGCCGCCGCCAAAGGCTGCCGCCACATCACTGACACGCATCTGACCGTTGGCACGCAGACTCACCTTATAAGCACCGTTCTCTGCCGGATACAGAAAGATCGCTGCCTGTACATCCCGGGTCAGGCGAAGCTGGCTGACGATACCGTCCATATCCTGCTTTGTCACGCCGAAGGCTTTCATGTCCTCCGGCGTAGCCACACCGGCGATCACC
Source organism: Ruminococcus bromii (assembly GCA_963603285.1). Taxonomy (GTDB): domain Bacteria; phylum Bacillota; class Clostridia; order Lachnospirales; family Lachnospiraceae; genus UBA11957. The sequence continues at coordinate 28,054 of CAVCMG010000007.1, forward strand.
CTGCCATCGGCATACAGTCTGGCGCCATCCAGTACCTTGCCCAGAATACGGTTCTGGGCATAAGTTTTTTCATAGAAGGAATGGTCAATGATCGACGGGAAATCGATCCCCTTATCGATCAGTTCTGCCGCCGTATGCAGTGTTCTGGCGCTGGTATTGGAATACTGGAATACGCCGCTGTCGTGCACGATACCCGTATACAGCGCTTCGGCACAGTCTTTATCCACAGCCGCGGGATCCAACAAGCCATAGAGCACTTCGCTGGCTGAGCTTGCCGTCGCCTCGATCACGTTTTCATCCGCAAAGCCCGGATTTGTGATGTGGTGGTCAATGCAGACCGTCCGCTTTGCCGCCGTAAACAGCTCTCCTGCCACACCGATCCGATCCGGACTGCTGACATCCAAAATCACCATGCAGTCATAGCTTTTCTTCTCTGCTGCCGTATACTGTACAGCATCCAGTCCGGCGATATAATGAAACACATCTTTTACAGATTCCAGATAGATATCCACAGCGATATCCGGTCTGTTCTTTTTCAGATACAGATACAGACCCATGCAGGAGCCGACGCAGTCACCATCCGGCCCGACATGTCCGGCGATACCGACCGTCCGGGCATCACCAAGAAGCGCATCAATCCTCGCCATCGGTCTCTTCCTCCTGCTCTGTTTCCGGGGCATTCTTCTGTACTTCATCGATCAGATGGGACATATGCACACCGTATTCGATGGAATCGTCCAGAATGAAATGGATCTCCGGTGTGTTGCGCAGATTCAGGTTTTTGGCCAGCAGGCGGCGGATATATCCCTCTGCACTGCGGAGTCCGGCGATCGTATTTTTCTTTTCTTCCTCGTTTCCCAGTACGCTGATAAACGCTTTGCAGGTCTTTAAATCCGGTGCAACCTCTGTCTGGGTCACACTCGTCATCATATGGATACGGGGATCCTTGATCTCCTGACGGATGATCGTAGACAACTCACGCTGTACTTCCCCGTTGATTCTTGTATTTTTGATACTGTTCTTTCTCATTGTGTCCTTTCCGCATAAAGTATGCTTAACGATACAACTTTTATAACATACGATACAGACAGTTTGAGTGCTCCCGCAAAAAAGAAGCACTCAAAGCCTGAAAGGCTTACTATCTCGGTACTTCGACCATGATATATGCCTCTACCATATCCAGTTCCTGGATGTCGCTGAAGCCATCGAAGGTCAGACCACACTCGAAGCCTGCCTTGACTTCCTTGACATCGTCCTTGAATCTCTTCAGAGAGGACAGATCGCCCTCGAAGATCTGGCTGCCCTCACGGGTAATACGCACCTTGCAGCCTCTCTGGAAGTAACCGTCCATCACGTAGCTTCCGGCGATGTTGCCGACACCGGATGCCTTGAATATCTGACGGATCTCGGCATGACCGATCACCTTCTCCTCATAGATCGGATCCAGCATACCCTTCATCGCACGCTCGATATCCTCGATTGCCTGATAGATGATATCATACAGACGGACATCCACCTTCTCATGCTCGGCTGTAGCCTTTGCTGTCGGATCGATCTTGACATTGAAGCCGATGATGATCGCATTGGAGGCGCTGGCCAGCGTGATATCGGACTCGTTGATGATACCGACACCGGCATGGATAACCTTGACGATAACTTCCTCGTTGGAAAGCTTCAGAAGACTCTGCTTTACAGCCTCGACAGAACCCTGCACGTCGGCTTTGACGATCAGGTTCAGCTCTTTCAGATTACCCTCCTGGATCTGGCTGAACAGATCATCCAGGGACATTCTGGATTTGGTTTCTTCCAGAAGCTTGTTCTTATTCTCAGAGATAAAGGTTGCGGCAAAGTTCTTGGCTTCCTTGTCGCTCTCTGTTGCTACCAGTACTTCACCGGCATTCGGTACATCGTTGAGACCCAGGATCTCTACCGGTACGGACGGTCCTGCAGTCTTCACACGGCGTCCTCTGTCGTCTGTCATGGCACGGACCTTACCGGAGCATGCACCTGCGGCGATAAAGTCACCAACATGCAGCGTACCTTTCTGTACAAGGATGCTGGCCACCGGACCTTTGCCCTTGTCAAGCTTGGCCTCGATAACCAGACCACGGGCACGTCTGTTGGCATTGGCCTTCAGCTCCATAACGTCCGCTGTCAGAAGGATCATCTCCAGCAGCTCGTCAATACCCTCGTGTGTACGGGCAGATACCGGCACGCATACGGTGCTTCCACCCCAGTCCTCCGGGATCAGTCCCTGCTCGGACAGCTCCTGTTTTACATGATCCGGATTTGCACCCGGCTTATCGATCTTATTGATCGCTACGATCAGCTCTACGCCGGCGGCCTTTGCATGGCTGATGGCTTCCAGCGTCTGCGGCATGACACCATCGTCTGCGGCAACAACCAGTACAGCGATATCTGTAGAGGAAGCACCACGCATACGCATAGCAGTGAACGCCTCATGACCCGGTGTATCCAGGAAGGTGATCTTTCTGCCGTTTACCTCAACAACAGAAGCACCGATCGCCTGTGTGATACCTCCGGCCTCACGGTCTGTCACACGGGTGTTGCGGATCGCATCCAGAAGGGATGTTTTACCATGGTCAACGTGACCCATAACGCAGACTACCGGCGGGCGGGATGTCATGGTATCCTCGGACTCTTCTTCCTCTTTCAGAAGCTCGGCGATCACATCGACCTTCTCTTCCGGTTCAGCGATGATCTCATACTCCATAGCGATCTCACTGGCCTTTTCAAAGTCGATCTCCTGATTCACCGTAACCATCATGCCCTGCATGAACAGCTTCTTCACAATCTCAGACGGCTGCTTTTTCATAGCCTCTGCCAACTCGCGGATAGTCAGCTTCTCCGGGATCTTGATCTCTGTGATCACTTCCTTCGGCTCTTCCTTCTTCGGCTGCTGGTGTACCGGCTTCTGCAGCGCTTTCGGCAGACGGGATCTCTGGCGCATACCCTGATTCGGGCGGTTGCCACCGGATTTTCTGTCGTTGGTCATCTTGTTCTCGCGCTGCGTTGCTTTCTCTCTCTCTTTGTCCTTCTCCTTCTTACCTTCACGGGACGGCTTCTTTGCCAGACCCATATCCGGCTCGCTTACCGGCTTGCGGTTATCGTTTCTGTTAAAGGACGGGCGTCTGTTACCGTTATTGTTGCCATCGCCATCTTTGCCAAACGGTCTCTGGCTACCCGGTCTTCTGTCACCGTCACGTCTTGCGTCAAAGCCGCCCTGAGATCTTCTCTCACCGTCCTGGCCATTTCTCTGGCCGCGGAAGCCCTCGCCGTTTCTGTTGAACGGTCTCTGGCCGCCCTGACCATTGCCCGGTCTTCTGTCACCGTCGCGTCTTGCGCCCTGACCGTTACCTGCTTTTCTGTCACCGTCGCGTCTTGCACCCTGGCCACCGGCCGGTCTTCTGTCGCCGTTATTGTTTCTGCCACTATTCTGGGAACGGTTCTCTGCCGGCTTTTCTGCAGCTTTGTCTGCCGGTTTTGCAGCCGGAGCCTTCGCTTCTTCTGCTTTGGCCGGTGCTGCTTTTGTCTCGGCCGGTTTTACTTCCGGAGATTTTTTCTCGACAGTCTTTGTCTCCACCGGTTTGGTCTCGGCCGGTTTAACGGCTGCCTTTGTCTCCTCTTTGGCCGGTGCAGCGGTCTGCGGCTTTGTCTTTGCTGCAGCTGCTGTCTCTTTCTTCGCCGGTTTTTCTGCCGGTTTTGCCGGCTTGGCGCTCATATGGAACTTCTTACCTTCCTGGGTTTTTGCATTCTGCGGTCTGTCCACACGGATCAGATTTTTCTTTTTCGGTCGTACCGTTGCACGGTCCTGTCCCTTTTTCTCGTTATTTTCTGCCTGATTTGTTTCTTTCTGCAACTGTAATTTTGCCTCCGTATCCTTCTTTATGTCGAATCCGCCGCTAATCATCCTGCGGATCATTTCCTCCTGATGTGTATCTACTGCGCTCATATGACTCTTGACATCTACGCCTTTCAGCCGTAACAGTGCCAGGATCGTCTTGTTGGACACGCGCAATTCTTTTGCCAGCTCATATACCTTATGTCTTGGCAATTTCACACCAGCCTTTCCTTTACCTGTCCGTTATCACTTATCGTCATACTCTTTCGGTGTGATATCCACCGGTGTGACGCCTGCCTCCTGCAGCTTTTTGATCAGGGCTTTGGCCATATTTTCATCCTGCACGGCCAGGGATGCGCGGTACTCCTTGCCCAGCGCATGTCCCAGCTCCTCCTTGGATGAGATAAAATACAGCGGTACCTGATAGTAGGTACACATATTGGTGTACTGCTTTTTGCTGTTATTGGAAGCATCTGCAGCCACCAGCACCAGCCATGCATGGCCGCTCTTGACAGCCTTTTCGACGGAGAATTCTCCGCTGACCAGATGACCGGCTTTCATACAGATTCCGATAAACGATAACACTTTATTGTTATGCAAGGTTTTCCATCTCCTTTTTCAGCTCTTCGTATACTGTTTCAGGAACGCTCACCTTTAACGAACGCTCGAGTCCTTTGTTTTTCACTGCCTTTGTCAGACAGTCCACGCTGTGGCAGAGATAGGCGCCACGGCCGTTTTTGCGGCCTGTGGTATCGATCACGATCTCATCCTCCGGCGTTTTCAGCACCCTGAGCAGTTCTTTTTTTGTTTTCATTTCTCCGCAGCCGGTGCATTTGCGCATCGGCAGTTTCATATTCTTCATAGGATCTTACTCCTCTGTGATCTCCTCATCGTCAGCGGCAGTCTCTTCGGCTGCTTCTGCTTCTTCGCCGTCAAACGCTTCGGCTGTATCAAAGATCTCATCCTCTTCTTCGTCCTCATCATCCAGACCATAGTACTCGAAATCGCCGGACTCACGGGCCTGTGTCTCGCTCTTGATGTCGATCTTGTAACCGGTCAGACGGGCTGCCAGACGGGCATTCTGTCCTTCCTTACCGATAGCCAGGGACAGCTGGTAATCCGGAACGATAACAAGGGCATCCTTCTCATCCGGGTCAGCCAGTACGGTGATAACCTTGGCCGGGCTTAAAGCGTTCTCGATCATCAGGGCCGGGTTCTCATCCCAGTTGATGATATCGATCTTCTCACCGCCAAGCTCTTCTACGATGGCATTGACACGGGAACCGTTCATACCAACGCAGGCACCTACAGCATCGACATCTGGGTCATTGCTGTAAACAGCGATCTTGGTACGGGAACCGGCCTCACGGGCGATGGCGCGGATCTCTACGATACCGTCGTGTACCTCGGTAACCTCGGACTCAAACAGTCTCTTGACCAGCTCCGGATGGGTACGGGAAACCTGCACTCTCGGTCCTCTCGGTGTATCTCTGACCTCAAGCACATAGACCTTGATACGCTCTGTCGGCTCGAATTTCTCACCCGGGATCATCTCTTTTTCATTGAGCATTGCATCGACCTTGCCCAGATTGACGCTGACATTTCTGCCCACATAACGCTGAACGATACCGGTCACAACCTCGCGCTCCTTGCCAAAATACTCATCGTACAGTACCTTGCGCTCTTCCTCGCGGATCTTCTGCAGGATAACGTTTTTGGCATTCTGTGTAGCGATACGTCCAAAGGACTTGGACTGGATCTCAACATTGACAACGTCGCCAACCTCATATCTCGGATTGATCATCTTTGCCTCGGCAAGGCTGATCTCCATAACCGGATCCTCCGGCGTGCCTTCTACAACCTCTTTGGCTGCCATTACATGGAAATCTCCTGTCTCACGGTTGATCGTAACGGTCACATTATCTGCTTTACCGAAATGATTCTTGCATGCCTGGATCAGGGACTGCTCGATCGCGTCCAGAATCGTATCTCTGCTGATATTTTTCTCCTTTTCCAGTATGGACAGTGCCTCTAAAAGTTCTGTGTTCATTTTTTCTTTTTTTCCTCCTGTATCTGTATTAGAAATCAAATGCCAGTCTGATCAGGGCGATATCGCTTTTTAAAAAGGTCATCGCATCTCCCTCTTCCGGCTGAATGGTTACTGACTTATCATCATATGCGGTAAGGATTCCGTAAAATTCCTTTTCACCGTCGATGGCGCGGTAGGTACGGATCTCCAGATTTTTGCCCATGCTGCGGACATAATCCTTTTCTTTCTTTAACGGACGGCCCAGACCCGGAGAGCTGACTTCGAGGATATAGGCGTCCTCTATAAAATCATCCTGATCCAGAAGATCACTGAATGCCCGGCTGACAAGCTCGCAGTCACCGATCGAAAAACCACCCTCTTTGTCGATGTATGCCCGCAGATACCACTGCCCGGCTTCCTTGACATACTCCACATCGACCAGCTCGTAGTTATGCGCTTCGATGATCGGCATCAGCATGGCTTCTGCTTTCCGCTCGTATTCTTCTCTTTTACTCAATACACATACCTCCATCCTAAAGCTGCCTGCGTAACAGGAACAGATGCCCCTATTACATAAATGAGAGTGAACCGAAGTCCACTCTCATCTAGTCTCATGTTATTTAATTCTTGCTTAGTATATCACTCTGCACTTCGGATTTCAAGGGGTTTTCCTCAGATTTCCCTGTATTTTCCATAAAAGTGTCGATACCGTTGGCAATTCCTTCCACGATTTTGTCCTGATAATCGTCAGATGCCATGGCCTTGTCTTCCTTCGGATTGGTCATATAGCCCATCTCCACGATCGTTACAGGAACACTGGACCAATTGATACCGGACATGGTATCGGTCTCCCAGACACCGTTGTTTTTTGCTCCGGTGGCCTCACACAGGGCGTCCACGATATCTGTAGACAGTGCCTTGCATTCCGTGTAAATATCACTGTTGTAGGGATTTTCCTTCGTCTGGCAGATCGTCATGGCTCCATTTTTCTTACTGCTTTCGGAGCCGTTGGCATGGATTCGCACAAAGGCGTCCGCATGCAGGTCATTGGCTACTGCTGCCCGCTCGGAGTTGGAAATATCCACATCATGGGTCTCACGGGTCATCACAACCTCATAGCCCCTGCTTTCCAGCTCATCCCGAAGCTTTAAGGACACCTCCAGATTCAGCTCATACTCGTAGAGCTTTGTCGTCGTACCACGGGTGCCGCTGGAGACCTTTTTCTTTTGCTCACTGGCTCCCGGCCCCACCGGCTCTTTCTCGGCGTTGCCCTTTGCCTGATGGCCTGGATCGATCACGATCAGCCCCTTTGTGCTTTCCGTCTCCGATGCTTCACTGCTGATGCTTTCTGCAGGAAGTAGACTCCGGGACGTCTCAGATGCAGCAGAAGAACTCTCTGTCCCGGAGACATCCGTACTGCCAGACGATGTTGCCTCCGATGCCGTACTGTCTGCCGGTGTTTTTGCATTGCCGCATCCGGCAAGAAGTAAAAGACACATCCCCATTACAGCAAATTTCTTTTTCATTCCGATCATCTCCTTAAATTCTGACCCTGGTTCCCTTACCGTCGCGTTTTGCCAGCTTCAGCTTGTTTAATACCAGCTTTTTATCATGTACTTCGATCGTGTACTCTTCCCGGCCGGCCAGCAGATAGGCATTTTCCAGCTCATCCCCTGCTGCCAGACGCATACCGCGCACACCGATGGCCGCCTTTTTCTTCTCCGGCACATCCGTCAGCAGCATGCGCAGGAAATAGCCCTGCTTCGTCTGCAGCACCAGATGCTCCATCACAGACGCATTGCCCACCAGCACCAGCTCATCGTCCACGGCAAGCTTTGTGGACAGACTGGCCTTTTTGTTGATCGCGAAATCGGAGCCGTCGACGATCTTGCACATGGATGTCTTTGTGACAAACGCCAGCTTCTGGTTTCGGATATTTTCCAGAGCTTCCACATACAGCATCCGCTCCGTGGAGCTGGAATAATTACAGAAATTATCGATCGGGATCGCCTTGTCACGGAACTTGCCGTAGGGCAGATCCAGCACCTTGACCTGATACATATTGCCCTTGTCGGTAAACAGACAGAGCTTGTCCGTATTTTTGCAGGTCATGATATAGCGGCTTTCTGCGGCTGCAGCTTCCTGATTTCTCTCATAAACCGCCTGATCCACGCAGCGGACATATCCAAAGCGGTCCATCATCACGCAGACGTCTGTTTCCTCGATCTTCTTTTCCTCGAAGACAACAGCCCTCGCATTTTCAATCTTTGTCTTTCGCTCCACGGCATATTCCTGACGGATCGACTCAAAATCTTCCCGGATCACCTGTGCCATGGAATCATAATTTTCCAGAATATCCTCATAACGGGTGATATTGGCTACGGTCTTTTTATGTTCATCGAGAAGCGCATCAATCTCCAGACCGATCAGCTTGTACAGGCGCATCTCCAGAATCGCCGTGGCCTGACGCTCAGTAAAGCAAAGCGCCATGGCTTTTTTCTCACTGGCCTTTGTCTTGAACGTAATGCCCTCGGTGTTACCGTTGATCAGGCAGTCCTTTGCCTGCTTCTGGCTGCGGCTGCCCCGCAGGATCTCGATGATCAGATCGATCACATCGCAGGCCTTGATCAGTCCCTCCTGGACTTCCCGTTTTTCTTTCTCCTTTGCCAGCATCGTTGTATATTTTCTGGTGGCCAGCTCAAAGCGGAAATCCACATGATGCTCGATGATCTTTTTCAGTCCCAGCGTCTCCGGACGGCCGTCAACAACCGCCAGCATATTGACGCCGAAGGTATCCTGCAGATGCGTCTTTTTGTAGAGCATATTGATCAGATTCTCTGCATCAGCGCCCTTTTTCAGTTCCAGCACGATGCGGATGCCCTCTTTGGAGGACTGGTTGGAAATGTCGGTGATCTCCGACGCTTTTCTGGATTCCACAAGGGAAGCCACATCGTTCAGGAATTTACCGATATTTGCACCGATCATCGTATACGGGATCTCGGAAATTACGATATTCTGTTTGCCGTTTTTCCCTTTTTCAATATCTACCTTGCCACGAATCTGGATCTTACCCATACCGGTCTCATAGATGGATAACAGATCATCCTTATTCGTCACGATACCGCCGGTCGGAAAATCCGGGCCCTGAACATACTGCATCAGCTCTTCGGTGGTAATATCATGGTTCGCCATATAGGCTTCCACAGCATCGATAACCTCACCGAGATTGTGCGGCGGCACACTTGTTGCCATACCAACGGCGATACCGTCCGCACCGTTGACCAGCAAATTCGGGATACGCACCGGCAGTACCTCCGGCTCCTTTTCCGTCTCATCAAAGTTTGGCACAAAGTCTACGATCTGCTTGTCCAGATCGGCCAGATAGACCTCCTGGGTCAGCTTCTGCAGACGGGCCTCAGTATAACGCATGGCAGCGGCACTGTCGCCCTCGATGGAGCCAAAGTTACCATGGCCATCCACCAGCGGCATGCCCTTTTTAAAATCCTGTGCCATAACAACCAGTGCATCGTAAATCGAAGAATCACCGTGCGGATGGTATTTACCCATCGTATCACCCACGATTCTCGCACATTTTCTGTACGGTCTGTCATAGCGGATTCCCAGCTCATACATATCATACAGCGTACGCCGCTGTACCGGTTTTAAGCCGTCACGGACATCCGGAAGTGCACGAGAAACGATAACACTCATCGCATAATCGATATAGGATTTCTGCATGACGTCCGAATATTCTGTTTTGATGATTGTCTCTTCTACTCCATTCATTCCTCATACACCTCCTAAACATCCAGCTGCGCATCCCGCGCATGCTCATAGATAAACGCCTTACGTGGCGGTACATCCGTACCCATCAGGATTTCTGTAACCTCGGAGGCCAGCCGGGCATCCTCGATCTCCACCTGTTTTAAACGGCGGGTCTCTGGATCCAGCGTCGTCTCCCAAAGCTGCTGGGCATCCATCTCACCCAGACCCTTGTACCGCTGCAGGGTAAACGGCCCGGTATGGCGTTTTCTGTATTTTTCCAGTGCCTTGTCATCGTACAGATACTCTTCCTCACCACGGGAAGGGATCGCCTTATATAACGGCGGCATCGCAATATACACATGCCCCTCGTAGATCAGCTCCGGCATAAACCGATAAAACAATGTCAGAAGCAGCGTCGAGATATGTGCACCATCGACATCGGCATCGGCCATGATGATGATCTTGTCGTATCTGAGCTTTGTGATATCAAAATCGTTGCCGTATCCTTCGGAAAAACCACAGCCAAAGGCATTGATCATGGACTTGATCTCTGCATTGGCCAGCACCTTATCAATGGAAGCCTTCTCCACGTTCAGGATCTTACCACGGATCGGCAGGATGGCCTGATAAGCACGGTCTCTGGCTGTCTTGGCGGAACCACCGGCGGAATCACCCTCGACGATAAAGATCTCGCACAGGGACGGATCCTTTTTCTCGCAGTTGGCCAGCTTTCCGTTGGAATCAAAGGAATATTTCTGTTTGGTCAGAAGGTTGGTCTTGGCACGTTCCTCGGTCTTGCGGATCTTTGCCGAACGCTCGGCACAGGAAAGCACCTGCTTTAACTGTTCCAGATTACGGTCAAAGTACAGCTGTACCTGATCGGCTGTCACCTTACCGGTGGCTTTGGCTGCGTCCTGGTTATCCAGCTTTGTCTTGGTCTGACCCTCAAAACGGGGCGCCGGATGCTTGATCGATACAACAGCGGTCATGCCGTTTCGGATATCCGCACCGGTAAAATTGCTGTCCTTTTCCTTTAAAATTCCCAGCTCTCTGGCATAGGTATTCATAAGTGTGGTAAATGTGGTCTTAAAGCCGGTCAGATGTGTACCACCCTCGGCATTGTAAATATTGTTACAGAAGCCCAGGACATTCTCATGAAATTCGTTGACATACTGAAATGCACATTCCACAGTCACACCGTCAGCCTCGCCTTTAAAATAAACCGGTTCAATAACAGCCTCTTTATTCTGATCCAGTTCCTTGACAAAGCCAATAATACCATCCGGCTCATGAAACGTCACGATCTCCGGCGTTTCTTTTCTGTCATCCTCAAAATGAATCGTCAGATTGGGATTTAAGTATGCCGTCTCATGCATACGGCTTTTGACCTCTGTTGCGGAGAAATCTGTCCGGTCAAAGATCTCCGGATCCGGCAGGAAGCTGATCGTTGTTCCGGTCTCCTTCGTACGGCCTAGCTTCGGCAAAAGGCCATCCACCAGCTCCAGTGCAGCCTCACCGCGCTCATAACGGTCATGATGGATATAGCCCTCTCTTGCGATCTGTACATCCATCCATTCGGACAGGGCATTGACAACCGAAGAACCTACGCCGTGCAGACCGCCGCTGGTTTTGTATACAGAATCATCAAACTTACCGCCCGCATGCAGCGTTGTAAATACAAGACGCGCTGCTGGGACTCCCTTCTGATGCATACCGACCGGGATACCCCGGCCATTATCCCGTACAGTACAGGAGCCGTCTTTATTTAACGTAATATAGATCTGGTCGCAGAAACCGGCCAGATGCTCATCGACCGCATTGTCCACGATCTCATAGATCAGATGGTTCAGTCCCTTTCTGGAGGTACTGCCGATATACATTCCCGGTCTCTTGCGCACAGCCTCCAGTCCTTCGAGGACGGATATGCTGCTGGCATCATATTTGACACTCTTTGCCATAGTATTTCCTTTCTCGTAAAAAATCTGCGGACCACCCGTACAGGGCGGGTGGCTCGCAGTCGTTTTATGTTTCTATTTGACTTTTATCTTACAGGTAGCTTTTACTTTGCTGCCGTCTTTGGCAGTTGCCGTGATCGTTACCGTACCCTTCTTGACACCGGTTACCTTACCGGAGGAGGATACCTTGGCGATCTTACTGTTGGAGCTTGACCAGGTCACACCCTTTGTTGTTGAATTGGACGGTGCATATTTCTCTACAGAAAGCTGTACGGTCTTTTTCTTCTTGATCGTGGCACTCGTCTTGTTCAGTGTGATCTTTGTCACCTTGACACCGGAACTTGTATTGCTACTGGAAGATACTGGTTTGGCATAAGTCTTTCCGTTTTTCAGTAATACCCAGCCGGTCTTTTTATTATATGTTGTACGTCCCCACTGTTTATTGCCGTTGTACTTGAAGGATGTGACTGTGATTGTCTTGTTTTTCTTGATCGTTGCCAGAGACTTTGCTGAGCCGCTTGCCGTCTTGCGAAGCTTTACGCTGGACGCTGTAATCTTATACAGTGTCGTACCTACCGTAACCTTGCAGACAGCACGGACATTGCTGCCATCGTTGGCTGTTGCTGTAATTGTAGCCGTACCCTGCTGCAGTCCTCTGACTACACCGTTGGCATCGACTGTGGCAACTGCATTGTTGGAGCTGATCCAGGTCACACTCTTGTTCGTCGCATTGGACGGTTTATATGTTTTTACACTCAGCGTCTTTGTAGCATTCTTTGCTAGAAGGATATTGGTCTCACTGAGTCCGATACTGGTAAGCTTTGTTTCTGTTGGGGTCGGATCTACGATGGCTCCGGAACCGTCCGCAATCTTTTTTGCATAGGTTTTGCTACTGTTTTTCAGAATAACCCAGCCGGATCTGCGATTATATGTAATCTCTCCCCAGAGATCATTGCCGACCGTTGTCTTTTCAGATACGGCTACCGGTACATAACGAATAGCCTTGTAAGCACTGCCGGAAGCCGTTTTCAGCTTCTTGGCACTTGTCGACGGCTCCTCATACATATACAGGTTAGCTCCACCGATTTTCCAGAGCTCTCCGGTATAGGATCTGGCATCTTCCGGAACCTCTTTTAAAGAGCTCTGGTTCTGTGTGCTGTTGATCTGGATTACGCACCAATGATCTGCACTTTTATAAGCATTTAAGGTCCAACTCAGATGATGTCTGTTACCATTGTGTGCATTGACAATTGGCTCGCCCTTGCTGTCGTAACCGACACAGATGGCTGCATGGCCATAACGGCTGGCGCCTTTCCAGTAATAGAATACGGCGTCACCGGGACGGATGGTTGTTTTCGGATCAACTTCTTTCTTATTGCTGTCGCGGTAGCCTGTCTTTTTGGAAGAATCCTTGTAAATCGTTATGGCTTTACCGCAGTATTTCTCCAGGTAGGATTTCAGACTGGAAGCATAGGTCCAGCTGATATTTCGTACAATATCTGCCGGCGCATGATACCAGTTGGCGTTCATCTGTAATCCGCCGGCATGTAAGCTCTGGGATACAAAGTCGGCACAGTCACCACCGAAAATATTGTAATTTGGATAGAAGTCGTTGTAATTGGTCCAGTATTTTTCGGCATAGGCGATGGCGGCCTGCGGATTGTAGCTGTAGGCGGCGGCTTCTGCTGTCAGTGCTGTTTCCGGCAGGACGGTGCCAAAGACGAGCATGATGGCCAGCAGGAGTGCGTAACATCTTTTCTTCATTGTTTTTACCCTTCTCTTTGCAGTTTTATACTCATATGTTTTTACCATACCTTATTTTTTTTGTGAAATCAATATTTTTGCAAGAAAAATGTAACAGATTTGGAAAATTTAACATTTGTGATGGGACGGACGAGAAGAATCGGGGAGACTGCGGGCCGGTATAGCTGGTTTCAAACAAGTGCAACGCCTGATCGAGCTAAGTGCTAACTTCATCTAATGCGCTCGCTAAAGCGGGCTCGCGCATAGGATTACGTTACTTTGTATCCAGCAAAAACTGCCAGTGGCAGTTTTTGTCGGAAAGCACTGGATCTCGCTCAGGCTAAAAGCGCACTTTGAATCGTTTGAAACCAGCTATACCGGCCCGCAGCCTCCCCGATCCTTCTCTGTTTACTGGTGAAAACACCCTGCCGGGCTTGTTGATGGCTGGCAGGGTGGTTCTTAGTTATAGAATATAGGTTTTTCAGCGACAGCTACGCATATGAGTTACTCCATCTTGTAGAGATCGGCGATGATGTCGGCGCATTTTTCGATGCCGTACATACTGCTGTCGAGGCAGAGATGATAGTTGGGTGCGCTGGCCCATTCGTGTTCGGTGTAGTAACGGTAGTGGCTGGCGCGTTCTCTGTCTTTTTTGCTGAGTATAGTTTCGACATCTTTCGGATCGTAGCCGTAACGCTCTACGGCGGTCTGTTTACGGAACTCCATGTTGGCATGGATAAAGACATTCATGACATCGTTTCTTTCAGAAAGGAAATAATCGGAGCAGCTGCCGACAATAATGCATGGTTCTTTCTCTGCAAGGTCTTTGATCACACGGCCCTGTGCGATAAAGAGCTGATCCTGTAAGGACATTCTTTCCTTTGAGAAGGTATTGTAGGCAAATGTCAGACTGGTTGCTATATTAAACAGCAGACTGTTGGTAACCTTTTCTCCGTTTTCCTCGATAAAGTCTGCTGCAAAGCCGCTTTCCTTTGCGATCATCTCGATCAGCTGCTGATCATAGCATTTGATCCCCAGCTTTTCTTCCACCATATGACCGATGGCTCTTCCGGCGCTGCCGTGCTGACGGCTGATGGTAATAACACGTTTTTTCATAGTAAATCCGCCCCCTGACTAACTGGTTTTTATTATTTAATAGAATACCATAAAATGAAGTATTGGGCAATGTCAGGAGCAGATTATTTTCTGACAATTTCCGTATAATCGAACGGTACGAGCGTATTTACATCATCCCTGTACTGATTATCCAGAGCTGCTACGTAGGTACTGTCGTCTTCGCCATGATTGTAGAACAGATCCCTGCCGCTCCAGATCAGCGTGTGGGCGATCATGCCGTTGACCATATCCGTATCGGCACAGCGTTTGAAGGTAAGGCCGGTTTCGGATTGCAGGTCTGCATAGGTTTCAGCCAGAAGTGTGTTCAGCTCTTCCTGATATTCTGCTGTGGATGTATCTACATTCTCATCAGAGCCCAGTGTTTTCTCCTGTGTCAGCACTTCCTTAATGTGGCTTTCGTCATACCAGCCCTCTTCCTGCCAGGAAATGAGCTGTCTGCGGTTACAGTCTGCATCCTTTACCGTTCCGGATTCCAGCCAGACAGATCTGTCCCATCCGGTTTGGAACTGCCAGTATTTTGAAATTTTCAGGCTGTTATCTCTGTATTTCAGCTGCTGGATCGTTTCATTGGTAAAATCATTTCCCGAATCATCATAGGCATACAGATACAGTGACGTTTCTCCCTGATATTCTCTGGAAAACACTGTCAGCCGGGCATCCCAGCGATATTTACAGTAGTCACTGGTATCAAATTTCATATCGTCCTGTAAGCCGACCTCCTGTCCATTGGCTTCATATATTTCCAGATACATCCGGCCTTTATCTCCCGGCGTAAAACGGACAACCAGCATTTCGTCCTGCCCGTCATCGTCCAGATCCCGGATCAGCGCGCTTAAGATACCGTCCATCGGGGAATCATCGCCCTTTTCCCATGTGTTCAGGGATGTGGAAAGCTGCCATGAATCCGTGGACATGAGGCCGTACTGGGGGATGAGGGTGGATTGGAGGTAGGCTTCGAAGAGATCCTTCGGAACTTTTTCCTGTTTTTCTGCATTCTTTTTCTGTGCAGTTTCTGATGTGCTTCCCTTCACACTGTCTGTCTGTGTTTTTTCTGCATCTGCTTTCTCGGCTTTTTCTTTTGCCTCTTTCTGCTGCTCTGTCATTTTTTCTATATACGCATCCACCGCTTTCTGCCCGCGGGATTCTACATTTCCTGCTGAAATTTCTTCCTGTAAAGACGTTACAGCATCTCCTATATGTAACATGATCGGAACATCCGTCAGAGTCTCTGGCCTTAATATTTCCGCTGTACTTCCACCGGTCGGATAAGATATTTCCAGAGAATGTCCATTCTCTTTCAGATATGTTTTCACCTCATTCTCAGACAGTGATGGAGCTATCTGCCATACCAAGGCCACTGCACCAGTCACCATAGGAGCTGCAAAAGATGTTCCGTCAGCACTTCCATATTTATTCTTCGGTCGTGTAGTGTAAACATTTCTGCATGGAGCATAAATATCCACATCATTTCCATAATTGCATGCAGTATCTACACTATAAGACTTCCCATCTGCTTTCACACCACCTACAATCATAATATGTGATCGAATATTCTCATAAGAATATGTATCAAATAATTCCTGATCTTCTCTTACTAAAACAACACTGCAGAAATGTCCATTGTATCTGCTGTCAAATCCGCCAATAGAACCTGTATTCTGATATCCGTTTCCACTGGATTGCACAAACATAAATTGTGTATAATCGTTTTCAAGTAAACTGATAATTACAAGTGCCATATCTCTCCCCGAGCGTTCAGCCAGTTTTTCATACATTTCACAGTGTTCTTTATATGTTTCATTTATTCCATCACCTGACCTGTTAAATGAATTTTCATTCATTAATGCTCCCGCCTGTGTCCATGAATTATTGACAACTTTCGCTCCCTGTTCAATCATCTCACTTTCCATGGCGATAATTTCTCCCGAAGCAATAGCATCATACGGTACTTGCCAGGAAGAAACCAGCAGCTGCGCATTATCCGCAACGCCACGAATTCCAGTACTGTTATTTCTGGCACCAATAATCCCTGCTACACCTGTTCCATGTCTTGCATCTTTTGCTTTTGCCCTTCGCGCCTGTCTTCCTTTTACACGTGTAATCCCCGGCGAACTATACACGACTTCACCCGTTCTGGTTTTCGTCTTCACCGTACTGATCAGATCTTCATGCTCCATATCAAATCCACTATCAATTACGCCTGCGGTTATAGATGTAAACGTCAGATCACCTTCCTTATTCCATGCGGTATAAGCGCCTATAGCTTCAGCCCACCAGTTATGTCCCGAAGGGTTATCTTCGTCATATTCTATTGTCTGCACATTTGCGTTAAGATGCATCCATGACAGTTTTGTTTTGTCCCATGGATTGTTATCTGTTCCCGTCATCGTTGGCTGGATATATACCGGATAGTCATAATCCGCATAGCGCACCAGTTCGTTTGACATTAATATTTTTGCTGCTTCCTGTATCTTATCAAATCCTGACTCTGGCAATTCGATTTGCAGATAATCCACGCTACCCTGAATCTGTCCGGTCAGCTTTCCATTCACCAACGCCAGCAACGTTGCAATTTCTTCCTCTGTAGGTTCACGCCGCAAAAAGGCAACAACCATCCGATCATAGTATTGCACGTTTTCTGTTTCATCCACGCAAATTATATCTTCTGAGGGTCTCAGGATATAATTGGCATCCTCTTCTCCGTAATACATCGTCTTGCTCGTATCACTGCTTTTTTCCCCCATTGTCGGTAAAAACAAGCTGACCCCCATAACAATTCCAACAAGAAGCACAGCTATGCAAAGTACTATTGTCCCGACAGGCTTCTTCCCTTTGTTCCCATTCCTTACTTCCGAAACCGCATACACCGTATGATGATCCTTCACCGTATTGTCATGCTCACGTTCAAACTGCCGGATCTGCTGTTGCAGCTGCTCCTGACCGCCGGGCAGGACGGTGACATTTTCCTCTCCGCCGGTCCCGTCTCTGGTGACCAAATCCTGCGGAAAATATTCGGTCAGCTCTACCTGCTTTTTTTCAACAAGATCCGCCGCCAGATATACGATCTGATCCCCCTGTACACGGCACACTTCCTGAATCAGATATCTGCCGCCGACGATGGTATCCAAAGGCAGACTGTATGTGAAATCTTCTTTTCTCTTTTTCATCTGTCTTCTCCCTTCTTACAGATACAGCCGGAAACAGGCGCTGTGTTTCCGGCTGTTTTGTACCATTTTAACGAAATCTGAACTCCGGTCCTGTTTTTCCCAGCCGTATACCGTCCCCGGGCTGTACCTTTACAAAGGTTCCCTTCGGTAATTTTGCACCGTTTAACAGATATGTACCATTGGTTGACAGATCCTGCACATACATACCGTCTGCGCGATACTGCACCATACAGTGGATCCGGCTGATGCCACTCTCATTTAAAATAACACGACACAGCTGCGGATTTCTGCCGATGGCAAGCTGGCGGATGTCCCGCATGTCAAAGGATGCCCCGTCAAATTCACCGCCGTAGCAATCCATATAGCAGGCTTTGACTGCCGCTACCGAAGCAGTTTCCGGCGTCTTTGTAACCGGTCGTACCGGTGACACTGCTTCTTTCTTTTCAGCAACAGCCGGTATTTCTTCCATCTGCTTTGCAAACGTTTTCGACGCTCGTGGTTTTTTCTCACGGGTAGTTCCGACTTCTGCATATTTTTCGTTTTTCTTTTCTCTCCGGATCTCTTTGATGCCTTTTACGACACCAGGTATCCAGGCAAGAGTGACCGCAAAGGTGAGCAGAAACGTGGCAAATATAAGTCCCCGAATAATACCGCCTTTTCTTCCTGTACAGATCCACCAGATAAATCCGGCATCCAGCACATGGCCACTGTAATGCAGTGCACCGGCTGCCCAGCGCAGTAACCACTGCCAGCCAAAGGCATAGCCAAATCCATAGCACGATCCGGCGCCGATGGTTATCACCAGTCCGAGCACCAGATCTATCGGTGAGGTTCCCAGCTCTCCGGCAGCAATATTCAGCACCAGAATAGGCAGCATAATGATACTGCCGATGATTGCTCCTCTTTTTCCTCTTTTTACCGCCGACAACGGCTGTTTCTCTGCGGCTGCCATTATGCTTTCACCTCATTTTCCTGTGCCGTATCATCCCACGAGAATTTTTCTCCGCAAAGCGGGATCAACATCAATTCCGTATTGCCCAGTGTCAGCACATCGTAGGCTTTCAGCTTCTGGCTGCTGATCACGACTTCCCCGTTCAGATAACAAAGCTCCCGGGCATCCCCCGCCGCAACAATAAAAGCACGGCTTTTCGGATCATATACCACAGCCGCATGACGAAGCCGCGATACACTCTGGTCAGCGCCCAGAACAATGTCCATATTGGCGGCACGGCCGATAAAATTGCGGCCGCTTTTTAATTTAAAGCTCTCTCCTCTGTAAGCACCTTTGATGCAGACAAGCCATCCCACAACCGGCTCAACGCCGATCACCTGCGCATAGTATCCTACCGTACAGTTTTCATCTTCCTCCGGCTCTTCCCATCCGTTGACAGCCGTATTCACAAAAGACGGCTGTTTTTTCGGTGTGGCCGGAGCCGGTGCAGGCTGCGGTGTCTGCGCAGCTTGCGTTGTCTGTGCGGAAAAATCCTCTGTTTTCAGAGCCTCCGTCACAGCTTCCGCATCATCCTGCGGCACGCAGTACGGACAGGATGCATATTTATCCGCATCATAAAAGTGACCATTGGGGCATGTATTTAATTTCATATCTCATTCTCTCCTTTTGTTATGTTTTCTTTCTCTTTCTGTTCTTCTTTTGGACTGTAGCGGATCAGGATCAATGTGGTATTGTCCATCTTACGGGGCTGGTTTTGGATCACACGCTCTGCCAGCTGCGCGGCAAATGTCTCATATGCTCCTGTCAGACTTTCCAGCTGCTGTGCCAGTCCTTCTTCCGGACACTGCCGGTAAAATCCGTCGCTACACAAAACAATCTGATCTCCGTCCTCCAGCAAAAGTCCTTCCACCGATATATCCATATACCTTAATCCGTTCATACCGATATAACTGACCAGAGCCTCTCCTCTGCATAGCTCCGCTTCATATTGTTCCGGCGTGATCGTATGCGCCTGTTTTCTTTTATCCAGGAGCATCCTGTAATTATGTGGTGTAGTCAGGCATCTTGTCTGCTGCTGCCGTATCAGATACAGCTTGCTGTCTCCGATGGAAAGCCAGTACAATCGGTCCTCTTTGATCCATACGGCAACAAGCGTAGTTCCCGCACCAAGCGAGGTCCCATCCGGACCAGTCAGCCCGGTCACGGACGCATCCAGCTGCGTTGCTGTTTCCATAAAGAAATCCGCCGGTGCTGTTTCCCGACTCTTTCTGAATGCTTCAAACAACTGCATACAGGCAGTGTAACTGGCCAGTTCACCGCTGCCAAGACCACCCATGCCGTCACATACGGCTGCGAGAAACCCTTTTTCAGGAATCCACTGATAGCACAGGCTGTCCTGCTGATTTGTCCGGCTGCCGATCAGACTGGCCGCCGCGACCTTGAGGTTGGTCAGTTTTGCAGAGTTATCCTGCATATACAGATTTTCTGTAATCGTTTCCTCCGAAAAATCTTCCGGCAGAGCTTCTGCTGTTTCTGTCTGCTGTTTCTGCTCTTTTTCCTTATGTCTGCCTTTTCTGGCCGATGGCATCCTTTGGTGAAAAACAGTTTTTTTCTTTTGCCCGTCCTCTTTCTTCTTTCCGAATATCCTCACCGCCTCACCTCCAGTCTTTTCTTTCTACGTCAAGTATAAAAAAAATCATATGCGGTAACAATCTGTGACAGAATATGTGGCAGGTATTTTTTATTTTTTGTCACAGAATCCATACACAGTCTATGTTAAAATACATATAAGCAGTGCATCTGCATTACACAGGTAAAAACGGCTGCATACAGCTGCTTTTTGCAGGCAGCTGCACAATCTATTCTATATATAGAAGGAGACTCTTTCTTATGTCAAAATTCAGTATCTTTCTGAAAAATCTGATCCAGGACAGCGGAGAATCTATCTCCTCCATCGCCCGCAGTATCGAAGCGGAGCGTACCTCTATACATAAAGCACTGACAGACGAGCGTATCTTATCCTATAAGGTCGTGCAGGCTCTGGCCCGTCATTTTAATCTGACTGTAGATCAACGCAGAGAATTTTTCCGCCTGTACGATATCCTGTTACAGGGGGAAGAGACCTATGAGAACCGGCAGGCTGTCTGCGATCTTCTGAACGCGCTCTCTTCCATCCGTTTCTCGATGCTGCCGCCGCCACAGGTGGAGCATATCGATCTGACGGACCGGCTTCTGAAAGGTGAATATGCCGTGCGCAATGCAATCCGTGCCGTTCTGATCTATGAAGCTACTCATAATGACAAAGCCTCTTTTTCCATATTTCTTCCGGAAAAACTGGATCTGACTATGGAGCTTATGGAGCTGTGGCTGGCACAGAAGGACTTCACAGTGGATGCCCTGCTCTGTTTCCACGCCGAGCGTGCCTCCGGAGTAAAGAACCTGCAGCTTTTACGTTCTGTCATACCGCTCTGTCTGGCCTCCCGTGGTAACTATCGCCCTTACTATTTCTGCGAAGCCCCAAAGACTGCCACGATGTCACCGATGAGCTATTACATCATCACGCAGCATTATCTGATCCAGCTCTCCGAAGATCTGTCTATGGCGCAGATCCGCAACGACAGGGAACTGATCGAATTTTATTCCGGATTTTTCCATAGCCTTCTCGAATGCTGCGATCCGCTGGTATACTGCAACAGCAATATTCTGGAAGTGTTACAGGAATATATTTCCAATACCGCTTTGGACAGTCTGCAGGTCATGATGCCCCAGCCCTGTCCCGGACGCTATATCACACCGGACGTCATCCGGAAGTATATGCATAATGATACGATGCCTTACAAAGAAATGTTTGCCCTTGTTGAGCATCATTTTTCTGTACTCCGTCAGATCACCGGTACCTACCAGACCGTTTTTACGGAAAAAGGACTGATGGATCTGATCCATACCTGTTCCATGGCTGATCTTCCACCACAGTATGTGCCGCCGCTGGAGCCACAGGATATACGCCAGATGCTCCACTATCTGTATGAAGAGATCGACAAAGGTACGGTACAGGGTATTCTGGTCCGTCCGATCAGTCTGCAGCTGCCGGATTATCTGTCGATCTATGTGCATCCCAAAAAGGGGCTTCATATTTATACGACCAATGCTTTTGTTTACGGCGCTTACTGCTGCAATATCCATATCGCAGAGGAATCAATCTGCCGGATCTTTTCTGATTTCATGCAGTCCCTTGCCGGAAGTCATCTGGTCTATTCCAAAGAGGAAACCCTGGAGCTTCTGGCACAGCACATTTCTGAAATGGAGGTATAGCATATGAAGCCTGCAGACTTTCGCTTCCAGACGATTCTGGCTGCACTCCTTCTGTTTCTCGAACTGGCGGTACTCTTTCTGCCATGCTTCGACGGCAATACCGCTTTACAGCTTCTTCAGCTGCACTGGCAGACCGGCGGCCTGCTTCTTAAGACCGGCATCGTACTGCTGCTCTTACTCTGCCCGGCTATCAGCTGTGGTCTGCTCTGGCAGATCCGTATCCGTACGGTCAAATCGGCAGCCAGTGATATCCCGGAGGTTTCTGCAAGCACTTCTGCCGATGCTTCGCCCGTCTGCGGAACGCTTGTCTTTCTGTCCGGTGCTTTACAGGGAAAAAGCTTTCCCCTGCCCGCCTATGAAAACGTCATGCTTGGCAGAAGCAGTCAAACCTGTCAGATTGCGATCAACGCCTCCGATATCAGCCGCCGCCATGTCAGCGTCTGCTATCACGCGACCAGACATACTTTTGTCATTACAGATTATTCTGCCAACGGCACCTACACCGCTGACGGTGAACGACTGATCACCAATACCAGTCTGGAAGTACCCGACGGCAGTACCTTTTATCTTGGAAACCGTCAGAATGCGTTCCAGCTTCTGGCTGACTGGGAGGTATAACTATGCTTGATATCCAACATCTGTGCCCCGGTTGTATGCAGACAAAGCCGGATTCTGCTGCCGTCTGCCCACACTGTGGCTACACGGCCGACAAACCGGTATCCGAAAACGCACTGCCGGTTTTTACGATTCTACAGGGAAAATATCTGGTGGGAGCTCCACTTGGAAAGGGTGGTTTTGGCATTACCTATATTGCCATGGATCTGCAGACGGAAACGATCGTTGCCATCAAAGAGTATTTTCCGGCTGACTTTGCCTGTCGTGCTGCAGATACGGAAACCGTACTGCCCATCGACGAAACACAGAGCCTCTATTTCCGCACAGGCATGAAAAGCTTTACCCGGGAGGGAGAGCTTCTTCGCTGTCTTTCTGATATTCCCGGCATCGTACAGTTTCAGGATATGCTGTACTGTAACAATACGGCCTATCTTGTCATGGCGTACATCCCCGGCATCTCTCTCAAAAAGCAGATGAAAAAGCGGGGAAAGCCCTTTACAGAACGGGAAGCCCTGACTATGATGCGCCCCATTCTTTCTGCACTGCAGACCATGCACCAGAAACATATCCTGCACCGGGATATCAGCCCGGAAAATCTGATGTATGCCCCGGATCATACGCTGACGCTGATCGATTTTGGTGCAGCCCGGGAATTTTCCACCGATGACGATGAAAATCTGACCGTTATCCTGAAAAGAGGCTATGCCCCGGAGGAACAGTATCATTCCGGCAGCCGCCAGGGAGCCTGGACCGATGTCTATGCGGTCTGCGCTGTTTTGTACCATATGCTGACGGGCATTCTGCCGCAGGAAGCGGACAAACGTGTGGAAAGCGATCAGCTGACGCCACTTTCCCGGCTGCCGCAGATTTCTGTGCGGCCTTCGGTCTGTCATGCTATTGAAAAGGGATTGCAGGTTGATGCACTGGAACGCTATGCCAGTATCCAGGCGCTGATGAAGGATCTGTATGCGGATCCGGCGTATGATGAGGCGAAAAGTGGCTCTGAAAATGATGCGATAGATTCCCTGACAACGGAATCTGTGCTTTCTGACAATTCTTCTGCTGAAACTTCAGGAAATATTTCTGACAGCTCTGCAGACTCCCCGGCAGAACATCTGGATTCGCACATGGATACACCGGCTTCCTCTGCAAAACATACCGACCTTAAATCTACGCTCCGTACTGCAGGTTATCTCGGCCTTGGTTTATTTTGTATACTTCTTGCCAGTTACCTTGCTAATCTTGCGCTTTCTGACAGACAGGATACCCCGGCACAGACACCTGCCGCTTATAGTAGCTCCTATGAACTTTCGGAAACAACTGACAGCTCCAACAACAATGCCTACGAATCTTCTGGCATAGTTTCTGTTATAGCTGACCAGCAGGCTTCTACAGACTCCGTCACTGTCGTTAGCAGATCTGATGAAACTGTATATGCTTCCTTCACCAGCCTGACCGATGCCATACAGTTTTTGCAGCAAAAACAATATCAGGATTCCACCGTGGAACTCCGCCTTCTGACCGACTTAAACGAAGATGTCTGCATTCCCTCCGGTCTCAAAGTATATATTAATTTGAACCATCATACTTTATGCAATGTCTCCGACCATACGATTATAAATCACGGTGAACTCTCACTAACGGAAGGAACGCTGGATAATCGGACACATGAAAAAGCAGCATTATACAATGCTTCTGATGGAGATGCCACTCTTTGTTTTATAGAAGCAATGCGAAGTGCCGAAAACGGTATTGCTGACCGTGAAACAGACGATTTGAACACATATTATACGCTTGACAATCAAGGGAATCTTTCGATTGCCAACTGCACAGTCAAAAACTCTGGCAGCTATTCCAGTACCATCCATAACGGCACAAAAAATGTGACCAATGACAATAGTTTTAATGCATATGTCTATTTTCAGGGTGTCACAACGCTGATTGAAGGCGGCTATTTTGCCCTGAAAAATGAGCCCGACGGATATGCCGAAAGCACAGAACATGTTATTTTCAATAACAGTTATGACAGTCTGATCTATACAAAAGGCGGTTTAAGTATAAAAGGCGGTTTTTTCAGCAAAGCCCCCTGCGCCATAAAGGTTGCCGGTGGTAGCTACGAATATACAGATGCCACCTTTGAAACAGACAAAGATATAGAAAACGAATAAGGAGAACTTCCCATGTTAGATCTGCAACACCTCTGCCCTGGCTGTATGCACCGCTGGGACGATCCCACCACGGACTGCCCACGCTGCGGCTATCCCAAAGACCGTCTGACACCCAAGGACGCACTCCCGGTCTTTTCCATTCTAGCCGGAAAATATCTGATCGGCAGTCCACTGGGCAAAGGCGGTTTCGGTATCACCTATATGGCCATGCGCCTGACAGACGAAACGATCGTAGCTATTAAGGAATTTTTTCCCAACGAGCTTGCCATCCGTGATGTCGATGGCGAAACTGTGCTGCCTGCCGATGCAGCCAAAGCTGTCTATTACCGCACGGGCATGAAAAGCTTTACGGAGGAAGGGCGCATTCTCCATACACTTTCCGATGTGGAGCATATCGTGCATGTTCTTGATATGATACCGGCCAACCAAACGTCCTATCTGGTCATGGAGTATGTTCCGGGTATTTCTCTGAAAAAATATATGAAAGCCCAGAACGGGCCTTTCACGGAGCAACGGGCGTTGGACATGATCCGCCCCATCCTGCTGGCACTCTCTGCCATGCACAGCAGACACATCCTGCACCGTGACATCAGTCCGGAAAATCTGATGGTACAGCCCGATCAGACGCTGACCCTAATCGATTTTGGTGCTGCCCGTACATTTTCGCAGGATGATGACGATAATCTGACCGTCATTCTGAAACGCGGCTATGCCCCCGAAGAACAGTATCATTCCGACAGCCGTCAGGGGCCCTGGTCAGATCTGTATGCCATCTGTGCCGTACTTTACCAGATGCTGACCGGCATACGCCCGCAGGAAGCTGCGGCCCGGGCAAAAGCTGACCAGCTGACGCCCCTTTCCCAGATACCGGGGCTTTCCTTACAGAAAACCACCTATACAGCCATCGAAAAAGGACTGCAGGTCGATCCGCTGGAACGGTATCCGGATATTGCAGCTTTTATGAAGGTGCTGTATGCCAGACCTGTGGCTACCGCAAAAGCCGCATATACACAGACGGCTTCTGCTGCCCGAACGGCTTCCGTTGCTTCAAAAGCCAGTATTTCCAAGGATTCCGAACGGATTTTTCATGATGAAGAGAAAGAACCGGAAAAGCTGTTTCATGACATTGAAGATTCTTCGCTCACACCAACAGCAGACAGTACCAAAACAACTTCTAAGATTGCCAGAAAACGCAGGAAAAGAAGAAATATTCTGTGTATTGTCGCTGTACTGTGTATCGTGTACTTTTTATTTGGTGGCGGCTTACGATGGCATTCAAGATCTGCATTTGTTACAGCAGTACCAAAGGCACAAAGTAACATATCCGAAAGCGAAACAACTTCCAGCCAGATTGTTTCGTCTGAGACCACGGCTCTAAATTCCGATTTCCAACTCGAAAAGGACATCTCTGATGCCTTTCAAAGTTGTGATAAAAAACAGCTACTGAACTCACTGGATCAGGCCTTTATGCTCTGGGAAATAGATCTGATGGAAACCACACATTCGGATCGTTCGAATGTATATTATTCTTCCCCTCAAATGATGGAATGGTGCTCCTCCCTCGGAGATCTGTGGTCCCACTTTGGTTTCGCACTCTCCACAGAACTTGATGCCGAAAATCCCGATGAAGAGGCCATTACAAGAGAAACTGATATTGTCGGCGGTCTGGTAGCTGCTGTCGCGGTATCCGGCGACTATAACTACCTTAACTTTAACAGTGCAAAGACTTCACTCTGGCAGCTATTCGACGCTATTTTTGCCGATACCATCAGCAACGCCCGTGAGAGGGAAGGCGTAGAACTTCTGGGCATGGCCGCCGTCCATAAAGTTTACAGTGCGGCTCAGGCCAAAAGCATCGACAGCGACAGCCATTTCAGTGCAGCGCTCAATGCCGCGACCCTGCATGCTGCACTGAACATGTTCTTTAACGACTACCCGTCCAGCGTTGAAGCGTTGTCTGCTGCAATCGATTTCTCTGCAGAGCCCTACGCATCAGATGATTTTTTTCAGCAGCTGGAACTGTACATAACGTCTCCGCCATCATAAAAACATTCTATTTATTTTTAAATTAACAGTAGAAATTTTTATTTTTCTATCATATAATATGAATAAGAAAACTATATTGTTTTCTTATTTTATGTACTGTAACCGTATACATCAGTAATAAAAAAAGAAGGTACGGGTTCCAATTATTGGGGCTGCCACACAGCAAAATATTTGCTAATGTGACAGCCCCATTTTCGTTGTCCATATACTCAAAAGAAAACCTCCACTGGAGCTTTCTTTTATATACTAAGGCAATCAAAAAATCCCGGAACTCTTTCGAGCTCCGGGACTTTATCTTTAGCAGCAACTAGGGGAATCGAACCCCTGTTTTCGCCGTGAGAGGGCGACGTCTTAACCCCTTGACCAAGTTGCCATGTCGTTTCGACTTATTTATAATACACCATTCTCCCCATAATTGCAAGCACTTTTTTTAATATTTTTAATTTTTGTTTTTATTGTTATTTTTTACACATTTCTAACAATTCTACACTCACACAACCTTCTCCCCACCTGCCATCACACAGGATATCTGCCGTAAAGCCCTGCCGGATCGTTGCTCCTGGCACAATCCCTAAAGCGCGGGCATGGTGGTTCTTGGCAAAAACAGACTGTAGATAAAAGGGCAGCTGGCGCTGACAAGGCGACAGCTGAGGATGCCTTGAGCTGTGTTTTCATCAGAAAACACGGCGAATGCATCCGGTACCTTTTATCCACAGTCTGTTTTTGCTTAGAACCACCGCCCAAGCGTCGGGATTGTGCCAGGAGCAACGATCCGGCAGGGCTTTACGGCAGATATCCGTCCTCATACAACCCAAAAATCCCGAAGCTCTTTCAAGCTCCGGGACTTTATCCTTAGCAGCAACTAGGGGAATCGAACCCCTGTTTTCGCCGTGAGAGGGCGACGTCTTAACCCCTTGACCAAGTTGCCATATCGTCTGCTTTCCGCATCGACTTGATTATTATATCCAATACATGGTACAATGTCAACAGTTATTTTACAAAATCCTGTATTTTTTTACAGCATGCAAAAAGAGGTATGATTATGTCCGATTTCTATATTGACCTGCACACCCATTCCACCTGCTCCGACGGCACACTGTCCCCCGCCGAACTGGTCGCTTACGCTGCCAGGAAAAATCTGGCTGCCCTTGCTCTCACCGACCACGACACCATCGCCGGTATCCCTGAAGCCATGGATGCCGCTTCCCGGTACAACATCGAGCTCATCCCCGGTCTCGAATTTTCCACCAACCATAACGGCCGGGATATCCATGTCCTCGGCCTGCAGATTCACTGGCAGGATCCACAATTTTTAAAAGACCTCCGGGAATTTCAGGACACCCGCGATCTGCGAAACCAGAAGATGATCACCAAATTGCAGGAATATCACATCGACATCACCTGGGAAAAGATGGCCGCCGAAAATCCTGACGCCGTCTGGACACGGGCCAATTTTGCCCGGTATCTGATGACACACGGTTATGTCCGCTCGATCAAAGACGCCTTTACCCGTTATATCGGCGACGAAGCCCCCTGCTTTGTTCCCCGGGAAAAAGTAACCCCCGGACAGGCTGTAGATCTGATCCACCGCGCCGGAGGCTATGCCGTTCTGGCTCATCCTATGCTGTACAAGCTGTCCGAGGACGATCTCGATGCCCTTGTTGCCCATTTAAAAACCGATCATGCCCTCGACGGTATTGAAGCCATTTACTCCACCTACCGCTGGACCGACGAATCCCGCGTCCGTCAGATCGCCCGCAAATATAGCCTTTGCATCACCGGCGGTTCCGATTTTCATGGCAGCAACAAGCCGGACATCGATCTCGGCACAGGCCGCGGTAATCTGCGGATTCCCTATGCTCTCTGGGAAAATCTGCGGACCCGCACGCCTTACCGTTAGCTACTCTTCTTCCACCGGTTCTGCCGGAATAAAGATCCTCTGATCCTTCAGCTGATCCTGCACCCGGGCATTGTGCGTAGCCTCCTTGCAGAAGAAATCCTGTGCACACAGCTTCTCCTTGCCCCGGAGATCCACACGCTCATAGCTGCCGTCCGGCTGCAGGATCCTGGCTTTCAGCGTATCTGCCAGCTGGATATTGACAATGTGCATCACCTGTTCCTTCACCTCCGGATCCAGTACCGGGAAAACAATCTCCACACGACGGTTTAAGTTTCTCGGCATCCAGTCGGCGCTGCCCATATACACCTCTCTTGCCCCATTATTATAGAAATAAAAGATCCGGGCATGCTCCAGAAAATTGCCAACGATCGAACGAACCGTAATATTTTCGCTGATTCCTGCAATTCCCGTTTTCAGACAACAGATACCGCGCACGATCAATTCAATCTTTACACCAGCTGCAGATGCCTCATACAACGCACTGATAATATCCGGATCACACAGAGAATTCATCTTGGCAATGATATGCCCCTCTTTTCCCTGTCTGGCATGCTCTGCCTCCCGCTCGATCATCCGCAGGAAACGCTTTTTCATCCAGATCGGTGCAACGATCAGATGATGCCAGCTCGACGGCTCAGAATAGCCCGACAGCATATTGAACACTGCTGTCGCATCCTCTCCTGTCTCCCGGTCGCAGGTCAGAATACCGCAGTCAGTATACAGCTTGGCCGTGGAATCGTTATAATTTCCCGTTCCCAGATGCACATACCGGCGGATACCATCCTCCTCACGGCGCACGATCAGCGCAATCTTACTGTGGGTCTTTAAGCCCAGAAGGCCGTAGATAACATGACAGCCGGCCTTTTCCAGCTTCTTCGCCCAGCCGATATTGTTTTCCTCGTCAAAACGGGCTTTCAGCTCGACCAGAACCGTGACCTGCTTGCCGTTATCCGCTGCCTGTGCCAGAGCCGCAATGATCGGTGAATTGCCGCTGACACGGTACAGCGTCATCTTGATCGCCAGTACCTGCGGATCGACAGCACCCTGTTTGATAAACTCCACCACCGGATCAAAGGTCATATAGGGATGGTGCAAAAGAATATCCTTTTTCCGGATATTTTCAAAAATCGTATCTTCATTCATCAGTGCCGGTACAGCGGCCGGTGTATAGCCCGGCACCTTATAGTCGGAAAATCCCTCAAGCCCATACATTTTCATCAGAAATGTAAGATCCAGCGGGCCGTTGAATACATAGATATTGTCCTCGCGGACCTCCAGCTCCTCCTTCAGGATCTTTAACAGCTTTTTGCTGATGCCCTCTTCCACTTCCAGACGGATAACCTGCCCCCAGCGGCGTTTCTTTAACTGGCGCTGGATCTCCTTTAACAGATCCTCTGCGTCATCCTCGTCGATCTCCATATCGGCGTCACGGGTGACACGGTATGGACTCGCACAGATCACCTCATTGCCCAGAAACAGTCGGCCGATATTCTTTCGGATAATCTCTTCCAGAAGGATCACACGACGGATATCATCGCCCTGCTCCGGCAATTCATAGATGCGGGGCAGAACCGACGGCACCTGCACTGTGGCAAATTCCAGCTCATCCTCCTTTTTCGCATCCTTCTTGCGGATCAGAAGACCGATATTCAGCGCTTTATTGGCGATCAGCGGAAACGGTCTTGCCGAATCCATCGCCATTGGCGTGAGCACTGGATAGATATCCTCCATAAAATAGCGATCCACATCCTCTGCCTGCTCTTTTGTCAGCTTTTCGTGGGAGGTGATCACCTCCAGACCGATGCCGTGCAGAGCCGGAAGCAGAGATCTGTTGTACACCTGATACTGCGCCTGCATCAGCTCATGCGTACGGGGGATGATCAGCTTTAACTGCTCCTTCGGCGTCAGTCCTGCGATATCCTTCCGCTCGATGCCTGCCTTCATCATATCCCGGACAGAAGCCACGCGCACCATAAAAAACTCGTCCAGATTCGAAGCCGAAATGCTCAAAAATTTCAGCCGCTCAAACAACGGAAGACTCTTGTCCTTTGCCTCTTCGAGGATACGCTCGTCAAAGCTGATCCAGCTCATTTCACGGTTGCGGTAATACTCCGGATTTTTATAATTCTCCGTTTTCATCTTCGCTCCTCCTGCCTTGCTTCTTTCTCTGTATTTATACCAGCTTCTTCATCCGGATCTCCGGACGGATATTAAAGACTTCCTCAAAGAAATCCAGTTTTTCACCCAAAAGTCCCTTTTCCAACGTCAGATCCTTGTGCGTTTCCAGACGGATGATCAGCTTATTCTCCTGCAGAGAAGCACGGATGCCCTCCACCTTCTGCTTATGCGCACGATCCAGGGAATTGGCCACCCGCAGGATGGCCGTAAGCTTGGCCACCAGCACGTAATCCTCTTCGCTGAGACCGGTCAGACGGCTGATCTCCGGATAATAACCGAAACGCTGGGTATTGTAGCGCACCACCAGAGCAATGATCTCGCGCTCCCGGTGGGACAGACCGATGATCTCGGTTGCCATGATGATATTAAACGAACACTCGCCAACCTGCGACATACTGATATACTTGCCACAGTCATGCAAAAGCACGGCAATCTCCAGAAGCAGACGCTCCCGGTTTCCCAGACCATGGATGCGCTTCATACTGTCAAAGATCGTCGTTGCCACCGTACTCATATACGTGACATGGGACTTGCTTATCGCATAGCGTTTACCGATATTTCTCGCTGCCATCAGGATATCATTTTCAAAATTATGGGCCGGTTTGATAAGCCTTGTCTTTTCACCGTAATCGTAGGCAAAACCGTCCGCCATCTCCACGCCGGGGATCCATACACTCTCCGCCCCGAACGCCTCCATGATCGTCCGGTACAGTACCGCTGTCGGCACCATCAGCGATGCGTATTCCGCATCCATGCCCATGCGGTCTGCCAGCTCATACAGCGGCAGCGCTACAATCCTGTCACACCATGCGGAAAAATCCTGTGCCGACAGCCGTGTTTCCAGCCCTGCCTCTTTATTCTTGGCTATAAACAGTGAGAAATAATCTCCCATCAAGACAACATTCGCGATCTTTCTGTCCTTCAAATGCATCTTACAGAAGCTGGCGATATCTGCCTCGATCAGCTCCTTAACCATCTGCTGGTAATTGATGCTCTCCCTGCGCAACGCCGCCAGACGCTCGCGGACACGCAGGTTACCAAATCGCAGATTCTGCGTCATGATCAGATTATCCTTGTCAAACAGGGAAATCTGGATACTGCCGCCGCCGACATCCACGATGGCCGTGCCCTTCTGGATGATCTCTTCAAAGATATCCTGCCGGCTGGCCAGCGCCTTATAGCTGATAAAGCGCATCTCCGAATTGCTGAAGATCTGTACGGACACTCCGGTCTTTTGCTTTACCTGTGCCAGGATCAGCTGCGCATTGATTGCCTCACGGACAGCACTGTCCGCCACGGCAATATAGCCGTCCACCTGATACGCTTTCATGGTCTGGGCGAACTCCCGGATGATCGTACACAGCACATTGGCGATCTCCTGCGAGATCTTGCCGCTGGCATAGGAATCCCGGCCAAGCTCGATCGGATAACTCATGCGGTCCAGAATCTGCAGACCGTTTTTTCTCGAGATTTCATAGACGTTAAGGCTGGCTGTATAGCCGCCGATTTCAATCACGCCATATACTTTATACTGCATACTACCTCCCTGCGCATCCTGTGCACTGTATGAACTTTACGCTTCCTTTTTCTTTCCCAGCAGATAATCGATAAACTGCTGCGCCGTACGGCCCGACAGACCGCCGTGTGCCAGCTCCCACTTGTTGGCTTCCAGCAAAAGCTCATCCTCCGGCATATCGATCTGATAACGCTCTGCCAGAGAACGAACGATATTCTTAAATTCCTTCGGTGTCGGTGCACCAAAGTAGATCGTCACACCGAAACGTGCAACAAGAGATAATTTCTCCTGCACGGTATCTGTGGAATGCAGCTCATCATTCGTACGCACATCGTTCTTGTCACTGAAGGTCTCACGCACCAGATGACGGCGGTTGGATGTGGCATAGATCAGGATATTCTCCGGCTTCTTTTCCAGACCACCCTCGATAACAGCCTTCAGATACTTGTATTCAATCTCAAACTCCTCAAAGGAAAGATCATCCATATAAATAATGAAACGGTAATTTCTATTCTTAATCTCGGCGATCACATCATTCAGATATTTGAACTGGTGCTTGTACACCTCGATGATACGCAGACCCTGCTCATAGTAACGGTTGACGATGCCCTTGATGCTGGAGGATTTACCCGTACCGGCATCACCGAACAGCAGACAGTTGTTGGCCTTTCTACCCTCGACAAAAGCCTCGGTATTGTCGATCAGCTTCTGCTTCGGAATCTCGTAACCGACCAGATCCTCCAGATACACATGGGCAATATTCGTGATCGGCTCGATCGTAGCTGTGCCATCGCCATTTTCCCGGAGACGGAACGCCTTGTTCAGACCGAATTTACCCACGCCAAATTCGCCATAGAAATTGACCAGAGCCGCCATAAAGCCGTCCACATCGGTCGTCTGTGCCAGCTCCTTACTCAATGTACAGATCCGGTCGCGGATGCGGCGGTTGTACATCTTGCTGCCATCGCCTGTGCGGACATAATTTTTCAGCACCTCTGCCATGCCCATGCCAGCCATCTCATCGATCTTTTCGATGGCAAAATCAAACAGCTCCTTGATGATCTCCAGATCATGATGTGCCATGACATTGACACTGCCCTCCACCGGACCTACGATCTCACAGGCCTTGCTGAACGCATTCTCACTGTTGACCAGCAGCCATGTCAGATACGTCTGCCACAGATTACCGGCAAAGCCATAATTGCCTGCCATCTCAAGCAAGGCATTGACGGCTGTACAGTAATCTTCCCTGGCATACTCCAGATCCGCATCTGTCAGCTCACCGGCCTGGTACTGGGGATAATCCTCCTCAATCAGGCGGTCGAAGATCTTTAAGACCTCACTGTTTTCCATATCTTTATATACAACACATGTATGCATTTTCATAATATTCATCCTCGTTCTCTATCTGTATATTCTCTGTAGGTTCTTACAGAGCACTTCCCACGATATTGCGGTATTGCACGGTTGTGCCTGTTTATGCCAGGCCTCCCGTTGTCTGCTATTATTCTATATTTTTCTTTCGTATCAGTAATTTCCCAGAATCCGCAGATCGATCGCATCATGCCGGATACCACGCAACGCATTCTTCACCGCACTGTCGTTTAAATTTCCCTCAAAATCCACAAAGAAACGGTATTCCCACGGTGCATCCGGGATCGGCCGGGATTCGATCAGCGTCATGTTCAGACGATTATAGATAATATGCGCCAGAATATTGTACAGAGAACCCTGACTGTGACGGCCCTTAAAGCAGATGCTCACACGCTTGGCACTGCTTCTGAACATTTTGTTCCGGGATACAATAATAAATCTGGTGGAATTGTTGGTATCGTAGTAGATATCCTCAGCCAGCACCTCCAGCCCGTACAGCTTTGCCGCAGCTTCGCTGCCGATCGCCGCCTGCGTCGGATCCATATCGTCCCGGATCTTTTTGCTGGCTGCCGCCGTATTGGAGTACTCGTGCAGGATCCACTCCGGATGCTTTTCCAGATACGGCTTGCACTGGGACAGCGCCTGCGGATGGGAATATACCCCTTTGATATCCGAAAGCTTCGTTCCCGGCAGGCCCAGAAGCTTATGCTCCACCTTCAGCACATACTCATCCACGATCGTAATGTCATAGCTCATCAGCAGATCGTACATATCCGTTACGATACCGGCTGTGGAATTTTCGATCGGAAGCACGGCAAAATTGGCTTCTTTATTGACGATCGCCTCGATCGCCTTTTTAAAGGTCGGTACATGGAAGCAGTCCACCTCATCCCCGAAATAGGCCAGCATGGCAGCATACCCGTAAGCGCCCTCGACGCCCTGAAATACGACCTTTTTGTTCTTATATACCTCATCAATCTCTTCAAAACCGAGATTCTCAGAAAGACCATTCTCCGTCTGGATCTGGTACTGTCTCTTTCTGCTGATCGAAATGATCTGTTTCAGCACCTCCTGGATACCGATCGCATTAAACTCAGTAGATGCCATACTCCGAAGCTCTCTGTACATCTCTTCTTCCCGCTCCGGATCTACCACACGCATGCCATGCTGCAGCTTGTACTCTGCAATATCCTCCGTCAGACGCATACGTTTTTCAAAAAGCTCCGCAATCTCACGGTCAATCTCATCAACGGCTGCGCGTGTTTTCTGTAAATCTGTCATAAATTCTGTATTTCTCTCCTGTTGTATTTTACTGCAATTCACAGTTCCGCCTGTAAA
This sequence comes from Ruminococcus bromii, assembly GCA_963603285.1. GTDB lineage: Bacteria > Bacillota > Clostridia > Lachnospirales > Lachnospiraceae > UBA11957. The sequence goes on from CAVCMG010000007.1 coordinate 63,111, forward strand.
CTGCCGCTTTTATCATTTTTGATTATAGCTGTATCTGTCAGTCTTCTAACGGTTCTGTCTCTCAAATGAACCGTTACCGATATTCTTCTTTGACAATTTCTGTCAGTTCTCCGATAAAAGATAACGACCCAAAGGCAACGATCACATCCTCTGCCCCTGCCGTGGTCACGGCATCATGCACAGCTTCTTTCATCGTCGCACATGCCGTCACCTGCGGATTATACTTATGGATGATCTTTGCCAGCTCTTTCACCGGCATCGCCCGGTCATTATCCGGCGTTTCCATAGCGAAAATATGCTCCGCCATAGGCGCCATGTCACACATAATCTTATCGACCTGCTTATCCTTAAACATGCCGATCACAAAATATAGCTTTTTGCCCGGATAATACTGCCCGATAGCTGCTTTCAGCCGTCTGGCCGCATCCGGATTGTGTGCCCCGTCCACCAGAAAATCCGGTTTCTCACCGATTCTCGTAAACCGTCCGTTCCACACCGTTTTGGCCATACCGGAGGCAATCTGCTCATCTTCAATCGTAAATCCAAAATTTCTCAACTGCTGCAACGCCTCTATTGCGATCACCGCATTGTCGATCTGATGCACACCGGCCAGATGGATTGTCACTGTCAGTCCCTTGTAGGTAAAGACCTGTTCTTCCAGCGTACTCTCTGTCACCTTTGCTTCATCCGGCACGCCCAGCACCAGCCGGTTGCCCTTTTCCTGGCAAACCTCTTCCAGAGTCTCCTGCACCTCTGGCTCCTGCCGCCCGGTAACCATCACAGCCCTTGGCTTTAAAATCCCGGCCTTCGTCCGCGTGATCTTTGCCAGCGTATCACCCAGATATTCCATATGATCCAAGCTTACCGATGCCAGAACAGCCACCAGCGTATTCCGGATTACATTCGTCGCATCCGTCTCACCGCCCATGCCACATTCCAGCACAACGATATCGCACCGCATCTTCTGAAAATACCAGAAAGCCAGCGCCGTCTCAATCTCAAACGGTGACGGACACGGCAGTCCCTCATCGTTCATCGCCGTCAGATGCGACCACAACACCGTCATCCCCTCGGCAAAATCCTCCTCCGAAATCCACGTATCATTAATCTGAATCCGCTCCCGATACCCATACAACGTCGGCGACACAAACCGCCCCGCCCTGTATCCGGCCTCCTTCAGCACAGAAGCCATATGCGCATTGATCGATCCCTTACCATTCGTCCCCGCAATATGCACAAAACGAAGACCATTCTCCGGATGCCCCATACGCTCCAGCAGCAAAGTTATCGCTTCCAAACCCATCTCGTGCCCAAACCGCAGAGACTCCTGAATACATCCCCGCGCGTCTCTATAATTCATGTTATTTACCTTCCTCTGTCATCACATCATGCCACTTATCCCATGACATATAGAAGTATTATATTACTTATCCCTGGCAAACACAAGAAAGATTCACCATATAAACCATAGCCAAAACCAGATAACAGGGCACCCTCATCCACCAACCGGTAGAAGCAGTGCCCTGTTATCGTCCGTCATTTAATACTTACACCCTATTTATTGCGAGTCCCTCTATACTTCTCCTCACAATACATACAGCGATAAATCTCCTTCTCCTCATCCGCCAGCACAAACACCTGATCCAGCCCCTGCTCGATTGAAGTAATACAACGCGGATTCTTACACCGGATCACATTCACGATCTTCTTCGGAATCTTCAGCTCCTTCTTCGCAATGATCTCCCCGCCACTGATGACATTAACTGTAATATTATGATCAATAAACCCAAGAATATCCAGATCCAGCATATCCACCGGACACTCCACCTTGATGATGTCCTTCTTGCCCATCTTGTTACTGCGGGCATTTTTAATAATGGCTACACAGCAGTCCAGCTTGTCCAGCTTCAGATCATGATAGATCGTCATAGCCTTACCGGCCTTGATATGGTCAAGTACAAATCCCTCTTCAATAGCACCTACATTTAACATCAGACATTCACCTCCAGAAGCGTCAGAATCAGAGCCATACGGGCATAGACACCGTACTGTACCTGTTTGAAATATGCAGCACGCGGATCATTGTCCACCTCCACAGCAATCTCATTGACACGCGGCAGCGGATGCAGTACCAGCATATCCGGTCCGGCCAGCTCCATTTTGGCCTTGTCCAGAATATAGAAATCCTTCATACGAACGTAATCGTCCTCATTGAAGAAACGCTCCTTCTGTACACGGGTCATGTATAACAGATCCAGATGCGGCAGCGCATCCTCGAGACGGATCACCTCTTCAAACGGTACGTTATTTGCACGCAGAACATCCTCTCGGATATAGTCCGGGATACGAAGCTCTTCAGGAGAGATCAATATAAATTTGATGCCGGTATAACGAACCAGCGCTTCGATAAGGGAATGAACAGTACGGCCAAATTTCAGATCGCCGCAAAGACCGATGGTCAGATTATTAAGACGTCCTTTTAAGGAACGGATAGTTAACAGATCAGTTAAAGTCTGTGTCGGATGCTGATGACCGCCATCACCGGCATTGATCACAGGAATACGGGATGCCATAGAAGCCACTAACGGAGCACCCTCCTTCGGATGACGCATAGCACAGATATCAGCGTAACAGGATACCATGCGGATCGTATCGGCAACACTCTCACCTTTTGCAGCGGAACTGGAAGAAGCACTGGAAAAACCAAGAACTTTTCCACCAAGATTCATCATAGCGGCCTCAAAGCTGAGACGGGTACGGGTACTTGGCTCATAGAAAAGAGTTGCAATACGTTTGCCATCGCAGGCATGTGCATACTTTTCAGGGTTACGTTCAATGTCATTGGCCAGATCTAACAGCTTGTCAAGCTCTTCAACTGAAAAATCCAGCGGACTCATCAAGTGTCTCATAAACTCCTCCTTCATGCGACTCAATTTACACCGTGTCTTATCATACTCTACTTTTGGGGCTGTAGCAAGATAAAATTGGAGGAATTCTTTAATTCCTCCATATACAGCTCAGCTATATATGCTGGTCCATTGCACCACAGCTTTGTTTTTTCATCATATAGTGCTTTTCCCGTTCTCGAGCACAGAAAATCTGTCAATACCTTTTTTCTGTCCTCGCCCATTTCTTCTGCAATTTCTTCGGTCACCATAGTGATAAGAAGGTCTATTGTATAATTCATTTTTTCTTTTGGAATCGTTACTTCAGCCATATCTTCTCACCTTTCACAAATTTCAGACACTTAATAGCAGCTTCTGTTTTGAAACAATATTGATCTTTTAGTTTATTGGGTAACAACTGTTTGATGCAAAAATCGTCTGCTTCCTTATCCCCCGCAATTCCAAAAGCTCCGGCAAGGTAAGCAGTAAGGGTAGCGTTTGTTGCATCATCCGCAATCTTTCCTGCAATGATATCATATTTTGCCATTTCGTGTTCAACATCAACGAACATTCTTTTCTTTCGGTGAGCAGCAATACAATGTAACCAGTCCACATCTGCATTTTCAAAAATATGTGTTTCAAGTTTCGCAGAAAGTTTTAATTCAAAAGTTGAAATATATCCAAAGTTCTGTCCTTCTTCAATTTTTTCGGTTGCAATTGCTTTTGCTATTGAAGTTCTCAGAAAACTTTTTGCCTGCTCCTTTGAGCTGGTTAAATAAAATCCCTGGCCAAAATCTTTTCTCTTTGCACATTTTGAAAGATCTGGTTCTTTTACTTCACAATAGCTTCCATGATAGAGAACAAATCCATCTTTTAACTCAAACACCAATCTCTATCCCCTTTCCTTCAAGAAACTCCGTAATATCTTCAAGCACAGCTTCATCACCTTCACAATGAAAAATCCCATAACATTTTTCTATATATCCAAGAACATCGGCTTCTTTAAACAAGTGAACGATCTGCTCAACAGGTAAATGCCATTCTTCTGAAGCAAGCCGGATTAATCTTGTCTGCATAAAAGTAATCTCTGTTTTCTCGCTCATTATGAATCCTCCTCAGACAAAAATAACCTTTCAACATTACCACTTTTTTTCTTTCAGTCTCTGATACAGCGCACTGACTGGCAGACCGACCACAGTGTTATAGTCTCCCTCAATCCCTTTTACAAATATAGCTGCGCCACTCTGGATTCCGTAAGCACCGGCCTTATCCATCGGATCGCCGCTGTCCACATAGCTTTCGATCTCCCGCTGGTTCATCGGGTAAAATTCCACCTTTGTTTCCTCATAAAAGCTATCCGTCACCAGAGTCCCGTCCACATGGTGACACAGAGCCACACCGGTATATACACTGTGCTTTCTGCCGGACAGCATCGTAAGCATACAGATCGCATCCGCTCTGTCCTGTGGCTTTCCAAGGATCTTACCATCACAGGCCACGACCGTATCTGCACCGATCACCGTAGCATTCCCCTGTACTTTTTTCGCTACGCACTCGGCTTTCTGTACCGCCAGCTCGCAGACCACCTCTGCCGGTTCCGTTTTGGTAATCACTTCTTCTATATCGCTGACTTCGATCAGCACTTCCCGGTGCAGATGCGCGATCAGTTCTTTTCTTCTTGGTGATGCTGACGCAAGCACCAGCAATGGTTTTGTATTTTGTATCATCTTTTGCCTCACTGCTTTATTTCTTCATGCGTTAAATATTCTATCTTATGCATTACTACACACGTTTTCACTCCTGCTTTTCTGCCTCATACGGATTGACCCGCTTTGGCACCTCCGGCATCATCTGCACAACCTTGTAAAAGTCTTCCAGTCCTCCATGCGGATAAATCTCAATAAACTCGTCCAGCGGATTTTCCATATAATCTGTGATCAGATACAGCTTCATCCTCGTATTCAGCTTACGGACGCACATATCCTCCTGAACATTGTTGCCCACCATCATGCAATGGTCGGCATCTACATGGCAGATATGGATGATTTCCCGGTAATACGAGAGCTTCGGCTTACAGCCACAACAGTTATCATACGTCGTAATATATGAAAAATCTTCCGGCTTCAATCCAACCCAGTTCAGCCGTGTCTCAACCGCGCAGGGCGGAAACAGCGGATTAGTCGCCAGAATCAGCTTATACCCTTTCTGCTGCAGATCATCAATAATCTTTCTTGTTATACCGGTGTCATGTACAACCTCCTGCACCAGATCAAATTCGTTCCGGTAAAATTCCTCGATCTGATCCCGGAACACATGCTCTTCATCCGGTACAAACTGCAGAAACGTCTGCCAGAAACGTTCCTCATTCGTCATGCTTCCGTCATTTTCCATCATAGCCTTCACACCGGCCCACAGCCCCTTGACAATAGCCTCCCCGTCAAAGCCCTGCGGAGCAAATCGCGCCACCAGATGTTTCATATAACTGTTGACAAATTCAATCTGATCCATCGGAAGCAGCGTTCCGTCGAGGTCAAACATTATAGTATCTATCATAATTTTCTCCTGTTGTCATGTTCTTTTGCTTCTAATTATATATCATACCAAATTGCCAATCCCCCGTAAAGTATGGAGCTTACCGTTTTTCAACACCGTAATAACATATCCTCTGCATCATTCAAAAGCGCTTCTTCGATATGAACGAAAAAGCGAAGCCACCTGCGCAGCCTCGCTCTTTTCCACTCTTCCTTATGCATTTTTCAACTGATGCACATGATATGATTCATATGCAATAATAATGATCAGCAAAATTCCCCTGACTGCTGTCTGATAGTAAGAATATACCCTTAACAGATCCAGCACATTAGACAGAACATTCAAAAGCAGAATACCAACAATACTCTTTCCGATACTGCCCACACCACCGGTCAGGCTGGTTCCACCGATAACAACACCGGTTATAACCGACAGCGCCAGTGCATCACCATGTGTTGCCGCACCGGTGTTCAGACGGGAAGCATTTAAAATACCGGCCACTGCTGCCGTAAAAGCAGCGATCATAAAGACTGCAATCTTGTTGCTGACCACCTTGATACCGCTGAAATATGCGACCTCCCGGTTTCCGCCGATTGTATACACATTCCGGCCAAACCCTGTCTGCTTTAATACATACGCTGTGAGCAGCACACATACGATCATGACAAGCACCATGACCGGCAGCTTTCCAATCGTCATATTTCCCAGCATGCCAAACCATGCATTCGTACTCTGTACTGGCCGTCCATCACAGATCCTGAGCGCAATTCCTTTAACGATATATTGCATGCCAATAGTAACAATAAAGGAACTGATATTAAATCTGGCAATCAGAATACCATTGACCAGACCTACCAGAAGCGCAAACACAAGCGCTGCGAGAATAGCCGGTATCTGCCCGATCTGTGGCTCTAGAATAACACTCAGAAGTCCGGCGATTGTCATCGTCGATCCAACAGACAGATCAAACTCTCCACTAATGATTGCAAATGTCATACCACAGGCGGTTATGCCATAGATGGAAACCTGAATCAACAAATTGATAAAGTTATGTATATTGAAAAATCCTCTGACAAATATACTGGAAAGCAAAACAAGTGCCAGCAATACCAGCAACGTTTTCTGATCTTTTATTTTTTCTCTTTTACTTTGCATATGCCGGCCTCCTTACCCATGTACTGCCATCTGTTTCCGGTTAAAGGCATCAAATGCAATGGCCAGAATCAGTACAACGCCTTTGACAATGGTCTGGTCATACGTGACAAACCCCCTCAGATTCATGGCATTGGATAACACCTGTAAAGTCAGAACGCCGATCGCTGCCCCAAGCACATTTCCCGAACCGCCATTTAAGCTGACACCTCCAAGAACTGCCGCAATAATGGCATCCATCTCATAGCCATCCCCGGCTGTCGGATTTGCGCCGGAAACTCTGGAAGTAAGAATAATCGCAGCAACCGCCGTAAATACACCCATGACAGCGTAGCTGATCAGTACACAGCGATCGGTTTTTATACCTGATAACCGGCAGCATTCTCCGTTATATCCGATCGTATGCAATTCTCTGCCAAAGCGTGTCTTGCTTTCTATTACACTTAAAATGACCGTCAGTATAACAAATATGATTACCGGATAAGATATATATTTTCCTATCGTTCCCATACCTATTTTTTCATAGAAAGCAGAATCACTTCCCGGTAATGTAAATCCTTCCGTATATATCAGCGCAATTGCCGAAAACAAAAGGCTTGTACCAAAGGTAATCATCAACGAACCACCAGAATCCGCGTGTGAACGGACAATGATCACGCCATTTAACAGTCCCATCAGACAACCGGCAATAAGTGCACACACAATAGCCATTCCCACCGGCATATACTGCTGTAAAGTAATTGCCAGCAATCCGGCAACGCTGACCTGTCCACCAATGGACAGATCCATATGTCCGGAAATCAGAATATACGAAAGCCCTACTGTCAAAATTCCCAGAATACAGCTCTGTTTCAGAATATTGGTGATGTTTCTCACTGTAAAGAAACTGTCAGAAAATGCCGCAGCAATCAGACAAAATACAACCAGAAGGAGTACATTCACATAACGCCCTATGAATTTTATTATCTTACTTTTCATATGCTCCCTCCTTCTTCTGTAAAATAGCCAGCCGCATTACATTTTCAGCTGTCATCTCTTCTCCGGACAGCTCGCCCTTGTAATCCCCTTCATGCACTACAATAATGCGGTCACTCATATGCAGTACCTCCGGCATTTCCGAGGAAATCATGATCACCGATTTACCATCCTTCACCAGCTGATTGATCAGCTGATAGATTTCATATTTCGCCCCTACATCAATACCACGGGTAGGTTCGTCCAGAATCAGTATTTCAGCCTGTGTATACAACCATTTGGCCAGTACAACCTTCTGCTGATTCCCGCCACTCAGAGAAATACATCTCGTAAATTCTCCGGGTGCCTTTGTCCGCAGCTGCTTCATATACTCTTTTGCTGCAAGCCTTTCCTGCTGCCGGTTCACCATTCCTCCTTTTGTTATCTCTTTCAGATTTGCCAGTGTTGTATTTACAGCAATACTCTCTTCGAGAATCAGTCCCTGTGCCTTTCTGTCCTCTGTAACAAGCGCAACCCCGTTTTTGATGGCATCCTGCGGGGATCTGATCTGTACTTCTTTGCCATGAATATAGATCTGACCACTGTCTGCATGATCTGCACCAAAGATACAGCGTACGATCTCTGTTCTTCCTGCACCTACCAGTCCGGCAATCCCCAGCACTTCTCCCTTATGTAACGTGAATGAGATATTTCGGAATTTCGGTTCTCTGGTAAGTCCCTTGATCCGCACGATTTCTTCCTTTTGTGGCTTTGTTTCCCTCTGCGGATACTCCTGCTCCATGCTCCGACCAACCATTCTGGAAATGATCGTCTGCCGGTCAAAATCCTTTGCTGCCCGTGTCTCGATCACCGCACCATCACGGATAACCGTTACCGTATCACACAACCGCTCGATTTCATCCAACCGATGCGAAATATATATAACGGTAATCTGCTCTTTTTTCAACTGATCAATAATCTCAAACAGATGCTCCAATTCGTTCGACGTTAATGTAGCCGACGGCTCATCCATAATGATGATCTGTGAATGAAAGGAAAGTGCCTTTGCAATCTCTACCAACTGTTTTCCAGCCACACTTAAAGAGCCTACCTTCTGCAGCGGATCAACATGCAAACCGACTTTTTCCAGCCATTCACTGGCCATAGTGCGCACCTTTTTCCAGTCAATGCCTCTAATCCCGCTTTTTGGTAAACGTCCTACAAAAATATTTTCTGCAATACTCAGCGAATTGACAAGATTAAATTCCTGAAAAATAATACTCAGACCCATCTGCTGGGCCTGCAGCGGTGTTTCTATTTTTACTTCTTCTCCATTGATCCGGATCACTCCGGTATCTTTCTGATAAACACCCGTCAATATTTTCATCAACGTAGATTTCCCGGCACCATTCTCGCCGACAAGCCCACGTACTTCACCTTTTTTCAATGCCAGTGATACATCATCCAGAGCTTTGACACCTGGAAATTCTTTGCTGATATGCTCAAGCTCAAGAATATACTCTGCACCCATGTTTTTCCCCCTCTCATGATCGTACTGACCGGCCACTAAGGCCAGATATATACGGATGGTGAAAGGGGCAGCAAAAGCCACCCCTTCATCTCATTCAGCTTTTTACCATAACAGGGATTTGTCATAATCAGCTACATTGGAAGCATCCAGCGGTGTGATCTCATCTTTGTACCAGATAGATAACTCTTCTCCATTGATTGCTTTTACCAGGGCTTTAATGCATCCTCTTCCTTCATTAACCAACGGCTGTACTGCAGTAGCAACCATATAGCCTTCTTCTACCAGTGAAGCCCCTTTCGCACTGCCACCATAACCAACAACCTTTACATCATCACCGTTGTATCCCAGTTCTTTCATCGCCTGTACACAACCGGAAGCCATTGTATCATCATGGCAGAATACACCTTTCAGATCCGGATACTTTGTCAGCAGATCCTCTGCAATACTCATAGCGGTTGCTTCATCATAATCCGCAGAGTTTTTGGCCACAACTTCGATATTACTTCCGTCAATAACCTCTTCAAAGCCAGCTGTACGGTTTACCTGCGCAGAGCTGCCCGCTGTTCCCTCAATGATGGCCACTTTACCACCGGCATCACCCAGTGCTTCCATCATGGATTTCGCTGCTGCCCGGCCAACATCGGCATCGTCCGGTCCGACAAAAGTTTTGATATAATCATAACCGGATTCATCAATATTCATCGCGCCAGTTACCACCAGAATCCCTGCATCTGAACCAGCTTTTGCTGCAGATACAAGAGATGTACCATCACACGGATTTAAAACAATACCATCTACCTTCTGAGAAATAAAGGTGTTCACCTGATCCGCCTGCTTGGCAGCATCCCATTCACCATCCAGCTCGATCACTTCGATACCAAGTTCCTTGGCTTCTGCCTCTACGCCCTGGGCAAATACTTTTACCGCCGGTGCACTCATCAGACAGTAGGACACACCGATGGTAAGACCTTTGGCTTTTTCTTTCTCTGCATCTGTAAGCTCAAGATCCGAATATGTTGCTGTATTATCCGTACTTTCCGTACCTGTTTCTGCCGTTGTACTTGCCTCCGTAGCCGAAGTTGTTGAAGATACTGTGCTGCTTTCTTCTGTGCCGGCCGCACTGCTCTGTTCTGCCTGTGATGTTGCATTCTGTTCTGTTGTTGAAGATGTCTGACTGTTTCCGCAACCGGTAAATACTGTTGCCACCATGGCAAGACTCATCACCACACTTAATGTTCTTCTTTTCATTTTTTCTTCCTCCACATTTTCATTATAAAGTTTCCTTAAACCATGCACAGATATCTGCAAAAGCGATTTCCCGCTGTGGATCCATGGGTATATTATGCTCTACCCCTTTATAATCCTTTTTCTTTTTCACTTTTGATGAAACCGCATGATACATGGCCTCCGTCTGTTCATGCGGCACCAGCATATCTTCCTCTCCTGTCAGGAAGAATACTGGCTGTGTAATTGCCGGACATTTCTCAATTGGCTTATACATTAAAAGCTCCTGCATCGTATCCCAGGCAATATATTCACAGTTTCCCGGAAAAGCAAATGGTTCAAGAATCTTGTTCGCCAGATCTTTCTCCGGAAAATGATACATATCCAGAACATTTCGTATCTCGACCTCACCCGTTGCTGCGGAAAATCTCGCAGCTGCATTAACGCTGTCCTGGAAAGCTTCAAAATCTCCACCCATGGATTTCCATACATATCGCATCCATGTATTACAGTCACCAATTCCGGACATGGAAACGAGTGATTTGATTCTGTGATCCATTCCAGATACATAAATCGTTGTACAGGCTCCCATACTGATTCCTGCCACACCCAGTTTTTCCGGATCCGTGCATCCAAGAGATTCCACATAATTGATCAGGCTGATCAGATCTGACGGCCATTCACTGGCACAATACAGCTGATACTTATTTACAGCCTCATCCCCACAGCCTCTGAAGTTATGTCGGAATACCAGAAATCCTTCCTTCGCAAGCATATGTGACAGTACATCAAGTCCGTCATTTTTGTGACGGCTGTGGCCGTGACACAGAATCACTGTCGGATATTTTTTCCCACTTTGCAGTGTTTCATCCGGGCACTCAATGATCACCGCCGTAGGTGTTCCATGGCTGTAAAACTTTCTGTAAAATTCCACATTTCCTGCCCCCTTTCTTTGTTAAACCTATTGTACAATGACTTTCTATTGCATTGCAATTTATATTGTTTTCGTTTTATTGAATCGTTTCAATTGCTAGCACGATAATTTCAATTTGTTTCAAAATTTTTTTGTAAAACTGAGTTACCGCAAAATTTATTTACTATACAACGTTTCGCCACCTTCCATTATGCATATACGCAAAAAAGCAGATACAACCAATATTGGTCATATCTGCTCTCAGTTTTATATATTGTTTTCTGTTATATCCGTACTATATTCAATTTCCTTCAACTCTTTCTGCAACTTTTCCAGAACAGCCTTGATTTGTCCATACTCTGCAGTCGAGCCATACAATACCTGCTCAATCAACGGATATATAGCTTCATAAATACAGTTCTCCACCTGTTTTTCATTCATTACATGCCCTTTGGATGTCACTGGCGTTTTCCGCCCCTTCGCCTCCTTTATTTCCAGAAAAGCTCTGGTGAGCCACGGATACATACTGACCAGATCGTAATTTCTGTAAATAGACACATGTGGTGACTGTCCACCCAGTATCGTATGCGGTATCGCCATCTTTTCCCCTGTTGTCCATTTGATAAATTCAAAAGCCTCATCTTCATTCTGCGTTGTCTGACTGAGACCCAGACACCAGCCTGCCATCACAGAATTTCCCGGAATTTTTGAAAAGCTGTATGTATCGGTCACTTTGGATTTCTGCGGGTCCAGTATATCTCTCGCATAATTGTAATAAGCACTGATCATCGCCGTATCGCCCTGCATAAATGTATTCAATGCATCAATAGGTCTGTTCAGAATCACATTCGGATCGACATACTGTACACTGTCCAGCAATTCCTTCACCGCTTTGCGCATCGGCTTGCTGTCCACCTGAATATGTCCCCGGGCATCATACAGATCCGATTTAACTTCCCACAGCCTTGGCATCAGCGCACAGATCAGCTCCTCCGGATAAGACAGTGACATCGAATGTCCATATTTTACCGGTGAGGCCGGATTATATTTCTGTGTAAAAAAGCGGGCAACCATATTGTACTGATGCCAGTTATACGGTACATTTAACGCCAGCTTGCAGGTATTTTCATACTGGGCACGGATTGCAGTATTCTGAAACAGATCCCGCCGGTAAAACAACAGCTGTGTACACAGCATGAACGGCAATGCATATAATTCCTGTTTATACAAGCCAAAATATTTTAATGAATCCGGGACAAAAGATGATGTATCCAGCGCATGCTTTTCTGCCAGCCCGTTCAGATTTTTCAGATAACCGCGGTCTGCCAGATAATACAGCCATGGCACATCGAACATGAAAACATCGATATCCTGCCGCCCGGATGCCTTATACTGCTGAATATAGGAAAACATCTCCTGCGGGAGTACCTTTTGCAGTTCTACCTTAATACCCGTCTTATAATAAAAATCCACCAGAAGGCTCGATAAACCGCTGATTGCGGATTTATCATCCAGCACCACGACCTTTAATAGCTTTTTTACCGGAACTTCCGGCTTTTTCAACTTCTTGTCCGGAAATGTAAAGCTCTCAATATCCAGTACATCCTGTACACAATACTGTTTTCTTTCAAACATATAGGGCTGACGTATATTTTCCAGCAGAAGCTGGCAGATTTTTTCGCCAACTTCGTATGCACTCCGGGATGTCTTTATAATTTCCCGGTCAAAATAGAAAACATCGTTCTGAACATCCCCCGTTGTGATAATCCTCACATCCTTTTGCACATCAAAATGATGGATATGATATGCATATCGGATACCCTCAGCCATCTTATACGATGTTGTCAGTATGATTTGCGGTATATTTTCTTTTTCCTGACACATAGACATACCCAGCTTAAATCCATGTTCCCTTGTAGCTTCTCCAGAAAAAACATGGGTCATATTTTTCCCGATTCCCATACTTTCACAGGCATCCCGATATCCCTCCAGAGCGAATCGATTTTCATCATACTTTACAGAATCAATGGCCAGGGCCAGGGTAAATTCCGGTCGCTGCAGATAATGTCTGGACAATTCATAAAACAAAGTGTAATTATCCAGATATACCTGATTACATTCCAGATCATCCGGTCGTCTGTCTACCAGTACATACGGAATGCCACTGTTTTCCAGCAATGAAAAAAGTTCGACATTATCCGGATTACAGCTGTATATGACCATGCCCGAAATATTGCGGCCTATATAGGTCTTTACTACCGCTTCTTCTCTTTGTGGATTGTTTTCTGTCAGGGATATTTCCATGGAATACTTTGCGCCATGAAATCCAATATAGCCTTTTATAGAACTTACAATTTTTTCATAGTAAGGTTCCGATATATTCGGAAACACCAGCCCGATCACATTACTTTGCTGCTTTCTCAGTTCCCGACCCGAATTCTGCACAACATAATGCAGTTTTGCTATGGCATCCTGTATTTTTTTTGCCGTATTTTCACTGACCGTGACCTTTTTATTCAGATAATTGGAAACCGTTCCCATCGATACTCCGGCTTCCCGGGCAACATCCTTTATTGTGGCCATAGAATACCTCCATTTTTATCCATAACTGTATATCAGTATCAGAAAATACCATTATCACCATAACATTGCATTATTTTCTTTATATATAAAACACTCTTATATAATATTGTAATGCATCCTGCACAGTTATGCAAACAACACTTTTCTATGTTACAAAAAGTCCAAATACAGCTTGACATTACCTCTTCATTTGCTATAATAAATGTGTTTGAGATATTCAGACAATTCTAATTTTATAAAGATTGATAACAGGGGAGCTTGTATGCCAGGCTGAGAGGAAGTTCAGAACTTCGACCCGTAACCTGATTTGGATAATGCCAACGTAGGGATGCGTTATGTGAGATATTCGTATGATCTTCTTTGTTTTCAATCGTAAACAAAGGAGGTTTTTTATGTTTAGTTTTATGGTTACAAGTGAAGGCGGCCTGACAACTACCGGATATGTCATCACAGTCATTGCAGGGATTATCCTTTTCCTGGCTGCAATCTGGTTTGCGGGAAAACATTCGGAGAAACAGAAGCTGACTACCAGGCAGCTTGTATTCTGCGCTGTGGCAATGGCACTCGCTTTTGTTACTTCATATCTGAAAGTTTTTACGCTTCCGTGGGGTGGCAGCGTTACCTTATGCAGTATGCTTTTCATTGTGCTGATTGCTAACTGGTATGGTGTCGGAACGGGTATCACGGTTGGTCTTGCCTTTGGAATCCTGCAGTTTATCCAGGAACCGTATGTTCTTTCCTTCTTCCAGGTCTGCTGCGATTATATTTTTGCCTTCGCTGCGCTGGGAGTTGCCGGATTCTTTGCCAAACAGAAGAACGGACTTCTGAAAGGATATATCGCAGCCGTTATAGCCAGAGGATTTTTCCATTCACTTGGTGGCTATCTCTACTGGATGAGCTATATGCCGGATAACTTCCCGAAATCTCTGACCGCAGTATATCCGATCGTATATAACTACAGCTATCTGCTTGCTGAAGGGATCATCACCGTGATCGTAATTTCTATTCCAGCGGTTAAAAAGGCGCTTACACAGGTTAAAAAAAGCGCCACTGGCAGCATTTTTTAATCCTTTCTTGTTATTTTTGGGCTTAACAGGATACAAGCAACTGTTTTTCCGGCTTTACTTTCTGCTGCCGGTATGTTAGTATGTAAAGTCGAGTGGGTCAGGTGATCGCGGCTGACAATGCCGAAAGGCGTCAGGTGAGGAAAGTCCGGGCTTCGCAGGGCAGGATGCCGGATAACGTCCGGTGGAGGTGACTCCCAGGCCAGTGCAACAGAAATAAACCGCCGGCTTTTGCCGGTAAGGGTGGAAAGGCAGTGTAAGAGACTACCGCCTGGCTGGTAACAGGCAGGGCACATGTAAACCCCATCCGAAGCAAGACCGAATCAAAACAATGCGGCGGCCCGTCGCGTTTTAGGTAGGTCGCTTGAGGCTGTCGGCGACGGCAGTCCTAGATAGATGATCATCCAATGACATAACCCGGCTTATCGATCCACTCCTTACGAAAGAGAAAGAAAGACATCCACTTTGATGGGTGTCTTTTTACGTTGTGCAGCATGAGAAGGCCGGGGCCTTCTCATGCATTTACTTTATTGAATACACGTTATACATCAAAGCAGCTGCCGCCAATAAACTCCCGCAGGATCGAATTATGCGGTACTTCCTCGCTCGGCATAGGCAGGAAGTAATCGAGGAATTTGAGCAGACGCACGGCTTCGTCGTACTTTTTGTCCTCCCGCTTCACCTGGAACAGCAGGGGTTCAGCATACATTTTGAGTACGGCAAATTCATACAGCAGGGCGGAGTTAAAGATTTCATCCGCCTGTTCCTGGAAGGGGAAGATATTGTTTTCTTCGCCACGGCGGACGGATGGCCAGCGGGCGATCGTCTCCCGGGCATTGGTGCCGCGGGTGCGGTTGTCACGGACGATTCTTCTGAGCAGACGGCCGTCGGTGGTGGGGATGCGGTTGTGCTCATCTACGTTTAACTGTGTCAGGGCGCTGATATAGATCTTAAATTGTCTGTCCTTTGGCAGGGAATAGCTGAAGGCATCGTTCAGACAGTGAATACCCTCGATAACCAGTACATCATCCGGGCCGATCGACATCGGTGCATCCTTGTACTCGCGTTCGCCGGTGACAAAATTATAGGTCGGCAGCTGAACACTCTCTCCGGCCAGCAGGCGGTTCATATCTTTATTAAACTGTTCAACGTCCAACGCTTCCAGAATTTCGTAATCGTAATCACCTTTCTCATCCCGCGGTGTATCTGCTCTGTTCTTGAAATAATTATCCACAGAAATCGGATGCGGTTTCAGGCCATGGGCGATCAGCTGGATCGACAGTCGGCGGGAAAATGTCGTTTTTCCGGAGGACGATGGTCCGGCGATCATAACGAATTTGACCTTGTCTCTCGCTGCGATCTTTGCCGCGATCTCGGAGATACGCCCCTCCTGCAAAGCTTCCGATACAAGGAACAGCTGGTTCATCTTCCCCTGGCTGATACTTTCATTCAGATCTCCTACCGTGGATACATCCAGCTTGTCAGCCCACTGCTCTGCCTCTTTCTGTACCGTAAATACCTTTTCGGACGGATGAAATGGCTTGATATGATCCGGCTGCTTTTTGTCTGGCATCAGAAGCACGATGCCGTCCTTATACGGAATCAGATCAAAGATCTGTAAATAGCCGGTATGATTGACCATAAAGCCGTAGAAATAATCCTCGAAGCCATCCACATTGTAGATATTTACCCGGGACACACGACGATATTTGAACAGCTTTTCCTTATCGTACATTTTATACTGATGAAACAGCTCCACAGCCTCCTGCGTACTGATATTGCTTTTCATCAGCGGAATCTTTTTTTCCACCAGCTTATGCATGTACGCCTTTGTTTCTTCCAGCAGAGCTTCATTGATCTTTACATCGCCCTGCACGGTATAATAAAAACCATTATCCACCGCAAAATGCAGAACAACTTTCTTCAGATGCTCCCGTCCGGCCACATGATAGATTGCCTTCAGGAAAAGCAGATTCATGCTGCGCTGGTAGGTTTTCAGACCAATCGTATCCTGCATGGAAACAAAACTGATCTTACAGTCCCAGCGCACCGTCTTATGAAGCTCCCTGAGCTTGCCATTCACACGGGCCAGAAGTGCCGGAAATTCATGTCTCTGGTTATAATATTCCTCTGCGATTTCAGACAGCGGTGTCTCGTAGGGAATCTGTACGGTTTCATCACCGATCTGTACCGTTATCATTTTTCTGTGCATTTCCATCTTGGTCCCTCCCCGGATTGTCTGACAGCATACAGACCGCCATGCCCTTATGCACATGATCTTTTCTGTACACTGTACATTTTCTTATTTTCAAAAAATCCCGCAAAGCACACAGGGTTTACGGGATTTTCCTGCCGTTTATGCACTTTTTCATACAACGATGTGCATAAACAGCCTAGATATTTTCTTTATAATACGCCAGTGCTTCATCGATCAGACGATCCTCTCCGGCCAGTTCCTCCCGACGGTGTCTGCCCGTCTCAGTCTCTGTGAAGCGAAGCTGTTCTAACAGCCTTTCATGCTGCGTTTTTTCTTTTAACAGGTACTTTTCCAGTACCGGATGTCTGCTTTCCAGAAGCAGGCGGCCATATAAAAACCAGATCTGGCGGTCATCGGTATTTTCCCCACGTACCGCTTTCAGGATCGGATAATACTTGCCGTCCTCAAAGATCATATTCTCCTTACAGATACAAAAGCCCTGCTCTTTCAGATAGATCCGCACAGCATCCAGATCCGACTGGGGCTGCAGGATCAGCTCTTTTACGGACGGCAATACAGCCTGTCCCTCTGTGAGGATTTTTCTCATCAGCATGCCACCCATACCGGCAATCACGATACTGTCGGCCTCACCGCTTTGTAACTGATGCAGGCCATCACTTAAGCGTGTCTCGATATGCTCTCCCAGCTGATGGATCCGTATATTCTCTCTGGCTCTGTCCAAAGGGCCTTCCCGTAGATCCATGGCGATTGCTGACGGCACACGCCCTGCCTCATACAGCCAGATCGGCACATAGCCATGATCCGTACCCACATCGGCCAGTCGGTTGCCCGGTGTCACCATATCGGCTACGGCCTGTAATCGTTTTGACAGCTGCATAGACACCTCTTAATCCAGATAATCCTTCAGCTTGCGGCTGCGGCTCGGATGACGAAGCTTTCTAAGCGCCTTGGCTTCAATCTGACGGATACGCTCACGAGTAACGTTAAACTCCTTACCAACCTCTTCCAGTGTACGGGCACGGCCATCATCCAGACCAAAACGCAGACGCAGTACCTTCTGCTCACGGTCTGTCAGTGTGCTTAAAACGTCTTTCAGCTGCTCACGCAGTAAGGTGAACGCTGCGGCGTCAGCCGGTACCGGCACGTTGTCATCCTGGATGAAATCGCCCAGATGGCTGTCCTCCTCCTCACCGATCGGTGTTTCGAGAGATACCGGCTCCTGCGAAATCTTTAAGATCTCACGCACACGGTCTACGGACATATTCATTTCCTCTGCGATCTCCTCCGGGAACGGCTCACGGCCAAGCTCCTGCAGAAGCTGTCTGGATACACGGATCAGCTTGTTGATCGTCTCTACCATGTGTACCGGAATACGGATCGTTCTGGCCTGATCGGCGATCGCTCTTGTAATGGCCTGACGAATCCACCATGTTGCATAGGTGGAAAATTTATAACCCTTGCGGTAATCAAACTTTTCAACGGCCTTGATCAGACCAAGATTACCCTCCTGGATCAGATCAAGGAACAGCATACCACGGCCGACATAACGCTTGGCGATGCTGACAACCAGTCGGAGGTTGGCCTCTGCCAGACGGTTCTTGGCATCCTCTCCGGCCATTTCTGTCATTTTCAGCTGGCGTTTTTCCTTTTTCAGCTCTTCCTTTTTCGCATCATCGGCGGTCTTTAATTCTTCCTCGATCTCTTCAAGACGGGCATGGGCCTCCGCACCGGCTTCCATCTGCTTGGCCAGCACGATCTCCTCGTCGGCTGTCAGAAGCGGTACCTTACCGATCTCTTTCAGATACATACGCACCGGATCCTCAATGCTGACACCCTCCGGAACAGTAAGATCGATGTTTTCCACATCCAGTTCTTCCTCTTCCTCAATCACGGCATCCTCATCGTTGATCATCAGCGCTTCCGGCTCATCCATGGCATTCATACGCAGCACATCGATATTGCTCTGCTCCAGAAATTCGAGGACTTCTTCCATCTGTTCCTGATTCAGCGGGAAATCCTGGAAATAATCACTGATCTCCTGATACTCGAGAATATTCTTTTTCTTTTTGCCAAGCTCCAGCAGACCCTTTTTCTTTTCTTCAAACTTTACTTTATCAAATTCCATAGATTTCCATCCTTCCATACATTGTTTTTATTTTATCCTTATTCAAAAGAAATATGCAGTTTCTGCTTCTTCGTCCGCAGCTCTTCGAGCGCTTTCCTTTCCTTTAACAACTGCATAAATCCTTCACTGTCATTCGCTGAAAGCTCGCTGGTCCTCTTTTTCAGACTGTCCTCTTTCATGCGGAATATAATATCTGTCAGCGCCTGCTGTCTGTCCTCCTGACTTTCCAGCTTTAACTGGGCATGCAGTACGGCAGCCACCTCTTTCTGCTCTTCGACATCCTGAAAATCATCCAGAATCCCGGCAGGCTCCGGCTTTCCCTTTTCAAACTGGGCAAAAAGCAGTTCGGCAATGCGGTGATACAACGGATTTGTAAAATCCGACAGGCCGATCACCTTTCGTATCCCCTCGTAGATCGCAGGATACGTGGTCAGCCATGTCAGCATCAGCCGCTGGGCCATATCCGATCCGCTGATTTTCATTTTGTTTTTCTGTTTTACCGGCTGGGCATCCTCCGTCCGCGGTGTCAGCCCGACACCCTTTAAAGCCAGCTGATTGACCTGCTTTTTTAAGATCTGCGGGTCGATCCTGTACTGTCGGCAAACGGCTTCGAGATAATTGCTGCGCTCCATTTCATCACTGAACCGGCAGAGCTTTCTGGCTATCTCATGGAAAAAGTCCGTCTTGCCCTGCGGATCGTTAAGATCATAATTTAACCGCAGCTTATCGATTTCAAACATAAAGCCATTCATACCGTTTTCCAGCCGCTCTTCAAAAGCTTCGGCACCCTCGGCCTTGATAAACTCGTCCGGATCCTTGTACGGCGAAAGGTTAATAACCTTGGTGGCCAGTCCGGCATCCTTTAAAAGAGGGATAGCCCTGAGTGCGGCTTTCACACCGGCACCGTCGCTGTCATAAATGACCAGCACCTCGTTGGTAAAACGCTTTAACAGGCTGCACTGCTGTGACGTCAGCGCTGTTCCCAGAGAAGCCACCGCATTGGTGAATCCTGCCTGATGCATGGAAATAACATCCATGTACCCCTCGCAGATGATCATATTTTTCTTGCGGGAACTCCGGGCTATATTTAAACCATAGAGGTTGCGGCTCTTATCAAAGATCATCGTCTCCGGCGAGTTGAGATACTTTGGTTTGGCATCTCCCATCACACGGCCACCGAAGCCGATCACTCTGTTGTTAACATCCATAATCGGGAAGATGACCCTGTTCCAGAATTTATCTGTCATGCCATGCTTCTCATCGACATTAAACAATCCCGAAATTTTGAGCAGTTCATCGGAAAAATGCTTGTTTTTCAGATAGCGGTACAGATCACTGCTGTATCGTCCGGCATATCCCAGTCCAAAACCTTTCATTGTGGCTTCGGAAAGCTTTCTGCCCTGCAGATACTCCATGGCCGGGCGGCCCTTTTCGGTACGCAGCTGATAGTAATAAAACTGGGCGGCTGCTTTGTTGATCGCCAGCAGCATGGATTTTTTGTCCGCTTCCAGCTGTGCTTCTCTGGAATATTCCTGCTTTGGCAGCTCAATGCCCGCACGGTCAGCGAGCTTTTCCAGGACTTCCGGGAACGAAGCATTTTCGTATTCCATCAGAAACGTATATACATTTCCGCCAACGCCGCAGCCGAAACAGTAAAACATCTGTTTCCCCGGACTGACAGAAAATGACGGCGATTTTTCATTATGGAAAGGGCACAGACCAAAGTAATTGCTTCCCTTTTTCTGCAGCCGGACATACTCTCCGACAACATCGACAATATTATTGCGGGACCGTACCTCTTCAATGATATCTTCCGAATATCTCATTTACGTTATGTACTCCTGTGTTACATGTTTTTCGCATTCTGACAGATGATATTTGCAGCTTCATATGCTGTTTCCATATAAAGTGCCATAAAATATCTACTTAATACGTCTGCCATCCTTTCAGCACGAAAATACTGTTATATTTATGTATGCAATACTGATCGGTCATACCGGATATATAATCACAGGCGACCTGCTCTACCGGCTCTCCCTGATAGAGAAACTGCCGGTACTCCTCGGACATTTCCTCAGGATGCTGACAATAGTAGGAAAAGAGCTCGCCGAGCATACGGACGGCTTTGTTTTCCTCCGCCTTGACGATAGGGCTTGTATATACATCGGTAAACATCAGCTTGCGAAGATTTGTCATAGCCTCGCCGATCTCCGGGGACATCGCCACATGATCCTTGCCAAGGCTTGTCCGGATCACATCAAAGACCATCGTATTCAGGCGTTCCTTGCTGCTGTCGCCAAGCGTCATCCGGAAGGTGATGGGAATATCATCCTCACTGATCACACCGGCGCGGATGGCGTCGTCCATATCGTGATGGATATAGGCGAGCTTGTCGCTGAGCCGTACCACCTGTCCTTCCAGTGTCGACGGATGACCGGCGGTCTGGTGGTTCAAAATACCGTCCCGTACCTCTTTGGTCAAATTCAGACCACGGCCGTTTTTTTCGAGCTTTTCGACGACACGGATACTCTGGACGTTGTGGTGAAATCCATTCGGACAACACTGATCGAGAGCGCGTTCACCGGAATGGCCAAACGGGGTATGGCCGAGGTCATGGCCCAGGGCTATGGCTTCTGTCAGATCTTCATTTAAGAGAAGTGCTTTTGCTATGGTTCTGGCAATCTGTGAGACTTCCAGTGTATGGGTCAGGCGGGTCCGGAAATGATCTCCCTGGGCAGCAAGAAAGACCTGCGTCTTGTCGTTCATGCGGCGGAAGGCCTTGGAATGCAGGATGCGGTCGCGGTCGCGCTGGTAAGCGGTGCGGATTTCGCATTCGGTTTCTTCTCTGTCTCTGCCTTTTGTCTCGCAGCTGAAGGAGGCGTAGGGGCTCAGGATCTGTTTTTCTCTTTGTTCTGCCTGCTCACGAATTGTCATCATTGGGGTATGACCTCCTGAAAAAGCACATCTTCTATTGATATTATTTCGTCAAAAAAAGTATTTCCTTTTTTTATTGGGAATTTTTTGGTGAATTTGTCTGTTTTTTTGTGTTATTTTCTACATATATGTGAATTGACGGGAGATGGTGAAGGTCACAGAAAGGCGATGGCAGGGATCCAATATTGGATTCCTGCCATCGCCTTTCTGTGACCATTTACTTTACTGGATCAGATTCACAAATACCCTCTCACAGCATTGCACAACCTACTCTACACTCTGGGCGGCGTTGGTGACTTCGAGAAGGATATCTACTACACGGGTGCCGTCAAATTTGAGGTATAAGAGTTTGTAATCGTCGATGCGGTAGCAGGTCTGGCCGTCGCGGTTGGAGAGTTTGTAGCCTTTGCTCTGGAGGTAATCGGTGGCGTCGGTCTGCAGCATACCTACGAAGATGTGGTAGAGGCTGTAGGTGGTTTCGGCGCTGATTTCTACCTGATGGACGGTGTCGCTGACTTTGGTGATGCGGATGGCTTTGTCGTCGGTCTGGAATACGGTGTCTTCGGAACCGTCGACGCTTAATGCATCGAGCTGTTTGACGAGGCCGTCCATATCCTGTACATAGGCGGACAGGTCGATATGGCTCAGGTCAGAGCCGAGGGCTTTGTCTACGTCAAGTCCCGGGATAGAGGATGCTTTGTCATCTTCGCGCTGGGAGCTGCTGCTCTGTTTGCGGGCGTTTTCTTCTTCCTGTGCTTTGGCAAGCTCGGCCTGGCGTTCTTTTTCGGCCTCTGCTTCGGCCTGCTCGGCTTTTACTTCGGCTTCGGCTTTGTTGCGCAAATGCAGGGAATAGCCGCCGATCAGCATAACACCGCATAGAAAGGATAAAATCGCGACAAGTATCATTGTCGTATTATTGCTGCGTTTTTTCATACTGTTTCTCCTATGGATATGATCACGGATCAGATATGACCCGCGATCTTGTTCAGGTCTGCCAGAAGGGCAGCTCGCTGCGACTCATCCTGCCAGTCCTGACAGTAATTGGAAGGCTCGTCGGTTACAAAAAGAAGCGCTGTACTGCTGTAACCGGGGGTCAGAAAGCCGCTGTCGCTGACAGTCACACCAAGTCTATCGGTTGCATCGCCGAGCCATTGTAATATGGCGCTCTGTTCACTGAACTCGCAGACGCCGTCTACTCCCGGCTTTACCATCATAAGCTTTTTGTCCGGATGTTCAGCCGCAATCTGCTGCGCGATGGCAAGCAGGGCATCGTCCAAGCAGAGATTCATAAGAATCCCCTGTAAATAGGACAGCATCGGATCATCCAGGGAGGCGGCAAACTGATCCAGCTGTCGACCTACAGTCACCAGACAGTGATATACGCTGTCGCCTGCCTTACATTTTCCGGAAAATACAGAGGATGTCATCTTTGTCTCTCCTGCCTGTATCTGCTCTCCGTGTGCACCGGACAGCTCCACACAGGTATAGGCTGCTGCCGGATGCAGGGCATCGGCAGCGGCGATCTGCTCCAGCAGATCTTCGACATCATCCTCATACAGCTCTGCATTGTCTCCAGGTACCCGGGAAAGCAGACGTTCTTCATCTATTTCTTTTTCAAATGTATCAAGTACGATCATATATTGACCTCCTGTAACGTATATAATCTTGTTTATTACCAAAAACATATAAAGTCAGTATAGCATGACCGGCCCTTATTTTTCAATCCCCGTACTTGGCCAGTGTGTTTTTCAGATACGCAATATACTGCTGGCGCACATCCTCTGTCTTTACTTCCACGCCATCTCCCAGTCCGGCCAGCCAGCCGAAAAACTGTGGGCTCACATTGACAGTTACCGAGCAGGAAAAATACTCCGCATCTACCGGATGAAGAAAAACATCCGTACCAAAACGGTCGATCATGACCCCCACAATGTAACGGGCGCATAAAAGTGTCACTGTTTTCTTGGTACCATGAAACATACCAAATGTCTGTCTGGCATACTGCGCCATATCAAATTTTTCAAAAAGCTCCCGGCCTTCGCGCCGTTCCCGGGACAGCATCATACGCTGGATCTTGTCCACACGGAAATGCTTGATCTTACCGGCAGCGGCATCGTAACCGACCAGATAATAATTCTCATCATCCCAGGTCAGCGCCCACGGACTGATCGTATAAAAGGCTCCGCCGTGCCGCAGCTGGAGCTTCTTTTCCACCGTCCACTCCGCATACTGGAACTTTACCATAACGTTCGCCGAGATCGCCGCATGGATCTGATCGACGATTTTAAAGACATTTTCATTACCGCTCTTGACGCGGTTCGTCACATAGACCTGACGTTGCAGCTGGGAAGCTTCGTAATGGCTGGTCAGATGCTCCAGCTTATGGATCAGCTCATCGGACGTCTTTTTCGTCACCAGCTTGGACGCCTGCACCGCATCCACCAGAAGCTTCAGCTCCGGCAGTTCAAAATCCCGGGCTGCCAGATAATAACCCGCCGGTTTCTCCCTCTTATAACGAATATCCATCCCGTCCGCCTTGAGGATCTCGATATCGCTGTACACCGTCTTTCGTTCTACATCGATATCGTGACGCTCAAGATGCGCAATGATCGACTTCACCGACAGCACGTGTTCCTCGTCGGACTGTTCTTCAAATAATCGTTTCAATATAAGAAGCTTAAGCTTCTGATTAGCGCCCCTGGCCATATCTTAATCCTCCAGATACTCTCTGTACTCACTCTCACACGCAAACAGCATATACTCGCCATCCACATAACCCATATATCCTTCTGAAATCGCATAACCCTTCATCGCTATACCTCCCGCGTTCGTTTTCTGTAGTATAGCGGATGTTGAGTCCAATAAATCGGTCTGTAACTCAGTTTAACATAAATTTTCGTATGAAAAAAGCAGTTAATCTATTATTCATAAACTAACTGCTCATATTAAGTTCTTTATTCAATTTTATTCTACAAATCCGACAGTGAAATTCGGTCATATGCGCTATTTTTCTTATCTTCTGGGTGTGGCTCAAGTCCAATAATTGTAATATCTTTCTGTTTCGGACCGTAAACCCAGTACATTCTCATTGCACCACTAGTTTTATTTTCCAGATAAGATTGCCACACTTTCATTCCATAACGTCTGGATAATGGCTCTATTTCATGAGTTTGAAGACTCGGATAACCTGGGTCAACCGACAACAGTTTTAAAGCCTTACCCCATTTTTTATACAACTGTTCTTCCTTCTTTTTTATATTACCAGAACGATATTTCTCCTGCAAATCTAACCAAAGTTCCTGCATTTCAGGAATTCCCATTCGTATATTAAAGTTCATCTCTTATTCCTTTAAAAATCTGACAGATCAATAGCCGGAGATACATCGCCTCTCTTAAAGTTACTTACTGCACGATCCATATCTGCCAAGGTTCTGGCTGAAATGCTCTCTGGCACCGCCAGTTCCCGAGGTTCCAGGATAATACAGCCATTTCCATATTCTTTTACATTGTAATACTGATAGGCAGCTCCTCTGAGAGTAATTCTTTTTTTGTTATCCAGATGGGCAACGTAATCTTTCAGTGCTTCCATTACCAACACCTCCTGCTTAAAACATCCATGTGGGAAATCCCACTTTTTTTATTATTATACTACGCTTTTACATATTTTCTGTCAACCCAATTTTACTTATTCCTGTATTGTCATCCGCTTTAATATTTCTTGATTCATAATATCGTAGGAATCCCAGTATTCTTTCTTAACAGAAGTACCGGTATGATTAAACAATTCTTTTATCATATATGTTAAAGGTCTTTTATACAATTCTAACTCACGGAGATGTCGCAAAATCATCACAACTAGCCAGATGCTTATTGACAACAGATAAAAAAACTATGAACACACCTATCATAAAAATGCCTGACAACACGCCACAGCCTCCACCACTATTGGCTCCGCCACTTCTTCCATATTTTTTTCATCACAATTACAGCCATAACCTGTACACTCATTTCCATGCATACTCTATATTTCACCATTGACACACGTATTTACACGTATTATAGTAAAAAGGAGCCTAATGAAAACACAGGAACTGCTAAAATTACTGAAAAGGAACAAATGTAAACTTCTACGAAATGGAAGTCGACACGATATCTGGTACAGTACCATAACCGGTAAACAATTTTCTGTTCCCCGGCACAAAGCTGAGATTCCACCTGGAACCCTCAATAACATTCTGAAAGATGCCGGGCTTCACTGAGATTTCAAAATAGAAGGAGTAAATATTTATGTCAAAATATGTCTATCCCGCAATTTTCACACCCGAAGCCTCCGGTGCATACTCTATTGAATTTCCAGATATTGAAGGATGTTATACCTGTGGAGATTCTTTATCGGACGGTATAGAAATGGCTGAGGATGCGCTTGCGCTGATGCTTTATGAATACGAAAGAGATGGCCGCACTATTCCCGAACCATCTCCCGCTTCTGCACTTTCCTTACCGGGAAATGCATTTGTGAACTATATTATGTGTGATACATTAAAATACCGAAAAAGGCATAACAACAAAGCTATCAAAAAAACGCTTACCATTCCGGAATGGCTGAATGAGCTTGCTGTGAGCAATCATCTGAATTTTTCCCAAATTCTGCAGGATGCATTGAAACAAAGATTAAATCTGTTTTAACGTGTCTCAACAGGATTTGACAAAACCCCCTGTCTTCTGTAGAATACACTACATTGATTCTAACGCATACAGGAGGTTTACGATCCATGAATATACAGGCCATGCTCCAGCTGAAAAAAGCCTGGACAACATTTACGAATAATCATCCGAAATTCCCGGGCTTTTTAAGAGCTGCACAGGGTACGCTTCGTGAGGGCACGATCCTTGCCTTTACTATCACTACCCCGGAGGGGAAAACGATCGAATCCAATCTGAAGCTTACCGCATCGGATCTGGAACTGATGCAGACGCTGCAGCAGATGCAGAAATAATGTAAGGATTATCACACAAACATGCCCATAAACTACAGCGTCTCTTTACAGAATGACACAAAGAAGTCTGGACGCCCCGTACACGGTTTACCGTGCTTGGGTAGCTTCCAGACTTTTTTTACATCAGCTACAGTTTTTCTATATATTATTTTCTTCCTGATACGCATATCCGCCCTCGATCGCATGGATCAGATCCACGATCAGCGTATTATACGGCGTCGGCACACCATACTGCTTTGCCTGCTCCACGATCGCGCCGTTGATCGCATCAATCTCCGTGCGGATATGTTTCTTTTTATCCTGATACATCGAAGAATAACCATCCCCAGCATCCTCACACACCTTATGCACCAGAGCCAGAGCCTCCCGGCGGTCGAAATATGTGCCATCAGCCTCTGCGACTTCCACTGCCTCATAAATCAGACGTTTTGCAAAATTCCAGGCATAATCATTTTTGATCATATACCCGATCGGCGTCTCCGTAATGGCCGTAAAGGTATTGACCGACAAATTTACCAACAGCTTGCTCCAGATGATCCGCTGGATATCATCCGATACAGCCACCGAAAGTCCGCTCTCATCAAGAGCTTTTCTCACCAGCTCCACTTTGTCATCCGCACCGTAATTGCTGCCGATCGTTGTCACACCACTCGCTGGATGGCGGCTTGTACCAGCCCCCATATTGACCGCATTGTGTTTACTCGTACCAATGATAACATTTTCCTTTGCCACATACTTCTCAATTTTCCGGTCATTCCCCGCACCATTTTGCAACGTCATCACCAGCGTATCCGGCTGAAACAGCGCCGCATTCTGCGCCAGCGCTTCTTCTGTGTATGTTGATTTTACAAATACAATGACCAGATCCATGTGCTCTTTTACTTCACCGGATGCTGCTGCTTTCACCGTTGTAAAATCCCGCTTTGTTCCATCTTTCTCTATGATCGTGATTCCATGCCCACGTATCGACTCCACCTGCGGCAGATAGCTGTCCACCATCGTCACTTCATGCTTTGTACTCAAATATGCCCCATAGAGACATCCCATAGCCCCTGCACCTACAACTGCAATCTTCATGCCCGTTCCTCCTGCTGTATATAATAGAAATTGGAGTATTCTTCACTCACCTTCTCGTATCTTACCGGATCTCTGCTATCCATGCAAAAGGAACATGCTTTCGTTAAACGAAATTTTCATAATAAAAATTTCTTTTCAAGAGATTTTTCTCTTATTTTATGTTAAACTGATACCATTCAGCTAAGACAGTTATCCAAAAGTTTCTTTTTACGAAACCCATAATTTTCTGTATATAGCTTTTGCAAACTATTTTTTCAAGATGACCGTCATTGATTCTTTAACTTCAGAACCGACTGCCCAGAAAGGAACCGCCATGAACAACATCCGCAAACACACCGGTGAACGCATCCGCCAGTATCGCCGCTCCCGTGAACTCACCCTTCAGCAGCTGGCCGACAGCATCCATAAAAGCCGCTCCACCGTCAGCAAATATGAAACCGGCGATCTCGCCCTCGACATCGAAACCCTTGCAGAAATCGCCGACATCCTGCAGGTCAGCCCCAACCAGCTGTTGGACTACCAGCCCCCGCACAGAGAACCTCTTCCAGAAAACCTGACCGGCATAAGCCCCTTTTATCAGGCCCGCCGTCTCTATTTTTATTTTTTCGATGGCCGCTACCAGCGTTTAAAAGACGGCATCATCGACATCACCGAAAACCAGAATCAGCCCGGCCACTACGAAGCCACCCTGTCCATCAGCACCATCTCCGCCAGTGGACGCAGCAGCGAAATGTACTACAGCGGTGCCGTCATCTACAGCGACATGCTGATCCGCTTTGAATTTAATAACCATTTCAACGCGCTCGAAAAAGATCTCCTGTACATCTTCAATCCCCTCGAAATGTGCGAAGAAACCAGCGGCCTCCTGTGCGGCATCTCCAGCGCCGACCTGCGCCCCTGCGCCTTCAAATGTCTTGTCACCCTGACCCCACAGGAGCAGACCGACGCCCTCAAAAACAAACTGCTGCTTACCAGAGAAGATCTGAAACGTTGCAAAGAGCTGAATATGTTGCTGGTGGATAATCTCTAACCCCCAAAGATGTGAAAATAGTGATACGTATCCAGTATTATTCTTATAAAATTCTAAAAAGCACTGAAATCCCTATCGTCAAAATGGTTATTTCAGTGCTTTTATCATCACTCTTTCGTCAAATAATATCTATATATTTTTATTCCATGATGTATAAATCAATTGCATTACTTTATCTGTATCCAGTCCGTTCCCTTATCTTACAATTGTCCAATTGGCTTTTCGCTTTGTTCCATTCTGTACCAATATACATTTTTCCTGCAAAAAAGCAAACATTCGAGAAACCGTTCTTTTTGATACACCCAATTGTTCTGCATAATATGCCTGTGTTGCAAACGGATTTTCCTCTATAATCTGTAACAGCTTTTCGACCCGTGCCTGTTCCTTATTAAATGATACTTCGATACTATTTCTGACATCACTAACGCCAGAATCAACGCCATTAACGCCATTTTCAGTATCATTGGCGTTAATTCTGGCGTTAGTTGTTTCAATTTGACCTCGATAGATATTGATGCGCAAATCAACCTCGCCACCAATAAACTCCGGCTCCCGCAGTCCGGCAGCTTTTACTTTATCAATAATTCTCGGAATACCGCTTCCCCAATGCTCAATCAGGTTCATATAAGCAAACGCATGGGCGAGGGCTTCATTTCTGATTTTGGAAT
>CAVCMG010000008.1:0-92855 GCA_963603285.1 Ruminococcus bromii
ATACTTTGCCCACAAAGATCACAGGGCAGATGCCCTGTATAGAAGCAATCTGCCCTGTGATATTCCTGTAACAAGCGAACAGCTATGCTGTTTTGTCATGTTTTTTGGAAAGATATGTCTTGCTCTCCGTACCGGCGAGCAGTCGTTTTATGTTCGTCCTGTGGCGATACAGCGTCATGGCTGTCAGAAGCGCAATGACCATATACAGCTCATTTAAATGATGCTGCGACATGGCGAAGCCGCCCAGCTGTCCGAATACAATGGTCTGGATCAGGAACAGGATGTAGCAGAGGATCGATCCCAGCGATACGTAATGGCTCGTAAAGAAGATCAGGAAAAACTCTGCCATAACAACGAGGCCAACCTGCCAGCTCAGGCAGAACACAAGACCTACAGTACAGGCCACGCCCTTGCCGCCCTTAAACTTCATATAGAAGGGGAAGTTATGGCCAAGGATCGCTCCGGCTGCCGCATAAGCGCATAACAGCGGCACGATGTCCGCATGGGAAGCGCCAAACAGCAGACGGGTCACTACGGTGGCCGCCAGACACTTGAGCATATCACCCGCAAATGTCATCAGTCCCGCCTTGCGGCCAAGGGTACGCATGGCGTTTGTTGTACCCGCATTGCCGCTGCCGTGCTCACGGATATCGATGCCGTGCAGCCGGCCAATAATATAGGATGTCTGGATCAGGCCAAAGGCATAGCCGATCAGCAGACATAGGATTCGTACTATCATGGATCAGTTCTTGTCCTTTCTCTCCCGTACGATAAACTTCAGTGATGTACCTCTGAAGCCGAACGCTTCACGGATCTGGTTTTCCAGATATCTCGTGTAGGAGAAATGCATCAGTTCCTTGTCGTTGACAAAGATCACAAAGGTCGGCGGTTTGACCGCTACCTGTGTCATATAGAAGATTTTCAGACGGTGTCCACGGTCTGACGGCGGCTGCTGCATGGCAACGGCCTCGGTCAGGATTTCATTTAACACACCAGTCTGGATACGCATGCTCTGGTTTTCAAGTACCATATCGATGGTTTCAAACAGCTTCGGCAGACGCTGTCCGGTCTCTGCGGATACGAAAAGGATCTCCGCATACGGCATAAAGGACAGGGTGGAACGTACCTTTGCAGTAAATGTATTGATGGTCTTGTTGTCCTTCTCCACAGCATCCCATTTATTGACGGCAACGATAATACCCTTGCCTCTTTCGTGGGCAATACCGGCGATCTTGGCATCCTGCTCGGTAACACCCTCTACGGCGTCAATGACCAGCACAACGATATCGGCCTTTTCTACGGCGCTGACTGTACGCACGATACTGTAACGCTCCAGATCCTCCTTAATACGGCTCTTGCGGCGCAGTCCGGCGGTATCGATCAGAATGTATTCTTTACCATTAACCTTTACGCGACTGTCGATCGCATCACGGGTCGTACCGGCGATATCAGATACGATGGCGCGGCTCTTGCCAGTCAGCTTGTTGACGATCGAGGATTTACCTACGTTTGGCTTGCCGACGATGGCAATACGCGGCGTATCGTCCTCTTCCTCTTCATGCTCCTGTGACGGGAAATGCTTGACCACCTCGTCCAGCAGGTCGCCGATACCCAGTCGACCGGAAGAAGAGATCGCGATCGGATCGCCCATGCCAAGATTATAAAATTCATAGGTATCCATAAGGAATTTGTCAAAATTATCTACTTTATTGACAGCCAGAATGACCGGCTTGGAGCTGCGGCGCAGCATATCTGCCACCTTGGAATCCGCATCCACCAGTCCCTGTCGCACATCCACCATAAATACGATCACATCGGCCGTATCGATGGCGATCTGCGCCTGTTCTCTCATCTGGGAAATAATCACGTCCCTGCTCTCCGGCTCAATACCGCCGGTATCCACCATTGTAAAGGAATAATTCAGCCAGGTCACATCGGCATAGATACGGTCGCGGGTTACGCCCGGCGTATCCTTGACAATGGAGATATTCTCCCCGGCCAAAGCATTAAACAGTGTGGATTTACCAACATTAGGACGGCCCACAATTGCTACTATCGGTTTGCTCATACAGTTGTCTCCTTTTATGTTTTTCCACTTTTCTTTTATACAGGATCGTTTCCACCAGATCCCTGCCGCTGGAATCCGCGACAGCTATCGGACGCTTAATCTCCTGCTCAAGCTCTTCTACGGTGTAATCATCCAGGAAAACATTCTCGCCCGCCCGCAGCATGTTGCACGGCAGGATCACACGTTCTCCCAGTGTTCTCTCTTTCAGCTGTTTTTTCAGATCCTGTCCGGTGATCAGACCGGATACGGTGATCTTTTCTCCAAAGAAATCGTTGCGGATTGCCACCACATCGATATCGATCTCATCGTACACTGCCCGGATCTTTTCTGCAAGCATTTTTAAGAAAGGTGCTGCCAGACGCCCTGTAGCGATCGTCACAGAACCCGGCTCTACATCCTTTTTCGGCTCTGCCAGTACTTCTTCGACTTCTTCCTGCAAAAGCCGCAGCATGCCCACACCGTTTTCCAGCTGCAGATATCCATCATAGCGCGAAGCCCCGGGAAGCTCCCGTCCGGCCAGCAGATACCATTCATCGCTGCAGTGTACCCGGTGTGTACCGGTTTTCTTCTTATAATATTGCTGCCAGCGTTCTACCTGGTCGATGACCTTTGCAGCATCCTCTGCTTCAAACGATTCCAGAGGGAACAGACCTTTGCGGTACTTTGTCAGTCCGACGGGCACGATCGACACACTCTGCAATGCCGGCATATAGCTTTCGAAATCCCGCAGGGAGCGTTCCAGCTCCTCACCGTCATTGATGCCCTTGCAGAGAACAATCTGGCCATTCAGCTCGATATCCGCCTCGGCCAGCCGCCGGATCTTTCCGAACACATCACCGGCAAAGCGGTTATGCAGCATCTTGCAGCGAAGCTCCGGATTGGTCGTATGAAACGAAATATTGATCGGGGCCAGATGGTAATAAATGATACGGTCGATATCATGATCGCTCATATTTGTCAGTGTAACGTAATTGCCCTGCAGGAACGAAAGGCGGGAATCATCATCCTTAAAATACAGCGTCTCACGCATACCCGGCGGCATCTGGTCGATAAAGCAGAAAATACAGTTATTGCGGCAGGAACGGTACTCGTCCATCAGGCTGTTGACAAACGTAATGCCCAGGTCCTCCTCCAGCTCCTTTTCGATCTCCAGCTCCCATTCCTCGCCATCTGCCTTGCGCACAACCATAGTCAGGTATTCATCGTTGGTCAGATAATGATAATCAAATACGTCTTCTATTTTTTTGTCATTGATCGATACCAGCTCATCTCCCGGCACCAGCTCCAGCTCCTCGGCAATACTGCCCGGCGCTACAGCTCCTATGACATGCTTTGGCATATACTCTCCTCCTGTCAGAACGTTCTTTTCATCATAACAAGATTATTTTCAAAATGCAACGCTGTTTTACCTGAATCCTTATATTTCCACAGTTTTTTACACAAATTTTGTATTTTCTGTCATACTGTATTGACGCTTTTTTGCCGGGATGCTATAACTAAGGTGAGTTTTTATGAAATATAACGAATATGACAATCGGAGGTTTCTAATGGCAAATTTAGACTTACTCGAGTGTTCCATTCCTGTTGCACCGATCAAGATCGTTGCACTGAAAGGCTGTACCGAGCTCGGCAATATTGTAAATGATTATCTGGTTTCTTTCCGTAAGGAAATGGCTCAGAAAAGAACCGACCACAACAACAACATCACATGGTCCGGCTATGCTGAAGATACTTTTCTGATAGACGCTGAATGCCCGCGTTTTGGTAGCGGTGAAGCCAAAGGTAAGATCAATGCTTCTATCCGTGGTGCCGATCTCTTTATCATGGTAGATATCAGCAACTATACACCGACCTACAAGATCGGACCTTACATCAACCATATGTCTCCGGATGACCATTACCAAGATCTGAAACGTATCATCCAGGCCGCTACCGGCAAGGCACACCGTATCAATGTTATCATGCCATTCCTGTATGAGGGACGTCAGCATAAGCGTTCTTCCCGTGAATCTCTGGACTGTGCAGCAGCACTGCAGGAGCTGATCAGCATGGGTGTGGAGAACATCATCACATTCGATGCCCATGATCCGCGTGTCATGAATGCGATCCCGCTGAATGGTTTCGATAACTTTATGCCGACCTATCAGTTTTTAAAAGCTTTGCTTCGTTCCGTACCGGATCTGAAGCTAGACAATGAGCATCTGATGATCATTTCCCCGGATGAGGGTGCGATGAACCGTGCTGTATACTTCTCCAATATCCTCGGCGTGGATATGGGTATGTTCTACAAGCGTCGTGACTACTCCACGATCGTTAATGGCAAGAATCCGATCGTTGCCCACGAGTTCCTGGGTGATTCCGTAGAGGGCAAGGACTGTATCATCGTGGATGATATGATTTCTTCCGGTGAAAGTATGCTGGATGTTGCCAAGCAGCTGAAAGAAAGAAATGCAAACCGAATCTTTGTCTGCACGACGTTTGGTCTGTTTACGGATGGTCTGGCGAAGTTTGATGAGTATTATGAGAAGGGCTATATCAACAAGATCATCACAACGGATCTGAACTACCGTCCGGCAGAGCTTCTGGAAAGACCATACTATGAGCCGGCACGTATGGGTAAATATGTGGCAAGCATTATGGATATTCTGAATCATGATGTTTCTGTTGAGAAGGTTCGTTCTACGACAGACAAGATCAATAAACTGCTGGCTAAGCATCGCTAATTGTATGATAAAATACGAAACAGGCACCGTTCTTCGAACGAGTGCCTGTTTTTTGGATTGTGCAGCATGAAAAAGCAGGGAATACGGCTGATATCTCTCTTTCAAAACAAGTGCAACGCTTTGCTGAGCTACGTGCCAGCTCCAACTAATGCGCTCGCTAAAGCGGGCTCGCGCATAAGTTTACGTAGGCACGGGATCTCATCAAAGCTAAAAGCGCACTTTGAATCGTTTTGAAAGAGAGATACCAGCCGTATCTCCTGCTTTTTTATGCGGAAGTTTACTGGCAAAGATATTCTCCTACTTCAACATTAAAAATGCATTGAGATTTCCGCGTTGGCCATGGGAGGCGCGGTGAGAAAAAAGCTCGTCGGGATTACAGCAGGTGCATATATTTGGCAGGAATATATGCTCTGGCAGGATACCGGCGGTGAGCATGGTGTGACGGCAGGCGTTCCAGAGGTTGAGCTGGTATTTGCCGTTTTCTTTTACATAGTAGAGGTCTGGCCAGATTTCCTGCGGGTAGGTTTTCTGAAATTCGAGGATGACGTCCCTGCTGACTTCGTAGCAGTCCTGACAGATGGACGGGCCGATGGCGGCGAGGATATCTTTTGCTTTGCTGCCGTACAGCTCTGCCATTTTGCGGACGGTCACGGCGCCGATCTGGCCGACGGTGCCGCGCCAGCCGGAATGGGACAGGCCGATGGCATGGTGTACGGGATCGTAAAAGTACAAGGGGACGCAGTCGGCAAAAGAGGTACAGAGGGCTACACCGGGCTCGTTAGTCACCAGTCCATCCACATCTGTCCAGGTCTTTGGCTTTGTCACGCCCTCTCCGCAATGGGAATGGTCGGTCTCACGCACATTGGCTGTGTGGGTCTGGTCTGTACAGACAATCTGTTCCGGGCGGATACCGATCGCTGTGCAGAAACGGCGGTAATTTTCACTGACGTTTTCGGGCAGGTCGCCACGGGAAAAGCTCAGATTCATGGTGCCAAGATGTTCTTTACTTACACCACCTTTCCGTGTGGAAAAAGCATGGACAATTTCCTCGCAGGCATCCAATGCCGGGAACGTCAGATATTCTACACCATTCTTTTCGTTGATCTTCATTTTCGGCTGTGTTTCATCTTTCCAACGCATAATATACCTCTCTTGTCATGCTGCCACCAGATACGGACAGCTTCTTACAAAATATGCGTCAAAGTCCATGGTCACAGGAAGCATTGACGCATATATACAAACTGTATTTTACCACCCATATGCGCAGTCGAACGCATTGCGGATATGGTGGATCTGTTCTCCGCAGACGGCCACCACGTCGAAACGGCAGGGCGTCGTCTCCGACAGCCGCTTTTTCAGCAGGTAATCCTGCGCGGTGCGGCTGATCCGCAGCTGTTTGCGGTAATCTACAGCTTCCTCCGGGAATCCGGCGGCGCTGTTTTTTCTGTATTTGACCTCCACGAACACAAGGTATCTGCCCTCGCGCACGATCAGGTCGATTTCCCCACGTTTGCTGCGATAATTTTTCTCAAGAATCTCGCAGCCCTCTCTCTTCAGGAATATACACACCTGTTCTTCCCAGATGTTTCCCAAAGATCTCTTATTCATATCTGTCTTTCTTTTTACTCCACAAAATGCGTGATAAAGCTTCTTCTGTGGATCTCACACGGCCCTTTTTCCTTCAACGCTGCGATATGTGTCGCGGAGCCGTAACCCTTGTTGGAAGCAAAATCATAGCCCGGATAGATGGCATCATATTCGACCATCATCCTGTCCCTTGTCACCTTGGCAACAATACTGGCAGCAGCGATCGACGCACTTTTGGCGTCACCTTTGATGATCGGCACCTGCCGCATGGAGAGTCCCGGGATCGTCACTGCATCGTTTAACAGGACTTCCGGCTGCGGATCCAGCGCCGCTACTGCCGCGCGCATAGCCTCGTAGGTAGCCTGCAAAATATTGATCTCGTCGATCCGTTTCTGATCGACAATACCGATGCCGATGGATACCGCTTTTTGCCGGATCACATCGTACAGCTCCTCCCGCTTTCTGGCGCTCAGCTGCTTGGAATCGTTCAGATACAGGATTTCTTCATCTGTCGGCAGGATCACTGCACAGGCTACGACAGGGCCTGCCAGCGGTCCACGGCCCACCTCATCGATGCCGCAGATCGCGCCGCAGGACGCATATTCCCGCTCATAGGCTTTCATCTGGTATATGCGCTCGCGCTCGGCAGCCAGCTTTTCTTCGTCCTTTCTGGCCTTTGCCACGAGCTTTTGTACACCGCTTCTTGTATCCGCTTCATACTCTGCCAACAGTCGCTGCAGGTTGTCACCGGAGGCGGCCTGTAACTCTGCTTTGATCTCCGCTATGCTTTTCATGCTTCTTCCTCCGCCGGTCTTTCCAGAGAGAATCTGCCCAGACGGCCGTTACGGAAATCATCCATAAACATTGCCGCGGCTTTGGCGTAATCATACTCTCCGCCTTTTGCCAGGCATTTGCGTCTCTCCGCAACACGTTCCAGGATCTCCAGCGGCTTTTCGGCCTCCTCACTGACCTCATACTGCTTTTCAATCAGTCCCGGGTATGTCTCCCGCAGAAAGTCGATGGCCAGCAGCGACAGCTCCTCGATATTCAGGATATTCTCATTGATAGAGCCAATCATGGCCAGACGGATACCCACATTCTGATCTTCAAATTTCGGCCAGAGGATACCCGGGGTGTCCAAAAGCTCCAGGCCCTTACCCATACGGATCCACTGCTTGCCCTTGGTCACACCGGGCTTGTTGCCTGTCTTGGCGCAATTTTTACCGGCATAGGCGTTGATAAAGGTGGATTTACCGACATTCGGGATACCGGCCACCATGGCACGGATCGGACGGTTTTTGATACCGCGGCGGCGGTCTCTTTCGATCTTTTCCTTACATGCTTCCTGTACCTTCTGGCTGATGGTTTTGATCCCGGCACCTGTCTTGGAATTGATCTGTACGACGGTATATCCGAGCTTTTCAAAATACGCTATCCATTTTTCATTAACAGACGAATCAGCCAGATCCGATTTGTTCAGAAGGATCAGACGCGCTTTATTCTTTCCCAGCTCATCGATATCCGGATTACGGCTGGATAACGGCACACGGGCGTCCACCAGCTCGATGATCAGGTCGATCAGCTTGATATCCTCCTGCATCATGCGTCTGGCCTTGGTCATATGTCCCGGATACCACTGTATATTCATTGCCATAGCTTACTCCTTTTCTAATGCAAAAATCCCAGTCTGGAATAGGGAGCGATCCGAAACCAGACCTTACCTACAATATTGGCCAGCTTCACGTTGCCGATATCGGAATACCGGCTGTCTGCGCTGTTGTTACGATTGTCACCCAGTACGAAGTATTCGTTGTCTCCCAGCTTGATCTCCTGCTCGGCCAGACCGGCATAGCTGATGGAGGGCAGATCCTTTTTCTCCATATAGGTCGCACCGTTGATCAGAATCTGGCCGTCGCTGATCTGGATCGTCTCGCCCGGCAGTCCGATGACACGCTTGACATGCAAACTGGCATTGGCCGCATCATTGCTGCGGAAAACGATCATATCATCCCTCTTTGGTTTGGACAGCTTATAGGCCATCGTATTGACCAGCATCGTATCACCAATCTGTACGGTGGGCTCCATGGAGCCTTCGGTCATATCTACATTTTTACAGAAAAAAATCGAAAACACCGCGCCCAGAACAATGGCAACGATGATCTCAAATATCCAGATCAGCAGAGAGCGCATACTGAAACGACTGCGCAGATGCTCTCTGACATAACGGGCTCTTATACTCATAATTCTTCCTCTTCTATATGCATGATAGCTCAAAAATAATCCACCGCATCATTTTTTCATATGCATGGCAACGCAAACAGGGACAGGTACCTTTGTACCTGTCCCTGCCGAATCCCGAATCACTTTCGGTGGTCTGTGCATACACTGCACCGGCCTGCCAAACAGTCACAAACGGTCAGCTTATTTTACCAGCTCTTTAACTCTTGCAGCTTTACCTACACGGTCTCTTAAGTAGAACAGTTTAGCTCTTCTTACTTTACCATGTCTGATAACCTCTACCTTAACTACGTTCGGGGAATGCAGCGGCCATGTTTTCTCTACGCCGATACCGTTGGAAGATTTTCTTACTGTGAAAGTCTCACGGTTTCCGCCGCCCTGTCTCTTCAGGACGATACCCTCGAATACCTGGATACGCTCACGGTTACCCTCTTTGATCTTACCGTGTACACGTACTGTATCACCTACGTTAAACTCCGGTACTTCGTTTTTCAGCTGAGCAGCTTCGATGTTTTTAATGATGTCGTTCATTTTGTTTCTCCTTTTCTGACTGGATGTTCTTAATACATTCTCGTACCAGAGGACCATCTTTTTCTACAACATTTCGTATTATACTATAGCTCTTCTTCGGATGCAAGGATTTTCTTGACAATTTGACGCTCTTTTTGCGTCAGTTCGGCATGTTCCAGAAGATCCGGGCGCCATTTGGCGGTACGGATCACGGACTGCTCTCTTCTCCACGCTTCCACATTGGCATGATGGCCGGATAAAAGCACCGGCGGCACTTCCTTTTCCCGCCATATGGCCGGACGGGAATACTGGGGATATTCAAGCAATGAACCGGCAAAGGACTCCCCCACGGCAGAATCGTCGTTGCCCAGTACGCCGGGCACGAGCCGGGAGATCGCATCCATCATGACCAGAGACGGCAGCTCGCCGCCGGTCAGCACATAATCCCCGATGGACACCGGATCGGTCACGATTTCTTCCAGCACACGCTCGTCGATGCCCTCATAATGGCCACAGAGAAAGATCAGATCCTCCTCCTTTGCAAACTCTTCCGCCATATGCTGGTTAAAGACACGGCCCTGCGGGGTCAGATAGATTACGCGGGTCTTATGACCAATCTTTGTGCTCACATCCTCGTAGCAGCGGTATACCGGCTCTGCCTGCATGACCATCCCGGCGCCGCCGCCATAGGGATAATCGTCCACGCGCATATGCTTGTTTACCGAGTAATCCCGGATATTGACTGCAGAAAGCTCCAATATGCCCTTTTCCATGGCCCGGCCAGTGATGCTCGAAGCAAAGCCCTGCTCGATCATCTCCGGGAACAGTGTCAGTACATGAAATCTCACAATCTACTCCTTACTCTACCAGTCCATCCAGCAGATGGATCACCATACGGTTTTCCTCTACGGAAACTTCTTTTACACAGTCAGCAATCGCCGGCAAAAGCACCTCGCCATTGGCCAGACTGCGGATGATATACACATCATTTGCCGCACTCTGCATAACGTCCTTTACCTTGCCAAACAGCTCGCCGTCCTCCAGATAAACGTCCATACCCAGAAGATCTGCCACGTAGTACTCATCCTCGGCAAGCGGTACGGCCTGCTCGCGTGGTACAAAGAGGCCCTTCTGGCGGTACATCTGGATCGACTCTATCGTATCATATCCTTCAAACTTCACGATCACCATCTGTTTGAAAAAGCGGACCTTTTCAACCTTGAGGGGCATATAGCCTTTCGGGGTGTCGAGAAGTACTTCTTTCAGTTTTAAAAAACGCTTCGGGTCATCCGTTGTTGGATACACCTTGACCTCGCCATGTACGCCATGGGTCGAGGAGATCACTCCTACCTGAAAAAACTGTTCCATATAGTATTCCTTACTTCTTTTTAATCTAAAAAGAGGTATTGCTTACACAATACCTCTCATTTCTTACTGCAGGATTTCTACTACTACTTTTTTGTCAGATTTTGAAGATGCAGCCTTCACGACAGCACGGATCGCTTTTGCGATACGTCCCTGTCTGCCGATCACTTTACCCATGTCGGACGGATCCACCTTCAGCTCTACAACAATAGCATCATCCGTTTCGGTTTCGGTTGTCACAACTTCTTCCGGTTTTTCTACAAGAGATTTTGCAATTACTTCAACTAACTCTTTCATTACATACCCCCGATAGATTTACTTTTCGATACCTGCCATTTTCAGGATCTTGGCAACAACCTCTGTCGGCTGAGCGCCGTTAGCCAGCCATTTTTTAGCTGCTTCTTCGTCTACTTTGTATACGCTCGGATCCTGGTTCGGATCGTAAGTACCGATCTCCTCGATGAAACGACCATCTCTCGGGGATCTGGAGTCAGCAACGATGATTCTATAAACAGGAGCTTTCTTCTTTCCCATTCTTCTTAATCTAATTTTAACTGCCATGATTCTTTTACCTCCTTATAGTATTCAATAATGTATATTAGAAAGGACTGTATCCTTATCTACGGATTAAAACGGCAGGCGGAAACCTCCGCGTTTGCCTTTCTTGCCCATCATGCCGGGCATCTGTTTCATCATCTTGCGGGTCTGATCGAACTGCTTGACGAAACGGTTGACTTCACTGATATCCACGCCTGCACCCTTGGCGATGCGCTGCTTGCGGGATACGTTTAAGAGATCCGGATTGGCTCTCTCTTCCGGTGTCATGGCCAGTACGATGGCTTCTTTGCGGGCCAGATCTTTTTCATCGATCATGCTCTCGATATCTTTCATCTTGCCGCCTACGCCCATGCCGGGAAGCATGCTTAAGACACTGGATATACCGCCCATGTTCTTCATCTGGTTCATGCTTTCGAGATAATCGTCAAAACCAAACTGGGCTTTTTTGAATTTCTGTTCCATCTCACGGGCTTTTTCCTCGTCGATGTTGGCCTGTGCCTTTTCGATGAGGCTCATGACATCGCCCATACCGAGGATACGGGATGCCATCCGGTCGGGATAGAACTGTTCGAGATCAGAGAGCTTTTCGCCCATACCTACATAGAGGATCGGCTTGCCGCTGATCGCTTTAATGGACAGCGCCGCACCGCCTCGGGCGTCACCGTCTAATTTTGTCAGGATCACTCCGTCGATACCGACCTCCTGATTGAAGGTATCGGATACGTTGACGGCATTCTGACCGGTGGTGGCATCGACGACGAGGATCGTCTGATCGATCTCTACAGCAGCTTTGATATCTTTGAGCTCCTGCATCATGTCTTCGTCGACCTGCTGACGGCCGGCGGTATCGATGATAACCACGTTTTTCTTACTCTGTCTGGCATGTTCGATCGCTGCTTTGGCGATATCCACGGGGCTTTTCTGGTCTCCCATGGAAAAGACTTCCACATCCTGCTTCTGTCCGTTGATCTTCAGCTGTTCGATCGCTGCCGGCCGGTATACGTCGCCTGCCACAAGTAAGGGCTGACGGCCTTTGGCTTTCAATTTACCGGCAATCTTGGCCGAGGTTGTTGTCTTACCGGAACCCTGCAGACCGACCATAAGGATGGTGGTGATCTCGCTGCCCGGACGGAGGGTAATCTCTGTCGTCTCGGAGCCCATCAGTTTGACGAGTTCTTCGTTAACGATCTTGATAACCATCTGTCCCGGATTGAGTCCGGTCATAACGTCCTGTCCGATGGCGCGTTCCTGCACTGCTTTGGTAAACTGCTTTACGACTTTGAAGCTGACGTCGGCTTCGAGAAGTGCCATTTTGACTTCGCGAAGGGCTGTCTTTACGTCATCTTCTGTCAGACGGCCTTTGCTTCTCAGGTTTTTAAATACATTTTGCAGTTTTTCAGTCAAGCTGTCAAATGCCATATAATTCTCCCGGGAATCATAATTCCTCTAATATGCTGTCGGAAATCTCCGCAACAGCGTTTTTTACTGCTTCCAGATTTTCAAGATTACAGTCATCGACGATTTTGCGGATGCTGCTTACTTTTTCTTTGAGGTCAAGAAATTTCCTGACGAGCATGAGGCGTTCTTCGTAACCGGCGAGGAGTTTGTCTACTCTTCTGACCTGATCGTGTACGCCCTGACGGCTGATGCCGAGCTCCTGTGCGACTTCGCTGATGGAATAATCGTTGAGGACGATGTCTTCGTAGATTTCTCTCTGATGGGAAGTCAGTAATTCTCCATAAAAATCATAGAGCAATGTTTTTTCTACAAATGCTTCCATTTCCAACACCTTGGATATCTTACACTAGAGTTGCGGGGGTGTCAAGTATTTTTTCTTGACAAACATATATTTTTTTGTAAAACGGACGGAGGAAGCCCCGCGCAGGCTCTGGGATATATGTACTTGTCTGCGCTCCGCCTGCGCCGGTCCGAGCCTAAGGTCTCGGACTCTTGCTCGGTAAAGTCGCTTGTCAAGTACATATATCCCAGAGCCTGCGCGGGGTTTCCTCCTGACTTTAGCTCAATATATGTTTGTCAGGAATAAAAGTTTCACCCTGATGGGTGGTTATTTACAGGTTCGGACGGATGAGTTTTGGGCGGAAGCCGTTTTCTTCAAGGGTCTTGATGATTTCCTGTTTGTGGTCGGTGCCGAAGGCCTCCATGGTGACTTTCAGTTCTACGGCAGCATTACGGTTGGTGCTGAAGAACTGGTTGTGGTCGAGACGGATGACATTTCCGCGGACATCGGCAATGAGCTGGGCTACGCGGGCCAGTTCACCCGGTTTGTCCGGCAGAAGGATGGAGACGGTAAAGATACGGTCTCTGGCGATCAGGCCGTTCTGGACAACGCTGGACATGGTGATGAGATCCATGTTGCCGCCACTTAATACGGAAACGATCTTTTTGTTTTTAACATTTAAATGTTTGAGGGCAGCTACGGTTAAAAGGCCGGAATTTTCTACAATCATTTTGTGATTTTCTACCATATCCAGGAAGGCTACGATGAGTTCGTCGTCTTCTACGGTGATGATATCATCGAGGTTTTTCTGGATGTATGGGAAGATCTTTTCGCCCGGGGTCTTTACGGCTGTACCGTCGGCGATGGTGCTGGCGTCGTCAAGGGTGACAACATGGCCGGCTTTTAAGGATTCCTGCATACAGTTGGCGTTGGCAGGTTCTACGCCGATGACTTTGATGTTCGGGTTTAAGAGCTTGGCCAGGGTAGAGATACCAGTGGCCAGTCCGCCGCCTCCGATCGGGACGAGGATATAATCTACCAGCGGCAGTTCCTGTATGATCTCCATGGCGATCGTGCCCTGTCCGGTAGCTACTGCCGGATCGTCAAACGGGTGAATGAATGTGTAGCCGTGCTCGTCTGCCAGTTCGTAGGCATGGGCGCAGGCTTCATCGTAGTTATTGCCATACAGTACGGTATCTACGCCGTAGCTTTTGGTATTTTCCACTTTAATCAGCGGGGTTGTGGTCGGCATGACTACGGTGGCCTTTACGCCGTAGGCTTTGGCTGCATATGCCACACCCTGGGCATGGTTACCTGCAGAGGCGGTGATCAGTCCTTTGGCCTTTTCTTCATCTGTCAGTGTGGAAATCTTGTAGTAGGCACCGCGCAGCTTGTAGGCGCCGGTGTACTGCATGTTTTCCGGCTTCAGATAGACCTTGTTGCCGTAGCGGTTGCTCAGCATTTCGCTGTAGATCAGCTTGGTTTCACGGGTCACGCGATGTACGATCTCGGTGGCCTCTTCAAATTTTTCCAGTGTCAACATTTCTTCCATCATGTGTTCCTCCTCTATTCTTCTCCTGTACGGAATAATGCTTCAACATACTGATCCGGATTGAATTTTTCCAGATCATCAATACTTTCACCTACGCCTATATATTTCACAGGGATATCCAGTTCGGACTGGATGGCCACTGCGATGCCGCCTTTCGCGGTACCGTCAAGCTTTGTCAGTACGATACCGGTCAGGTTGGTGACTTCCTGAAACTGTCGGGCCTGCATCAGGGCGTTCTGTCCTGTGGAGCCGTCCAGTACGATCAGAGTTTCCAGATATGCGTCCGGATACTCTCTTTCAATGACGCGGGAGATCTTG
Source organism: Ruminococcus bromii (assembly GCA_963603285.1). Lineage (GTDB taxonomy): Bacteria > Bacillota > Clostridia > Lachnospirales > Lachnospiraceae > UBA11957. The sequence goes on from CAVCMG010000008.1 coordinate 14,658, forward strand.
CCAAGCTCCTGCATCAGGTTCTTTTTATTATGAAGACGTCCGGCGGTATCGCACAGAAGGACATCGACATTTCTTGCCTTGGCTGCCTGCACTGCATCGTATACGATGGCTGCGGGATCAGCGCCTTCTTGTCCACCGATCATCTCGACACCGGCACGGTCGGCCCATACGGACAGCTGTGTACCGGCAGCGGCACGGAATGTATCGGCAGCGGCGATCAGAACCTTTTTACCGTCCTGTTTGAGCTTACCGGCCAGTTTTCCAACGGTCGTGGTCTTACCGACACCGTTGACGCCGACAACGAGTACAACGGATTTTCGGCGTTCAAACGCGTAATCGTCCTCACTGGTCTTCATCTGCTCACGGATCGTATCGATCAGAAGCTCACGGCACGCCATGGGCTCATGGATCTTCTGCTCCTTGACCTGCTCTCTTAGGCGGTCGAGGATCTTTTCTGTGGTTGCCACGCCGAGATCGCCCATGATCAGGGTTTCTTCCAGCTCTTCATAAAAATCATCGTCGATTTTGGAAAAGCCGCTGAAAATCGCATCCATACCGGATACAACACTGTCTCTGGTCTTGGCCAGTCCGGCCACCAGACGTTTAAAAAAGCCTTTCTTTTCTTCAGCCATACTTTCTCTCCTATTTGTCCAGATCGTCCTCGATCAAATCTACCGATACGAGGGTCGATACGCCTTTTTCCTGCATCGTGATACCGTACAGACGGTCCGCTGCATTCATCGTACCTCTTCGATGGGTAATAACGATAAACTGGGTATTCTTTGTCAGCTTGTGCAGATATTCGGCAAAACGGGTAACGTTCGAATCGTCCAGGGCCGCCTCGATCTCGTCGAGCAGACAGAACGGTGACGGCTTCAGATTCTGGATCGCAAATAACAGCGCGATCGCCGTCAGCGCTTTCTCACCACCGGACAACTGCATCATATTCTGGAGCTTTTTGCCCGGGGGCTGGGAAATAATCTGTACACCGGCCTCGAGAATATCCTCTCCCTCGACCAGCTCGATCGAGCCCTTGCCGCCGCCGAACAGATCCTTGAACGCCTTGTCAAATTCCCGCTGGATATCAGCAAATTTCTCTGCGAACTGGCGGCGCATACCGTCGTCCAGCTCCTGGATGATATTTTCCAGCGTCTCCTTTGCCTGGATCAGATCCTCATGCTGGGCGGACAGGAAGGTGTGGCGTTCCTCCACTTCCTTAAATTCCTCGATCGCATTGACATTGACCGGGCCGAGCTTACGGATCTCTTCTTTGACTTCGTTTAACTGTTTCTTTAATACGCTGCGCTCCGGCACCTCTTCCATACGGAAGGAAGCGGCCTGTACCGGCGTAATCTCGTATTCATCCCAGATATAGTTGATCTGGGCTTCCTGATTTTCTTCCAGCTTGTCCAGCTGGCTGCGCAGACGGTAGCATTCCTTGTCCAGACGGGTCTGGTGCTCGGACAGCTCATCTCTTCTGGCAAAGAACTGACGGTGGGTGCTCTGCAGCTCTTCCTTTTTCTGCTGCTCGGCGGCCAGCGCCTCTTTTAAGGCATCCTCCTGGCTCTTACCGGCGGCCATCGTCTCTTCAATCGCGGCTACCTGTGCCTTTCTGTCCTCTTCCTCCCGGCTTCTCTCGTCCTGACGACCGACAAGCTCGGTCTGCTCATTTTCCAGACTTTCCAGCTCACCCCGGATACGGGCAATATTCTCTTCATGGAAGGACAGCTGCTGGGACAGCTCAGATCCCTTCAGATGCAGACTTTCCAGCTGTTTTGCCAGCCCGGCCTCCTGCTCCTTCTGTTCATTTAACAGGGATTCCTGGGAAAGCGCTGTCTCCTGAGAATCTTTCTCGGAGGATTTGAGGTCTTTCATTTCCTTCTTGATCGCTGTCTTAAACTCATCGATCTCTCGGATCTGGGATTCGATCTCGGAGCTTTCACCTTTTAACTGGCTGTAGCCGGACTGGATCTCCCGGATCCTTGTCTCTGCCTGCTGGATATTCATCTGGGCAGTATTCAGATCCAGCTGTTTATCCTTGACCTTTTCAGCTATGTCAGCCATCTCATCACGCAGGGCGTTACGCAGGTTACGTTTGGTTTCCAGTCCGCGTCTGGTCTCTTCCAGCTCTGTGGACAGCTTTTTCACCTGTTTTTCGAGCTCCTCGATCTCACGGCGGCGGCCCAGCAGGTTGCTGGTATTCTTAAATGCACCACCGGTCATCGAACCGCCCGGATTTAACAGCTCGCCCTCTAGGGTAACGATGCGCAGGGAATGATGGTTCTTTTTCTGCAGGGCGATACCATGGTCGATCGTCTCGACCACCAGCGTACGGCCCAGCAGGGATTTCATCAGATCGCCAAACTCCGGATCCGTATGCACCAGACGGTCAGCCGACTGGATCACGCCCTCTTCCTTTAACAGCTGCGCCATTGGCAGGCCGCCCTTGGCAGAAATCGCAGACAGCGGCAGAAACGTTGCACGGCCGTATCTGTTTTTCTTCAGGAAACCAATCATTTCCTTGGCTGTTTTTTCGTCTTTTGTAACAATATTCTGGATTGCACCGCCAAGAGCGGTCTCGATGGCGGTCTCGTATTTTTTATCGGTCTTGATCAGATCAGCCACAACGCCGATCAGTCCCGGCACACGGCTTTTCTGCTCCATAACGCGGCGAATGGAATTACCATAGCCGTCATAGCGTTCGGCCAGATTGCGCAGCGTTTCCAGACGGGATTCTTCCCGGTGAAATAAAAGCTGGCGGTTGTCCGCCTCCTTCTGCTCATTCTGGATCTCCTGCTGCAGGGCATTGATCTTATTCTGGTTTTCTGTACGCTTACTGTCCGCGCCTTCGATTTCTTTGGCCAGCTTACGATACTCTTCACGGCATTTGATCAGGACATCCTGCTGCCGTTCCTCGTCATTTTTAAGTACCAGCACCCGCTGGCTCAGCATGGACTTACGGATGCCGATCTGTTCGAGCATCGCGTCGTAGCGCTGCAGCTTACCCTTGGCGGAAGCCTTCTGGTTTAACAGGTCGATCTGGCTCGTCTTTGCCTGATTCATTGCCAGCGTACTCTGTACCATGGCGTCATGCAGGCTGTCCAGTTCCTTCTGAATCTTCTCTGTCTCTGCCCGGTTATCCTGTTTTAAGGTACCGGCATCCTGCGTGGTCTGCTCCAGAGCCTTAAGCTGCGCTCTTTTCTCTTCCAGCTCCCCGGCGATCGTCTCCAGACGCTCGGCATGCATCCGGCGGTTTTCCACAGCCGTACGGATCTGCTCATTTAAAACCTGGATCTGGCCCTCTAACTGCTTCTGGGCAAGCGCATTCTGCGAGGATTTTTCTCGTTTCTCCTCAATGCTGGTTTCCAGCTCTTCGAGCTGTTTTTCCAGAACGTCGTATTCTTCCTTTGTCTTTTCAAACTGTGTCTTTGTCTCAGCCAGCTCTTCACTCGACGCACCGTAGGTCTGTTGCAGCCGGTCGTACTCCTTCTCCATACGTTCCCGGTCTACCAGAAACATATTCAGATCCAGATTTTTCAGCTCATCTCTCTTTTTCAGATAGATACGGGCAGATTCTGACTGACGACGTAAGGGTCCCAGCTGTCTGGTCAGCTCGGAAAGGATATCGCTGACACGAGTCAGATTGCTCTCCTCTTCCTCGAGCTTTTTCAGCGTCGTTGCTTTTCTTCTTTTAAACTTGACAATACCGGCGGCCTCGTCAAACAGCTCACGGCGGTCGTCGGGCTTATTGCTCAGGATCTTGTCGATCTGACCCTGTCCGATGATGGAGTATCCCTCTTTACCTATACCGGTATCATAAAACAGCTCCTGAATATCACGCAGACGGCAGGCTGCGCCATTCATCAGATACTCGCTCTCGCCGGAACGGTACAGTCGTCTTGTGACCGTCACTTCCTCATAGGACGTATCCAGCTTATGGTCGGCATTGTCCAGCGTGATCGCCACAGAAGCGTATCCCAGCGGTTTTCTCAGCTGTGTACCGGAAAAGATGACGTCCTGCATATTGCCGCCTCGAAGCTGCTTGGCGCTCTGCTCACCTAAAACCCAGCGCACTGCATCTGCAACGTTACTCTTGCCACTGCCGTTCGGGCCGACAATGCCGGTGATACCGTTGTGAAATTCGAATTTGATCTTGTTGGCAAAGGACTTGAAGCCCTGTACCTCGATGCTCTTTAAATACATGCGTTTTCTTTGCCTTCCTGTGTCTTTTCTCTGAGACGGCACAGTGCCATATAGGCGGCCTTCTGCTCCGCAGCCTTCTTCGTACGTCCCATACCCTGTCCGTAACAGGTTTCTCCGATATACAGATCCACATAGAAGGATTTGGCATGATCCGGCCCTTCGGCCTTCACCAGCTCATAATGGATCTTTCCCTCCATATGTCCCTGTACCAGCTCCTGCAATATGGTCTTACTATCATAAAAGAGCCTCTTTTTATCAATATCGTTTAAGACATGCTTTAAAATAAACTCTTTTGCATTAGTAATCCCACCATCCAGGAAAATCGCACCGATCGTTGCCTCTACGGAATCCGAAATGATCGAATCTCTCTGGCGTCCGCCGGTACTCTCCTCGCCTTTGCCCATCTGCAGCGCCTGATCGAGGCCAAGCTCTCTGGCACATACAGCCAGCGACGGCTCACATACCAGACTGGCTCTGAGCTTTGACAGCTCACCCTCCGGTTTTTCCGGGTACAGATTGTATAAAAACTCACTGCTGACCATCTCCAGCACGGCATCGCCTAAGAATTCCAGACGCTCGTTACACTGGATCCGCTGCATATGATGTTCGTTGATATAGGAACTGTGCCGCAGCGCCATGTCCAGAAGGGCCTTGTCCTTAAACACATAGCCGATGGCTTTTTCCAGCTTTTTATGTTCCATTTTTTCTCCTTTGCTGCTGTAATCTTTGCCGTTATATCTATAGCAAAATAACGCGAACAGGACAGGAAAGTATCATACACCGTATATCCCTCCCCTGTCCTGTAAGTTTCATTCTTCAGCTTTACATTCGATCAGGCATTGCGGATTGCTTCTACGGCATCGCCTACCGTCACAATGCTTTCTGCCTTTTCGGTCGGGATCTCAAGGTCAAATTCTTCCTCAATACCCATAATGATCTGGAATACATCCAGAGAATCTGCACCGAGATCATCGATAAAGGTCGTGTCCATTGTGATCTCGCTCTTGTCAATATTTAATACATCTGCAATAATGTCCTGAATTTTTTCAAATTCCATGTTTAGTTCCTCTCTTCCTTTGTATCCGCCATATGCTCTTTGATCTTGTCGCTGATATGGGCTTCTGTAAACTGGATACACTGTAATATAGCATTTTTGATCTCCACGGCATCAGAGCTGCCATGGGCTTTGACAACAAGGCCCTTCAGACCGAGAAGCGGCGCACCGCCATATTCGGACACATCAAAGCCCTTTAATGTCTTTTTCAACGCCGGTTTGACCAACAGCGCACCGATCTTGCTGCGCAAAGAGGACATCATGCCTCCTTTGATCTTTTTGACCAGAGCACCGGCGACACCCTCATACAGTTTGAGGATGACATTACCCACAAAAGCTTCGCAGACAATAACATCTGCCTTGCCGTAGGGAATATCTCTGGCTTCAATATTGCCCACGAAATTGATATCCTCGCAGGCCTTCAACAGCGGATATGTCTCTTTTGCCAGCGCGTTACCCTTTTCCTCCTCGGCGCCGATATTCACAAGCGCCACACGGGGATTTTTCACATGCATAACATTTTCCATATAGATGGAACCCATCTTGGCGAACTGTACCAGATGGCTCGAACGGGCATCGACATTGGCTCCGCAGTCGATCAGCAGCGCATTTCCTGTAAGCGTAGGGATCAACGGCGCCAGTGGCGCACGCTCCACGCCTTTCAGCTTACCGACCATAACCTGACCACCGACCAAAACCGCACCGGTACTTCCGGCGGATACAAAAGCTTCTGCCTCACCCTTTCGCACCAGGCCAAGCGCCACAACAAGGGAAGAATCCTTCTTGCCCCGGATGGCATGTACCGGCGGCTCACCGGTCTCGATCACCTGACTGGCCGGTACGACCTGCACACGATCCTCGGGATACGTATATTGGGAAAGCTCCTTTTTGATCTCATCCTCTTTACCGGCAAGGTAAACAAAGAGCTTGTCACTTTCCTGCAGTGCATCTACAGCACCTTTGACAATAGCTGCCGGTGCGTTGTCACCGCCCATGGCATCTACTGCGACTCTTATCATTTCGCTCATGCTTCTCCTCCTGCTGCCATACGCAGCATCTGGTATCTGTTTTACCGGAGCTTCCCTTTTGAGGCATTCTCCCAAACAGATACACTACAAGTTAATATACAAGACCCACCGGGAAAATGCAACATTTATTTATGTAGGCAGCCGTCCATGCCGTCCAATATCCATAGCTGCGCAGGCTTCTGGCGATTGCCGGGACACCGTATGCCCTTTGTTGCCGGACGCAAAACGGAGGCAGTCCATTGTTAGACTGCCTCCAATACATGATACTGTTGTAGATTTTCCAACATATATCTGCTGTTTACTGTTCGTTTAACTGCTCACCGGCAATAACGCTGACGTCAGCCACATCCTGTACAACAACAGCGCTTGTCAGGCTGGTAGCCTCGCGGATACGGTCATCCACAGTCACGGTAGCCACACAGAAATAATAGGTCGTACCCTTCTCGGATGTGTCCGGCGTATAGGTAGCTTCTGTCGCGCCCTCGATAGCCTGTCCACCGCCGTTTAAGTCAGCTGTATTCTGGTACCACTGGTAAGTGATCGTACCCTCCGGTGCTGTGGCCTCGACCCTCAAAGCATCGGCTCCGGCGCCTACCTGATAGGTGTGGGTATCGCCAAGGTTTAATGTAAACTCCGGTGCGGCGAGATTCTCGTCCACATTACGGATGACCTTTTTATCCTTCATTTCCTGCATCTGGGCAGCTGTCAGCGTATTGCTTTCGGATTTGCCAAGCAGCGTCTGCCAGGATTCCTTAAATGTTGAAAGTGAACAGCCGGTCAGTGTGTTCAGCATAACGGCTGTCAGCAGTACGGCTGCAATCTTTCTTGTTCCCCTCATATGTAGCACCCCTTTGTCTATGTGTAATTATTACGTTTGTGTATCATTTTCTTTTCGAAATCTTTTCGTATTATAGCACAAGCCCTAAAGAGCGTCAATATTGGCCACAAAACATTCATATTGTTTGTATCCCATGTAAAAAATCCGGTCCACACGTTTTGCAGCGAACCGGATTTTGGGTATATTTGCAGTATTTATGCCTGTAATGCTTCTTCCGGTTCCTCCGGAAGCAGATCGTTCATGTTTCTCAGACAAAGTGCGATCGTAGATGCATTATGTAAAAATGCGGCTGTACCCGGCACTACCCAGCCAAAGACACCGGCCAGAAGGATCGCTGCATTAAAACCGATACCGATCCTTGATGTGGAACGCATACGCTCCATCATGCCATTACCCAGCTCGCGCAGGGCAACCAGCTGCTGCAGATCAGAACCGGACAGTGTAATATCCGCGATCTCCTGCGCAATATCCGCGCCCTCTTTCATTGCAATACCGACATCTGCCATGGACAGCGCCGGAGAATCGTTAATACCGTCACCGACCATGATCACGGTATGACCAGCTTTCTTCTCCTGCTCAACGAACCCGGCCTTGTCCTCCGGCAGTACCTCGGCATAATACTGGGTAATGCCCAGGCTCTCAGCAACTGCCCTGGCCGTTCTGTCGCTGTCACCGGTCATCATGACAATATTGCTCAGACCGGCCTTTTTCAGATTGGCAATGACATCTTTTGACTCTTCCTTGATCGGATCTGCGATACCGATGATGGCCACCAGCTTACCGCCGATTGCCATGTACAGATGGGAATAATAGGACAGCAGTTTCTCCAGCTTGTCCTGATCCTCCGGCATCACGATACATTTCTCATCCTCGAATACGAAATGGTAGCTGCCGATCACGGCACGTTCCTCTCCGATCGTCGTCGCAACACCATGAGCTACGATATAGACAACCTTGGAATGCATCTCTTCATGCTGCAGACCCTTTTCCTTTGCCGCACGTACGACAGCATTGGCCAGAGAATGCGGAAAATGCTCTTCCAGACAGGCAGCGATACGAAGCATCTCGTCCTCTTCATAGCCCTCCATTGCAACAACCTGCTCTACGGCCGGTGTTGCCTTGGTCAGCGTACCCGTTTTATCAAATACTACGGTATCTGCGGCAGCAATATCCTCCAGATATTTACCACCCTTGACGGTGATCCGGTGTTTACCGGCCTCACGCATGGCTGACAGTACGGAAATCGGCATAGCGACCTCGATTGCACAGGAGAAATCGACCATCAGCACGGAGGCTGCTTTTGTCACATTTCTGGTCAGCAACAGCGTAGCTACAGCCGCACCAAAGGTATACGGGATCAGCTTGCTTACCACGCGCTCCGCCTGGCTCTGTGTGATACTCTTCAGACTCTCGGATGCTTCGATCATCTCTACGATCCGGTCATATCTTGTCTTTCCAGATGTCTGACGGACTTCAACCAGGATCTCGCCCTCTTCGACAACGGTTCCGGCAAATACCGTACCATGGACAGCCTTTCTGACAGCTACCGACTCACCGGTAAGGGCCGCCTGATTGACCATGGCCTCACCCTCGACTACCGTACCGTCCAGCGGAATGATACTGCCCATACTTACCTGGATCACATCACCGACCTGGATCTGTCCGATACCAACCTGACGTACGGTATCCGGTCCTTCGACTTTCCATACCTTCGATACATTCAGCGCCAGTGACTGGGCCAGATCATCGACGGATTTCTTGTATGTCCACTCTTCCAGCTCCTCACCGACCTCTGTCAGGAAGGTGATCGAGCTTGCTGCAGCAAAGTCGCCGATCAGCATGGATGCGGCAATGGCAGAGGCGTGAACGATCTCTGCGCTGAATTTTCTGGCCAGCAGATCCTTGATACCGTGCCAGATAAACGGTGCGCCATCATAAATCGTACAGGCGATCCGGACTGGTGCCGGTAAGAAGAATTTCTTGATACCACGAAGCATAACCATATTGATCAGCTTTTCTTTATAATGGTCGTTCGTCGCACGGGAAGAAACTGCCGGTACATAGTCCTGCAGCTCAGGCTGTTTCAGAGACAGTCCGCCGATATAGTCCAGCAGGACAGCTTCTGCCATTCCATAATACTTTACGTTCAGCTGTGCTGTCCGCGCAAAGACCTGCACACTCTCCACTTCATCACGGTTCATCAGGGTGTAGTACAGGGTATCCGCCTCTTCCTGCGTAAATCTTCGCTTACATAAGTCCAGATGAAATCTGTTCTTACTGCGATGTAATACTCTATATTTCATTTTTCTGCCCCAATATTATTCTTCTGTCTCGTTTTCTGCTTCGGCATCTGTATCGTTGCCTTCTACTGCTGCTTCGTATTTTGCATCTTTCTTCTGATAATAAGCTTCTACAATCTCCTTGGCATCATCTGCTGTATCTGTGGCAAATGCCTGGAAATGCTCTGTCTCCTCCAGCACGCGGTCTCTTGCAATAAATACACCGGCTGTCGCATATTTATAAGCCTTCTTTGCCACATCGGACTTCAGAAACGGCACACCTACTGCACCGAGAACAACACCACCTAAAACCTTTGACCAGGAACTCTTAAACATAATATCTGCCTCCTCATTCTTCTGTATATAATATAGTAATACCCCTACAGGTATTTTCCTATTGTACCTATAGGGGTATTTGTTTTCAAGTGTTTTGTTATGACTAATATATCGCAAGTTCAACTAGCTGTGGTTCTGAATCGTTATACGCATAGATTCTTATAGTTCGTATGCCGAAACAGGCAGGGATTCAAATTTATTTCTGCCTTTCATTTATGTATAAAAAATTCTGAGATTTTTTCCTCATTTTCCAACACATATATTTATGCCCTCTGCAATATCGCTTCTACCTCCTTTTCTTCTTCATCTATCATTTTTGCTATTTCTTTTGTCGTATAGTTTTTTCCATATAATTTTTTTACTATTTTAGTGATTCCCTGATTTATGCCTAACGCTATCCCTCTCTGTTCTACCTCATCTAATACATCACACATATTTTCCACCTTTCTCCCGTCTGTGTTGTAAAATGCATCCGCAAATCTGTCATCATGTTCCATTACAGAAATCAATTGTACGACAGCTTCTGCATGTTTCAGCTTCTGCTTTGACGGGTTATATTTTTTTTTTTTCGTTTCTGCACAAAGTAATCTGCTATAACTTTAAAATCCGATTGAAAACACTCCACCTGTTCATCGCTCAAATAAGCCACTTCAAACAAATTAACTTTGTAATCACTTATATATGGCTGCAATCTTTCCGGAATCACTAACTTTTCAAGCAAGGACAAGGGCTTATCCCATCGTTTTGTATACCCAAAATACAAAACCATCGTGATAACAGGATACCGTTCCTTTCCTGCTTCCTTGTCAGATAACTGTGCCCTGTAAGCAGCGCCATCATATCCAATCACACGTAGCGTCATATCAGCATCGACAGCCGTCTGATTTTCAATACCTATACAGGCAAATCGTACATCCTCTCCTTTCCAGCATTTTAAGACATCCCTGTCTAATTCCCGCAGTATATCACCCTCTTTATAAAAAGTTTTTGATTCCCGCTCTCTCAGTTCCTCTGGCTGTATCACACATTTCCCTGAAAAAGTAACACATTCACAAGGTCGGCAAATACATCATCATATGCCAGAAGAATCTTTTCACTTATGTCTTTCTGTCCCATACAAACTCCATATTCTGTTTCATGTTTTGAAATATTTTAACGACTGTTAAAATCTGAAAAGATACATACGGTTTATAAACCATATTAAGAAATGTCATTATATAAGCTTATACAACTATCTTATTCGTCTTATTTACTATAATCTTTTTCCCTGCTTATGTCAATATCTATTTCAACTTTCTTTTTCTGATAACAAAAAAAGAAACGGGCAGCCCGCTTGAGTATTATAACTGTACGGTGTAAACTCGTTTCTTTGTTTAAATTCTATACCTTTTTCATAGATTTATCAAGTAAAATATATTTTTATCATACCAGAAAATAGTGAGAATATGCATTTCTCCGAAATAATATTTGGAGCCATCACTTTTCATCAGCTCCGTATTACGGGAAACTGTAAAAAGTTACATTTTCCCGTAATAGCTCCTCATCGCTCACCTTAGAAAGCTTTTCAATTACCGCTTCTGTCAGTGTCATTTCTGTAACTTTACATATCTATTCTAAAACGGCTGAACCTCTCCCAAAGAAAAAGCCCAGCCGTTCATTCTTATCATCTCTTAGTTTTTAAAGCTGTGGATCGGTGCCGGGATCCGTCCGGTTCTGCTGACGAAAGCGTCGCAGGAGAAGCTGTTGACCGGCATGATCGGAGCGTAGCCGAGCAGGCCGCCGAATTCTACGATCTCACCGACGCCCTTGCCGATAACCGGGATCAGACGTACGGCTGTGGTTTTCTGGTTCACCATACCGATGGCTGCCTCATCTGCGATGATACCGGCGATCGTTGTGGCCTTTGTATCGCCAGGAATGGCGATCATGTCCAGACCGACGGAGCACACACAGGTCATGGCTTCGAGTTTTTCGATGGTCAGTGCACCAGCATTTACCGCATTGATCATACCCTGATCCTCACTGACCGGAATAAATGCACCGCTTAAGCCGCCGACATAGGAGGAAGCCATAACGCCGCCCTTTTTCACCTGATCATTTAACAGCGCCAGAGCTGCTGTCGTGCCCGGTGCACCGGCATGCTCCAGACCGATCTCTTCGAGAATATCCGCTACCGAATCACCGATGGCCGGTGTCGGTGCCAGAGACAGGTCAATGATACCAAACGGCACACCCAGTCTTCTGGAGGCTTCCTGTGCTACCAGCTGACCCACACGGGTGATCTTGAAGGCTGTCTTTTTGATCGTCTCACACAGTACTTCGAAATTCTCACCGCGTACCTGTCCCAGTGCATATTTGACAACGCCAGGGCCGCTGACACCGACGTTAATGATCGCATCGGCCTCTGTCACGCCGTGGAAAGCACCTGCCATAAACGGGTTATCATCCGGCGCATTGCAGAATACAACGAGCTTTGCGCAGCCCAGAGAATCCTGCTCCTTTGTAGCTTCCGCTGTCTCTTTGACGATCTCGCCCATCAGACGGACGGCATCCATATTGATACCGGTCTTGGTGGAACCCACATTGACCGAGCTGCAGACAAAATCGGTGCAGGCCAGTGCTTCCGGAATAGAACGGATCAGAAGCTCGTCTGCCTTTGTCATGCCCTTGGATACCAGCGCGGAATAACCGCCGAGGAAGTTTACGCCAACCTCCTTTGCCGCTTTATCCAGCGTCTTTGCCAGTTTCACAAAATCACCTGTTGTCTTGCAGGCGGCGCCGCCGACCAGCGCTGCCGGTGTGATGGAGATACGCTTATTCACGATCGGGATACCATATTCGGCGGAGATATCCTCTCCGGTCTTTACCAGATCCTTTGCGAGTGTTGTGATCTTTTTGTAAACATTTTCACAGACCACATCGATATCGGAGTTCACACAGTCCAGAAGACTGATGCCCATGGTGATGGTACGGACATCCAGATTCTCCTGGTCGATCATTTTGTTGGTTTCATTTACCTCAAATATATTGATCATATGGCACCTCCGATCAGATACGATGCATGCTGGTGAAGATATCCTCCAGCTGACAGCGAATCACCAGTCCCAGTTCCTTGCCCAGAGCCTCCAGCTCCTCCGCAATAAGAGCCACTTCCTTGGATGCACCGCTGATATCGGTGATCATCATCATATTAAAATAGCCGTCGATGATCGTCTGGGAAATATCCAGGATATTGGCCTGATTGTCTGCAAGGTAGGTACAAACCTTTGCAATGATACCTACGGTATCCTTTCCAACAACAGTGATGATTGCTTTCTTCATGATAATCCTCCTCATGTATGTATTAAAATTCAATAGCTTCCGATACCATATCTCTGTGTGCCACAGAGATCCGAAAATCAGCCGCACGATACGGGTTGTCCCCCATCGTAATCTCACTGCAGACTGTCTCAAAGGCCAGTCGCTCATAATTGTTCTCCTGGCTCAAATGGCCAAGAAATATATGTCCCATATGGTCATGCAGGATACGCCCCAGAAGTCTTCCGGCCGTCTCATTCGACAGATGGCCGCGGTCCGACGCTATACGGCGCTTGAGATAATAGGGATAACGCCCGACCTCAAGCATCCGAAGGTCATGATTAGCTTCCAGAAGCAATGTATCCAGACCGGACAGCTGCTCGACGATATACTCGTCATACACGCCCATATCCGTAGCCACCGCCGCCGTTTTGCCGCCGTTTTCAAAACGATAGCCCACCGGCTCCGCCGCATCGTGGGATATCCGGAAAGGGTGGATCGTCATATCCCCGATCACCGTATCCTTATCCGGCTCGATTGCATGAAAAATACCTTCCGGCAGCTTTCCGATTGGCTGGGTTCTCTCAATCTCATCGATCGTGCCCTGTGTCGCATAAATCGGTATGCCAAACTTTCTGGCCAGCACGCCCAGCCCCTTGATATGGTCGCTGTGCTCATGCGTCACAAAGATCCCGTCAAGCTCTGTCATGCTGCGATCTAAAGACTCCACGCCGGCAATCGCCCGTTTGCCACTGATACCTGCATCCACAAGAAAGGACGTTTCCTCCGAGCCAACAAAGATACAGTTTCCGCTGCTTCCGCTGGCTATGCTGCACATTTTCATTTACGTATGCATCCTTTCTTTGATCTGTTCTTTCGTCTGTTCCAGACTGCCGCTGTTGTCCACAGTAAACGCAGCCCGGCGTCTGAACTCTGTCTCTGTCATCTGCTTTGCCATGATCCCTTCGATCTTTGCATCCGTGTAGCCACGGCTTTCCTTCAGTCGTCGGCGTCTGACAGACACATCTGTATAAATATACCACACCTCATCGCAAAAATCATCATATTTATCTTCTAAAAGTAAAGCAGCTTCGACAAAACAATATGCCCTGCCCACTTTTCTTTCCTCCGCAATCTGTTCCAGAATATAATTCCGGATCGCCGGATGCATGATCTGGTTCTGGATCTTTAATTCCTCCGGATCGGAAAATACGATTTCTGCGACTTTCGTCCGGTTTACACTGCCATCGGCCCGCAGGATTCCTCTGCCAAAATGGGCAACCATCTGCGTATAGCAGGACATCCCCGGCTCCATCAGAAGATGCCCGACACTGTCAGCTTTCAGAATCCGTGCATTGTACTCCTGTTCCAGAATATCCATCACCGCACTTTTTCCGCAGCCCACACCGCCGGTAATACCTATTACTTTCATATATAGTTCCTTATATCACAGCAGTGTTCCGGTAACAGCGATATCCTGCCCTTACCAGAACACATATTTTTCTTATTTTGCCTCATACCAGCTGTTTCCGGTGTGCAGATCGATTTCCAGATCTACCGCCAGATTTGCGGCATGCATCATTTCTTCTGTGAGAATCTTTCTCACCTGTTCTTCTTCCTCCACAGCCGTCTCGATCAGCAGCTCATCGTGTACCTGCAGGATCAGACGGGAATGTAAATTTTCCTCCCTCAGCCGTCTGTCCACGCCCAGCATCGCAAATTTGATGATATCCGCTGCCGTGCCCTGGATCGGGGAATTCATCGCCACACGCTCACCGAAGGAACGCTGCATGAAATTGGAAGATTTCAGCTCCGGCACCGGGCGTCTGCGTCCAAACATCGTGGTCACGTAGCCCTTTTCCTTTGCCTCACTGACCGCATTGTCCAGAAATGTCTTGATACCCGGATACGTTTCAAAGTACCGTTTGATATAGCCTTCGGCTTCTTTTCTCGTGATACTTAAGCCCTGACTTAAACCAAACGAACTGATGCCATACACGATACCGAAATTGACCGCCTTGGCATTTCTTCGCTGCAGATCCGTCACCTCGTCAAACGGCACATGGAATACCTGTGACGCTGTGATCCTGTGGATATCGCTCTCTGCCCGGTACGCTTCGATCAGCGCCTGATCTCCGGAAAAATGTGCCAGCACGCGAAGCTCGATCTGGGAATAATCGGCATCCATAAAGACGAAACCATCTGCCGGTACAAATACCTTTCGAAGCAGCCGTCCAAGCTCTGTACGCACGGGGATATTCTGTAGATTCGGTTCAGTACTGCTGATCCGGCCTGTCGCTGTGATCGTCTGGTTAAAGGTACTGTGGATACGACCATCCTCTGCAATACAGGTCACCAGTCCGTCGGCATAGGTCGATTTCAGCTTCGTCAGCTGACGGTACTCGAGAATATCCGATACGATCGGCGCCTCCGGTGCCAGCTTTTCCAGCACATCCGCAGCCGTGGAATACCCGGTCTTTGTCTTTTTTCCACCAGGCAGCTGCAGCTTTTCAAACAGGATCACGCCCAGCTGCTTCGGCGAATTGATATTGAAGTTTTCTCCGGCCTTTTCATAGATCGCCTGTTCCAGCTCACTGATCCGGCCTTCCAGCTGTTTTCCATAGTCGATCAGCTCCTGCCGTTCCACAAGGATACCGGCCTCTTCCATATGATACAGCGTATATAAAAGCGGCAGTTCGAGATCGGTATACAAATGATCCATCCCCTGCTCTTTCAGCGCCTCCATCATCGGCGGAAAAGCCATAGCTGACGTATATGCCTGACAACAGGTTTGTGTGCGGTAAGCCGCAGCCAGCTTTTCTGCCGATGCCTTTTTCTTATCCGCAAACAGGTCTTCCTTTCCCGGCAGCGTCACTGACAGATACTCGGCTGCCACGGCATCGTAGAGATATTCCGATTTCAGCGGATTTAACAGATATGCCGCCAGTGAAATATCCTGCAGCTCTTTACGCTCTGTCAGACCGACGCTGTGCAGAAGCCCCTTGATATCCATTGTACAAAAGCACGGACTCTTTGTGGCCAGCTGCTGCAGATCATCCATCAGTCCGGCCCGGGTAACAAAGCCCTGTGCCGGAATATAATAGGTTCCGTCCTCCGGCAGGCATACCGCCAGACCCTCGTATCCCTCTTCCAGGCAGAGTGCCGCGCCCACACGTTCAGCTGCGGCAACCTTTTCCAGAAGCGTCTGTACTTCACCAAAATCCGTCACATCCACAAAGGTGTCGGTAATATCCACGCGGCGGCTGTCCTCCGAAAACCGTCCCAGCAGGTTTTTAAATTCCAGCCGTTTGCACCAGTCGTACGCCTCCGGAGTATAGAAATCCTCCACCTTCGCCACTTCCAGAACAAACTCCACCGGACTGTCGGTATTGATCGTTGCCAGTGTTTTCGAAAGCTCAGCCAGATCATAATGCTCTTCAAAGGCCAGCTTTGCCTTGTTCGGTTTGATCTCTGCCCTGTGTTCGTAGGCATTTTCAATACTGCCGTAAGCTACGACCAGCTTTGTTGCCGTCTTTTCACCGACGCCGGGCAGACCCGGAATATTATCGGAGCTGTCGCCCATCAGCGCTTTCAGCTCAATGATCTGCTTCGGCGTCACCTGATACGCTTCGATGACATCCTTTGTATAATAATCCTCGATCACGGTCTTGCCACCGCGGGTCTTAGGAATACGGATCTTGACCTTGTCCGTGGCCAGCTGCAAAAGGTCGCGGTCACCGGAAACGATCGTTACGTCCAGTCCATCCCGCTCGCATCGTCCGGCGATCGTACCGAGGATATCGTCCGCCTCGTAACCCTCCATGGATACGGTCGGAATCTGCATTGCCTGCAGCACTTCCTTGATCACCGGCACCTGTTCTCTTAATTCCTCCGGCATCGCATGGCGCGTACCCTTGTAGGCCTCGTACATCTTGTGCCGGAATGTCGGCGCATGCAGGTCAAAGGCCACTGCCAGATACTGCGGCTGCTCCTCGTCCAGAATACGAAACATGATATTTAAAAAGCCGTATACCGCATTGGTATGCAGTCCTTCTGCATTCGTCAGATCCGGCACACCATAAAACGCACGGTTCAGGATGCTGTGCCCGTCGATCAGTACTATTTTTTCTGCCATATTGTCCTCCGTCAGCCTGTCCGTTTAAAAGGGCAGGAATATATTTCGTATCACCATGCCAAAGGCCGGCGTTCTGGAAAATACCACCAGAAGTACCAGCGCCACGATCAGCACAAATAAGATTACATGCAACGCGACGTAATACCGGTGCTCCCGCCGGACTCTTTTGTGTGCCTCGTCCAGCGAATGCTGCAGACGCAGAGGGATATTGTAGCCCTCTCCGTCATTCTTTTCCAGATAATGAAGCGCCACAGCCACCGTATAGTAGGTTTCCAGCTCTTCATAACAGGACGGACACGTATCCACATGCTTCAAAAAAGCGTCCAGCTCGCCTGTGCTCATCTTGTGATTGACAAAACGATCCATATTTTTGATTGCTTCTTCGCATTTCATAGGATGACTCCCTTATCTTGTACCGGTACTGCCGATACCTCCACGGTCTTCATGCTCCAGCCGCGTAACCTCTTCAAAGACCAGCTGTGGCTGATGCTTCTCGATCCTGAACTGGCAGATCCGCTCATTTTTGCCGATCTTCGTATCCCGGAGCGCATAGGCCGGCATAAACCACCAGTCGTTCGGTCCGCAGTAGGTCTCGTCGATAATGCCGCAATGATTGGTCTGGATGATGCCAAAATTTTTGAAGGTAGAGCTTCTCGGTACGACATGCGCCTCATAGCCTTCCGGAAGCTGCATGGCAATCCCCAGCGGAATCAGCTTAAACTCTCCGGCCTTCATCTCGATATTCTCCGCGGCACGCAGATCAATCCAGTCCGATTTGCCGTCGATGTAGCGCAGCTTTTCTATTGTTTCATCTTTGTACTGTATCTTAATTTTTTCCATAAAAAGCCTCCGTAAACATTTGAAATCAGTATAGCATACTGCCACACAAAAAAAAAGGAGCAAAAGCCTTTCGCCTTTACTCCCCTTGCAGCTTATGTTACAGTTCACAGGTATCCTGCGAACTGTAACGTTCGCAGCCCTCATGCAAAATTTTGCTTCGCAAAAGGAGGGCTGCTCACACCTGAATCACTTTCATACGCATCTGAACAGCAAGTGTTCAGATGCTGAGCGAACAGTAACCAGCTTATACAGCGACCTTCTCCTTGTTTTTCTGTCCACCAAACAGAATATCCGAGAAATCCTCCAGCGGCATCGGGCGGTAATAATAATAGCCCTGCAGCTCATCACAGCCCTCTTCGATCAGAAAATCTGCCGCTTCCTTTGTCTCTACGCCCTCGCAGACGATCGTCTTGTTGGTTCGTTTCAGCAGATGGAAGATCTCCTGCAGGACAATACGGCCATTTTCACTTAACGTATCGCCCAGAAACTTCTTATCGATCTTCACTTCATCAAACATGATATCCTTCAGACTGTTCAGTGAAGAATAGCCCGAACCAAAATCGTCCATCGAAATCCGTATGCCATAGCCATGCAGGATCGTGATCATACGATTTACAGCCTCGATATTATGGATATAGGCATTCTCCGTGATCTCAAAGATCAGGTATCTCGTATTTATGCCATACTGCCGGATCAGATCCAGCAGACGGCTGGTGAAGCTTTCGATATTTTTGAAATGGGACGGAGAAACATTTAGAGACAGTGCCACCGGACAGATCTTGTCATTCTTGTGTTCTTTCATCCAGGCAAACGTCTTTTCATAGACATAGAAGTCCAGAACGTCGATTTCTCCCGTTTCTTCCAGCACCGGAATAAAGCTGTCCGGTGTCCAGAAGGAACCATCCTCCCGCTGCCAGCGCACCAGCACTTCGGCACTGGTCATTTTGCCATTGCCGCCGGAAATCTTTGGCTGGAAATACAGGACAAATTCCTCCCTGTCCAACGCCTGCTGGAACGAATGCAGAACCTCTGCACGCTGCAGCTCCGCTTCCTCCAGCCGCTGCGTATAGACACACAGACCATCGATCGTCTCTGTTGCCTTTCTTCTGGCACTGTTGGCATGGGAGATCACCTTTTCTGTTTTTTCCTCCTTGCCCTGTACAAAACAGATTCCCGCCGTCAGGCAGAAATACTGGATCGGATATTCACTGGCGATCTGTTCAGTGATCTTCTGCTTAAATTCCTGAAAACGCCCGGTAAATTCCTTTTTGCTCTCTGTGGTACAGTCCGCCACGCAGACAAATACATCCGAATGGAATCTTCCGGCAAAAACCACACCGTCAAGATGCTGCAGACAGCAAAGGATCCGTTTCAGGATCTCATTGCCCACGGCAAACCCCCAGTAGTCGTTGATCAGATGAAATTCCCGCACATCCATCATACAAAAAGCGTACCGGCAGTCCTCCGATGCATTATTAAACAATGTAAACAATTTTCGGGACAGTGCATCTGCGGAAATGCTCTGCAGCATTCGCTCTCCACCCGCTGTGCAGAGTCCTCCTGCCATCTGCCCTGCCCGGGATTTTTTCTGGATCTTATCCTGATACATCCTGGCATCTGCAATTTTCATCAGATCCTTGATCAGATAATAATGATTTTTATAGCTGACTTCATACCCCACCGCATAGCTGATCGGATGTATGGCGGTCTGGTTATACGCCTGCACACCTTCCTCCAGCTTTTCATGCAGCGATTCCAGCTCCTCCATCGTCGTATGTTCCTGCACGATCAGAAATTCATCGCCGCCAAAGCGGGCCAGAAAGCTGTTTTCGTTGAGAATCCTTGTCAGAAGCACTGCAAAATTGCGGATAAACGCATCACCCTCATCATGTCCGTAGGTATCGTTGATCACTTTCAGATTGTTCAGGTCAAACATCATTACGCCCACATTCAGCGTATCCTCTTTGTCCTCGAGCTGGGCCAGCTTTTTCTCCAGACTCTTCTTATTATGAATACCGGCCACATCAATGGATGCACTCTGCATAACGCCCTGACAGTAATCCTTCAATGCCAGGGTCAGAGAAGCGCCAAGGATTGCCAGTCCCAGCATGACCATACTGAAAAAGGCCATCAGTTCCCTCTCCTGTCGGCTCATTCGCAAAAAATCCAGCAGCACCCAGGCAAAAAACGCCAGGAACAAAAGCAGCAGGACATTACATATCCCCAGTATCTTTTTATTCGTCTTCATCTTTTTGTCTCATCCCTATTCTGCAAGTAATATAATGCTCTGTGCCATCTTACGGTCAATACCGATCTTGGTATCCTTGACAAGAACAATAAAATAATCGTGAAGCTTTGAAAGAATCTGCACCTGGCTCCCGGCCACAAAACCAAGGGATTCCAGATGATGCTTCTGCTTGTCAGTTCCGCAAACCTTCACGATCCGGTATAGCTTTTCAAATTCTGCTAAATTCAACGGCATCTTACCTGTATAGCCCCCTTGATTAGTTTTCACTAACCGATTATAGTATTAAATAACCATTTTGTAAACCAGAACTTTTGTTTTTCCTTGCGCACAACCATATAAGACTCGCAACCATAAGAAACACGCTCCGCGAGTTTCTCATGGTTATCGCGGCAGTCGCCAAGGTCTCGTGCAAGTACGGACTTTGGCTCGTTGCTCGCGTAAAAAGGCTGCTGCACAGCTCCCTCTCCGGAAGCTATGCAACAGCCTTTCCTTATACACGGACTGTACGGCTAAAATCAGCCAATACAGCTTTCACTTTTTAAATTATCTCTGGTCAGCCGGAACATCCTTGATGGAGAAGCTGATACGTCCCATCTTGTCCTTGCCCAGGCATACGACTTTGACCTTGTCGCCCAGTGTCAGTACATCCTCAACACGGTTGATTCTCTCCTTGCAGATCTTGGAGATATGAACCATACCCTCTTTGCCCGGTGCGAACTCAAGGAATGCGCCGAACTCTTTGATGCTGACAACCTTACCTGTGAAGATCTGTCCAGCCTCAAAATCTGTGGTGATGATACGGATGTAATCGATAGCCTTGTCCATCATGGCCTGATCTGTACCGCAGATGGATACTGCACCGTCGTCTGTGATATCGATCTTAACACCGGTCTCCTCGATGATCGCATTGATGGTCTTACCTCTCTGGCCGACAACATCACCGATTTTCTGCGGATCGATCATGATCTGTACGATCTTCGGAGCGTATTTGCTCAGCTGCTTGCGCGGCTCGGAAATGCACGGCTCCATACATGTGCTCATAATGAACTCACGGGCCTCATGTGTACGGCGGATAGCTTCCTCAACGATCGGACGGGTCAGACCGTGGATCTTGATATCCATCTGGATCGCTGTGATACCCTTTCTGGTACCGGTTACCTTAAAGTCCATATCACCGAAGAAGTCCTCAAGACCCTGGATATCGGTCAGAACGATATAATCATCGTCTGTCTCACCGGTAACCAGACCACAGGAAATACCGGCAACCATGGATTTGATCGGTACACCTGCTGCCATCAGGGACATACAGGAAGCACAGGTAGATGCCATGGAAGTAGATCCGTTGGATTCAAAGGTCTCGGATACGGCACGGATAGCGTACGGGAACTCTTCTACTGTCGGCAGTACCGGAAGCAGGGCTCTCTCAGCCAGTGCACCGTGACCGATTTCACGACGTCCCGGTCCTCTGGACGGCTTTGTCTCACCTACAGAGTAGGACGGGAAGTTGTAATGGTGCATATATCTCTTGGTTGTTGTAAACTCGTCAAGACCGTCGATCTTCTGGGACTCGGAAAGCGGAGCCAGTGTAACGACATCACAGATCTGTGTCTGTCCTCTGGTGAACATAGCGGAACCATGTACACGCGGAATGATATCAACCTCAGCTGCCAGCGGACGGATCTGCTCGATCTCACGGCCATCCGGACGTTTGTGGTCTTTTAAGATCATCTTACGAACGGTCTTTTTCTGATACTGATACAGACCTTCATCCAGCTTGGCCAGCCATTCTTCATTATCAGCAAAAGCCTCAGCCAGCTTCTCACGGAGCACTTTGATGTTGCCCTCTCTGGTCTGCTTGTCGTCTGTAAATACAGCCTCTTCCATCTCTTCCGGTGTAACGATCTCTTTCATAGCTGCGAAGAGCTCTTCCGGAACAGCGAAGCTCTGGTACTCATGCTTCGGCTTACCACACTCAGCGATGATACCGTCGAAGAACTTGATGATCTCCTGGTTCACTTCATGAGCCTTGTAGATAGCTTCGATCATCTTGTCATCCGGTACTTCGTTGGCACCGGCCTCAATCATGATAACCTTTTCTCTTGTGGAAGCTACGGTCAGCTGCAGATCGGATACGACACGCTGTGCCATGGTCGGGTTAACGATCAGCTCACCATCGATCAGACCCATCTGTGTAGCTGCACACGGTCCGTCAAACGGAATATCTGAAATGCAGGTTGCGATGGAGGAACCAAGCATAGCCGGGATCTCCGGATTGCACTCCGGATCTACGGACATAACAAGGTTGTTTAAGGTAACATCGTTTCTGTAATCCTTCGGGAATAACGGACGCATCGGACGGTCGATCACACGGGATGTCAGTGTGGCATGCTCACTGGCCTTGCCCTCACGTTTGTTAAATCCTCCCGGGATCTTACCTACAGCGTACATCTTCTCTTCATAATCTACGCTCAGCGGGAAGAAATCGATACCCTCACGCGGCTTATCGGAAGCTGTTGCTGTGGAAAGGATGACAGTCTCACCGTAATGGATCAGGACTGCGCCATTGGCCTGTTTTGCGACTCTGCCGACATCGATCGTTAATGTACGTCCGGCAAGTTCCATGGAATAGCTTTTGAACATAGTTTTCTCCTTTTTCTTCTTTGTACCTGGCACGGTATGGACACAAACGAAAATCTCTTCTCTTTTTAATGGAAGAAACCTCCGAAACAACTGAAAAACATACCATGGACTGATGTGCTTTTCAGTGGTCTCGGCAGGGTCTGTCTCCATGCGTACCGTTTAAATCATCTGCAAATACACGTTTACTTTGAAAAAGGGCGGATAAATCCGCCCTTCTCGAAACCTGATTACTTTCTGATACCAGCTTTTTCGATCAGTGCACGATATCTTTCGATATCTGTTTTCTTCAGGTAATCCAGAAGACCACGTCTCTGACCAACCAGCTTTAACATACCACGTCTGGAATGATGATCTTTGTGATGTGTTTTCAGATGCTCTGTGAGCTCTTTAATACGCTCTGTCAGGATAGCTACCTGTACTTCCGGTGAACCAGTATCTCCCGGTGTTCTTGCAAATTCTGCCATAACGGCTGCTTTCTTTTCTTTTGAAATCATGGTGATTTCCTCCTTAAATTTTAATAATCGCCGCAGATTAAGCTGTGGTCGGAGTCTCCGGCAGCTGAATCAGGGCTGAAACTCATACTCGCAAAGTATACCATACCGGTTTTAGAATGTAAACTGTTTTCTTTCGCAGTTTTCTTGATTTTTTTCTTTTTTTCCAGTATGCTATACAAGGATAACATGTACAGCCAGAATTGTATATGTTTTTTTATGGCATTATATCATTATATATAGGAAGAAGGTCTCTTTACCAATGACAGAGATAACAGATAAGACGGCGCCGATCGGCGTCTTTGATTCGGGACTGGGCGGTATCAGTGTGCTTCGGGAGCTGGTACGTCTGATGCCGGGTGAAAATTACATTTATTATGGTGATTCTGCGAATGCGCCCTACGGCACACGGCCGCTTGAGGAAATCCGTGAGCTGTCCATGGTTGTAGCGGAGTATCTGATCTCCCGCGGAGTCAAGGCTCTGGTCGTGGCCTGCAATACGGCGACAAGTGCCTGTGTGCGCCTGCTTCGCGGTATGTATCCGGATATGCCGATCGTGGGTCTGGAACCGGCGGTCAAACCGGCTACGCTGACACATCCGGGCGGACTGGTGGCGGTACTGGCCACAGAAATGACGTTAAAGCAGCCGAAGTTTGCCGCACTCTTCGACCGCTATAAGGATCAGGCGGAGCTTGTACCGGTTCCGGCTTCGGAGCTTGTGGAGTTTGTGGAACGAAATGAGCTGGATTCGCCGCAGCTGGAGGCTACGATCGATATGGTCTTAAGACGGAGTCTGCATGAGAGGACACCGGATGCGATCGTGCTTGGGTGTACGCATTTTCCGTTTGTGCGCAAGGCGATTGAGAAGGTGGCACATCAGAGTGATGTCTTTGATGGCAGCGAGGGGGCCGCAAGGTATTGCCGGACGCTGCTGGATGAGAAGGATCTTCGCAATCCGGCGGATATTGACGGGGATATTGAGATTATGAACTCGTCGGGGGATGTGGATAAGATTATGCTGAGTTATGAGTTGCTGGACAGTGAATAGCAGAGATTAAAGGTTTTGTTCAGACAGGAAAAGATGCCGTGGTGCGCCGGGATCAGACCGACTACTATACCCTGCAGCCAGGCAAGTACACAGAAAATAGCAAAAGCGGCGATACCGTTTCCTTTTTTGCCATTGAGCACGGTCGCGGAAAGAATAACTGCGAAATCAGCGATCACAATGACACAGATCCAGCCCACAAGCCTTTATCCAACAGTAATCCCAGCCAAAAAGCTACCTTTATAATATTTCCCGATGTCCTTCGCTGTCATCCAGCTGTAAAAGTATGATTCTGTAGACATATAGGCAACCTCTTTTTTGCTTTCCACACCTACCGTGCTGCCGTTATACAGAATCTCACCGCTATCCGGCTTGACAAGCCCTGCTGAAATTTTTCGCATTACTATATATCCGCAAGTTTCCGAAGCTCCAGTGCGCTGTACAGTACGACGGCATCGGTGAACTTCCGCGGATTGTAGCCGGTGAGCTTATGGATGTGGTTCAGGCGGTACTGCAGGCTGTTTTTATGGATATACAGGACATCTGCGGTCTGTTGCAGGGACATCTCTTTCTCATAATATATGGCCAGAAGGTCACAGTCCTCTTCTGTCAGACTGCCTAGAATCTTTTTCAGATAGCGTTTTTTTCGGTCACCGGTCATATTTCCGAGCAACAGGGCAAAATCCAGATCATCATAATACACTGGCATGCTCTGACTTTTACCGGACTGTATGGCCACCGATGCGCACTGGTAGGACTGCGCGTTCTGCCGGACATTGACGGCTGTGCCGACACCGATCCGCAGCAGGGAGGCGTACTCTTTTGCCAGCTGCTCCAGCGCGCCTTTTTTCTCTTCCAGCGCTTTTTCCTCTGCGATCAGAATATATTCGCTTGGATAATTGTAACGGTAAAACCGCATATCCATCCTTGCAAAGGTCTGGGTCACAGCGGACTGGATCATAAACAGATTATTCGTATTATACCGGGCGTCCAGCCGGATCAGAACAACGCGGCAGACGGACTGCTCCGACAGACCGTTTTCCCGCAGTGTATCTGTGAGATAATCCGCATTGATCGTCTCATTGTTGACCAGACAGCGAATCACATAATGCAGACGGTTCTTTTTCTGCGTACCCTGTGCCTCGATCTCCCGCTCTTTCAGAAGGATATCCGTGATGCGTCCGGCCAGATGCGCGTACTTGCGTACCTCCTCCACCTCGCCGCTGATACCGATAGCCGCCACGATCCGGCCATTATAACTGACCGGGATATTGATGCCGCGCTTTGTCCCGAAAAAGCTGTCGTCATCGGCGACCTCCAGCGTATCCCCCGTAGACACAACACGATAGCCGATTTCATGAAACGTATCGATCCGTCCCGGATCTGTGCTGGCTATGATCATCCCCCTGGTATCGATAAAATTGATATTCTGACTGCACACATCCTTCACTGTATCCATTTTCTTTGTTATGCATACCATATCTATTTGATTTTTTCAAGTTTTTTTGTTCTCTGTAATATTTTCTCCGTAATTTTCACCTGTTATACTTTTAACATCAACAGAGCGCACTGTTATACGACAAAGAAGCCGCAGTTGCCAGATTTACAGTTACAGGCATACATTCTGTCCGGTTTCACATGCTATACAAAAGGAAACGTAACAGAAAGGAGTTTACAATGAACATTGTCATCGCTATAGATTCATTCAAAGGCAGTATGACTTCTATGGAAGCTGGTAAAAGTGCCGCCGAAGGTATCCGCCGGGTCTATCCGGACGCACAGATTCAGATCCGTCCGCTGGCCGATGGTGGTGAAGGTACTGTCGAGGCACTGACCGCAGGGCTTGGAGGGAAGCTTGTCACCATCACAGTCACCGGCCCTGCCGGGCTGCCGGTGGACTGCAGTTACGGTATCGTTGAGGAAACAAAGACCGCCATCATCGAAATGTCCGGTGCTGCAGGTATTACACAGGTGACCGAAGCACAGAGAAATCCGCTCCACACAACAACATTTGGTGTCGGTGAGGTCATCAAGGATGCTATCCAGAAGGGCTGCCGCCGTTTCATCGTCGGTATCGGCGGAAGTGCCACAAACGACGGTGGGCTCGGTATGCTGCAGGCTCTTGGTTTTGCTATACTGGATGCTGACGGCAATCCGGTGAGTACATTTGGCCGCGGTCTGGCCGATCTGGCGCAGATTTCCGCAGAGCATGTCCTTCCGGAGCTTTCCGACTGTACCTTCCGCATCGCCTGCGACGTTACCAATCCGCTGTGCGGTGAACATGGCTGCAGTGCTGTTTTCGGACCACAAAAGGGTGCAACACCGGAAATCGTACAGCAGATGGACGGCTGGCTGGCAGCTTACGCCACATTGGCCCAAAAAAGCTTTCCGAAAGCCAATCCGAACCACGCCGGTGCCGGTGCTGCCGGTGGTCTCGGCTTCGCTTTTCTGACCTTTTTTAACGCCACACTGGAATCCGGCGTCAAGATTGTGCTTGAGGAAACGAGACTGCGTGATTATGTAAAAGATGCCGACATCGTTCTGACCGGCGAAGGCCGTCTCGATGGCCAGACTGTCATGGGCAAAGCGCCGATCGGTGTCTCCCAGATCGCCAAAGAATACAACTGTACCGTCCTTGGCTTTTCCGGCAGCGTCGCAAAAGACGCCACTGCCTGCAACGAAAAAGGCATCGATGCCTTCTTCCCGATCCTGCGCAGCGTTTCCACTCTGGAAGAGGCCATGGATAACACCAATGCCAGACAGAACATGACAGATACCGTGGAGCAGGTTTTCCGCACCATCCGGGCTTTCTGGAAATAAAGGGATTACCCCTCTTTGCAGGATATATCTTTATTTTCCGTATTTTATCAACCATACACTATACATTTTGCTTTAGGAGGAATCCCTCATGGAATTTACAACCCTTGGAGCACTGGTCGGTCTGATTCTTGCCATTGTGCTCATCATTAAAAAAGTACACCCGGCCTACAGCCTGATCCTCGGCGCACTTGTCGGCGGTATCGTGGGCGGCGGTGGCCTGACCGGAACCGTTGATACGATGGTCTCCGGCGCACAGAGCATGATGTCCTCTGTGCTTCGTATCCTTACCTCCGGTATCCTTGCCGGAGCACTGATCAAAACCGGTTCTGCGGAAAAGATCGCAGATGTCATCGTCAGCAGGCTCGGCGAACGCTTTGCGATCGTCTCCATTGCAATCTCTACAATGATCATCTGTGCTGTCGGCGTTTTTGTTGATATCTCCGTGATCACCGTAGCACCGATCGCCATGGCCATCGGTCTGAAAGCCGGATACAACAAACCGGCCATCCTGCTCGCCATGATCGGCGGCGGAAAAGCCGGAAATATCATCTCTCCGAACCCGAATACGATTGCTACAGCCGAAGCCTTCCAGACAGATCTGACGACCCTGATGATGAGAAATATTCTCCCGGCTATCGCTGCTGTCATTGTAACGTTCCTGCTGGCTTCTTTCCTTGCGAAGAAGAAAAACGGCGCACAGCTGTCCGCTGCGGAGCTTGAGGAAAGTGCAGAAAAAAATCTGCCGTCCTTCTTTGCCTCCATCGCCGGTCCGCTGGTCGTGATCGTACTGCTAGCCCTGCGCCCGCTGTTTTCCATCACCATTGATCCGCTGATCGCCCTGCCTCTTGGCGGTATCGTATGTATGCTTGCCTGTGGCCAGATCCGCCATATCGTACCCTACTGTGAGTTCGGTCTGAGCAAGGTTCTCGGCGTATCCATCCTGCTGATCGGTACGGGTACACTTGCCGGTATCATCAAGGCTTCCGCGATCCAGACCGATATGATCGCTTTACTGGAAATGGCAAGCCTTCCAGCCTTTGTCCTGGCCCCGATCTCCGGTACCCTTATGGCCGGTGCCACAGCTTCTACAACTGCCGGTGCAACGATCGCTTCCCAGACCTTCTCCGGTGCACTGCTGGAGAGTGGTGTTCCGGCACTTGACGCCGGAGCCATGATCCACGCCGGTGCTACTGTTATTGACTCCCTGCCCCACGGCTCCTTCTTCCACGCCACCGGCGGCTCTGTCAATATGCAGATCAAAGAGCGTATGAAGCTGATCCCGTATGAGGCACTCGTCGGACTGACAAGCACTCTCGTATCCTGTATCATATACCTGCTCTGATTTCAGAAAAATTTTCTACACAGACGGATACCCTGTCCCGAAGTCCGCTACAGGACCTTTGGACAGGGTATCCGTCTGTTTCTTACTTAATATGTTCCCATTTTATATTCTACATCTTCGCCTTCGAACACTATCGTATCCTGCTTCATCTTAAATTTCTTTCCACTGTTCAGTGTGTAGGTATCCAGCACCTTTGTCCGTATACCGTCCACTTCTGTTTCCACATCTCCTTCGTTCTCATCAAACCGGTACCATCTCATATTGTCGCGGTTATCCATCGCAAAATAGGTCAGGCTGTTCTCATCCCCATCCGGATACCAGTAGCCGGTCAGCATCGGAAACTCCGCATCGTCGCGGTTATATCCCTCGTGTGTATAAAAACGCATATTCGCCACAGAATCATAGCCCATCGCCTGCGCTGCCTTTGTAGCGCTGTCCGTATCGGCTTCCTCCTGATTCTCCGCGGCGATCTCCCGCTGTTCCGCCTCTTCCTGATCAGCTGCCACCGTCATGCCATACGAAAGCCTGGCTTCCTCTGCCGCTGTATCCGCATCCGTACCCGGCGCGTAAACCATCTGTGTACCATTATTCTCCGGCAAAAGCACGATCACACTACCATCCTCTACCGTTTCCTGCAGACTGCCCTCGTAAAGCTTCTCCCATTCCAGATCATACGCCTCGATCTGAAACGGCAGAGCCGATGCCGGAATATCTGCCATATACTCTGCCCCCGGATCCAGTCCGTCGATCTCACCCAGCGTGCCGTACCCCTCATAGGCTTCATCCTCTGGCACGGTAAAGATCACCTCCCGGATATACAGTCCGCTCTCATTGACGATCGTCACATTGATGGCATCTGCTGCCTCGGAAGCCTCCGTCTGCAGCTGTTCGGAAGAAAGCTCCGGCGTATCTGTCCGGCCACATCCGGCGCAGACAGCCCCCGTCACCAGTACCAAACCAGCCAATGCAAGTTTTCTTCCTCTGGCGTTTTCCTTACTTCTTTTCATTCCGTCATCCTCCTTTCCTCCGGGACTTTTTGCTGTCCCGGCATATCTGTCTGTAAAAAACACCTTCTCTTTCACAGTTTCCGGTTATACTTCCTCCCAGAAGGCCCTGGCACTTTCCCCGGCCGTGTCCTTTGTGACGACCTCATAGGGATACCATTCCCTTGGAAACAGCCCCAGCGATTCCCGGTACAGAAAACGCTCATCCAGAAGCGCGATGATCCCGCGGTCCTCGACTGTACGGATCACCCGTCCCGCCGACTGCTGGACCTTGTTCATTCCTGGAATCCGGTAGGCATAGTCAAAGCCGTTTTCTCCACGTTTATCGTAGTAATCCATGAGAATTTTTCTCTCATTGGATACCTGTGGCAGTCCCGTGCCGACGATCAGTGCACCGATCAGCCGTTCCCCGACCAGATCGATACCCTCGGAAAAGATACCGCCCATCACACAGAAGCCGATCAGCGTATCCTCCCGCTCTTTTTGAAACTGCGAAAGAAACTCTTCCCGCTGTTTTTCCCGCATCGTCTGGGTCTGTCGAAGCAACGTGATGCCGGTTTCTTCGCCGTACTGTTCCTCATAGACGTCTGCAATATCCGTCAGCATCCGGTACGACGGCAGAAACACCATATAGCAGCCCTTTTTTGCCGCGGTGAGCGTATGGATATACGTTGCGATCTTTACATATTCCTCATGCGTCCGCCGGGTGTATTTGCTGCTGATATCCCGCCCGATCAGAAGTTTTTTCTGTTCCGGCAGAAACGACGTTTCCGCATAGATCGCATAATCATCGGAACGGGTGCTGAAAAGATGTCTGTAATACTGTACCGGCAGAAGTGTCGCCGAAAAGAACACGCTGCTTTTTACCTGATCGAGGCAGTTCTGGATATTGTTGGCCGGATTGACACAAAACAGCTTGATCCTGAATCTGCCGTCCGGATCGTGCTGACTGTAGATTACATAATTGTCATCCATCATCTCATAGATATTTTCAAAGGTCAGCATCGTAAAATACAGCTGCAGCACCTCGGTGCGCACGGCACTGTCATGCTCTTCCTCGAGATATTCCTCCATCTCCCCCGTAACCTGCAGAAGCGAAAGCGGCAGCATTCCCAGATTATCCAGGATCTCGTAGGTGTCGCAGGTTCTCTTGTACGCCAGAAGCTGCTTATTCACCTTTTCCAGAAGCCTTGCCAGCTTTGGCCGTCTCTCCCGCACCAGCTTTTTTACCGCCAGCACATCCTCCTTGTACAGCATGGCACTGTACATATCCCGGCCACGGTCGACCAGATTGTGGGCCTCATCCATCAGCACAATGGCAGGACTCTGCTGCCCTTCGGCAAAGAACCGTTTCAGCCGCACCCGCGGGTCAAGTACATAATTATAGTCACAGATAATAGCATCCACCCACAGCGATACATCCAGCATCATCTCAAACGGACATACCTGCCACTTTTCGGCCTGCAAAAGGATCGCCTCCCGGTCGATGGCGTCACAGGTTGTCACCAGCTCGTATACCGCGTCGTTCACCCGGTCAAAATGTCCCTTTGCCCGCGGGCAAATCTCGGGATTACAGTCCACCTCATCGAGTACGCAGAGCTTATCCTTCGCTGTCAGCGTGACCGACTTGCACGACATACCTCTGTCACGCAGGATCTGTATCGCATCCTCGGCCACCGTGTGGGTGATCGTCCGGGCGGTCAGATAAAAGACCTTTTCCGCCTCACCCTCCCCGCAGGCACGAAGCGCCGGAAACAGCACGGACATTGTCTTGCCCACACCGGTCGGTGCCTGGATAAACAGCTGCTTTTTTCTTAAAATTGTCCGATACACGCTGCCGACGATCTCCCGCTGGCCCTTTCTGTAGGGAAAAGGAAATTCCAGTCCCTGCATCGAAGCATTGCGCCGGTTCCGCCACTGCCAGGAAAATTCGATCCAGACATGGTATCTCTCGACCAACTCCATAAACCAGCTTTCCAGCGCAGTAAAGCTGTATTCCTGTTCCAGATAAATGATCTGCTCCGTTTCCAGATTGGCGTAGGTCATGCGCACGCCGATCTGTTCCAGTGTATGCTCCCGGCCATAGATATACGCATAGCATTTGGCCTGAGCCAGATGCACCGGTATCGGCTCTGTCAGCTTTGTAACGTCCCGGTACATGCCCTTGATCTCATCGATCGTCACATGGCCGTCCAGATCTGTAAAGATTCCGTCCGCCCGTCCTTCGATTTTCAGGCTGTAGTCCGGATATTCCTGTACATAGCTTAAACTGACCTCGCTCTGGTAGCCGCTTTTCTGGGCTTTCTGGATCTTGCGGTGGATACGGCTGCCCTTGGCCATCGCCTCTTTGTCCGGGCCGCTGCCCTGTCTGTTGTCCAGATCTCCGCTTCGCAGGATAAATTCCACCAGATTCCGTACCGACACCCTGTATTCCATAAGCTTTTGCTTCCTCTTTCTTACCTTATACCGCATTCTTTTGCGGTACGCTTCTTACAGCTGTCCCTCCCGGATCGCCTCGCAGACAGCCTCCATATTTTCCGGGCAGTATTCAATCTCCCGGCTGAACATTCTGAGCAGATCATCCCGCTCCTTCTCGCCATAACCGCCAGAAAGCTCCAGCTCGGCGGCCAGCACCGCCAGAAGCGTCAGACAATGACAGACAAGCCCGGCTCTGAGCTCTACATCACCGTCATACACCGCCTCGATCATATAGCGGTACAGCAGATATACGGCCACATGCTCCCATTCATAAGCACGCGCCTTTTTTGCTGCCAGCAGGGCTTCTCCCCGTCTGGCGATCTCTGATGCATCTGCCCCGGCCTGCTTTAACAGCTTTTTCCAGCGCAGATCCAGAAAATCCAACGTATGATACACATCCAGTATCTGCCGGATACGTTCTGCAGATGGAAAAGCCGCTTCTTTTGGCTCTGCATTCTCTGCTTCTTCATCCTCGCCATCCAGCGCACACTGTACCTTATGCATAAAGCCCTTAAATGCTGTCATCCGCTCCTTTAATGGCATCGTACGATCCTGCAGGATGGCAAAAGCCTCGTCCCGCAGCTGTAGAAGCACCCGCAGATCCTCGGAGATTTCTTCGCCCTCCTCCGGTTCCGTACAATGGAAACGCAACGGTTCCTTTTCCTTAAATAACAGCCGTTCCGCCTCTTCACAGCAAAGCCCCAGTCCTTTTTCCGTATAATCCCCGACCCAGTTGTAAAAGCGGGGATGCTCTGTACAGATATCACACAACGCCTCTTCGCCCAGATTTTTATAAATATCACACAGCCCCTGTCCATCGAGAAACGGACATCTTTTATCTGCTGTCAGGGCAAAGTAGCTCTCGCCATCCTCTGTCCGGATCTCCTTTTTCAGCCGTTTTCCAAAAACGCCCTGCACCGTACGGTAGCGGGCCAGTGCTTCCTCATCCAGTACGATCTCCCAGCCTGCGCAGCAGGTATCCTGACAGGCCGAAGCCGTACACTGAAAACTTCTTATATATGCAGGTTCACAAAGCATCTTTCTACCATTCACTTTCCCAAATCTTTTACCGGATCCGGGCACTTTCACCCGTCCTTTTTTTCAGTATACCATACTCTTTCCGGAAAGAACACCCGCCGGGGCTTCTCCTGGCTTTCCTTCCTGCAAAAATCACGAAAATCCTGTCTTTTTCAACAGATTTTTTCTGCTTGTTTTTTTCTCTTTTTATATTGAATTTTTTAAGTCATCTGATAGAATATCTACGTTATATCTGATACATTCACGGGGTGTTTTTATGAAAGAGCAAACGAAAAAGGCCATGGATATGTGCCACGGCCCGCTGGGGAAAAATCTGCTGTTTTTCAGCATACCACTGATGTTTTCCAATGTCCTGCAGGTACTGTTCAACCTGTCGGATGTGGCCGTTGTGGGCCATTTTGCCGGGGCGATTGCACTGGGAAGTGTCGGCTCCACCACGATCCTTGTCACACTGACGACCGGCCTTCTCCTAGGTATGTCCGCCGGTGTCAACGCCATCACCGCCCGGTATCTCGGCGCGCAGGATCATACCCGCGTGGAAAAAGCTGTCCACAGCTCCTTTCTGCTCTGTCTGGCAGTCGGTGCGCTTTTGCTTTTGGCCGGTTTTATTTTTACCCATCCGGTGCTGTCCCTGCTTGGTACCAAGGATGAGCTGATCGGTGGTGCCACGCTGTACCTGACGATCTATCTGTGCGGGTCTCCTGCACTGGCCATGTATAATTACGGCAACGCCATTTTAAGCGCTGTCGGTGACACAAAGCGTCCACTGATCTATCTGGCCATATCCGGTGTGATCAATATCGTTTTAAATCTTTGTTTTGTTCTGGGACTGCATCTGGATGTGGCCGGTGTGGCGCTGGCCAGTATCATCTCCCAGTATATCTCCGCCGCCCTGGTACTGCACCATCTGATCCGCTGCCGGACAGAATACCGGTTGCAGCTTTGCCTGATCCGTCTGGACCGCCATGTGGCCATGCAGATACTCCGTATCGGTGTTCCTTCCGCGATCCAGTATTCGCTGTTTGCCATTGCCAATCTGTTCGTCCAGGGCGCAGTCAATACCTTTGACCACGTGGTTGTCGAGGGCAATTCTGCTGCGGTCAATGCGGACAGCATCGTTTTCGATATGATGAGCGCTTTTTATACCGCAACTACCAGCTTTATCGCCCAGAACTACGGCGCTGGCAACAAAAAACGGATCATGAAGGTCTATGGCATTACCACGCTGTATTCCTTTGGCCTTGGTCTGTTCATGGGCATTCTGCTGTTTTTCTTCCGCATGCCGTTTTTATCTTTATTTACCACAGATCCGGATGTCCTGCATTACGGCTCCGTCCGTCTGTCCATCATGGCCTTTTCCTACTGTATCTCGGCCTTTATGGACAATGCCGCCGGGGCTGCCCGCGGTATCGGCAAGAGTATCGCCCCCACGATCATTGTAATCTCCGGCGCCGTGATCCTGCGTATTGCCTGGATCTATACGGTCTTTGCCTGGTTTGGCACGCTGCCGTCGCTGTATCTTCTGTATGCCTGCTCCTGGTGCGTCACTTCGATCATCGGAAATCTGTACTTTTTCCACTGCTACAGAAAGCTGCCGGAGCGAAATCCCATCGCGCAGGTACATATCTGAATTTTCCCGGCGGTAAAGCCTGTCGAGCGGCTCTGCTGCTGATACCTTACAAATACGAAAAAGCGCTGTGTATATCTGTTCAGGACATACACAGCGCTTTTTGTTGCCTTAGCTTCTGAAAGAAAGCTCCGGCAGAAGTTTCTTTTATATTGCTGATATTCTGCACATGGAAAACATTTACTCTGCCTTGCAGCGCGGCATTTTCTCAATAGCTGCAGCCACATAGGTATTGTCAACCTCTGCAAACTTACCGGCATCGGCTGCCTGGGCAAAGCTCTGGCTGATCGGCACCTTGCCAACCACATCCAGCCCCAGGGATGCGCCGATCTCGTCGATATGGCTCTCGCCAAAGACGGAAATCTTTTTGCCGCAGTCCGGGCATTCCAGATAGCTGTAGTTTTCGATCAGGCCGAGGATCGGCACCTTCATCATGTTCGCCATATTGACGGCCTTGGTTACGATCATGCGCACCAGATCCTGCGGGGAGCTGATAATATAGATACCATCCACCGGCAGGGACTGGAATACGGTCAGCGGCACATCACCTGTTCCCGGCGGCATATCCACCAGCAGATAGTCAAGCTCGCCCCAGATCACATCGGTCCAGAACTGTTTGACCATATTGGCCAGC
This sequence comes from Ruminococcus bromii, assembly GCA_963603285.1. Lineage (GTDB taxonomy): Bacteria > Bacillota > Clostridia > Lachnospirales > Lachnospiraceae > UBA11957. Next base: position 50,035 of record CAVCMG010000008.1, read on the forward strand.
ACCGGGCCACGCCATACGACCGGATCCTCCTCGTTCGGGAGCAGCAGATTGACGGACATCACCTTGATGCCATTCTCCGTGATCAGCGGCAGGATACCGTCATCACCGGCCATCTGGCACGGACCTTTGAGGCCATACATCTTCGGGATCGACGGTCCGGTGATATCTGCATCCATGATACCGACTCTGAAACCACGTTTTGCCAGCTGGTTTGCTAAAGATGCTGTCGCAAAGGATTTACCTACGCCACCCTTACCGCTGACGATACCGATCACGTGACCGATCTCGGAATAAATATTTAACACTTCTTTCTGGATGCCGCCACCGTTTTTGCTCGGACATCCTTCACAGCTTTCCTTGGAACAGGAACTGTTTGTACATTCTTTTGCCATTTTCTTTACCTCTTCTTTATTTGATAAACTGTTCGATCGCTTTGTTCAGCTCATCCAGCTCCTTTGTATCGCCGCTCTTTACCGCATCCACGATACAGTGCTGGATATGATCCTGCAGGATCACCTTGCCGGTATTGTTGATCGCCGACTTTACCGCCGACAGCTGGATCAGTACCTCGCTGCAGTCCCGGCCGGATTCTACCATACGCTTGATGGATTCCAGATGGCCGATGGCTCTGGACAGACGGTTTAAGACCGCTTTTGTATTCTGGTGTGTATGGGTATGCCCATGGGTGTGGCTGTGCTCGATCACCGTGCCGTCCTCAAGCACATGCTGATGCACGGCCTCCGTCATCATCTCCTGCTCCCCATGCACATGCTCATGTGTATGTTCTGCCATATTTCCTCCGCTGTTTTAATTTTCTGACAGATCTGCCACATCAGATTTCCGTAAAGGAATATCTCTGATGCATACCGGATGTATAAATGTCAAAGATAATCGTTCCGTCCGCCTGTACTGTCTTTTCACAGGTAAAGGTCTTGTCCTTGAATTTTGCTTTCAGAAATTCTTCCGGATCCTCCACCTCTACTTCGTCAAAAAAGACATCCCGCATCTGATTATTGGCACACAGATTGATCACTTCCCAACAGGTTTCGTACATCTTCTTCATACATCTGCCTCCCGGTATCCTCCGGTACACGAAAACAGCCTTCCACATATACCGGATGTTTCCTTATAGTATACTACTTTGATACACCTTTAACAAGCACCGAATGGCATACAATTTACGGTTTCCCCGTAAGTCGTATGCCATCCTGCATTATAAAGACCGGTTCTGTTATTTCTGTATATAGTGTCCCAGGAAATCCTGCAGATCATGCATCGCATGCTTCAGATTCTCGATCCGTGGCAGATAGACCACGCGGAAATGATCCGGTGCCTGCCAGTTAAAGCCCGTACCGTTGACGATCAGAAGCTTCTTTTCAAGCAGAAGATCCAGCGCAAACTGCTCGTCGTTGGTGATATGAAATTTCTTCACATCCAGCTTCGGGAACGCATAGAACGCTGCCTGCGGCTTTACACAGCTGATGCCCGGGATATCGTTTAAGGCTTCGTAAATATATTCTCTCTGGTCGTAGATCCGTCCGCCCAGCACGAGATATTCGGCTACGCTCTGATACCCGCCGAGGGCTGTCTGGATAATGGACTGTGCTGGCACATTCGAGCAGAGACGCATATTGGACAGCATATTGATGCCCTCCATATAGTCCCTGGCCACAGCTTTGTTGCCGCTTAAAATCATCCAGCCCACGCGGAATCCGGCGATCATATGGGACTTGGAAAGCCCGCTGAAGGTCACACAGAACAGATCCGGCGCCAGCGATGCGATGGAGGTATGCTCCAGCCCGTCCATGACCAGACGGTCATAGATCTCATCGGAAAAGATGATAAGCTGATGCTCTCTGGCGATCTCGACGATCTGTTCCAGTACCTCCTTTGGATACAGTGCACCGGTCGGATTGTTCGGATTGATGATGACAATTGCCTTGGTGCGGTCGGTGATCTTTCGCCGGATATCCTCGATGTCCGGATACCACATGGCCTGCTCGTCACAGATATAATGCACGACTGTGCCTCCGGCCAGCGTTGCCGATGCTGTCCACAGCGGATAATCCGGCGCCGGGATCAGGATCTCATCGCCATGATCCAGAAGCGCCTGCATACTCAGCGTGATCAGCTCACTGACACCGTTTCCGGTATAGATATCACTCATCTGCACATTCGGCAGCTTCTTTACCTGCGCATACTGCATGATGGCCTTTCTGGCGGAAAACAGCCCCCGGGAATCGGAATATCCCTCGCACTCCGTCAGCTGCTGGCGCATATCACTGATCACCTCGTCCGGTGTGCGGAAACCAAAGGGAGCCGGATTGCCGATATTGAGCTTTAAGATTTTCATACCGGCTTCTTCCATACGGGCTGCCTCGTCTACGACCGGGCCGCGCACATCGTACAGTACATGGTCAAGCTTTGTAGATTTTGTAAAGTGCCGGATACCGTTTTCATCCCACATATCCCGGCGCTCTGGAAGCTTTGGTTCGCTTTTCTTTGTCTCTTCCGGTTCCATCGGCACATCCTCACCCTGCAGCCACAGCTGGCTGACACCAAGTGCCTCTGCCAGCACCTTTAGGATATCCCGGCGGGGCTGTGTCCTGCCACTGACATACTGGCTGATATGACTTTTGCTGATGTGAAGCCCGCTGGCCTCTCCCACCGGTTCTGCCAGCCGTACCAGATCGATCTGGCGCAGCTGCTTTATTTCCATGATCTCTTTTAAACGTTCTGCGATTGTAGCCATACTGTCCTCCTGTTTATCTTCAGACGGTTATCGTCTTTTATATTCTATTTGCCTTAGCATATAAAAGGAAGCTCCAGTGGAGATTTCTTTTATTCTTTACTTTGCACAGTATAACTCTTTACCCGCTTCAGTTCAATAGTTGAATTTAAAGTTAATTATTTTAAACTTTCTGTCCCTACCGTATTTTCCACAGCATCCTTCCACGCTGTCACCAGATCCGGCAGCCTCCACGCGGCATTAGCCGGGCTGGTCGAAGGCAGTACGACAGCCTCCTGCCCACAGCTTTCCTGCAGATAACGCTTATACATCCGCTCTGCCGTCTTTCCGTTGACAAAGATCTGGCTGATCTGTGTCTGTTCCAGCAGCTTTTCCACCGGATTTGGCACGACGTCACGGATCGAAGCGTCGCTCGAGCCGGTGATCGTGCAGCTGGCGATTACATCCCACACCGCGATATGATGCCGCAGCAGAAAGCTTTTCTTCTCCACGATCGTTTCCGGCAGCGTATCCTCTGTCAGCTGTGCCAGCACCCTCCAGAAGCGGTTCTGCGGATGATGGTAAAAGAAAGCAGCCTCCCTGGATTTGACCGAAGGAAAGCTGCCAAGGACCAGGATCCGGCTGTCTTTATCCCACACCGGGTCAATATTATGTATGGCTGTTTCACTCTTATTCTTCATCAATTGGCTCCTCGTCAAACGCCACCAGCGTATAAAAGCCCCGCGGCTTTGTCTCGATCTCCCTTACGATACCGGTACGGCTTTTCAGTCGTTGGTAGGCCGGGTAATTCTTACTCATGGCCACAGCCGGGACGATCGTATAATAAAAGGATGTCGGCAGCTGGCTCTCTGTCACCGTAACCTCCTGCCCCACAGTCAGAAGTCCGGTACGCTCCATTTTAAATTCCATCAGACGCATAGATATCCTTCCTTTCCTTAACCATAAAAATATGCGCATAAAAAGAGGTGCAGGGAAGCTCCCTATACCTCTTTTACCGTAAAATCAAACGGATGGATGAAATTGCTGCCCCGCATGTGCAGATCATCCACCATATAGTCCACCATTTCATGCTTCTGCTCGATCATACAGAACCTCCGATCTTGCTCCGTAGCTGCCCGGGCCGTGATACCGATCCCGGCAAACGGATCCAGCACCACATCCTGTGCAAAGGAATAGTACTGTACCACACGCTCTGCCAGCTCCTTTGGAAAGCGGGCCGGATACTTTTCCTCCGGATCGGAGCTGATATTCCAGATATTGGTCTTTTCATAGCCGTCGGGGATTCTGGACACCTCCACATATTCCGGATGCGGATGGTCATGGATCAGATGGTCGATCAGTACATCCTGCCCTTTTCGGTAGACCATCAGATACTCTGTCACCGGCTGCGGCTTGTACTGCAGCGGATTGCGGTCTACGGAAAAACGGCTGCCACGTCCGGTCATACGGCCGGAGCCATCTGCCTTGCACAGCACGATATCATCCACAAAGACAAAGCCCTCTTCCATAAACAGCCGGTGCAGGTCAAAGGTCACTGCAATGCGCAGAGACGACTGGCTCCTTCTCCGGCGTGGGATCATGATATGGGATGTGGTGATTGCCATAAACCGGCCATTTTGCAGGACGCGCTTACATTCCTGTATCACCTGACGCATATAGACAAGATACTGTTCATATGCCGTCTGGATATCCTCCTCATCCTTTGGCTGGAAAGGCTCCGGTGACGTCATGATCAGATCCACGCTTTCTTCGGGAAGACCTTTTAATCCCTCCAGCGCATCTCCCCGCAGGATCTGGTTCGTAAGCGGTGATATCCTGTATTCTCGTTTTGTTCTTCTGGCCATAGCTGTTGACTGCTCCCTTTTCCGGCGTTTTATTTCTCTTCTTTAAACTTTTCCTGCATCATCTTGATCACAGGCTCCGGCACATACCGGGAGATATCCTTCCCGTAAAAGCCGATCTCCTTGACGATCGTAGAGCTTAAAAAAGCATACTCCAGACTCGTCGTAAAAAAGATCGTATCAATATCGGGATCGATGGAATGATTGGTCTGCGCAAGCTGCATCTCGTATTCAAAATCCGAAACCGCCCGCAGTCCACGGACGATTACATGCGCACCGTTTTCTCTGGCGAAATCCACGGTCATTCCGTCAAAAAACTTCACCGATACGTTGGGCATGTCCGCAATACACGCCTCGATCATCGCCTTTCTCTCCTCCAGAGTGAAGGTCGATGTTTTTTTTGAATTTTTCAGAACGCCAATGACCACCTCATCCATGGCCTTGGCTGCACGTTTGATGATATCCAGATGTCCCAGCGTGATCGGATCAAAGCTGCCCGGATAGATTGCTTTTGCCAATTTCTCTGCTCCTTCCAGAGCGACCCCTACACCGCTCTGTGTTTTTGTATCTGTTATACCCGCAGATTCCCCACAGGTACGTCTTCTTTTGTATCCTTTACTGCATGGTCCAGCTGCCGTTGGTGTTCGTACCCTTGTAGATCCGCGCACCATCACCGGAAACCAGAATATTGATCACGGTACTGCTGCCGTCGCTGACAGAGAAATTATAATACGGTACGTTCTGGTATGTTGTCGTACCCTCATATTTGTAGGTGTATTCCTTGCCGTCTGCGGAGGATGCGCCGTAATAGTTCTGTGCGATCTCTTTGGCAGCATCGGCTGTCACACTGGCACCGGTGATCGTATCGCTGTCTGTACCGGTCGTCTGACCTGCTGTACTGTCTGTCGTACCGACTGTCTGTGTACCTGTACTGTCCGTTGTTCCGGCGGTCTGCGTACCGGTCGTGTCCGTTGTACCGGCTGCTGTACCGGTGGTATCACTGCTTCCTGTGGATGTACCCGGCATGGAGAGCACTGTACCGTAGGATGAACTGCTGCTGTCCGTGCTGCCTGTTGTAGTCTGTCCGGTAGAAGCGGTCTGTGTAGCTGTTGTACCGGTCGTCGTACCGGCGGTCTGCTCAGCTGTATCCTGGGTATCCGTATTGCTGTCTGTATTACCGACCAGTACGGTCTCCATCAGCATCTTTGTCATCTTTTCCAGCGAAACGATCGTGTAATGGAACGGTGACTTTTTGCCTTTGTACGGACTCTTCCTGATCTCAGCGCTGTATTCTCCGAGAGAAGTTCTCGTGGATGCATCCACCAGATATGCTGTAATCCTGTATGTACCGCTCTTGTCCAGCTTCTCACAGGACTGCACCGCTACGTCATAAGCGCTGGTGTCGTTCATGGCAAACTGCCACTTGCTGCCGCTCTTTGTCACGCTCTCGCTGCCATCTGCAATCTGCGGCAGCTTCTTTGCCTTACCAAGGTCACTGTACAAAGCTGCGGCATAAAAACGTAGCTGTGCCTTTTTCACAGTATACTGTTTGCTTGTCTCATCGAAGCTGATGCGCTTATTGTTCACACCGTAAGCCGACACCAGATAATTCATTTCCTTCCAGAAAGTATCGCCGTTTGTTTTATCTTCGGCGTTAAATGCGGTATTGCCCTCATACTCGGAGATCATACGGGCCAGAAGCACATAGCTGACAGACGCCATATCCTCATCCAGCGTGATCGCAGCAGAAACTGTCTCCGTGCTCTGGGATGCTGCTGCAGTCGTCTGGTCTGCTGTTACTTCCGGCGTCTGGGATATTGCAGATGCTGTCTCCGGCGTCTGGCTGGAGGATGTCTCTGCGGTCTGACTGCCTGCTGTCTCCGCCGTCTGGGACGTTGTGGACGCTGCCGCCAGGGCAGATCCTTCCGCTGTTCCCGAAGCCTCTGCTCCCACTGCCGACGCACTCTGGGATGCCGAAGAGGACGCTTTATTTTTTCCACAAGCGGTAATGCTGCACAGCGCAAGCGCTACGAGCATACCTGTCACAATTTTCTTTTTCATAGGTAACCTCGTTATATTTTCTTTTGGATATTCGACAGAATCTCATAAGTATTTTTATTTTATCATATCCCGAAATGAATGCAAATAGGAATTCCCGTAACTTCCTTAATATTTATGAATATAACCACTAATAAAAGAAACCTTTCTTTTATATGCTAAGGCGATTAAAAAAGAAGGCCACATTTTTCGTGACCTTCTTCCATTACCTTAACTTTTAAAAAAACGCAACAGCTGTATGTTCCGCATCGATAAATCCTGTCTTTACCTCGCAGCCAAATTCCTCCTTGAGAAGCTTTGTCAGCTCCTCTGTGGCCTGCTTTACATTGTCCAGATTGGCATCGCTAAAGCCGTCGATCGGGTAGAAAATATAGCCTGTTTTCTCATCGATCTTGCCATCGTCGCTCTGTCTCCAGATCCAGCGACGTGTCTTGACGGTATGGTTGCTGACATATACCAGCTCGCCGTCCGGCATGGCCTCTTTCTCGCTCTCACCCATCGGCAGGAAATGATCCTCTGCTGTGGAGAAACGTACCGTCATATCCCCATCGAGCTTCTCAATATCGTGAGCGCCCATCGGCAGACAGTATTTTAAGGACAGCGCATTGCCCAGATCCACGATCGGGTTGATGTTCGGCAGACGGTTACCTTTTTGTACACGCTTAGACAACGCCTCTACGGAACACATAAACTTGTTCGGATTCATGCCCAAGGACAGAAAAGCATCCCTGTACGGCTTGATACCTGGATATTCCTTGAGATTTACGCCATCCATACGGGCCATGAAAGCGTCCATCTCATCATTCATCATCTGCGTAACCTTCGCATTGGCTTTACTGTTATCCACGCCACGGGCAACGACTACGCCCAGGCAGTAGGCCGGCAGCTTTTCAAATACCTCAGCTGCAACTTTAAACTTGCTCATATGCGGTTTCTCCTTAGCACTCTACACCATACTCTTCGCGTACAAATTTCTTAAATACCGGAATGGATCGTTTTACCTTTTCAGTATCAATGCAGTATGCCATACGGAAATAACCCGGGCAGCCAAAGTTGTCTGCCGGAACCAGTATCAGGTCATATTTTTTAGCCTTCATACAGAAAGCATTGGCATCCTCTTCAAGAGCCTTCGGGAAAATGTAGAAAGTTCCACCCGGTTTTACTACGGTAAAGCCCATCTCTGTCAGGGCATCATACAGCAGATTCATATTTGTCTCATATACAGACAGGTCGCTGGTCTGGTCGATAACCTTGGCCACAGCCAGCTGGGATGTGGATGCCGGGCAGTTATGTCCGATACCACGGCTGATCTGTCCCATGATAACTGCCAGGATATCTGCATCTGTAGCTCTCGGATTGACAGCTACATAGCCGATACGCTCGCCCGGCAGAGACAGACTCTTGGAGAAGGAGTAGCAGGACAGTGTATTGTCATAGAATTTGCTCGGATACGGAGAATCGGCACCCTCAAATACAATCTCGCGGTACGGCTCATCAGAGATCAGGAAGATGTCATGACCGTATTCCTTCTGTTTTGCTTCCAGAATAGAAGCCAGCTTTTTGATTGTCTCTGTACTGTAGGCAATACCGGACGGATTGTTCGGTGTATTGATCAGTACAGCCATAGTCTTTTCGTTCAGTGTCTCCTCGAAGGCCTCGAAATTGATCTGGAAGGTCTCTGTATTGGCCGGAACCACACGCATTACAGCACCTGTACGGCCGATGTACTCATGATACTCCGGGAAGAACGGTGCAAAAACGATAATCTCATCACCCGGCTGTGTAACCAGACGGAACGCATGCGCCAGCGCGCCTGCTGCACCGATGGCCATGAAGATATGTTTTGTATCATAGTCCATGCCAAAGCGGCGGTTTAAGCTCTCGGCAACCGTCTTTCTTACGGATTCGATACCCAGAGACGGGCTGTAGCCATGGATTGTCATCGGATTCTCGTTTTTATACATATTGATAACAGTATCGGTATAATCCTGTGTACACGGTACACTCGGATTACCCAGACTGTAATCAAATACGTTCTCATACCCGATCTCTTTACCGCGTTCTGTAGCGTACTCGCTCAGCTCACGGATAATGGATTTGCCCTGCAGCATTTTCTTATAGCTTTCGTTAATCATTGTTCCTTGTCCTCTCTTTTCTATTAAATATCTGGTAATTACCAGCGATTTACGATATGCTCCGGTTTTTCTCCGGCTTCGATTCTGGCGATGTCAGACCATACCATCTGATAGCCCCTCTTGAAGGAGGAAGCTGTGATACCACCAACATGGCAGCTGTAGATGATCTTGTCCTCGACAGCCTTTTCTGCTTTGAGGATCACGTTGTCTGCCTGTACCGGCTCTCCGGCTACACAGTCAAGACCGGCTCCGGCCAACTTGCCGCTGCGGATCGCATCCAGCATAGCCTCGCTGTCCACCAGCTCGCCACGGGCTGTATTTACAATGTATGCGCCGTCTTTCATCTTCGCAAAGAACCCGGCATTGACCATATTTGCAGTCTGTGGAGTCACCGGCAGATGCAGACTGACGATATCGCTGACCTTTAAAAGCTCATCGATGGACATATAGGTGGCCTTGTATGCTTTTTCCACCTCTTCAGAGGCACGGAAAATATCATAGTACACGACCTTTGCGCCGAATACATCGGCCATCCTGGCAGCGGCCTTTGCGATGTCGCCAAAGCCCATGAAACCGATTGTGCAGTCTGCCAGCTCTTTCAGGTCGCCGGTCAGCATATGGTTTTCCTTAACCTCGATCTGACGTCCCTCGCGCACGGCCTGATCACCGGTCACGATGCCTCTTAACAGCCCAAGCATCAGAAGAATCGCCTGCTCTGCAACTGCTGTGGCGTTCATACCTTTGCAGTTGCACACATAAACCTGCTTTGCACTTGCCGCGATCGTATCTACGCCCTGGAAGCCAACGCCCTCGGAATGGATCATTTTCAGATTCGGCATCTTGTTGATCACATTGGCCGATACCTTGCCCATCGCATCTACGATGATAATCTCTGCATCCTTACCTGCCGCAAGGATCGTCTCATCATCCGAACCGTTCGGTACATACGTAAATTCGTGTTTAGCATAAACGGCGGGATCTGCATTATTCTGCAGTCTGCCTTCTTTTCCGATTACAAGAATCTTCATTTTCCTGTCCTCCGTTATTTATTCCTTCAGAATATTATAGCACATTAAATTATAAAAGTAATAGATTATATAAACAATTGCATATTCAACAATTGCCCCTGTATGAAAATTTTTTTTTCATACAGGGGCAACCTGTGAAAGCATTCGACTCTGCTTTTATCCAATCAGATTTTGATCACTCCGATACCTGAAAGGAATACCAGAAGAATGATCACCGGATCGATTACCATAATGCAAGCCGTAAAAAGCTTCGGCCAGCCAAATTTGATCGTACCTTCATTAGTAATCTCATTGATGGCATTCTTCATCTTCCATACATAGCCGACAAAGATACACATACCAAATGCGCCGATTGGCATAAGCATATTAGATACGAACCAGTCGGCTGCATCCTGGATACACATACCACCGATCTGAATACCGCCCAGTATGGAACCATTGGACAGTGAACAGATGATCGCACCGATTGTAACAACGATACCTGTACCGATATAGGCCTTGTTTTTCTCAACCTTCTTATGATCAGTCAGATAGACAACGGTGGTCTGCAAAATAGCCACGGTAGATGTAAATGCAGCAAATACGACCAACAGCAGCATAATAAAGGTAAGTATTGTTCCCAGTTCAGAACCAAAAGCTGCATACAGAGACTGCGGCAGCGCATACATCAACATACCAGGTCCGGTCTGGCTGGTTGGATCAATACCTGTCTGGGAAGATACGGCAAATACGGCCGGTAGCGTAACAAAGCCTGCCAGTAAAGCAACCAGAGTATCCAGGATCGGAATGCCATATACCTGCTTTGTCAGACTGGTGTCCTTTTTCAGATAAGAACCAAATGTGATCATCATGCCACAGCCAAGGCTCAGGGAGAAAAAGCACTGTCCGAGTGCTGCCAGGGCTACATGACCGATACCGCCGGCCGCCTCAGCATTCTCCATAGACGGGATCCACATATATTTGACACCTTCAATCGCGCCATCCAGGGTCAGTGCAAATACTGCGCAGAAGATCAGCATGATCAGAAGCAGCGGCATCAGAACCTTGGAAACACGCTCAACACCGGCTGCGATACCACGCATATTGACAAATACTGTCAGCCAGATGATCACAACAGCGAAAATGACGGGAACAACCGGCTGGGAAACCGTTGATCCAAACACATCCATGTTCATCTCATTAATCGGCATAGTGAACACTTTAAAGCAGTACTGCAGTACCCATCCGGCAATAACGGAATAATACATCAGGATCAGCAGGTTTGCAAAGGAACCAAGAGATCCGATGAATGTCCAGAATTTTACAGCAAAACCTGTTTTACCGCTCGCCTCTGCGATCATTTTGTATGCACCTGACGGTCCTGTCTGTGTATGACGGCCCATTGTGGCCTCACCCAGAATCAGCGGTGCGCCAAATAATACGATAAAGATCAGATAAAACAAAAGGAAAATACCACCACCGTTCTGACCGGCCAGTGTCGGGAATTTCCAGATATTGCCAAGACCTACTGCGCTTCCTGCAGCTGCCAGGACAAACCCGATCTTACTGAAGCTTTCTCTCTTTTTTTCCATGATAAAACTTCCTTTCTGCTATTGTATATTTGCCAAACATTTTCACTGTTGATCTTACAGATCAACTCTTGCCATAAAAAAAAACAAAGACACATGCAATACTAAAACTATGCATGACATCTTTGTCATATTTTCTACAATGTTCAGCTGATATTGGGATTTTAACACGTTAAAAGGTTATGGTCAAGAAACTTCCTCATATTGTAGATTATTCGACATTTTCGTTTATGTAACTTTCTTCTGTCATTTTTCATGCTATAGTTAAACATCGACAATCTAAGAAAGACATCGATACCCGGTTCCTCGCATCAGAAGCTGCCTACCCAGTTCTTCTGGTACACTCCCTTTTTCCGGCATCGGTGTCTTTTTATTTAGAACACATACACAATCAGGCTTTCTGCTCATCAACAAATTCTCTGAGCTTTTCTCTGTCCACTACACGGATCTGGCCGTAACCGCAGCTGATCCACTTTTTCTGGTCAAAATATTTTAAAACTGCCGTAACCGTCGTACGGTTCAGTCCCAGCGAATCTGCCAGTTCACCGTGCGTATACGGCACGATACCACCCAGAGTTCCCTTCTCCTCCGACTCTACAGATGTCACCTCCAGCAGATAGCTGGCCGTCTTGCCATAGCGGTCCAGAAGACACTGTTCCTCCACACGGTTCATCAGCCGGTCCATACTGTCGGAACACATCTGCAGAAGATGCAGTGCCAGCGACGGATGCTTTGTCATCTGTTCCGCCAGTACACCCGGACGGATCACGATCAGAATGACATCATTTACCGCCTCGATATTGACCGGGCGGACAGAGTTTCCGCAGAATGCAGATTCGCCAAAGATATGTCCTGCCTCGATCACGTCCACCGTAATCTCCCTGCCTGACGGAATATTGTCATAGATCCGCACACGGCCCTTTTCGATATAATATACACGGTCTGCCGGATCTCCTTTCATATATACATTCTGTCCTCTGGGAACATGAACCTGTGTACCGATACTCTTTAAAAAAGCACACTCTTCTTTTGTCAAACGCTGAAAACTCATTCTTTCTTCCTTTCCCATTCGTTTTATTTATATACACCAGTGCGGACGGCAATCTTAATCAGATACGTTCCACCGGGGAAACGCAGCAGCAGCTCCTTGGACGGATGGGCGATAAACAGATACGCCACGCCATACACAGCCACAGCCACCAGGATTGCAGGCAGCAGGCAGATCACGTTCGAATGGATCACCTGATGCAGACCATAGTATACAGCAACAGCTGCCACGCCCATCAGCACTGCCGCTGCCAGCGGACGAAGGAACATGCCCTTCACATCCATATGGTATCCCAGATGCTCCGTCACGCTCCGTCCGTTTAAAATACACATAGCCAGCGAATAGGCGATTGTAGCGATCATTACGCTGTAAATGCCAAGCGGCGTAAACTTTGTCAGCGCAGCCAGCACAACAACATTGATCACCAGCGAAAGCGCCGCATGACGCACCGGCAGAGATGGCTTTCCGATACCCTGCAGCACGCCATTGGTGATCGTAGACAGCGAATAAAAGACAACCGATATGGCACCGGCCATCAGAAGCTTTCCGGCCAGAGCCGTCGTAGACGGGAACAGAAGGTGCATGATCGGATCGGCCAGCACACACATGCCGACAGCCGCCGGGATGCAGAGAAACATCGTCATCTGGATGGCTTCGTTGATCTTGTGGCGCGCGCCCTCCACATCACCTACGGCGAAATTACCGGAAACCGAAGGCAGTACTGCCGTCGAGGCCGCATTGGCCAGCGCGATCGGAATATTAATCATGACCATGTACTGACCGGAAAAGATACCGTACTGGATCGTGATATCGTCCGCGTTCCAGCCATTGGACATCATCAGCGGTGCAAAGAAGGACTGATCCAGATAGGAGCTCAGATTGTAGATACATGTACTGAAAATAACCGGCGTTACCATCATGAGAATCGTTCTGAAGATATCCTTATAGCTCTCCACTTCAACGGTACGATCGTTACGGATCCGTCGGTTGATCTCCTTACGGTTCACCATAAAGACAAAAATCATGCACAAAAGGCCGGCCACAACACCTGCGCCCGTACCGAGCGTACCTCCGGCTGCACCGTAGATAGCCTCCTCTGTTTCTGTATCCGCAAACCATTCGATAAACAGCCATGCCGCACCGACACTAACGATGGCGTTAACAAGCTGCTCCACGATCTGGCTGATCGAGGTCGGCACCATGGTATTGTGCGCCTGGAAATATCCGCGCAATACGCCGAGGATCGCACAGAAAAAGATGGTCGGCGCCAGCATTTTCAGAGCCAGCACGGCATTTTCACCACCGGCCGGTAAAAGTAGCCGACCCCCAAACCAGGCAAATAAAGCGGCGATACCGCCGACTACGCAGGCATACACCAGCGCACCCTTAAACAGGCGGTTGGCATTCCTGTACTGTCTGCGGGCGATACGCTCCGCCATCAGCTTGGAAATCGCCATCGGAATACTGTATGAAGATACCAGCAAGAGGATACTGTACACCGTATAGGCATATCCGTAATATCCGTTGCCCAGATCTCCGATGATCTCGCGCATCGGGCTTCGGTATAAAAGACCGATCACACGCACAATCAGACCTGCAATCATCAAGATAGAGGCCTGTTTTACAAAACTACTGGATTTTTTTTCTGCCATACAACTACACTTTCTACTTCTTTCCTTTGATCATTTTACCGGTTTTCTATCTGCCAGTCGATCGGCGTAAGGCCATGGCTGACCAGATAGTCATTCGTCTTGCTGAACGGCCGGCTGCCGAAAAAGCCGCGGTAAGCCGACAACGGGCTCGGATGCGGCGCTTCCAGGATCAGATGCTTCGTCGGATTCAGATAGACCTTCTTTGACTGGGCCGGTTTGCCCCACAGGATAAAGACCATCGGGCGGTCCTGCGCCGCCAGGATCTTTATCGCGGCATCGGTAAACTCCTCCCAGCCGATCCCCCGGTGGGAATTGGCCTGATGGGCACGCACGGTCAGCACAGTGTTTAAAAGCATCACACCCTGTCTGGCCCATTTTTCCAGATAACCGTTATTGGGGATATAGCAGCCCAGATCCGTCTCCAGCTCTTTGTAGATATTGACAAGAGACGGCGGAATCTCCACATCTGGCTTTACAGAAAAGCACAGACCATGTGCCTGCCCATCTCCGTGATAGGGATCCTGCCCGAGGATGACGACCTTGACCTGGTCAAGCGGTGTAAAATGAAACGCATTAAAAATATCGTCCGAATCTGGGAATACCTGATGCGTACTGTATTCTTCTTCTACTTTTTTGAAAAGTGTGCGGTAATAGGGCTTTCTGAACTCACCTTTGAGTGCATCAGCCCATGCTCCGGTGATCGGCGGCATGTTCTTTCCTCCTGTTATGTTCCTGTCCGCTTTTACAGCCGGACAGATACGCCCTTTTCTCTGAGGTATGCTTTGACCTCTTTGATTTCCAGTTCTTTATAATGAAACAGTGAAGCGGCAAGGGCGGCATCTGCCCCACCCTCTGTCAGTGCTTCATAAAAATGTTCCATCGTACCTGCACCGCCCGAGGCGATCACAGGAATCTTTACAGCATCCGCTATGGCCTTTGTCAGCGCGATATCGTACCCGGCCTTTGTACCGTCACAGTCCATACTGGTCAGAAGAATCTCTCCTGCGCCCAGACTTTCCGCACGCTTCGCCCATTCCAGGGCATCCAGCCCGACGTCCACACGGCCACCGTTTTTGTATACATTCCATCCGCTGCCGTCGGCACGCTTCTTGGCATCAATGGCGACAACCACACACTGGCTGCCAAATTTTATCGCCGCATCATGGATCAGCTGTGGGTTCATGATGGCGGAGCTGTTGATAGATATCTTGTCAGCACCTTCCCGGAGCAGCAGCTTAAAATCATCCACGGTACGGATGCCGCCGCCCACGGTAAATGGGATAAAAACATTGGCCGCAACGGCGCGCACCATATCAACGACCGTACTGCGCTTATCCGAGGACGCTGTGATGTCCAGAAAGACAACCTCATCCGCACCGGCCGCATCGTAAGCCCTGGCGATCTCCACCGGATCTCCGGCATCCTTTAAATTGACAAAATTAACGCCCTTGACAACCCTGCCGTTATGTACATCCAGACAGGGAATGATTCTCTTTGTAAACATCCTATACCTCCCTGCCGATGGCGGCAAAATTCTTCAGGATCTCCAGTCCCCATGTGGAGCTTTTTTCCGGATGGAACTGGCATGCAAAGACATTGCCCTGCTCTACAGAGGCATGGATCTGTGTACCATACCCACACACTGCCTTTACAATGTAGGGATCCTCTGCCTGCAGATAGTATGAATGGACAAAATATACATAGGTATCCTCAGGAATACCCGCAAACAGGCGGCCCTGATTCTGTAAATGCAAAGAATTCCAGCCCATATGCGGAATCTTTAAACCTTCTGCTTCCGGGATCCGCAGAATCCTTCCTTTTAATATCCCAAGGCCCTTTACCCCCGGCGTTTCCTCGCTGCTCTCAAACAAAAGCTGCAGACCGAGGCAGATGCCCAGAAACGGGATCTGCCGACGTACGACCTCATGGATCACCTCCACCAGACCGTATCTTTCCAGATTTGCCATAGCGTCTCCAAAGGCTCCCACACCAGGAAGAATCACATGGTCTGCCGACAGGATCGTATCTCTGTCTCTGGTCAGCACCGTCTCTTCTCCCAGAAGCTGCAGCGCTTTTTCCACGCTTTTGATATTTCCGGCATCATAATCAAGTATTGCTATCATCTTTCTCTCCGTTATCCTTATGCCGTACAACCTGTCACTGTCTGTACGGACACCTGTTATTTCATGGGACGTTCTCTGTGTTCCAGCGTGAACCAGAACTCCACGCCATTGGCATAATTCTCCACACCGCATTGCTGCTGCATGGAATCCATAATGGCTTTTACGATGGACAGACCGATACCGCTGCCACCGTATTCTCTGGTACGCGCTTTGTCTACTTTATAAAACTTGATCCATATCTTGTCAATATCCTCTTCAGGAATCTGCTGGCCGGTATTAAATACCGACGTCCGCACAATACCGTTTTCCACCTTGCAGCGGATATCCAGGATCTTATCTCCCTCGATATGGTTCAGTGCATTAGACACATAATTGGTGATCACCTCTTCGACGCGGAATTCATCGCCCCAGACGTATAAAGGCTCCGTCTGGTGCAGCTTCAGCTGTACGCCCTTCTGCTCGATCAGAAGCCCTGAAGACTGTAAAACACCCCGGATCAGCGCGGTCAGATCAAAGCAGTCCATCTCCACCGGATCGTTGCCAAATTCCAGATGGTTCAAAGACAGCAGCTTTTTGACCATCTCATTCATCTTGTGGGCCTCGTCCACAATCACATCCGCATAGAAAGCCCGGCTCTCCGGATCATCGTTGACGTTATCGATCAGACCTTCCGCGTAACCCTGAATCAGGGCGATCGGTGTCTTTAACTCGTGGGATACGTTGGAAAGGAATTCCTTTCGCATCTCGTCGATCTCTTCCTTTTTCTGAATATCCTTTTCCAGCTCCAGATTGGCGGATTTCAGCTCGGAGATCGTCTTTTCCAGCTGATCGCTCATGCGGTTGAAATTCTTGCCAAGGATGCCGATCTCGTCCTTACCACCGCTGGTGTAGCGGGCCTCAAAATCCAGATTTGACATACGCTCCGACAGCTCTGTCAGCTCCTGCACCGGCCGCGTAAACCGTCTGACCCAGAACCAGGCAATAATTCCCCAGAGAACCGCCATACCCAATCCAATGATCAGATAAAAGCTGTTGGCCAGACTGGCACTTTCCTTGATACTGGCCACCGGCGTACGGACTATAAAGCTGTAGCCACTTGGCAGCTGTCCCCACAGCTCCATATACATTTCTTTGCTGAAAAAATCGCTGTTCTTCTGCAATGTATATAAAGACGTCTGCTCGATGATCTCCGGCTTTGCCTTATCAATACCTGCATTATAGCCAAACAGACGACCGCCGATCTTACTGGCGTCCCGCTCCTTTTGGTTCGTGCTGACCACATTCTGATCGGCATCCATGACCAGATACAGCAGATTGTTTGACTCGCAGTACTGCTTTAACTGTTCGGAGGCCTCATCCTCTGGCATTCCTTCCGGATCAGCACTTTCTGTCATCGACTGCTCCAGCGTGGTGAAATCTATATTTTCCAGAAGATGCATGGCCTCCTTCAGAGAATCACCCTTATGATTCGTATAATACCGTTCCATAAACATCAGATTCAGGCAGACCCCTCCGGCAATGATCATAAAGACCATGCAGATCGTCGCCAGAACCAGCTTGGTACGGATCGAATGTTTTACAGGAATCCTTGTTTTACCGGATATCTTTTTCTCTTTCATGGCCTACTCCACTTCAAACTTGTAGCCCATGCCCCAGATCGTACGGATCATATCACCCTTGTCGCCCAGTTTGCTTCTGAGCTTTTTGACATGGGTATCGATCGTACGGGCGTCTCCGAAATAGTCATAATTCCATACATGGTTTAAGATCTTTTCTCTGGAAAGCGCGATGCCCTGATTCTCAAGAAAATAGCTTAAAAGCTCGAATTCCTTGAAGCTCAGCTCAATCTTTTTGCCGTCCACACTGACCTCATGGGCCGTCTTGTTAATCTCAATGCCACCGGCAGACAGCAGCTGATCCTCCTGACCCTTGCCGCTGCGGCGCAGAATCGCCTCCACACGGGCCACCAGGATCTTGGGGCTGAACGGCTTGGAAATGTACTCATCCACGCCCAGATCAAAGCCCTTTAACTCATCCTGCTCATCACCCTTGGCTGTCAGCATGATGATCGGCACCTTGCTCTCTGCCCGGATCTCCCGGCAGGTCTGCCAGCCGTCCATCTTCGGCATCATCACATCCAGAATGATCAGTGCCACATCTTTATTTTCATAAAAAAGATCCACAGCCTCCTCGCCGTCTGCCGCCTCAATCACCTGAAAACCTTCCCTTGTCAGGAAATCCCGGACAAGCTTTCGCATACGGCTCTCGTCATCTACCACCATGATCTTTATATCCTGCATAACTTATGCCTCCCGTCTGACGTTATCCTTCGTCTTGTTTTCTTTGCATCACTGTAACAGATGAATTTGTCTGTTCTGTGAAAAAAGGAAAACTTTTCGGTATGCTTACCGTTTAAAGATCTCCAGGATCCTCGTAAAGCCATCGCCCAGATATTTACCGATATTCATGCTGTTGAGCTTTTCGGAGATACGGCTTAACCATTCCCCGAAATGATTCACAGACGGCAGATACTGTGTGATGCCTTTAAACATACCCAGCGCCGAGAATACAAATTCCAGCACAAAGAGGATCACGATCAGGATCACGATGATCAAACCGATATTGAGCGCCTTCTGCAGACCTGCGGCCACCTCCGGCTCCTCGTACTCGTCATCATCATCGTAGGCATCATAGGCTCTTTCTTTTTCTGTATAGGTATCTTTTTTCTTTTTCTTTTTTTTCTTTCTGACCGGGGCCGGCTCTTCTTCACGGCGTACCGGTTTTTCTTTTCTGGCCTTTTTTTCTTTTTTGTCTTTTTTCAGCATTTCCTTCTCAATCTGGGCCACCTGACCGTGGGAAAAGATCATCGTCTTGCCCGCCGCATCCTGCGCCGCTGTGTCCACCGTACCGTTTCCTTCCGGATCCTTGATACAGCTTTTCAGATCCCGCACCAGCTCATCCATACTCTGGTAACGGTCATCCATCCGGCGGCTCATGGCCTTTAATATGATTGCATTCAGATGTGCCGGGATATCGTCGTACATATCCTGCGGCGGGATCACCTTGCCCTCCATATGGTGCATGGCGATCTCCACAACGGACTTGCCAACAAAGGGAAGTCTGCCTGTGCACATCTCATACATGGTCACGCCGAGCGAATAGATATCCGTCCGCTGGTCGGAATAGCCGCCGCGCACCTGCTCCGGCGAGCTGTAATATACGGAACCACAGGCATCGATCGTCATCGTATCCGAGGTCTGCATCCTTGCGATACCGAAATCCGATATCTTGACATTGCCCTCCCGGGTAATGATGATATTGTCCGGCTTGATATCCCGGTGGATAATTCCGGCCTTGTGTGCCGTACTTAAAGCATCCGCCGCCTGCATCGAAATACTGATACATTCCGTGCTGCTTAAACGGACCTTGTTCTGGATATACTGCTTGAGTGTCACGCCATCGATCAGCTCCATGACAATAAACCAGTGTCCCTGGTCATGATCGACGTCATATACATCGACAATATTGGGATGGGTCAGCTTGGCCGCTGCCTGTGCCTCACGGATAAAGCGCTTGAGGTAACTCTCGTCTTTTTCGAGGGTATCCTTGAGCATTTTGAGCGCTGCCTGCTTTTGCAGGGTGTGATCCATGATACGGTAGACAACAGCCATACCGCCCCGGCCAATCTCGTCGATGATTTCGTATCTGCCCTTAAAGACCGTGCCTGACGAAATCATATGGTCACCTCTTTCTTATCATGCATGGTGGCAGACACATACGATATGTCCATGATGCTCGCCGGTGATCCAGTCCACATCATCGGTCAGCCAGCTCATGATATTCAGCATATTGTTCTCCCAGGCGATCGTCGACTGCTTTTCTTCCTCTGTCATCGGATGTTCCATGCTGGTATCGATCTCATCGTAGCCGAAAATATAACCGCCGGCAGACCAGATGGAGAAATTGCTGTCTGGACCCGGATCTACCTGGCCGTTTCTGGCCTCTACCAGCGCGTCATGACGTCTCTTGTACTCCTCTTCCGAACCCGGCACCAGCTTTGTGATAAATACGCGGTGGCGGATCATTTCCTTGTCCTGACGCACGATACCGAAATCATGGTACATCAGGCGCATGGACTTCCACGGTGTGGAGATCCAGTCATAGGTTTCAGACAGGTATTTATCATAAGTCTCCAGCATTTCTCTCTCGTTACCGTCGATTTCATAATCGCCGTCTGTCTCACAGTAGCCAAACAGCATGTCGTCTACATTCCATACGCTGAAATTACTGATCCCGCTCATGTCCAGGACTTCTTTAAGATCCGGCCAGATCTTACCCAGACGGGCGCGGTATTCACCGCCCATACCTTCTTTGATTTTCATAGCAAATGCATGTCTTTCCATAGTCTGCCTCCATTCTTTAGTCTATATATCATAGGGTGTATAAATCTCATAATCTTTTTTATTATAGCATGACATTTCCTCTGTGTACAACAGCATTTCTATTATGTACCGGGATATGCAACAGTATAGTGTGCAATTCCATGCCCAATCATTAAAAATTTGTGAAAATCAAAAAAATATATTCACTTTTTTAAATCTTGTGTTATACTGACGCAAAAAGGAGGTGGCACTATGACATTTGACTACTCGATTCTGCAGAAGAATTTACACGATCTGCGTGTGGAAAACCGCATCAGCCAGGCCGATCTGGCCAAGGAGCTGGGATTTTCACGTCATACTTACCTGAATTATGAGACCGGCATACGCATCCCGACCCTGGACGCCCTCCGCCACATCTCAGCTTACTATCAGATATCTATCGACGACCTGCTCGAGCGTCCGCAGATTCTCAAAGTGCAGGAACCGTTAAAGCGCGGCCCCAAGGCGAAAAAGAAACCGCAGCAGTAATGACTGTTACCTGCATGACAGCGACAAAAAGCACAGGACTTTCCTTCACATCAGAAAGTCCTGTGCTTTTTTTGCATTTTAATCCTCATCGACCATCAGACCGCCTTTTAAGGCCTTCGTCCAGTACTCTTCTCTTTCTTCGTACTGGGCATTGAGCCAGGCGTGGATCTGGTCGAGCCCCTCCTCACTGTAGGGGAAGGTCTTTCTTGTCTTTTTTTCTTCGGCTGTATGCTCAAAATTGTAGGGTTCCGGGAAGGTAAAGGCTTCAAACTCCGCCTCTTCCTTACTCTCCCCTACGGGGCGGAGCAGAAAGCGCATCCCTTTATAGCTTCCGGTATAGCGCTTTTTGATCTCCAGCTTGTCCCGCAGATTGTAGTTCTGCATATGGCCGATATCTACCCGTTCGATCACGGCTTACTCCATCCCTATATAGGTGTAATCGCAGTCGGTCACTGCCTTTTTGAACAGTTCCTCCGGGATTTCCTTTTCCATGGTCACTACGGCCTGCTTTTTCTCATGGCTGGCTTCTACAGCGGTCACACCGTCGATAGCCATCAGGGCCTTTGTCACATGAGCCTCGCAGTGGCCGCACATCATACCGTCGATCTTGATTGTCTTTGTCATGGTTGTCTTCTCCTCTCTGGATACATGGTTTTCAGACAGAACTGCCTGATGCTTTAATTTTTTATCTTTATGCGCATCGTAGATCCTGCAAAGATTCAGACGCAGCGCATTGGATACGACACAGAAGCTGGACAGACTCATGGCTGCCGCAGCAAACATCGGATTCAGGGACAGATGAAACGCCGGATATAAAGCGCCCGCTGCCAGCGGAATACCGATACAGTTGTAAAAGAACGCCCAGAACAGATTTTCATGGATATTGTGCAGGACGCTGCGGCTTAAGCGGATGGCCGCCGGTACATCCAGAAGATCGGATTTCATCAGTACGATATCTGCCGCATCCACAGCCACATCGGCACCTGCGCCGATCGCAATACCTGTCTCGGCCCTTGTCAGTGCCGGGGCGTCGTTGATGCCGTCACCGACCATGGCTACGGTATAACCCTGCTCCTGGAAGGAACGTACCACGGCTTCCTTGCCGTCCGGCAGCACACCGGCGATCACATCGTCCGTACCCACCTGGGCAGCGATGGCTCTGGCTGTGCGCTCGTTATCACCGGTCAGCATAATGACGCGGACACCCATATTCTGCAACTCTTTTACGGCCTGCGGACTGGTCTTTTTGATAACGTCCGCTACAGCGATGATACCCAGTAGCTTTCCTTCTTTTGCAAATAACAGCGGGGTTTTACCCTCACCGGCATACTGCTCTGCCTGTCGTTTCACATCCTCCGGCACAGTCGTCAGGCCGGAAATATACTTCACACTGCCGCCGTAGCAGACACTGCCGTCCACCGTAGCGTACAGTCCGTGGCCCGGCGCTGCCTGGAAATCGGTCGCCTGGGCATAGGAGATCTGTTTTTCTGTACAATAGGTCATCACGGCACGCGCCAGCGGATGCTCACTGAAAGCCTCCAGTGCGGCTGCCGTCTCGATCAGGGAAGCTTCGTCACTGCCCTTTGCCGGATAGATATCCGTAACCTCCGGACGACCCTCTGTGATCGTACCGGTCTTGTCAAGCACGATCACCTGGCTCTTACCGGCTGCTTCCAGAGAAGCGGCCGTCTTAAACAGGATACCATTCTTGGCGCCCACACCGTTGCCGACCATGATCGCCACTGGCGTAGCCAGACCCAGCGCACACGGGCAGCTGATAACCAGCACCGCGATACCTTTTCCGATGGCAAAGCCGAAGCTTGCACCGGAGATCAGCCAGATCACCATGGTCAGAAGCGCCAGCGTAATAACGATCGGTACAAATACACCGGATACCTTATCAGCGATCTTGGCGATCGGGGCCTTTGTTGCAGACGCATCGCTGACCATCTGGATGATCTTGGACAGCGTTGTATCTTCACCGACATGGGTCGCTTCACAGGTCAGGAAACCGGACTGGTTCATTGTTGCGGAAGCCACCGTGCTGCCCGGCTCCTTATCCACCGGAAGGCTCTCGCCGGTCAGCGCTGCCTCGTTAACGGCACTCGTTCCCTCCCGGACAATACCGTCCACCGGTATGCTCGCACCCGGACGTACGATAAACAGATCACCTTTTTGTACTTCACTGACCGGTACTTCAACCTCCTGTCCGTCCTTTAATACAACAGCAGTTTCCGGAGCCAGCTTCATCAGGCTCTTTAATGCGTCCGTGGTCTTTCCCTTGGAACGGGCCTCGAGCATCTTGCCCACGGTGATCAGCGTCAGGATCATGGCTGCGGATTCAAAATACAGGCCGTGCATGTACTGCATCGCTGTTTCATGATCGCCGGTTTCCAGATAATACGCCAGCAGGAAGGTCACAACCGTACTGTATACAAAGGCTGCACCCGAACCAAGTGCGACAAGCGTATCCATATTCGGACTCTTGTGCAGCAGGCTCTTTGTACCGCTGACAAAGAATTTCTGATTGACGATCATAATGATGATGGTCAGAAGCATCTGGGCCAGCGCCATATTCACATGACTGTCTGCCAGAAACGGCGGCAGCGGCCAGCCCCACATCATAAACCCCATCGAAATATACATCAGAGGACACAGCAAAAGCACGGACGCGATCAGACGTTTTTTCATCTTCGGCGTCTCGGTGTCCTTCAGACTGTCCAGCGATACGCCGGAAGCTGTATCTGCGGACTTTTTAGCGCCCCGTTCGCTGGCACCGTATCCGGCATCCTCCACAGCCTTGATCACGGCCTGCGGAGATACGCTGCCCTCTACCTGCATACTGTTTGTCAATAAGCTTACGCTGACCTGCGTCACACCGTCCACGGCGCGCACGGCCTTTTCCACATGGGCCACACAGGAAGCACAGGTCATACCCGTTACTGTATAGTGCTGCATAGTATCACTCCTTACTTCATCAATTTCTGTATCGTGCATACCAGCTCGTCCATCTTGTCATCCTTGCCGCTGCGGATATCGTCCGCCACGCAGGTACGGATGTGGTTTGCCAGAAGCACCTTGTTAAAGCTGTTCAATGCGGCATTGGCTGCCGATACCTGCCGTACGATATCAATACAGTAGGCATCCTCCTCCAACATATTCTGGATACCACGGATCTGGCCTTCGATCCGTTTCAGGCGGTTCAGAAGATCTCTGTACTCCTTGTCCTCTCTGTGCTTTTTCTTACAGCAACAGCATTTTTCTTCATCCATAGTATGTCTCCTCCGCATATTATTATACCCTGTGGGGGTATTTCTTACAATTGCAAGAATATACCCCCACAGGGTATTTGTCAATCCTTTTTTTCAATTTTTTTCTTTTTTCTGATCTGTAAGGCTGTACCGCCCGCCAGCAGCAATATAACTGTGGCTGGCAGACCCCGCCGCAACAGCATCTTCTGTATCCGCAGATTCTTTAATGCCTGTGCATTGCTATGCGCCGTAAACGCCGCTGTAAGGGCCTTTTTGCAGACCGCGCAAAAGTCATGGTCTTTGCCGAGTGTCTGCATTTTACACGTATCTGAGGGCCTGTACCACGTATTGTCACTTTCTGGAAAGGGATACACGCCGATGCCGTCCGTTCCGACCAGCTCCGCCCAGGGCACCAGCGCCGGATCCGACTCTTTTGTCGTATTGGGCGTCTCTGTCATCTGCTCTGCCCCCGGCCAGTATTCATCTCCCAGCCCGGCAATCGTATGACCAAGCTCATGCAGAACAATCTGCATGGCATCCTCATGCAGCGAGGCCACACACACACCGCCGCCGCTGCCGCCGTACGTCTGACTGTTGACCAGAATGATACAGGCGTCGGTATCCGGCACAAACTGTCTGGCGATCAGCTGTGCCTTCTGTTCCTCTTCCTCCGGCAGGGCCAGAAGCCGCTGCACACCGTCCGTCCAGTAGCTGCTGTGATAAAAGGTATCCCTTTTGTCCGCCTGCGCTTCCTGCTGCGTGGCCGCCTGCTCCCCCTGTGCCCCGGACTCGGCGGATGCTTCAAACAGCGCATAAAACTTAAACAGCTCCTTATTTTCCTGCCATGGCGAAGTGGACAGGATATACGCTGCCGTATCCTTTGCCGCGGCAAAAAAGCTGTCTCTTTCCTCTTCCTTAAAGCCGTCTCCCTGGATCACAAAGACAAAGGCGTCCGCATCCTTTAAGGACGCATTGCCGGTCAGAAACTGCAGATCATCCTGCGTTCCTTTTGCATCAGCCCGGCAGGAAACAGCGCCCATCCACAGTATGGCCAGAAACAGCCAAAATACTCTGCATATTTTTCTTATGTTTTTCACGCCTCAGGCTCCTCAAAAGCAGACGCCAGCGCCTGGATCCGGGCAAACACCTCCGGAAAGGCTTCTCCGGTTCTTTTACAGATGGCCGCCACATCTTCATATTCCGGGAAGCGCCGCACCTGCTGTCCAAAGCGGCATTCCTTGATATGCACCTGCCCCCAGGGGGTATCCATATGCCGGATCTTACGCTCTTGCACTGTACGTTCCATCCGGCAGCGGCGGATACCGATCGTTGTCGTCTCACGGAAAATAATCAATTCCAGTGTTTCCCGCAGTTCCTCCGTGCAGATCACCTGCAACTGGTAGGCCGGACGATTTTTCTTGGTATAGATCGGCAGATAATGTACCTCTCTCGCGCCCGCCTTCAGCAGGCAGTCCATACAGTAGGAAAGCGCCTCGCCGCTGCAATCGTCGATATCCGATTCCAGTTTCCAGACCGTATCCTTTGTATCCTTTGTATCCTCTGCAGTCTCGATCTCCATGATCCGCAGGATACCCGGAAGCTCATACTCCCGCTTACCTGCACCGATACCACATTGCACAATCCGGTAGGTATCCGGCAGCCTGTCCGCACCCCGGAAGCATGCCGCGATCGCTGCACCTGTCGGTGTCACCAGCTCGCCACACACACCGGTATAGTGAAGCG
Source organism: Ruminococcus bromii (assembly GCA_963603285.1). Lineage (GTDB taxonomy): Bacteria > Bacillota > Clostridia > Lachnospirales > Lachnospiraceae > UBA11957. The sequence goes on from CAVCMG010000008.1 coordinate 76,141, forward strand.
GCAGTCCGTACGCCTCGGCCACTGCGGCCACCGCCGGTACGGGAACTGGCATCAGACCATGCTGGCAGCGCACCGTTCCCTGTCCCTCACTCAAAGCCGGAAGGATCACCTTATCTATCCCCAGACTGTCCGCACATACAGCGACCGACAGAATATCCACGATGGAATCGATCGCTCCCACCTCATGAAAATGGACATGGGCAAGATCCGTGCCATGGGCCTTTGCCTCTGCCTCACCAAGGATCGTAAATATCCGCACGGCCAGCGCGCGGGCATTATCTGTCATATATGCCTTTTCGATGATGTCCATCACATCCTGATAACCTCTGTGGCTGTGGGTGTGGCCGCCATGAGCAGAATGGGCATGGGAATGTACTTCATGTACCGCATCACTGTGCATATGTTCGGCATGTGTATGCTCATGTTGTTCCTCTTCATACGCGTGTGAATGGCTGTACCCATGTGCATGCTCTTTTTCTGTATGTACATGCTCTGCACAGTGGTTTGTGTCAGCATTTTTTCCATACAGCCACTGCATATCATGATCGTAATTTTCATGCGCCGCATCCAGAAGCACATCGAAATCACACGCATCCAGCCCTGATTTCTGTACTCTTTTGATCTCCACCCGGAAATTCTGCTCCGGCAGACTTTTTAACATGCGTTCCAGCGCCCCGCGATCCGCGCCGAGATCCAGAAGCGCCGCCACCGTCATATCGCCACTGATACCGCTTAAACATTCAAAATAAAACATTCTACTCATAATGGTTCACCGCCAGTCTGTTGATCTGTGTTGCTATATACCCTGCGCCGTAGCCATTGTCGATATTGACCACGGAAATCCCGTTGGCACAGGAATTGATCATGGTCAGAAGCGCCGAAAGGCCATGGAAGCTTGCGCCATACCCGACTGACGTCGGCACAGCGATCACTGGCTTGTCCACCAGACCGCCCAGCACACTGGCCAGCGCGCCCTCCATACCGGCCACAGCAACCACACAGTTGGCACTCTGGATCACATCCAGCTTTGACAATACCCGGTGGATACCGCTCACACCCACATCGTATACGCGCTCCACCTTACTGCCAAAGTACTCCGCCGTCTGCGCCGCTTCCTCAGCCACCGCAATATCCGCTGTTCCCGCCGTACATACCGCGATCCGGCCGATCAGCTCCTCTTTTTGCTCCGGCAGGATCTTTAAAATACGGGAGATCGAATCATACTGGATCTCGGGGATCTCCTTTTTGACCAGCTCGTATTGGTGCTCACTGGCTCTCGTACCAAACACACAGCCATCCGCCTCATACAAACGCTTTACAATGTGCAGCAAATGGTCGTCCGCCTTATTGCTGCAGTAGATCACCTCCGGAAAACCAGAACGCACCTTCCTGTGCATATCCAGCTTGGCATACTCCATATCCTCAAAGGGCTCCTGCCGGAAAAACTTTTCGGCCTCGTCCAGTGACAGCTTTCCTTCCTTAAATCGTTCCAGAACTTCTCTTGTATCCATGTATCGTCCTTTCCCGGAGCCATCTGTAAGCACTCCGCACATCTATGATATCCGGCCGGTCCACAAAGCATTGACCAGCTGTTTATATTCTGTCTTATCATACAAAATTTCCGTTCTTCTGTAAACCTCCCGCCTGTGCACCTTTTCTTCCTGCATGACTGAATCTCTTCTGGAACTATGCCCGAAAATACAGTATAATAGGTGCATCTGCCCATCCGGGCTACCAAATTTTACAGAAAGAGTGATACTATGAATAAAAAGGAAATCGCGGAGATCCGCCGCCATTTTACCCCGAATAACTGTACAGCCACAAAGATCTGGGGCTGCTACGTCGATCATGAAAAGAATAAAAAATTCGAAACCAAGGAAGCCTTTCTCTCCCTGCCGGAGGAGGAAGAATTTAAGTATTTTGATATTTTCAAGCGTACGCTGGGCGGCACGCTTGGCAAAAATCTTCTGAATCTTGAATTTCCTCTCGCCCAGGAAATGGAGGGCGGTACACAGGAATTTCTCTACCGCCTGCGCAATACCGGTCTGGACGATGAGACCCTTGTCCATGAGTTTTTTGACAAGATCATCGAAAACTTTGATTACGCTGAAAATTATTACATTACCCTGACCCATTCCGTATACGACGTTCCTGGCAAGACCTCCGACAGTCTCGATCTTGATGATGCTTCCGAAGAGGTCTACACCTACCTCTTATGCAGCATCTGTCCGGTCAAGATGTCCAAGGCCTGTCTCTCCTACAATGCCGAGACCAACTGTATGGAAGACCATATCCGCGACTGGCTAGTCGAAATGCCGATCACCGGTTTCCTCTTCCCGGCCTTTAACGACCGTAGCACCGACCTGCATGCCATGTTGTATTTCAAGAAGAAACCGGAGGATATCCAGGATGCTCTGGTGGAAAACGTCTTCGGTGCCGCAGAGCCCATGACCCCGAAAACACAGCAGGAAACCTTTATGGCTGTACTGGAAACCTCCCTCGGTGAAGAAGCCGATTATGAAACGGTCAAATCCGTCTATGAAAATATCTCCCTGCTGGTGGCTGATACCAAGGAATCCCCGGATCCCCTGACCTTCACAAAACCGGAGGTACAGCGTATCCTCGAGGACAGCGGCGTAACCGATGAACAGCTCGAAACCTTCAGTACCTGTTACGACGAAGCCATCGGCGAACAGACCTCCCTGCAGGCCGCCAACCTGACCAATACGAAAAAGTTCGAGATCAAAACACCGCACATCCGCATCCAGATCGATCCCGAATGTACCGGTCAGATCGAGACAAAGATGGTCGATGGCCGCCAGTGCCTTGTGATCGCCGTCGATGACCATGTGGAAGTGAATGGCATGGAAGTGAAAACACTGGTTAAGACAAACGAATAGGATTACATACAGGAAAAAGCTGCCATCTGGCAGCTTTTTCCTGTACATTAAGAAAAAAAACAGCAGACATACGTCTGCCATTTTTCGTATCGCCAATTAGTCCTGAGCGATGATTTCTTTTTTGTTGTAGGATCCGCAAGCTTTGCAAACTCTGTGCGGCATCATCAGGGCGCCACATTTGCTGCACTTAACAAGATTCGGAGCGCTCATTTTCCAGTTTGCTCTTCTCTTATCTCTTCTACCTTTGGATGATTTATTCTTTGGACAGATGGACATTACTACACCTCCTTAAAATTACTGAATATTTCTCTGAATGCTGCCATGCGCGGATCAAGACTTTCCTGATTGCAGGAGCACTGCCTCTTGTTCAGATCCTGCCCGCATACGGTGCAGATACCCTTACAGTCCTCCTTGCAGAGCACTCTAAGCGGCCAATGGATAAGAATCTCATTATGCACCAGTCGGTCGACATCCAGACATTTTTCTTCCGTGATACAGTTTATCATCTCAGACTCATCTTCGTCTTCGTCGAGATGCATCACATCCACACGATGCTCAAAGTCCAGATCGATAGCCACTCTGACAGGCGTCAGGCAACGGGCACAGGCCGCTGTTGCTGTCACCGAACACTGTCCGGTAATATGAAGCACCTGATCTTTCTCATGTGTAATACTAAGCTGCACAGGTGACTTCTCAATGAGCTTATACTGCTCACCCTTTGCACGTTTAAAGTGCGTCAGCTCCAGCGGAGCTTCGATCTCCTGTGTCATATTTTCCTGAGATAAAATCTTTGTCAGATCAATAAGCATAATCGTCTCCTAATCACACTTTGATTAGTATAGCGTCAGTTTTTCGCTTTGTCAAGTAATTTTTCTTGATACTTTACAAGAAAAACCGAAAACTCCGTACGGCCTGCACCGTACGGAGCAATATTACCTCATCTTTCCGAAAGAAAAGCGATTATTTTACCAGTGCTACAGTATCACGGCAGATAGCCAGCTCTTCGTTGGTCGGGATAACGGCAACTTTAACTTTTGAAGCCGCTGTGGAGATCAGGTTGTTCTCGCCACGTTTCTGGTTAGCTTCCTTGTCAAGCTCTGCGCCCAGATAGCCCAGACGATCCAGAACCCACTCACGTACCAGCGGAGCGTTCTCACCGATACCTGCTGTGAAGGCGATAGCATCAACACCGTTCATGGCAGCTGCGTATGCACCGATGTATTTGGCTACGTTGTAGCAGAATACCTGCAGTGCGTCTTTACATCTCTCGTTGCCCTCTTCCATACCCTGCTCAAGATCACGGAAGTCGCTGGATACACCGGAAATACCCTGTACACCGGATTTCTTGTTCAGAACGTTCATAACGCCTGCGATGTCCAGATCCTCTTTCTTTGCGATGTACTCCATGATAGCCGGATCGATATCACCACAACGGGTACCCATAACCAGACCAGCCAGAGGTGTCAGACCCATGGAAGTATCGATACATTTGCCGTCTTTAACAGCGGAGATAGAAGCACCGTTACCAAGGTGAGCAACGATGATCTTGGAATTGTTGATATCCAGTCCCAGGAATTTGGCAGCCTCTTTGGATACGAAGCTGTGGCTGGTTCCGTGGAAACCGTAACGGCGAACGCCGTATTTCTCATAATATTCGTACGGAAGACCATACAGGTAAGCTTCCTTCGGCATTGTCTGATGGAAAGCGGTATCGAATACACCAACCATCGGTACATCCGGCATCAGCTCTTTACATGCGTTAACACCGATCAGGTTTGCCGGGTTGTGCAGCGGAGCCAGATCATTGCAGGACTCAACAGCTTTGATCATCTCGTCATTGATAATAGCGGAGCAGGTGAATTTCTCACCACCGTGTACCATACGATGACCTACAGCACCAACCTCAGCCAGGCTCTTGATAGCGCCTGTTTTCTCATTTGTCAGGGCATCCAGTACCATCTTGATGGCTTCTTTATGTGTCGGCATCGGAGCTTCTGTGATCTCTTTGTCAAGACCGGCTTTCTGGTATGTCAGACGTCCGTCGATACCGATTCTCTCGCAAAGACCCTTTGCCAGTACTTTCTCGCTCTCGGAGTCGATCAGCTGATATTTCAGTGAAGAACTACCGCAGTTGATAACTAATACGTTCATTGTAAAAATCCTCCTGATTTTTATATCTTTTTTATATAACATCCTGCAGGATCTGTTTTTTGCAGATCCTGCAGGATATATGAACCTTTCTATGTAACCGGACTATTTGGCAGCCTGGCACTGTACGGATGTGATGGCAACAACACCAACGATATCCTCAGCGGAGCATCCTCTGGACAGGTCATTGACCGGAGCCGCGATACCCTGAGTGATCGGGCCGTAAGCTTCTGCCTTGGCCAGTCTCTGTGTCAGCTTGTAACCGATGTTACCTGCATCCAGGTTCGGGAAGATCAGGACGTTTGCCTTACCTGCAACATCGCTGTTCGGAGCTTTGGAAGCACCTACACTCGGAACGATAGCGGCATCCAGCTGGAACTCACCGTCAAGCTTGAGATCCGGATTCTGCTCTTTGGCGATCTTGGTAGCCTCAACAACCTTGTCAACCAGCGCATGCTTTGCACTGCCCTTTGTGGAATGGGACAGCATAGCGACAACCGGCTCTTTTTCTACCAGAGTCTTGAAGGAATCTGCGGAGGAAGCTGCGATAGCTGCCAGCTCTTCCGGATTCGGATCCTGGTTCAGTCCGCTGTCTGCGAATACGAACGTACCGTCAGCACCAAATTCGCAATCCGGTACTACCATCAGGAAGAATGCGGATACGAGCTTTGTGCCCGGTTTTGTTTTCAGTATCTGCAGACACGGTCTTAACGTATCTGCTGTGGAGTGGCATGCACCGGATACCATACCGTCTGCATCACCCATTTTTACCATCATAACGCCGTAGTACAGATACTGGTTCAGCAGGATCTCTCTTGCCTGCTCCGGTGTCATGCCCTTTTTGCTTCTCAGCTCAACGAGCTTGTCTACGTAAGCGTCTGTTCTGTCAGATGTAGCCGGATCAACGATAACAGCACCTGTCAAATCCAGTCCCTCACTGCCTTTTTTAACAGCCTCTTCGGAACCTACTAAAACGATTTTTGCGATACCCTCTTTCAGTACCTGTGCTGCTGCTTCATATGTTCTTCTGTCTTCTGTCTCCGGAAGAACGATTGTCTTAATGTCTGCTTTAGCTCTTGCTTTGATTGTGTCAATAAAACCCATTGTTTATGACTCCTTTCGTATATAATCCGTCCATAGGGGCATCCGGCCCAGCCAAATGCCCGTATGATAAAATTATACCCCTATAAATTCACTTTCGCAAGTCAAATGTACCGAAAAATCCAGTCATGGACCTTTACAGCTTGTGCATTTTTCCGTACAATAACAGCAACAGGAACATTACAGGAGGTTATCATGAAAACAGCCGGTATCATTGCAGAATACAATCCGTTTCATAACGGCCATGTCTATCATATAGAAGAAACAAGGGAAAGAACCGGTGCAGATTATATCGTAGCCGTTATGAGCGGCTCCTTTGTCCAGCGCGGTACACCGGCCATCTGCGACAAGCATCTGCGTGCCGAAGCGGCGCTGCGAAATGGTGTCGATCTGGTTCTTGAGCTTCCTGTATCCTACGCTGTCGGCAGTGCCGAGATTTTTTCCCGCGGTGCCGTGGAGATTCTTGACCGGCTGGGCATTATCGATATATTAAGCTTTGGTGCGGAAACGGAGGATCTGGAAGTATTATCTGCGATTGCTGATTTTCTGTTACAGGAGTCCAAAGAATATAAGGCCGAACTCCGGCAGCGTCTTGCACAGGGGCAAAATTTTGCCCAGGCCCGGGCAGCGGCGATCCCGAAAATCCATGCGGAGATTTTCTCTTCTCCGAATGCGATCCTCGGCATTGAATATCTGAAAGCTTTAAAACGCTGTCACAGTCAGATAGAACCCGTCGTCATCCAACGAAAGGGATCGGACTACAACGATCAGAAGCTTTTTACACCCGTAAAGGAAAGCGGATTTTCCAGTGCCAGCAGTATCCGGCAGGAGCTGTTCAAGGCACAGTCCAGAGGTGGTGACCTTTCTTTTCTGTCCGAAGCCGTCCCGGCCGATATGCAGACGGTACTTGTTTCTCTCCGTCAGAAACATTCGCTTCTGTCTGAGAATGATTTTTCAGAGCTTCTGCACTATAAAATACTGATGCAGGCCGAAGAAGATCTGTGCCTGTGCCCCAGTGTTTCCCCCGATCTGGCCAGACGGATCAAACGTCACCAGTACCGTTTCAAATCATTTTCTACATTTGCCGACCTGGTCAAATGCAAAAACTACACACACAGCCGCATCCGCCGTGCCCTGTGTGAAATTCTGCTGGATTTAAGAGAGCCGGAACCTATCCGTCAGGTGCGTGTACTTGGATGCCGCAAGAGCGCTCTCCCGCTGCTGTCTGCCATTGCAGAAAAGGGAACAATCCCCCTTGTGACGTCACTGTCCAGAGAGGACTGTTTCTGGCAGAGTGATATTGTATATGATATGCTCCTTGCCCATAAAGCCAAAGAGCCGATGACACCGGAGCCGTCCAAAGGAATGAAAATTGTTAATATGTAAAAAGAACCGGAAGCTCTGCATTACCAGAACTTCCGGTCATTTTTTCGTTATTTATTTTCTCCTCCACAATGGACGATATTTCACTTCATCATTGCTACGATACATACCAATACCCAAGAAGTTATTGATCAGTCCGATAATTGGGCAAAGCATAGGAAGGAAGGTATATGGAATAAACTGCTGTACAGTCACACCGCCAAGTACAACACCATATCCGATAACCCATGCACTCCACGGGATAATAGCGGCCACCATTGTTCCCACATCTTCCAATGTACGGGACAATACCGCACGATTAATATCCATATCATCGCATACATCCTTAAAAGCAACCGCTGGAATGGCAATCGCCGGATATTGGCCACCGATTACACAGATGATCAGGCTGGATACCCACACGCCAAACATAATAGTTCCCGGTGTATTCAGTTTTCTTGAAAGCTTGTTTACCAGCACATTCAGTACACCTGACTCAGAAAACAGCCCGCTAAGCATACCCAGAACCAGAAGAATACCCACAAGCGATAACATACTGCTGAAACCGCCGCGATTTACAAGTGTATCTACAGACTCCACACCACTTTCAATGGAAAAACCATTCATGATATATCCAAGGTTCTCAATAAATCCCCTGCCCTGAAAAATCATAGCCCAGATAATACCAGCACCGATACCTGTTCCAAATGCTATAAATGCCGGAACCTGTTTTACCGAAAGGATCAGTACGAGAAGAACCGGTATAATATGCAGCGGACTGATATAAAAGTTTGCAGACAACCCGCCAGATATCTCATTTACCAGTGCACCGTCAATCTGACCGGAAGCATTCATGCCAAGAATCGTATAGATAATCAGACAGATAATTGTACCCGGAACCGTTGTATACCACATAGACTTGATATGTGTAAACAACGGAACTTCACACGATGAAGCCGCCAAAAGCGTTGTATCAGACAACGGACTCATCTTATCGCCAAAAAAAGCACCCGAAATAACAGCACCTGCTGCCATGGCAACCGGAATACCAAGTCCCTCAGCCATTCCACAGAGAACGACACCAATGGTACTGATAGCACCCCAGCTCGTACCTGCGCAGACTGCCATAAAAGCCGGCAGAATAAAACAGATAGGTAAAAACAAACGTGGTGTAATGATTTTCATGCCATAATACAACAGCGCTGGAATCGTACCGGAAGACATCCATACTGCCACCATACAGCCCACAAGGAGCATGATCATGGCCGCCGTTGCAATCTGTTTCACACCTTCTGCCATGGCTGCATCAACCCGGTTCCAGTCATAGCCTATATACAGACAAAAAATGATCATTACAAACAAGGCCACCAACGCAGCAATAGTTACCTCCGCACCCAATGCGATCAAAATGATCAAAACCAGAATCGGTGCAAAAAAGCCAAACATGGCACGCCCTACAGTGATCTCCTTCAGAGATCTGCTCTCTTTTTTCTCCATCGTATAATTCTCCTTTCAAAATGTGATTATTTGCCAAAAGCAGCACGCAGACGTCGCAATGCTTCGTTCAGTGTTTCGTTCGTCACAGCAAAATTGATTCGCACATAGCCTCTGCCATCCTGACCGAAATTCTCTTCGCCATCATCCAGATGGATCTGCGCTTTATCCATAAAGAATTTATCCAGATGTTCTATTCCGATACCTGCCTCTTTGCAATCCAGCCATAAAAGGAAACTGCCTTCCGGAACATAGGGTACAAGCGGCAGATCATAGTCCTTAATATACTTCAGAATTTCCTGCAGATTTTTATAGAGATACTGCGTCAGCTCTTCCATCCATTCATCTGCCTCACCTTTCATGATAGAGGTTACCGCAGCAATAGCAAAACTGTTTACGGCATACCCAAAAGAATAGGCTGCAATCTGCTTCATCCAGGCATTTCTCATCTTCTGGTCTGCGATCGTAATTATCGCATGTGGAAGGCTCATAATATTATAGCCTTTACTTAAACTTACGATCTGTATACTGATTTTCTGCGCTTTTTCATTGACAGCCAGAATCGGTGTATGCACATTTTTTTCATACAGTACCAGACAATGCACCTCATCTGATACAATTTTTACACCATGGCGATAACAGATATCCACAAGCCTTTCCAGTTCTGTTTTGGTAAATACTCTTCCTGTAGGATTATGTGGATTGACCATGAGATACAACGATGGATGATATGTCCTTATTTTTTCCTCGAAATCTTCAAAATCAATCTCATAGTGTCCATGTACAGGTTTCATTGGATTGGCAATCAGTTTTTGTCCGGCTCCTTCAACGGCCCATTTTAACGGACTGAAAACGGGTGTCTGTACAATAATTGTATCCCCCGGTCTGGCAAAAATTTCCAAAGCCATTCTTACAGCACCGATAGTGCTCGGAACATTACTCAGCCATTCTTTCTCGATTCTGAGTCCATACTTTCTTTCATACCAGCCAGTAACAGCATCATAATATTCCTTTGTATGCTGCCTGTAGTTGTAACAGTTTTCTTCTGCAATTGGAACAAGTGCCCTGCGGATACATGGTGCACAGAAATAATCCAGATCCGCTGTCCCCATACCGATCACATTTTCCGGCATATCTTCCATTCCCCATCGATAGGAAGCATTTTTCCGATGATCTGGTGTCTTATCAAAATTGTATTTCATTTTCTCCTCCCGTTATATGTGTTTCTGGTAAAATGATTTCAGCCTTTTTGCACCTTCCTGCAGATGTTCTTTACTGCAGGCCAGATTAAACCGTATAAAACCAGCCCCACCTTTGCCAAGTGGATACCCGTTTTCTACTGTCATATGTACTTCCTGTTCGATCAGATGAGAAAGCATCTGCGGCCGTACCTTTAACGCCCGAAGATCAATCCATGCAAAATATGAAGAATCTGCAGGTATCACTTTACACAGCGGCATATTCTCCGCAACATATGTCTGCAGAAATCCGTGTGCCTCTGCCATTTGTTTCATCAGATATTCCAGCCATGTATCGCATGCACCAAGGGCAGCTATCGTTGCTTCAATTCCCATGATATTCTGTCCGTAGTCCATACCGAATCTTGTTAGATATTCCAGGCATTGTTTATGGATCTCCGGATTTTCTGTAAGCATACAGGCATGGCGAAGACCCGCTGTATTATATATTTTGCTTGTCGAATACAAGGTAACTGTGTATCGGGAGATTTCTCTGGAAAGAGACGCAATCGGAATATAGCTCTTTCCGGGGAACACAAGTCCGCAGTACACGTCATCCGACAATATGTAGACCTGATATTTCAGACAAAGCCGGGAAATCTGTTCAAGCTCTTCTCTGTTCCAGGCATGCCCGATTGGATTATGTGGATTACACAGCCACAAAAGACGGCTTCCACTCGCCAAACAGGCTTCCAGCCGGTCATAATTGATTCTGTAACCGTTCTCAGACAGCTCCAGTGGGCATTCTATGGCCTTTCGATCATTGAGCTTTAAGATTTCCTTATAGCAAAAATGAACCGGTGTGAGAATTGTCACTATGTCCTGTGGCTTCGTCAGAATTGAAAGTACAATACTTGCACCCATATAAATACCCGCACATTGTAAAACAGAACATCGTGCATCAACATCCCACCCTGTCATTTCTTTCAGCCAGTCATGGATGGCCTTGTAATAGCGATCCGGGATCATGGGATAACCAAGATGTCCTCTGTTCAGGACTTCCTGCAGGGCCGCAAGCAAAGGTTCCGGAGATTTGTAATCCATATCCGCAGTCCCAAAGCACAAAAGATCCGGATAAGAGTTCTTTTCCTGTTCGTATTCCCATTTCATTCGATACAGACCATGATCCGGTGCGAGCTGAGGTTTTTCTTCCATTATTTTTTCACCTCCCGCTGAATTTTTCTCATTATATGGCTAAATTTTTTTAACGTCAATATAAAATATTTCATTCATTATTTACTGTTTATTTTACTCAAATCCACTTCATTTATTGTATTTTTTTCCCCTTTATGATACAGTTAAACAAATTTTTCATTGTATATGTCAGGTACACACCGCCTTATTTTTTAATCCGGCTACTCTGCATATTAATTCTGGAGGTTCCTATGAAGCTTACAAAAACAGATCGTGCCATTCTGCGCTCTTATGCTGCAATGATCGAAGGTCTTTCGATCTATCTCGGTTCTGTCTATGAGATCAGTCTGCACAGTCTGGAAGATTATGACCATTCCGTTGTAAAGATCATGAATGGATATCATTCCGGCCGATCTGTAGGCGCCCCCCTTACCGATCTGGCCTTAAATATGCTAAAAAGGATTGAAGATTGTGGCCTGGCTGTCACAAACTCGCATATTTCCTACAATGCTGTCAATTCTACGGGAGAACGCCTCAAGTCATCCACTATACCTGTTATTGGTGAAAACGACCGTGTAATTGGCATCCTCTGTATCAATATGTATCTGGATTCTCCTTTTTCAGAGGTACTTGAAAGTATCAACGGCACAGGTTCTGAACCTACAGAGCAGGAACATTTTGCTGTCAACACAGCCGACACCATCCATCAGGCGATTGCATCAGCCAGACTTCAGATTCTGCAGGATGCTTCTATCTCATCCATAAACAAGAACAAAGAACTCATTCGACTTCTGAATGAGAAGGGCATTTTTTCTATTAAAAACTCTATTAAACAGGTTGCTGATGCACTGGGGATATCCATTAACACAGTATATCTTCACCTGCGAAGTCTCACTGACAGCAATGAAAACAAATAAAATTTTCACTGGCTTTCAGTGGGCAAAATTTCATCTTATGTTTTATTTATATAAGGTTTCAGAAGTATTTCTAATAGGCGAAATCATTTTTGAATACTGTTCTTAAGCAAAGTATAAGGGACTGCCACACAAACGGAGACAATCCCTTATATTTTCGTTTTATATTCTATTTTATATCTATACTGTCCGTTTCGGTTTCAATTATCCGACCGTGAAAATGCATTCTTCATCTTCCCGCTTGAAGCAAACAGAATCTTCTGTAACAAACTCTGTGTCTCTTTCTTTGCCATATCCGCAAACTGCCGGTTGCACGCTTCCAGATATGCAGACACATCTGTCGGTTTCTGCTCTTTGTATGCCCGGTCAAACGTATGCAGCATCTCATGTCCCAGCGACCGTACCTTCAGCTGATACCGTTCAATGTGGATACTGCAGGTATTGAAATGCGGATCGGCCAGCGCTGCGATCAGGCGGTTATTCCAGTAGAAATTCTCCGTGGTGACCTCTGCTGTCGTATTGGCCAGATATTCCGGCGTCGTGTTGACATTGCCATAAAACGGTACCATTTCATTAAACGCATTCGAGCCTGTAGCGATCCATTCAACAGCCCGGATCTCCTCCGGCATATACGGGCGCAGCTGTGTGATGGCCACAAAATTGTTGCGGTTGATGCCGATCGGACGGTACTTGCCCTGCAGCCGCTTGTCGGCATGGCTATCATACGGATCAAAATCCGTGCCCTGATAATAGGAGGACAGCACGTACTTGATATCCTCCGGCGTGATCTTTCGCTCCGGTACCATACACCATGGCAGGAAATCCGACTCCGGCGTAAAGTCCGCATCCGTCCCCTCCCAGATAAAGGTATTGGGATTTAACGTTTTCAGCATATACCAGGCTCTCGGCGTATTGTAGACATGATCCGAATCGTCATGGCTGCCAAAGGCTCCGCGCACATCAAAGTCCGTATTTTCTGCTGGATCCGTACTGTCCATGGACAGATCCAGATGATATTCCCGGATAAAATCAAGCAGATCCGCCGAACACATATGTGATTTTTTCTCGCCATAGGCATCCACAAAATCAAAACTGTCAATGCCCTGCTGATTCGGCATCACCACATACGCATCGTCCGGCACACGCTTGGCAATCCAATGATGGCCGCCGATGGATTCCAGCCACCAGATTTCTTCCAGATCCTGAAAACCGATACCGTTGATCTCATATGTACCATACTGTTCCAGCAGTGCGCCCAGACGAAGTACGCCCTCTCTGGCACTCTTTATATAGGGAAGAACGATGGTCAGCATATCCTCCTCGCCGATACCGCCCGATACCAGCGGATCCGCACCGAGCACACGGGAATTGCTTGTCAGCGTCTCCGTCTCGCTCATGGCTACGTTGCACTCGTTAAATCCGGCCTCTCCCCAGATCCCCTCATCCGGCAGGGCATTCGGCATGGCTGTATAGCGCATGGGATCGTCCGGCAGGTCGATCTCCACCTTCGAGATTACAGACACATAATGACGCGGCTGCTGCTCCGGCGTCACAACAATAAATTTTTTCGGATCAAAGGAACCGCCACCGGAATCCTCGTTTCTCGCCATCATCGTGGAGCCATCATAGGTCGCTTTTTTACCAACCAGTATTGTTGTACAGGGCATATTTTTTCTTCCTTTCTGCTGTTTCTCTATTGTATGCAAAGCAGCCGGGATGCGCACATCACGCATATCCCGGCTGCACACTACAGTCATTATGCACTTTTTGTCAGAAAATGTAAATAGAGTACCCTCTACCACAGATCGCCCAGACCGCTGCAGGCGGTGATGATACCCTCGATACCAAACAGGATCAGATAAAAGCTGACCAGATAGGACACACCCAGAAGCGATGCCATCGGATCAATGAGCATCATAACGCCCAGCACAATACCGAAAATATTCAGGATCATGGAAAACCAGTAATATACCCGGCCTGTCAGTACCCGGATATGCCCCACATGGGACAGCCGGGAAATACAGTGGGCGATAAACCACAGCGGGAACAACAGCGACAGCAGCCATTTTCCGGCATCCGGATAAATCACGATTGACACACCGGCCATTACACTTAAAATACCGGAAACCAGAGCTACCGTCGGACCAAAGCCGGTATGCTTCTCCACTTTGACATAAAATACAATATCCTTTACACCGATCACAACCGCCATCAGACCATATACGATCACAAAGGTAGTCAGCGCTTTATCCGGCCACAGCAGGGTAAAAACGCCGAGCAGTAAGAGGCAAAGTCCACTGATTCCCTCCAGCCAGCCAAATCCGGAAAAATGATGTCTCATGCCTTTTCCCCTCCTTTGCCTTCGAGGATCTCCATAAACTGTTCCCCAGTGATCGTCTCCTCTTCGTACAGGAATCCGGCGATCTCATCCAGCTTCGCCCGGTTTTCTTCGAGAATACGGCGAGCCTTTTCATGCTGGGTACGCACAAGCTCCACGACCTTCTCATCGATCCGCTTCTGTGTATCTGCCGAACAGGTAAGGGAGCTGTCGCCGCCAAGATACTGGTTGTTCACCGTCTCCATGGCAACCATATCAAACTCATCGCTCATACCATACCGGGTGATCATGGCCCGGGCCAGCTTTGTCGCCTGCTCGATATCGTTGGATGCGCCCGTCGTGATCTCGCCAAAGACCACTTCCTCCGCAGCACGGCCGCCGGTAAAGGTGGCGATCTTGTTCTCGATTTCTTCCTTTGTCATTAGATATTTATCTGCCTGCTCCACCTGCATCGTATAGCCAAGCGCACCGGAGGTTCTGGGGATGATCGTAATCTTCTGCACCGGTGCGGAATGGCTCTGTAAAGCCGCAATCAACGCATGGCCCACCTCATGATAAGCCACAACCTTTTTCTCGTGATCTGACAATACAGCATTCTTCTTCTGGTATCCGGCAATGACCACCTCAATACTCTCTTCCAGATCCGCTTCTGTAACGATCGTACGGCCGTCACGTACTGCACGGAGCGCAGCCTCATTGATGATATTGGCAAGCTCTGCGCCGGATGCACCGGAAGCCATACGGGCGATCGTGTGAAAATCCACATCCTCCGCCGGTTTAATTTTGCGGGCATGCACCTTCAGAATCGCTTCCCTGCCTGCCAGATCTGGCAGCTCAACCGGCACACGGCGGTCAAAACGGCCCGGACGGGTCAGCGCCGGATCCAGGGATTCCGGACGGTTGGTGGCCGCCAGAATGATGACACCGTTATTGCCTTCAAAGCCATCCATCTCTGTCAGCAGCTGGTTTAACGTCTGCTCACGCTCATCGTTGCCGCCGATCTGACCGTCACGCTTTTTACCGATGGCATCGATCTCATCGATAAAAACGATACACGGCGCTTTTTCCTTAGCCTGCTTGAAGAGGTCACGCACCTTGGATGCACCCATGCCGACAAACATCTCAACAAATTCCGAACCGGACATGGAGAAAAACGGCACATTGGCCTCACCGGCTACCGCCTTTGCCAGCATGGTCTTACCTGTTCCAGGCGGGCCGACAAGCAGAACGCCCTTCGGCATCGAAGCACCGGCCTCGGTATACTTGTCCGGATTGTGCAGATAATCTACGATCTCTGCCAGATTTTCCTTGGCCTCATCCTCACCTGCCACATCGTCAAAATGGATGCCCTCTGTCGACGGCACATACATCTTGGCATTGCTTTTACCCGTGCCAAACATCATGGCGTTCTTGCCACCGGCCTGACTCATCAGCTTTTTACCCATGTACTGCCCCAGTGCGGCAAAGATCAGAATCGGCAGGATAAAGGTAAGAAATACGCTTAAGAGCGGCGACATCGTCTTTTCGATGTTCTTTTCAAAGCTTGCACCGCAATCGTACAGTCTCTGTGTCAGTGTCGGATCATCCATGACACCTGTCTTATATATATTTTTCTCTTCCTTATCGGTAAAAATGATCTGTGAACTCTCCACCTGTACCTGACCGATATCCTTATCATCGATCATTTTCATAAATGTACCGTAGTCCACTTCCTTGACCTGATGCTGCAAAAGCAGCGGGGAAACAAAAATGTTGAATACCAGAATCACCACCAGCACGATCAGATAATAATACAGCAGCGGTTTCTTGGGCGATTTGACTTCCTGCATATGCCTGCCTCCTTCTATAGCTTCAATTTTTATACATTGTAGGCAGGAAACGTTGTTTTGTATACAGGCAAAAATCCAGATGTGTTTAAAAACCAGACACGAAAGTCGATATGCACAAATTTTCATATGTATGGCAACTGCAAGCATGGACTTTAGCTCGTTGCTCACGCAAAAAACCTCTAATCTTTCGATCAGAGGTTTCATGCGGAAGATGGGACTTGAACCCACACGAGCGCAATGCTCACAAGATCCTTAGT
>CAVCMG010000009.1:0-90409 GCA_963603285.1 Ruminococcus bromii
AAATAGCTTCGAAATTCAATGGTGAAAGACGTATAGTCAATTAATCAGCGTTTCCCTAATGTACTGGCATTACAGATAATTTACCGGCTGCAACCGGTATGATCGTACCTAAGCAAAAACAGAAAGAATGTGTTATACTTGCCTATAACCATTCCACTTTTGAAAAAGTCAGGTGTAAAACACATCTGGCTTTTTCTGTGCTGATCTGTACCGAACGAACGTCGGATTTGTCGGTCAAAAAACAATTTTTACAAGCATAAAAATTCTTGAAAGTGTTGAAAATGCTGGAAAACTGGAAAAAGCATGAAATTGAGGAATGAACGCTGCCGAACGCTGGCTGGATTATTTATAGGCGAAAAAATAAAAGCCATTCGGCTGTACAATCCTTACGGATTATGGGTACTGTGAATGACTCTTATACATGCTATTATATACTCAAACTATAAAGGGAACAACATGAAAAACAGGTTGTACAAGACTGGCCGAATTATGTAACACGATAATGTGCATAGGATTATTGCATTTATACCGGGATGGCAGATATATACTATTTGTCATATAATGATGCAGATGGAATTTATATACACGATATGCGCGCGAGGGTTTCCGGTATATCTGATGGCTTAAAGAGTGACAGGAATGGTAAGGTTTTGGAAAGGTATATAAGCGGGGAAAGTTGCACCGGTGCAACCGTATATATGAGGGTACGAGGGCAGGAAAAACGCTTTACGGCAGCAGGACGGTAAATGGGCGAGGAGATTTGACCATGACAGCAAGAGAGTATTTAGGCCAGTTGTGGGAGCTGGACAGGAAAATACAGCAGTGCATGCGGCAGGTGGAAGAATTAAAGCAGGCAGCAACAGGAATCAGTGCCATGACGGCCGGGGAGCGTGTACAGACAAGCGGAAAGAGCGATAGGATTTCGTCTATGGTGGGGCAATATGTTGATCTGCAGCAGAGGATAGAAGCGATGATAGCGCAGTATATGGAGAAAAAGACGGAGATACTGGGCCAGATCCTTGATGTGAAAGATGATCGGCATGAGGAAATACTGTTCATGAGATATGTGCAAGGAAAATCGTTCGATACTATCGCTGATGAGCTGGGGTATACGTACAAGTGGATTAGCCACTTGCATAGCCAAGCATTAAAGGAATTTGAAAACACCTTTTTACAACAAGCATAAAACGGCAGTTGGTTAACATTTGGTTAACAGTGGCACGAGCAGGAAAGGAAAGATATACGAAGAAAGCAAACGGCAGCCGTGAAAACGCCCATAAATACAGTGCTTTGGGGTACTATAGGAAGCCGAAAAAATAGATATACGAGACTTTTAATCAAGTTGTCCGGGGTTCGAATCCCCGATGCCTCATCTAAGGAGAGTTTACAGAGTTTCTGTAGACTCTTTTTTTGTGCAAGTTTCTCATGCTTGTGTGAGTAACGAGCCAACAGGACAACTTCTAACAAAATACGAGCTATCATATATTGAGATACACACGACAGGGACAGGACATTCTATATGAAAAATCTACTCTCTTGTGGTATCTTATTTTTTTTCCTGCCGGTTTTGCTGGTAGTCTTTTTTCACGGAGGGATGGCAGTGCGGGGAGACAGCCAGGCTTCGGATACGGCGCTTATGGTTTTGCTCTATCAGAACAGTTCGCAGAATGAGGAGCTGGAGGCTCTGAAAGCGGAAGCGGTGGTTTTTCGAAACATATTGAACCGTTATAGTGCTAATGAGTGGTACAGCCTTTTGCAGGAATCTGTGAAGACTGAACAGAAAAAAGCATACATAGAAAAGAAATCGCTGTATGCACAGGCAATACAGGAGACGGCAAATGTACAGATCAAAGGGAAAACAGATGACATATACCTGCCATATCACAGCGTCAGCGCAGGGCGGACCAGAAACAGCCAGATATTACTGCTGGAAGAAAATACGGACCATACGGCAGATGATGATACGGTAGGGTTACGAGGGATGGAAGCTGTGTCTGTGGAAAGTCCATGGGACAGGGAAGCCGCCGGTTTTCAGCAGATTTTTTCTTTTACGGAAACGTATATACAACATAAGGTTTTTCCAACAGATGCCGCTTCAGGTGTGGCAATACATATACAGGATATACAAACAGACAGTGCGGGATATGTGCAGTATGTGCAGACGGAGTATTCGATGATTTCCGGAGATCAGATCCGGGAGCTTTTGGGACTGTCATCGTCCTGTTTTACAATACGGAGGGAGGATGACCGCTGGATTTTTACCTGTCTTGGCGTTGGACACGGTTATGGCATGAGTATGTATGGCTGTGAAGCGATGGCAGAGGAAGGAAAAAGCTGTCAGGAAATTCTGACGTACTATTATCCGCAATATACCTTTCTTTTTCCAAAATAAATAAGTGATAGGGTAAGTTATCCACAAAGAAAACGAAAAAAACGGACGTCATGCACAATTTGTCAGAGATTGGACACAGGATATAAAATCATGGCAGAACGTGTATAGATTCCCTCAATCTGGAAATACTTTTCATGAAAGCAATAGACAATGATTGAGGTGAAGAACATGAGCAAAAACAAAGCGATTCGTATGACAATGGGTGGTATTCTTCTGGCAACAGCCGTGGTAGCCGGAGTTTCGTTATATAAGACCGAAAAAACCATGCCGGATCAACAGATGACAACAGCGGAAAGTACGAACGGTATTGAGAAAAAGATTCTGGAGATGCCGGAAACTTCTACAGCGGATGAAACGGCGGAAAATACCAAAGGCAGCGGTGCAACAGAAAATACAGATCCGCAGACTGTGGAGACGGCCGGATCTGCGGTAGATGTCGCGCAGGAAAACGCGGAAGAGACAACGAAGAAGACAGATCAGAATACGACAGCAACAGATACTACCGATACACAGAAAGAGACAACAGCCGTTTCAGCAGCTGTGCCACAGTTTAGTGTAAACAGTACGGTGGCCTGGCCGGTAAACGGAGCGATCGTTATGGATTACAGTATGGATCAGACCGTATATTTTCCAACGCTGAATGTGTATAAGTGCAATCCGGCGGTACTGCTTCGGGCAAAGGTAAAAGATCCGGTGAAGGCTGCCTGTGCAGGTACGGTAAAGGAATGTTTTACCAGCGCGGAAACCGGGGACACGGTGACAGTGAATCTGGGGAATGGCTATGAAGCGGTATACGGCCAGTTACAGGATGTGACAGTGAAGGTTGGCGATAAAATTACAGAGGGTGAGACGATCGCCACAGTGGCGGAGCCTACAAGATACTATAAGCAGGAGGGTACACATCTGTACTTTGCCATGACAAAGGATGGAAATCCCGTAGATCCGGCAGATTTTGCTGAAAAAGATGCGGAATAAGGGTCAAAAGACCAGATCCCGGAGAAACTGCCCGGGAGAATTCACAAAACAGAAAAAACAGAGTATACTATGGTAGAAAGAGAATTGAGAAAGTACCATATTGAAAATTCGCAATCGAGTTTTTTTACAGGCCGAAGGTTACGGTGCAATTCAATATGGATGAAATACAGTTCTTTGTCGATTGCTTTAGTATAAAAGGGCTTTGCCGCAGGGCAGAGCCTTTACATAGACAGGACAGATACTATGGAGAAAAATTTCACATACATTGTTGAGTGCAGCGATCATACGCTGTATACCGGGTGGACCAATGATCTGGAAAAACGGATCACTGCGCACAATGCGGGAAAAGGTGCGAAATATACGAAAACAAGGCGGCCAGTGCGGCTGGTCTATTTTGAAACATTTCCTACAAAGGAGGAGGCCATGAGTCGGGAATACCGGATCAAGCGGCTGTCCAGAAAGGAAAAGGAGCAGCTGATTGCCGGGACACAGGATTTATCATAAAAAACGGCACAACCGGTTGAGGAGTGACCCCTCAAATACCGGCGGTGCCGTTTTTGTACGCATAAAATAAAGAAAAGTGTCTGCTTACAGCTTCAGACCTTTAAACAGAGATCCGAGGGAAGTACCGATCTCTTCGGTTTTCGGCAGCTCGTAGGAGATTTCTTCCTCTTCCTGCTTTTCAGTGTCAGCCGGAAGAGCTTTCATGCTGAGGCTGATGCGGCCATCTTTGACAGCGGTAACCTTGACTTTGACGGTATCTCCGACGGAAAGAACATCCTCCGGTGTTTTGATGCGCTTTTCGCTGATCTGGGATACGTGTAAGAGACCGGTAACGCCGTCACCAATATTGACGAAAGCACCGTATGGTTTGATCGTTTCTACTGTACCGTCTGTGATCAGACCAACCTGTACAGCCTGCATTTTGGCGTCTCTTTCCTTCTTTGCTTCTTCACGCAGCAGCTCCTTTGCGGAAAGCACCAGACGTTTTTCCTCCGGAACGACATCGATGATTTTTACCTTCAGGTCTTTTTTCAGATAATCCTCAAGATTTTCCACATAGCCGAGGGCCAGCTTGGATGCCGGGATAAAGGCACGGATGCCGTCAACCATGGCAATCACACCGCCTTTGACAACGCCGGATACGGTAACGTCAAGGACAGCGTCCTCTTCCTGCAGCTGCAGGAGGTTCTCCCATACACCCTGATCCTCATCATCGATCTGAGCCAGCTTTTTGTTTCTCTCAGCAGCCTCTTCCAGAGAAGGATTCAGCTCGGCCTCCAGATCCTTCATTGTTAAATTTTCTTCGCTCATTTTGATCCTCCCATCTCCCGCGTGTGGCGGGACACATTACTCATATCATACCATATACAGAAAGCAAAGATAAGAGCCGGAAGCAAATCTGCAGAAAAAAATGAAAGATCAGGAAAAATAAGCATCTTTGTGGAATGTAGCGTGTAAATTGACCGTCTGTAGAAAAAATGCTATGATAAGCTAAATTTAAACACGGTTTAGCTATTCCCACGGAGGAACTTTACATGAGAAAAAAGAACAGGATTTATATTCTTGGACATAAAAATCCGGATACAGATTCCATCTGTTCGGCCATCGCGCTGGCCTATCTGAAAAATCAGACAGAGGAGGGTACGTTCGTCGCCAAGCGTGCCGGTCAGATGAATGAGGAGACAGAATATGTGCTCCGGCATTTTCATATGACAGCACCGGCGTATCTGCCGGATGTGGGTACGCAGGTAAAGGATATGGAGATCCGTCCGCTGCCCGGCGTATCCAAGGAGATCTCGGTGCGCAAGGCATGGGATCTGATGCAGGAGTTAAATGCGGTTACGCTGCCGCTGACAGACGAAGAAAACCATCTGGAGGGTATCATCACGGTAGGGGATATCACGGACAGTATGATGAACCAGAATCCGCGGGCGCTGTCGGAGGCGGGAACCCCCTTTGGACATATTGCGGATACGCTGGACGGTACGATCCTTGTCGGCGAGCGGGAGACACTGTTTGATGCGGGCAAGATCTTTATCGGCGCGGCCAATCCCGATCTGGTGCGAAAATATATCGAGCCGCAGGATCTGGTGATACTCGGTAACCGTGCGGAGGATCATCTGTGTGCGGTGGAGATGCATGCCAAATGTATTGTTGTGGGACTGAATGCGGAGATTTCTCCGGTAATCTTAAAATATGCGGAGGAAATGGGCTGCGGTATCATCCGTTCGCCGTACGATACCTTTACGATCGCCCGGATGATCACCCAGAGTATTCCGGCCAGGGCGCTGATGACGTCAGAAAATCTGGTGACCTTCCATCTGCAGGATTTTACCGATAAGATCCGTGTGTTGATGGGACAGCGCCGGTTCCGTGATTTCCCGATCCTGGATCAGAAGAATCATTATGTGGGTACGATTTCCCGCCGTAATCTGTTGAATATCCAGAAAAAGAAGGTGATCCTTGTGGATCACAATGAGCTGGCGCAGGCAGTGGATAATATCAATGAAGCGGAGATCTTGGAGATCATAGATCATCACCGGATCGGTACGCTGGAGACGATGCAGCCGATTCTGTTCCGCAACCAGCCGGTGGGCTGTACGGCAACGATCATTTACCAGATGTTCCGGGAAAAGGCGACGGAGATCCCGGCGGATATTGCGGGACTGTTATGTGCGGCGATTTTGTCGGATACGCTGATGTTCCGGTCACCGACCTGTACGGCAGTGGATGAAGCGGCGGCCAGAGATCTGGCGCAGATCGCCGGTATTGAGATGGAAAGCTTTGCTGCGGAGATGTTCCGGGCTGGAAGCAATCTGAAAGATAAGACGGCAGAGGAAATCTTTTATCAGGATTTCAAAAAGTTTGTGGCCGGTGAGACCAGCTTTGGCGTGGGACAGATCAGCTCCATGGCTACGGATGAGCTTACGCAGATCAAAAAGCGCCTGCTTCCGTATATGGAGCAGGAATGTGGCAAGCATGGCATCCAGATGATCTTTTTCATGCTGACGAGCATACTGAATGAGACGACAGAGCTGATCTTCTGCGGTAAGGATGCGCCGGAGCTGGTGGAAAAAGCGTTCGGTATTTCCGGTGAGGGTAGCAGTGTGGTCTTACCGCATGTGGTATCGAGAAAGAAACAGCTGATCCCGGCTATGATGCGCGTGCTGCAGGAGCAGTAAATAAAAAAGAAACGGTAACTGTGAAAAATGCACAGTTACAGGAAGCTCTGACCATGCAGCCAGGATCTGCAGGTCAGGCTTCAGAGAGGATATATAATGGCAAAACAGACATGGAAACCCGGCAATATGCTCTATCCGCTGCCGGTTGTTATGGTGACAGTACAGGATGGGGATAAGGCCAATATTATCACCGTGGCCTGGGCGGGGACGGTATGTACAAATCCGCCGATGGTATCGATTTCCGTACGGCCGGAGCGATATTCGCATCAGCTTTTGATGGAGACGAAGGAGTTTGTCATCAATCTGACGACAGAAAAGCTGGCATGGGCAACAGATTACTGTGGTGTGAAATCGGGTCGCGATATGGATAAATTCAAGGTCACAGGACTGACGGCCGTACCGGCAAAGGAGGTTGGCGCGCCACTGATTGAGGAATCTCCGGTCAATATCGAATGTAAGGTAAAGGAAGTCCGCCATCTGGGATCGCATGATATGTTTATTGCGGAGGTTGTGGCGGTGCATGCCGATGAGAAATATATGAACGAGCGTGGAAAGTTTGAGCTTTCGAAGGCTCAGCCGATTGTGTATTCCCATGGGGAATACTATGCGCTGGGAAAGAGATGTGGCACATTTGGCTACAGCGTAAAGCAGAAAAAGAAAAAATGATTGTGGAATGTTGTGGTATGTACCGGATTTCCCGGGGAGAAACCATATAAATCGGACAAAAATGTTAAATATGCCCGCAAACATTGAAAAAAAGATGCATTTATGTTACAATGGCATAACTGGGAGTATATAAAACTTTGTATTTTGTAAGACAGGGGAGACAGTTCTTACGAAACGGATAAAACCGAGGGGGCCGTTATAGATATTTATGCGGATGGGGATCCGCAGTGCATATATTTATTTACAGCTCGGGAATGAAAGAGAAAATCAAACCAGAGGAGCTTTTCTTATGGAGCAGTATGTGATCAAGGGTGGGAATCCGCTCGTTGGTGAAGTAGAGATCGGCGGTGCAAAGAATTCTGCACTGGCTATTTTATCTGCGGCCATCATGACGGATGAGACCGTGTTTATTGAAAATCTGCCGGATGTCCGGGATATCAATGTATTACTGGAAGCTATCCAGAAGATTGGAGCAGTTGTTGACAGAGTGGATCGTCACAGTGTCCGGATCAACGGATCAACGATCGGCGATATCAGTGTAGATTATGAATTTATCAAAAAGATCCGTGCCTCGTATTATCTGCTGGGTGCGCTTCTTGGCAAATATAAAAAGGCGGAGGTTCCGCTTCCGGGAGGATGTAATATCGGCAGCCGTCCGATCGACCTGCATCTGAAGGGATTCAGGGCTCTGGGCGCCAGCGTAGATATCCGCGGAGGTTCGATCTGTGCCGCAGCGGAAAATGGTCTGACAGGTAAGCATATTTATCTGGATATGGTATCTGTAGGCGCTACGATCAATATCATGATGGCAGCGTCCATGGCCAGCGGTTATACGATCCTTGAGAATGCAGCCCGTGAGCCGCATGTTGTAGACGTAGCCAATTTCTTAAATTCCATGGGTGCCAATATCAAGGGTGCCGGTACGGATGTGATCCGTATCCGCGGTGTGGAGAAGCTTCATGCAACCCATTACTCCATCGTGCCGGATATGATCGAGGCCGGTACGTATATGATGGCTGCCGCCGCTACAAAGGGTGATGTGCTGATCAAGAATGTTATTCCGAAGCACCTGGAAGCCACAACAGCCAAGCTTTCCGAGATGGGCTGTGAGGTACAGGAGTTTGATGATGCGATCCGTGTAATCGCCAATAAGCGTCTCAGACGCACCCATATCAAGACGCTGCCGTATCCGGGCTATCCGACAGATATGCAGCCACAGATCGCTGTGGTTCTGGCCCTTGCCAGCGGTACCAGCGTTGTGACAGAGAGTATTTTTGAAAACCGTTTTAAATATGTAGATGAGCTGGCCCGCATGGGCAGCTGCATCAAGGTTGAAGGCAACACCGCCATTATCGATGGTGTGGAGGGTTTCACCGGTGCAAGAGTCAGCGCACCGGATCTTCGTGCGGGAGCCGCACTGGTCATCGCCGGTCTGGCTGCAGAGGGTATTACGGTTGTCGATGATATCGTTTATATCCAGCGTGGATACGAGGACTTCGAAGTGAAGCTTGCCGGTCTCGGTGCAGAGATCGAGAGAGTCTCCAGCGAGAAGGAAATCCAGAAGTTCAGACTCAGAGTGGGTTGATTGTAAAGTGGATATTGGATAAGGAAATGGGAGAGAGAATCTTTTGAAGAGGTTCTCTCTTTTTGATTGTGGAAAACGCCCTGCAATATAAACAACAGCTTACATTACAGGGCGTTTTATATGAGAATCAGAGAATCTGCCGGACGCTCTGTCGTCGCAGGATTTTATACGGTACATTGAAAGCGCCGCCGGTAAAATCCGGGTTGGCGATGTATTCGAGCAGGAGCTGTGCGGCTTTGACACCGGTGTCCGGTGTGGCATGCCGGATGGTGGTCAGGGAGGGACGGATGGCTCCTGCAAGATTGGTGTCGTCTACACCGGTCACGGAAATCTGCTGTGGTACCTGGATATTATTATCGTACATAAAACCGATTGCGCCGATGGCCATATTGTCGCTGGCACAGATCACAGCGGTCGGAAGCAGGGCACTGGTTTCGTAGATCTGATGCATGCCGTTGTAGCCGTCGTCAATGGTAAAGGCCTTTTCAAAGGTCATCATATCTTCGCGGATGGACAGATAACATTCGTGCATACCTTTCATATACCCCTCATATCTCTTTTTCCCTGCAGAAAGATCGTGCATCGGGCCGCCGATAAAGGCGATATTACGGTGTCCCATATCGTACAGAAAATGCACCATATCACAAAGAGCCTGCTTGTTATCCATATTGACAGAGCTGCAGGGGACTTTTATGTTGAATTTTGGGATGTCCTGGCATACATAGACGATCGGGATATGTTTTTTGCGGACCCACATCATATGATCTTCGGGGATATGGATATTGGCCATGATAACCCCATCTACCTGCTTATCCTTCAGCACGTTAAGAAAATGGATCTCCTTTTCCAGATTTCCGTTGGTTTCACAGATGATCAGATTATATCCGAGAGGTGTGACCACGTTATTGATGCCCTGCATGATACGGCCAAAAATATTGTTGGAAATATCCGGGAAAAGTACGCCGATCAGTTTGGTGGATTTGTGGGAATTCTTTCTGGCCGCTACGGTGGGAACATATTCCAGTCTGCGTACGGCCTCCATAACGCGGTGATACGTTTCTTTGGAAACGGTCGTGCTCTGATTCATGACTCTGGAAACGGTGGAAATGGAGACTCCGGCGGCCTCTGCAACATCATGGATTGTAGACATATAAATACCTCTGTGTGAAAATATCATGAAAACAAATTAAAAAGCTCGTAAAAACTATGAAAACGATATCATATTTTCATAGAAAATGCAAGAAAACACGCTTTTACACAATCACAGGATGAAAGAAACGTTCAGTTTGCGAATGGTATTTTGACAGCGGACTCGGTAGAATGTAAGTAATCAAAAAAGAAAGAGAGAGGCTTATGAAGGGAGTTTACTATCAGCCGAAAGGTGGATGGGTCGGAGATACGATTCCGTTTGCGCATGATGGAAAGTATTATATCTTTTATCTTCATGACAAAAGAAACGGAAATTCGGAAGACGAATATGGTTACCGCACCAGCTGGAATCTGCTGGTTACAGAGGATGGCATCCATATCATAGACTATGGCGAGGTTCTTCCGGTCGGAACATATGAGGAAGCAGACTATGCCTGCTATACAGGTTCGGTCATCAAAGGAAAAGATGGCAGATTTCATATGTTTTATACGGCCCAGAATAATTACAATCCCCGGTATCATAAGGATGGCCGTCCGTTGCAGTTTGTTGCCCACGCGGTGAGTGATGATCTGCTGCACTGGACCAAAATTCCGGAGGATACCTTCGGTGCGGACGAGTCGGTCTATGAGCCATGGGATTGGCGGGATCCTTTTGTTTTCTATAATGAAGAAGAAGGGCGCTATAATATGCTCCTTGCGGCGAGACTGACCGGAGCCAGTGAAAAAAACGGTGGATGCGTTGGCTTATGTACCTCAGATGATTTGGTGCACTGGGAAGCAAGGCAACCGTTTTTTAACCCGGAGTCGTATATGACGCATGAATGTCCGGATCTGTTTCGGATGGGAGACAAGTGGTATCTGGTCTATTCCACATTTTCGGAAAAATTTGTCACGCATTATCGCTGTGCAGATACGATCCATGGCCCATGGGTGGCACCTGTGGAGGATACGTTTGATGGTCGGGCCTTTTATGCAGCCAAGACAGCGATGGTCGGTGACGAACGGATGGCTTTTGCCTGGGTGCCGA
The DNA here is from genome assembly GCA_963603285.1 of Ruminococcus bromii. Taxonomy (GTDB): domain Bacteria; phylum Bacillota; class Clostridia; order Lachnospirales; family Lachnospiraceae; genus UBA11957. The sequence continues at coordinate 10,980 of CAVCMG010000009.1, forward strand.
CGAAGCGCGGTGACAGTGATTTCGGCCAGTATGAATGGGGCGGAACGCTGATTGCCCATAAGGTGCAGAAGCAGCCGGATGGCAGGCTGACGGTGCGGCCGCCGGAAGCGCTGGAAAAACTGTTTGCAAAGGAGATCACGCCCAAGAAGCTGGTGGATGCCAGCACAGAGATAGCGAATATGGAAGGCAGCCGGGGGATTGTAGCCGGTGAAATGCCACAGACCTGCATGATCGAGGCAGATATCGAGTTTGCAAAAGATACGAGATCCTTTGGACTTGCCGTGCGGCAGGATGACTGTCTGGCACAGGGATATTATCTGCGGTTTGAACCGTTTTACAACCGCATCGTTGCCGATATGTGGCCAAGGCGTGTTCCGGGGGTGAATCAGTGGTATATCGATGGCGATAAACCGTTTATGGTTGAACTGGAAAGACCACTGGATTACAGAAAACTGCAGCAGGACAAGGTGCATCTGCGGCTGATCGCCGATGGTTCGATCCTGTGTCTGTATGTCAATGATATGGTGGCGCTGACCACCAGAGCGTATGCTGCAGAGCAGACCCACTGGGGTTTTACCGTCAGCGATGGCAGCATCCGGGTTACCAATATTCATATGTACAAAATAGCTGAAAATAACAGCTGATAAAGGAGGATATCATGAACTTAAAGAAAGTGAAAGCGATGGGAGCAATGGTACTTGCAGCGGCTACAGTTCTTACCGGCTGTGGCGCGGGAGCAACGACGTCGTCATCAACAGCAGCGTCTTCGACGGCAGCAGGCGAGACGTCCACAGTGTCTGCCGATGGTGTGCGGGAAATCCACTACTTTTCTTCCCGGTCGGCATCGGACGATACGATGGTCACCTTACAGGAGGTTACGGATGCCTATAATGCACAGGGTGGCAATGTTAAGCTGGTCATTGACAGCAATGCGGACAGATCTGCCTATGACCAGAAGCTGCGTACGATGATCGCAGGAAACCAGATGCCGGATATGTTTGATCTGGATGCCACACCGTATGCTGTTAAGCTGGGCGAGCAGGGTAAGCTGACCGATATGGATGCATTTCTGGATGAGATCGGTGAGAAGGACAGCTATATTCCGCTGGCACTGAATTATGGACGTACCTCGGATGGCAAGCTGTATACCCTGCCGTTGGAGCTGTCTACAGAAATGATCTGGTATAACAAGGATATGTTCGCAGACGCTGGTGTGGAAGTGCCGAAGACACTGGATGATCTTCTGGCTGCATGCAAAGCGCTGCAGGAAAAAGGATATACACCGTTTGGTATCGGTGGTGGCGACGACTGGCCGCTGCTTCGTCTGCTGGCAACCTATCCATTCCGTATGACCGGCAACGATTTCCTGAACCAGCTGGCATCTGGTGAAGCAAAAATGACAGATGCAGCCGGTGTTGCTACCAGTGAATTTATGGCACAGATCGGTCAATATTTCCAGCCAGGCTTCTCCACAACAGACGTTGCCACAGGTCTGAACCTGTTTCTGAGCGGAAAATGCGCTATGTATCCGACCGGAACCTGGGAGCTGAACTATTTTACAGATGAGAACCGGCCGGAAGGTTTAAATGTCGGTTACTTCTATATGCCGACATGTGAAGGTGCTGTGACAGATGCCAATGAATACTGGGCCTTTGGCGGTATCGGTCTTGCTGTAAACCCGGATAAATTCGATGATCAGTACAAGGACTATCTGACCTATATTGTAAAGAACTACAGCCCGGCATATTATGCACATCAGCATCTTGCCCCGCAGAAGGTAGATACAAGCGATACAACAGGCTTTGATCCGCTGTTTGTTCAGATCATGGATGATACAGCCCAAATGGGTGATACCGCAGCTCGTCCGTGGGATGTAGTGCTGAACGAGGATGTTATCGCTACGATTAATGATAACCTGCCGGGTCTTTGCATGGGTGAAGAGACGCCGGAGGACTTCGAAGCTGCTGTGGATGAAGCGCTCGAGGCAGCAACAAACTGATCCTTACATGTAACTGATATGTGAGATATACAAAGGATGCCTGCATAGATATAACATGCAGGCATCCGTCAAATTGGAGAAAATTAACTATATGAAAGTCTTACGTGATAAAAAAGCGATCGCAGTCTTTCTGCTTCCGGGTCTTATCGTGTATTCGATTCTGGTCATGATCCCCATTGTGATTTCGGTCTACTACAGTCTGCTCGACTGGGATGGTCTTGGCCCGAAGAAGTTTGTGGGACTTAAGAATTTTGTCAAACTGATCGGAGATTCGGTTTTTACCAGAGCGTTTGCCAACAATTTGGTCTATATTGTAATTGTTATGGTACTGCAGCTGGGAATTGGTTTTATTATTGCCGTGCTGCTGACATATCTGAAAAAGGGAAGAGGCTTTATCCAGACGGTGTATTATATTCCCTCGGTTATTACCGTCATTGCGATTTCGCAGCTGTTTACCTGCTTTTATTCTTATGAACCGCTGGGTCTTTTTAACATTTTTCGGCAGCTGTTCGGGCTGCAGCCGGTGGCCTTTTTAAGTGAATACAATATGGTTTTGCCCGCCGTTGCTTCGGTGGAGGGCTGGCAGTATATTGGTATCTATATGATCATATTTTATTCGGCACTGTCCAGTGTATCGCCGGATATGCTCGAAGCGGCAAGAATCGACGGCGCGACGGAGCTGCAGATTCTGTTTAAGATCCGCATTCCGGCTATTGCCAATGTCATCATGCTGGTCTGCATCCTGAGTCTTGTCGGTGCATTGCGTGGCTTTGCCGCCCCGATGAATATGACCAAGGGCGGTCCGAACCACCGGTCAGAAATTTTGGCGACATACATGTATAAGAAGGCCTTTACGAGCCGTGATTATGGATACGGAAGTGCCATTGCTGTCGTTATTGTTATTTTGAGTATTATCGGCGTTCTGCTGATCAGCCGGTATATGGACAAAGAAGATGCCTAAAGGAGAACCGTGTATGGATTATGTAGTAAAAAAACGAATAAGAAAATGTATATACTGGTTTGTAATGATCGCTTTTCTGATCATTCAGGCATATCCGGTTCTCTGGCTTCTGATTGCCGCTTTCCGGCCGAATATGGAGCTTCTGACGGAACCCTTCAGTATACCGAAGGTATTTACGCTGGAAAATTTCCAGACGATTTTTACGACCAGCCATATTCTTACCTATATTAAAAACAGTGCCATTATTTCTGTAATCTCTCTGTTTTTTATCGTTGTATTCAGTTCGATGGCGTCCTTTGCCCTGGCAAAGATGGATTTCAGAGGAAGAAAGAAGATATACCGCTATTTTCTGATCGGTCTGACGATCCCGTATGCGGTAACGCTGATCCCGCTGTTTACGATGTTTGCAAAGATTGGTCTGGTAGATACGAGACTCAGTGTAATCTTACCGCTTCTGGCATTCCAGCTGCCGGTGTCGATTATGCTGTTTGTGAATTTCTATTCCTTTATTCCGGATGAAATTATTGAAGCAGCGATCATTGATGGAGCAAGTATCTATGGCATTTATACAAAGATCATTGTGCCGCTGTCATTGAATACTATTCTGACGGTACTGGCTATGAACTTTATTACCGTATGGAACGATTATACTTTCAGTCTTGTATTCATCAACAGCACGGAGCTGAAAACCATATCTATCGGTCTGACAGACTTTATCGGGCCGAGAGGACTTAAAGACTGGGGTGCTACATATGCGGCGATCGCACTTTCTATCCTGCCGACATTAGTGATCTATTTCGGACTGAATAAGAAAATGACAGCCGGTATGACGTTAGGAGCGGTAAAATCATGAGAGAGATCATCCGACCGCAGAAGCATTTTGCCCTGCATAAGGGCTGGATCAATGATCCCAACGGGCTGGTGTGGTTTCAGGGCGCGTATCATCTGTATTTTCAGTGCAATCCGTACAGCAACGAATGGGATAAAATGCACTGGGGCCATGCCATTAGTCAGGATCTGATGCACTGGGAGGAGTGTCAGCCGGCACTTTTCCCGGATATGCCGTATGAGGATTATCAGCGTGGCGGCTGCTTTTCCGGTTCGGTCATTGTACATGAGGAGCGGCTGTATGCCTTTTATACGGCAGTGACCATGCAGAACGGAGAAGCTACGCAGACGGTGTGTATGGCGTATTCGGACGATGGCTATACCTTTGTCAAACCGGAGGAAAATCCGCTGATTGCCACATGTCCCTGCGAAAGCCGGGATTTCCGGGATCCCAAGGTTATCTGGTATAAGGATCGCTGGCAGATGGTTATTGGTGGTTCAAGCGGCGATGCTGCTGATCTGAAAAGTCATGGCCGTATCTATTTATACCATGCCATGGATCTGTACCACTGGAACTATGACGGAATTTTATACGAAGCCCAGGACGGCGAAGGCACGATGTTCGAATGTCCGGATCTGTTTAAGGTTGATGGAAAATGGGTCATCACAGCGTCGCCGATGAACCGTACAGATTTCTGGCCGACGGTATATATGACAGGTGTGTTGAATTTTAAAAACTGTCTGTTCTGTAAAGAGAATGTCCGGACGCTGGATTATGGTCCTTATTATTACGCTTCGCAGGTGTATCACGATAAGGATGACCGGCTGGTATCCCTTGCCTGGATCGGTGGATGGGAATGGATGCCCTGGATCCACGATCACGGTCCGTCGGAAGAAAACGGTTACCGGGGGATTATGTCTTTTCCAAGGCTGCTTACGATGAGCAGTGATGACTGTCTGCGGCTGAAGCCTTATGTGGAAAATGAACAGGAGCTTTTGCAGATACAGGCGGGGCTGCAGACAGCGAAGGTACTGACCTGTAATACCCAGGGCGAGAGAATGCCAGTGGAAGCGGAGCAGACCGTATGGCAGCTGCATGGTATGCTGGCAAGAAATATCACGACATCCGCGGTATCTTTTCTGTTTAGCGATGAGGACGGGCATAAAATCCGGATCACCATGGATTTTCTGTTTGGCAATCTGATCACGGATTATATGGAAGCGGATCCGTGGACGCGCGGCAGTATCAAAATCTTCAAAGCGGATATCGAAAAGGAAAAGGAGTTCCGGTTTGATGTGATGCGGGATGGCAATGTGCTCGAGGTATATCTGTTTGATGGAAAGTATAATGTGACAACACTTTGTTATCCGACGGACGGAAAGCTGTATATGACGGTTTTGACGAACGGGGCGGGTGCGAAAATGCGGTACTTGAAGTTGTAAAACGAAAGGCGTTTCACTGCAAAGTCAGATTTGCTGTTATGTGTAGTATAGTGCAGAGAAAATGTTGCGGGTATATGCCTACTGTTTTAAATACAAAACTGATTATGATAAAAGCATCTTTACTGTAATGTAAGGGTGCTTTTTGATTATGGGAAAAGAGCTAATAAATAAAATACTAAAAACAACGTCTTTTTTGCTTTATCCATCTTGTAAAAATGAGCCGGGTGTATTATTTTAAATATTATATATTACAAGGAAAAACGGGTGAAGAACATGGAAAATGACATCATTTTATTTATAGATGGAAATATACAATTAGAAGTTCCAGTGTCTCAAGATGGAGAATCCGTGTGGTTATCGGCGAATCAAATGGCGGTTTTGTTTGACAAGGATGAAACGAATATCCGAAAGCATATAAATAATATTTTTAAGTCCTCAGAAGTTGATAAAAATAACAACACGCAAAAAATGCGTGTTGATGGAGTAAAACAGTCGGTTGCTTGGATACAGAGTTAATTCCAATAGAGGTATAGCTTTCAGAAAATGGGCAAATAATGTTCTTAAACAATTTATTTTGAAAGGCTATGCGATCAATGAGAAACGTCTTCAGGCACTCAGAAAAACAGTTGATATTCAGACAAGAATGCTTGCTGGTGCACTTAATATAGAGGAGAAAGAGGTGCTTAGAGCTGTAAATGAATATACAGATGCATTGGTTCTTCTTGATCAGTATGACCATCAGGCATTAAGTAAGCCGGTGGGTAGTGCTCCGGTATATCGCATTACCTATGAAGCGTGTGTTCAAATGGTCGGCAAAATGAAGGATTCTTTTAATACAGATGTATTTGGAGTAGAAAAAGAAGCAGGTAAGGTGGAAGGAATTATTGCTGCGGTTTATCAAAGTGTATTTGGACAGGATGCCTATCCGTCCTTAGAAGAGAAGGCAGCTAATCTATTGTATTTTATGATAAAGGATCATCCATTTGTAGATGGATGTAAAAGAATTGCAGCATCACTGTTTCTGGAATTTTTAGACAAGAACGAGGCATTGTTTCAGAATGGAGAAAAAAGACTCAGTGATGGAACTCTGGTAGCAATTACATTGATGATTGCTGAATCAAAAGCTGAAGAGAAAGATATCATGGTAAAATTGGTAATGAATCTGTTGAAATTATAATAGAGAGTATTTTTATATTTTATGGCAGGTACGGCAGTCATGCATCACATGACTGCCGTACCTGTATCTCACGATTTAGTTCTTATAGCTCATCAGTGTCTCAGCCTTGTCAAGCTTCTCCCACGGCAGATCCAGATCGTTTCTGCCGAAGTGGCCGTAGGCTGCGGTCTGTTTGTAGATCGGGCGGCGCAGGTCGAGCATCTTGATGATACCGGCCGGACGCAGGTCGAAGTTTTCACGGATGATCTCTACGAGACGGGAATCGGACAGCTTGCCGGTACCGAAGGTATCGACCATGATGGATGTCGGGTGGGCAACACCGATGGCGTAGGACAGCTGGATCTCGCACTTGTCAGCAAGGCCTGCGGCTACGATGTTTTTGGCAACGTAACGTGCGGCGTAAGCTGCAGAACGGTCAACCTTGGTGCAGTCTTTACCGGAGAAAGCGCCGCCGCCGTGACGGGCATATCCACCGTAGGTGTCTACGATGATCTTACGGCCGGTCAGACCGGAATCTCCGTGAGGTCCGCCGATAACGAAACGGCCGGTCGGATTGATGAAGAACTTGGTGTTTTCATCGACCATATCTGCCGGAAGGATCGGATCGAAGACGTATTTTTTGATATCCTCGTGGATCTGCTCCTGTGTTACATCCGGATCGTGCTGTGTGGACAGTACGACGGCATCGAGACGAACCGGTTTGTCGTTTTCATCGTATTCTACAGTAACCTGTGTTTTGCCATCCGGACGCAGGTATTTCAGAGTACCGTCTTTACGCACCTTGGTCAGCTGCAGGGCCAGCTTGTGGGCCAGGGCGATCGGGTACGGCATGTATTCTTCGGTTTCGTTGGTGGCGAAGCCGAACATCATACCCTGGTCACCGGCACCGATGGCGTCGATCTCTTCCTCGGACATGGTGTGCTCTTTGGCTTCGAGTGCCTTGTCAACGCCCAGGGCGATATCGGCGGACTGTTCGTCGATGGCTGTAATGACACCGCAGGTGTCGGCGTCGAAGCCGTATTTGCCGCGGGTATAGCCGATTTCACGAACGGTATCTCGCACGATTTTCTGAATATCTACATAAGCTTTTGTGGTGATCTCACCCATGACCATAACAAGACCGGTTGTTGTGCAGGTTTCGCAGGCAACACGGCTCATCGGATCCTGTGCTACGAGAGCATCAAGGATCGCATCGGAAATCTGGTCACACATTTTGTCCGGATGTCCTTCGGTTACGGACTCGGATGTGAATAAACGTTTTTCCATCTGTTTTTCTCCTTTTTGTTTGATTAGATTTATGCACAAAAAAATAAGTCCACGGATAAGCGGACCTAACATAACAAGCGTGTATGTCAACTCCCCTTATTGTTCGAAATATCGCTCAGGCTGGCACCTTCCTGTCGGGCAGGGGTTGCCGTGGTTTCATCGATCCTATGTATCTCCACCACTCTGAATAAGAGAACTTTATTTTTTGCTATAGCAACTATACTTCCTTTTATAAGTACCGTCAATAGGCAAATATAAGGAAATGTACGGATTTAGAGTATTTTCACAAAAGATTTATAAAAAAGAACGGTTTTGACAGGAACTCCTATGCTATAATAAAGCGATATAACAGGAGGATATAATGTGAAAAAGCTAAAAACAAGGCTGATAATGGCATTCGTACTGCTTTTGCTGCTTCCGCTTATGCTGATCAGTGTTGCCGTTCTCGGCTTTTCAAAATATCAGATGTACTCTCTGGGCAAGACCTTTGGCCTGGAGGTGACATACGCCAATCTTTCGGACAATGCGAATCTGATCAGCAATCTGACCACGAGCTATGTCGAAAAGCTGGCAAAACAGGTAAAGACAGACGATGGTAAGCTGCTGGACAACACGTATCTTGACAAGATGAATACCGAGTTGGCCACCCGTTATTCCGCGCTGGTGCTCAGAGTCAATGATGAGATCGTCTATTCCGGTCTGGAGGATACGCTGTTTCATGACTGCGACCAGATTCTGGAGCAGCTTCCGCATTACAAGGGCATAGAGGACGATGAACATAACGGTGTATATCTCGGCGGCGATGTACAAGTGCTGTTAAAGCAGCTGGATTTTGAAACCGACAGCAACGAGGAGGCCAGCCTGTTTATCGTGACGAGTTCTACGGCGCTCGTACCGCATATCAAGTCGATGATGATCGATCTTTTGCTGATTGCTGTGGTTGTGCTGGCGCTGACGAGTATGGGACTTCTGTACTGGATTTACAACAGTATCAAGGTGCCGTTGAACCAGCTGAAGGTGGCAACCAATAATATCAAAAACGGCAATCTTGATTTTACCGTGGAAGGCTGTGATGTCGAGGAATTAAACGACCTCTGCGAGGACTTCGAGGACATGCGCAGACGGTTGAAGGCCACCACAGAGGAAAAGCTGAGCTTTGACCAGGAGAGCAAGGCGCTGATCAGCAATATTTCCCATGACTTAAAGACGCCGATCACGGCGGTCAAGGGCTATGTGGAGGGCATCATGGACGGCGTGGCGGATACACCGGAAAAGATGGACCGCTATATCCGCACGATCTATACCAAGGCCAACGATATGGATCGGCTGATCAATGAGCTGACCTTCTATTCCAAGATCGATACGAACCGTATCCCGTATACGTTCAGCAAGGTACATGTGGTAGATTACTTCGATGACTGTGTGGAAGAATTAAGCATGGAGCTGGAAGAGCGGGGCATGGAGCTTGTGTACGATAACCGTGTGGCCCAGGATGTGATGATTATCGCGGATGTGGAGCAGTTAAAGCGTGTGATCAACAATATCATCAGCAATTCCATCAAATATATGGACAAGGAAAAGGGAAAGATCCAGATCCGTTTAAAGGATGTGGGTGACTTTATCCAGGTGGAGATCGAGGATAACGGCAAGGGCATTGAAGCGAAAAATGTGCCGTATATCTTTGAACGGTTCTACCGGACGGACGCATCCCGCAATTCCGCCAAGGGTGGCAGCGGTATCGGTCTTTCCATAGTAAAGAAGATTCTGGAGGATCATGGCGGCAAGGTATGGGCCACCAGTATAGAGGGAGAGGGAACAACGATCTGTTTCGTTATCCGCAAATATCAGGAGGTAGAGAGATGAATAAGATACTGATCATAGAAGACGAAGAAGCGATCGCAGAGCTGGAAAAGGATTATCTGGAGCTTTCCGGATTTTCTGTGGAGATTGAAAACCGGGGTGATACCGGTCTGAAGAAAGCGCTGGAAGGGGATTTTAATCTGTTTATCCTGGATCTGATGCTGCCGGGGATGGATGGTTTTGAAATCTGCAAAAAGATCCGTGAGGTGAAAAATACACCGGTTATTCTGGTATCAGCGAAAAAGGACGATATCGACAAAATCCGTGGTCTGGGACTCGGTGCGGATGATTATATCACCAAGCCGTTCAGTCCGAGCGAGATGGTGGCCCGTGTCAAGGCGCATCTGGCCCGCTATGAGCGTCTGATCGGCAGCAATATGCCGGAGAACGACATCATCGAGATCCGCGGCATCAAAATCGACAAGACGGCCCGCCGTGTCTGGGTCAATGGCGAGGAAAAGCAGTTTACGACCAAGGAGTTTGACCTGCTGACCTTCCTGGCACAGAATCCGAACCGTGTCTTTACGAAGGACGAGCTGTTTTCCAAAATCTGGGATATGGAGTCCATCGGTGATATCGCGACGGTAACGGTGCACATTAAGAAAATACGTGAAAAGATCGAGTTTAATACGTCCAAACCTCAATATATCGAGACAATCTGGGGTGTTGGCTACCGGTTTAAAGTCTGATGGGGAGCCGGGAAAAGATGCATCATATATTTTATCTGATGGGAAAGAGTGCTTCGGGCAAGGATACGATCTACCAGAAGCTGCTCGAGCATGACACGCTGGGACTGGCTCATATCGTGCTGTACACGACACGCCCGATTCGTGAAGGCGAAATCGAGGGCCGGGAGTATTATTTTACCGATGAGGCGAAGCTTCAAAGCCTGCAGGAGAGCGGTCATCTGATCGAACTGCGGTCGTACGATACGGTACATGGCGTCTGGCATTATTTTACGGCGGATGACGGGCAGATCGACCTGACAAAACAGGATTATCTGGGCATCGGTACGCTGGAATCCTACCGGAAAATGGTGGAGTATTTTGGTTGTGAGGTTATGGTGCCTCTGTATATCGAGGTGGAGGACGGCGAGCGTCTGGAGCGTGCGCTGACCAGGGAAAGAAAGCAGAAAACGCCGCGGTTTGCAGAGCTGTGCCGCCGGTTTCTTGCTGACAGCGAGGATTTTTCCGAGGAAAAGCTCTCTGAGGCCGGGATCACAAAGCGGTATGCAAATGTGAATTTAGATGAATGTCTGGCAGAGATTGAAAATACGATAAAAACTATGGTATACTGTAACCGATAGGCTTTTTTGCTTATCGGTTACACTTGCCATGCCTGTGAAAAAGGTCCGGTGGACCTTTTTTATATACATGAATCCGGAAATGACTGGCGGCAAAAGTCGCAGGGGTGATTTTCGGGCAGCAGTGAAAATAAGCGGTGCAAAACGCCGCTATACGATACAGGAGGTTGCCATGCCGGGATTTGACAGCGTTATCGGTCTCGAAGAGGTCGTTACCTATTTACAGCAGATCATAAAAACAGATAAGGTTGCGCAGACCTATATTTTTTACGGAGAGAGCGGAACGGGAAAGCGGCTGCTTTCCGGTATTCTGGCGATGACGCTGCAGTGTGAAAAGCACGGGATCGAGCCGTGTCTGGAGTGTCCGTCCTGCCGTAAGGCCGAGACGAGAAACCATCCGGATATCATTACGGTGACGCATGAAAAGCCGGCCAGCATAGGTATTGACGAGATTCGCAGCCAGCTGGTGGACGATATCCTGATCCGTCCGGAATGCAGTCCGTACAAGATCTACATCGTGCCGGATGCGGAGAAGATGACGGTGCAGGCGCAGAATGCGCTGTTAAAGACGCTGGAGGATCTGCCGCAGTATGCCAAGATTTTCCTTCTGACAGACAACGTGGATATGCTTCTGCCGACGATCCGTTCCCGCTGTGTGCATCTGGCGATGCGTCTGGTCAGCGAGTCCAAGGTCAAAAAGTTCCTGATGGACAGCTGTGATGTGCCGGATTATTATGCGGAGCTGGATGCGGCCTATGCGCAGGGCAATATCGGCAAGGCCAAAGAGATCGCTTCTACCGGTGTGTTCCATACGAGAGTGGATGCGTGTGTGGATATGCTATCCAAGTCCTATCATATGCCGATGGTTCAGGTGACGGACTGTGTGAAGCGCCTGATGGAGGAAAAGGCAGATATCGACGAATATCTGGAGCTTTTCACGATGTGGTTTCGGGATGTGCTTTTATTTAAGGCAACGGCAGAGGTTGACAAGCTGGTGTTCAGACGTCAGCTGGATATGATCAAAAAACGTGCCAGCCAGAGCTCCTATGAGGGCCTGGAGGAGATCCTGGTAGCAATCGACAAGGTGCGGACGAGACTGAAGGCCAACGTAAACTTTGAGCTTACGTTAGAGCTTCTGTTTCTGACGATCCGCGAGAATTAAATAAGGAGCAATTAAAATATGATAAAAGTAATCGGTGTACGTTTCCGCCATGTAGGAAAGATCTATTATTTTGATCCGAAGGATTACCCGGTATGCGAGGGTGATCATGTCATCGTGGAAACCGCCCGCGGTATTGAATACGGTTTCGTCGTACTTGGCCCCCGGGAGGTCAGCGAGGAAAAGGTGATCCAGCCGTTAAAAAGTGTGATCCGTATCGCCACGCCAAAAGACGATGCGCGAGAAGAGAATAACCGAAAAAAAGAGAAGGATGCTTTCCAGATCTGTCTGAAAAAGATCCGGGAGCATCATCTGGAGATGAAGCTGATCGAGGCGGAATACACCTTTGATAATAATAAGGTGCTGTTTTATTTTACCGCAGACGGACGTATCGATTTCCGTGAGCTGGTCAAGGATCTGGCCGCTGTATTCAAGACACGTATCGAGCTTCGCCAGATTGGTGTAAGGGACGAGACAAAGATCCTCGGCGGTATCGGCATCTGCGGACGTCCGCTGTGCTGCCATACCTTTTTATCCGAGTTTGCACCGGTGTCCATCAAGATGGCCAAGGAGCAGAATCTGTCCCTGAATCCGACCAAGATCTCCGGCGTCTGTGGACGACTGATGTGCTGTCTGAAAAATGAGCAGGAGACGTACGAGTACCTGAATAAGAAGCTCCCGGCGATCGGCGATTATGTGACGACACCGGATGGCTTAAAGGGTGAGGTCAGCAGTGTGAATGTGCTACGCCAGCTGGTCAAGGTACTGGTAGATGTCAACGATGAGAAGGAGATCCAGGAATTTAATGCTGCGGATCTGAAATTCAAACCGCGCCATAAAAAGACAAAGGTTTCCGCAGAGGAAGCCAAAGCACTGGCGAAGCTGGAAAAGGACAGCTGATCTGTACAGACGGCTTTTCGCCGCGCTTTTGCAGGCGGCAACAACAAAGAGTAAGGAATACAATACATGGAAATCATACTGAACGAGGGCGAGAGACTCGATGACCTGCAAAACGGCTATTATCTGATCCAGCAGACGAAGGATTTCTGTTACGGGATCGATGCCGTGCTTCTGTCGTGGTTTGCCAGAGTGAAACCGGGGGAGGAGGTGCTGGATCTGTGTACCGGATCCGGCGTGATACCGATTCTTTTGAAGGCAAAGACGAAGGGACGCCGGTTTGTCGGTCTGGAGATACAGAAACGTAGTGCGGACACAGCCAGACGGAGTGTAGAGCTGAATCATCTGGAAGACTGCATGCAGATCGTACAGGGTGATGTGAAGGAGGCTGTGGATATCTTTGGGGCAGCCTCCTTTTCTGTAGTCACCTGCAATCCGCCGTATATGACCGGTGGACACGGACTGACAAACGGGCAGGAAGCAAAGACGATCGCGCGCCATGAAGTGCTGTGTACGCTGGAGGACATTGTCAGCCAGACGGTGGCTCTGTTAAAGCCGCAGGGCAGGATGTACATGGTGCATCGGCCATTTCGGCTGGCAGAGATCATGGGTGTACTGATGAAATACGGGCTGGAGCCAAAGCGGATGCAGCTGGTATACCCGTTTGTAGACAGAGAACCGAATATGGTGTTGATCGAAGCCCTGAAGGGTGGAAAATCGCGAATTACAGTGGAAAAGCCGCTGATCGTCTATGATGCGCCGGGACAGTACAGCCGGCAGATCCATGAGATTTACGGTACGGACTGGCAGCCGGGCAGCGGGCCGAAGGTTACGGTAACGACAGCACCGGCAGAGGAAAAGAGGTAATATGACAGGAAAACTGTATTTGTGTGCCACGCCGATCGGCAATCTGGAGGATATGACGTTTCGGGTGGTGCGGATATTAAAGGAAGCGGATCTGATCGCGGCGGAGGATACGAGAAACAGTATCCGGCTTTTGAACCATTTTGAGATTAAAACGCCGATGACCAGCTATCATGAGTACAATAAGATCGAAAAGGGCCGCCAGCTGGTGGAAAAGATGCTGGCCGGTACGACGATCGCCCTGATCACGGATGCTGGTACGCCGGGTATCTCTGATCCGGGGGAAGAACTGGTAAAGATGTGTATCGAGGCCGGGGTGCCGGTGTCGAGTGTGCCGGGGCCGGTGGCGTGCATTACGGCGCTGACGATGTCAGGACTTTCCACGAGACGGTTTGCGTTTGAAGCCTTTCTGCCCTCCGATAAAAAGGAAAAGCAGAGGATACTGGAAGAACTGCCGACGGAGACGAGGACGATCGTGATGTATGAGGCGCCGCATCGGCTGTTAAAGACATTAAAGGAGCTGTATGAGGTGCTGGGCAACCGGCGGCTGACGGTATGCCGGGAGCTGACAAAGAAGCATGAGACGGCCTTCTGTACGACATTTGCCGAGGCGATCGACTGGTATACGGCCAATGAGCCAAAGGGCGAATGTGTGCTGGTGATCGAGGGCAAGAGCCGGGAAAGCATCGAGCAGGAAAAGCAGCAGTCCTGGCAGGAGCTTTCGATCGAAGAGCATATGCAGCATTATGAGAGCCAGGGCGTGGCACGAAAGGAAGCCATGAAGCTGGTGGCAGCAGACAGGGGAACGACCAAGCGGGAGATTTACCAGTATTTGCTGGAGCATAAATAAAAGCGGTAGAATCCGCGGGGATTTGTGGCGGCGTATACGGAGGCCGGCCATGTATTTCGTGGATAAAATAACTATAGAAAAAAGAAAGCGGGTGATCGTATCAGCAGTACGGAGTATGAACGTTTTTTGACAAGTCGTCAGGAAAAGGTCCGTCTGGATATGGCCATCCGCATTTTTTGTCATGCGGTGGATGAAGATCCCGGACACCGGGCGGCATGCCGGACATATCTGGAAAAGAGATACCGGGCGGCAGCCAGATCTCTGGTGGACACCGGGGATGTGCGGGGGCTTCGTTGTCTGTTAAAAGAGGGCTGGCTGTCGGAAAAAGATGTGGAAGAGCTTCTGCTTACGGCGGTGCGTTGTGGTCAGACGGACTGTGTCGGTCAGCTTCTGGGAACCGTGGACAGGCAGGAAAAAGTGGATGCAGGATATGGGCGGACAGAAGTGGAGTCAGCAGGAATACAGCCGACAGAAACAACATCGACAGGAGCGAATCCGTCAGGAACAGAACGGCTGGAAATGCGCATCCTTTTTTATATGGGGCGTGAGCTGGACCGGAGGTTTCCGTATCTGGGTCGGACGATGCATCTGTTACAGGTGGATATGGACAGCCCGGTCAGCTTTTGCGGAACGGATGGCTTTGTTCTGTATGTGGAGAAAAAAGCGCTGGCAGCAGAATTTTACCGGAACAGTGAAGTCTGTCTGCGGCGGATCGCCCACAGCCTTGTCCATGCGGTATCCGGTCATCCGCTGCGGGCGGGAATTTCTGGAGAACATGCGCTGTGGGAGCTTTGCTGTGACTGTATGGCGGAGTGGATTCTGGAAATGGAGCTTTCGTGGCAACTGCAGGTGTCTCAGAAAAAAAGGAATATAAGGGAAAAGCTATATACATGGCTGAAACGGCAGCCGGAAAGAACAGAAAAGGTGCTGTATGCGTATCTGTCCCGGCTGGATGAGGAGCAAGTGGTGGCTCTGGCGGAGGCTTTTTCAGTGGATGACCACAGGAAATGGTATGAAAAGCAGTACAGCGTCAGTGCATGGAGGAAACAGTTATCCCGGCTGTCCCGGCAGGGAAGCGGCGGCGGTCAGGGTGGAAAAACCGGCGGTATATCCGGCGGCAGCAGGCAGGGCGAACAGTCCTACACAGAGCCGGAGACCTCGGAATACGATTACCGGAGGTTTCTTGAAGCGTTTATGGTGATGGGAGAGGAACGACAGCTTGATCTGTCTTCCTTTGACCTGATGCTGTACACCTACAGCCGACAGAACTATGAACATGCGGTATTTCTCGAATCAGTAGAGACATCGGAGGTAAAAAGGCTGCAGGAGCTGGTGATTGCCATCGACACATCCGGTTCATGCTCCGGGGAGATCGTGCAGCAGTTTCTGCGGGAGACCTTTTCGATTTTGGAAAAGAAGGAGCATTTTTTCCGGCGAATGCGGGTGCATATCCTGCAGTGTGATTCGATGATTCAGGATTACCGCCTGATCGAAAGCGAAGAAGACTGGAAGGATTACCAGAAGCATCTGAAGATCACCGGCTTTGGTAACACGGATTTCCGGCCAGTATTTGACTGGATTGAACAGAAAAAGCAGGAGGGCGTGGTACGGGATATCAAAGGCCTTTTGTACTTTACCGACGGTGACGGCATCTATCCGCGAAGCGCCCCGGCATACGAGACGGCTTTTGTGTATTTGAATGACCGACTGAACAAAGGAAAAGCCCCGGAGTGGGTACGGACGTTGAATCTGCATCTGGACAGGGAGTTCGAGAATCTGTTTGATATGGAGAGGGACGGAAGGCTGTGAAGACATAGTTTGTATAAGGATGGATGGCACTCAGAAGGGCACTCAGGTGTCCCTCGGAAAGATTTCAGTTCAGAAAGTTGATGGACAACAAGGAGAAAACACAACATGAACATACAACGAGCAAAACAGGAGATCATACACACCGTCCGGGCGTATACGGCGAAGGATGGCTGTGGCAGTTACCGGATTCCGGTGCCGAGGCAGAGGCCGATCCTTTTGATCGGGCCGCCGGGGATCGGTAAGACGGAGATCGTGCGGCAGGCCGCCGAGGAATGTCAGGTGGGCTTTGTGGCGTATACGATTACGCACCATACAAGGCAGAGTGCGGTGGGACTTCCGGTGATCGAATCCCAGACCTTTGACGGCGAAACGTATGAGGTGACCCGGTATACGATGAGTGAGATCATTGGTTCGCTGTATCACTGTATGGAGCAGACCGGAAAGAGAGAGGGCATCCTGTTTATTGACGAGATCAACTGTGTGTCGGAGACATTGATGCCGACGATGCTGCAGCTGTTGCAGGGCAAGACCTTTGGCGAGTATGCTGTGCCGGAGGGGTGGATTATTGTGACGGCGGGCAATCCATATGTGTATAATACGTCGGTCCGGGAGTTTGATATGGTGACGCTGGATCGCGTGAAGCGACTGGATGTGGAGCCGGATTACCAGATCTGGCGGGTCTATGCCAGAAAAAAGAGGCTGCACGGGGCGGTTTTATTTTATCTGGAATGTCGGCAGGACAGGTTTTACTATGCGAAGCGGGAACAGAAGACACTGTACTTTGTGACGGCCAGAGGCTGGGAGGATCTGTCGGATATTCTGAAGGTTTATGAGGAACAGGGCACGGATATCGATGTGGAGCTGATCGGTCAGTATCTGCAATGTGAAGAGATTGCACAGGAATTTTACAGCTGGTACAGACTGTACGTGCAATATAAAGAGGATTTTTCTCACGTTATGTCGGATGACGAAAAGACGAGAGAACAGTTGCAGGAGAGAATGTGCCGGGCAGACTGGGAAGAGCGGTGCTGTCTGATCCAGTATGGCTTTTCAAAGATTGCGGAACAGACGCAGCACTGGATAAGTCTGGATGTGCTGGTACAGGAAGCAGAGAAAACGGCAGAGCTTCTGACAAACTGGATCAGACAGCGTGAAAAAATCACGAACAAAGAAGACGCAGGTGCTTTTGTTGAAGAACAGAAAAAAGCGGTACAGATAAAGAAAAAAGCCGGACTCTTATCGACAGAGCAGGTAAAGGAGGAAGCTGGGAAACTGTGGCTTCTGGATGAGCTGTATACAGCAGGAAAAAGGGAACAGGCAGTAACAGCAGAGGAGTGGCAACAGATCGCTGATCAGTGGCTGCATAGAAAAAAAGAAGAATACAGAATGGTTGCTGCAGACTGCAGCCAGACACTGCACCGGATACTGGATCTGTTTTTTACGGCATGGCATACAGAGCAGATGGCAGAATACACGAGGCTCCTGGAGGCGTTGTCCCAGCATGAAGCTACGGTGCTGTTTTTCCATCGCTACGGAGAACCGCTGTATGAAGACTATCTGTCTGGTGTGATACTGGCGGATGAGAAGCAGGCTCTTTTAAGCGATGTGGAAAAATTGATAGAAAGATAAAACTACAGTTTGCAGGAAATAGAGGAGCTACAGTGATAGAAATATATAGTATATAAACTGGCTGGATACAGAGCGGATCATATATTTCAGGTGGGAAATTGCCATGCAGAAAAAGTAAGACATATAAACCCAAACAGCTCATATACTGAAAGAAAAAGGACAGGCGGCGGATGCTGAATTATCTCTGGGGAGGTATGTTTCTGGCAGGGATCATCTACGGCGCATTTGCAGGGACACTGCCGCAGATCACGGATGGTCTGCTGTCCGGGGCGAAGGAGGCTGTGGAGCTGTGTCTGTCGGTTGCCGGGATCGTGGCTTTCTGGACAGGACTGATGACGGTGGCCAGAGAGACAGGATTGCTTTGCAGTATGGCAGCGGCGATGCGTCCGTTCCTGCTGTGGATGATGCCGGGGCTAAAGGGGCAGGAGGCTGCACTGGAGGCGGTGTCTGTCAATCTGGCGGCCAATATACTGGGACTTGGCTGGGCGGCAACGGCAGCAGGTCTTACGGCAATGGAGGAGCTGGATAAAATCAGGAACCGGCGAGAAAAAGACTCGGATATGAAGAAGGCAACGGATGAGATGTGTACCCTTCTGATCCTGAATATTTCCTCATTACAGCTGATTCCGGTCAGTACGATCGCCTACCGCAGCCAGTACGGCAGTACAGATCCGGCGGCAGTGGTGGGGCCGGGCCTTCTGGCTACCCTTGTCAGTACACTCGCGGCGATCGTCTTCTGCCGTATGCGGCAAAGAGGCAGAAAGGCGGCGGTATGAAGGTATTGTCGTTTATTTCGGCGGTTATGATCCCACTGGTCTGTATCTATGTGATCGGCTATGGCCTGCTACGGAAAAAGGACTGCTACGAGATTTTTACACGCGGTGCAAAGGACGGGCTGAAAACAGCTATACAGATCCTTCCGACGCTGATCGGCCTTCTGACGGCGGTGGCGGTGCTTCGAAGCTCCGGTCTGCTGGACGGACTGGGAAAAGGGCTTGGCCAGCTGACAGAGAATATGGGGCTGTCGGGAGAGCTGGTGCCGCTGATCCTTGTGCGCACATTTTCCTACAGTGCGGCGGTGGGTCTTCTGACGGATCTGTACGCGCGGTTTGGCACGGATTCGACGATCGGCTATACGGCGTCTTTGCTGATGTGCTGTACGGAGACCGTGTTTTATACGATGTCTTTGTATCTTCTTCATGTGGGGATAAAGAAGAGCCGTTATATTCTGCCGGGGGCGCTGATATCCATGGCGGCCGGGATTCTTGCAAGTGTATGGCTGGCGGGGATGCGTTGAGAAGGTAAGTCCCTGATTCGGATGTGAACGGCTCTCCTTTTGTCATGGCAAAGCTGTAAAACAGAGGCTTGCAAATATGACAGGATCTACGGCGATACAGCTGTTTGCCATTGCTTTTTCGAGGCAAATCGGGTATCATGATGAACATACAGGGGCGCTGGCGATACAGCATCCGGAAGACGGAGGTGCAACATGGACCATTACGGTACATTCAATGACATTTTATCAAATCTGTTTCAGGAGATCATGACGATCGAGGGTCGTGAGCTGATCACAGAGGAGTTTTCGGATATCACGAATAACGATATGCATATCATTGAGGCCGTAGGGATCGAGGAACCGCGCAATATGTCCACTGTAGCTGCCAAGATGATGGTGACCGTGGGAACGCTGACGACCGCCGTTAATGGTCTGGTGAAAAAGGGTTATATCGAGCGTATCCGTGGCGAGAAGGACCGCCGGGTCGTAAATCTTGTCTTGACGGAAAAAGGGAAAAAAGCTTATGCCCATCACCGGAAATTCCATGAGGATATGGTGGAGGCTCTCGTACATAATCTTTCCGAGGAAGAGGCCAATGTGCTGGTGAAGGCGCTGCAGAATGTACATGACTTTTTTGATACACATAAATAAAAAAGCTGCAAAATAAGAATAAAGAAAATGAAGAAAACTGTGGATTCTGAAAATGAACCCACAGTTTTTTATTGTCTTAGGATATAAAAGAAAGTTTCAGTAGAGGCTTCTTTTATGTACGCGGGCACAGTGCATCAGGATAGTCCCGCTTGTAAACGAACATGCTCAGCCAGCAAAGGAAACGAACACGGTCCGGTGACCAGCACAGCCCGGTGAAAGTCTGTCAGCGAGAAATCTTTCCCCTGCTCTGCCATAAGCGTGGTGCGCAGATCCAGAAACGACAGACAGCCAAGATAATACCGCAGATAGTTGCCGGGATTTTCGATGATGTACTGGTACAGATTTTCCACAGAGTCCATATCCGTAATACCAAAATCCGCAAGAAAAGCGGCGGTCTTTTCCAGATCCCAGCCATCTGCATGGATACTGATATCCAGAAGCGAGGCAATACAGAGATTTAAGGAACGGTCCAGCCAGGCGGCGCCGGCTCCGGCGTAATCGTCTTTGCAAAGTTCGCTGATCAGCGATTCGGCATAGGTGGCCCAGCCCTCGGTATAGCCGCCGTAGGATAAAAGCCGTCGGATCAGGGGCGGATCGGTGGCATAAAAGCAGACATTCTGGTACAGATGGCCGGGAAAGCCTTCGTGTGCCAGCGTAGTGTAAAGCGAAAAGCCGTCCAGGGCTTCTGCCGGATTGATGTAGATGATATGGCTCTGCCAGTCGTCCACCGGTGGAACCATATAGTAGGCGGGACTGGAAAAGGCCTGCAGCTCCGGCTGTACCTCTTTTACTGTATAGCGGGTGGCCGGAAGGTCAGGGAAAAACGGTGCCGTCTGCTCAGAAAGCTGCGCCAGCATCTGTTCCGGCGACAGGGCCAGATACGGATCTTCTGCAGAAAAAACGTCCGTATCCAGCTTCCCGGCGGCAGCGATATCCGCCGTAAGCTGCCGGTAGAGCCGTTTCCGGATCGCGTCAATGGAGAGATCTGTGCCGCACATGTACCGGATGCAGGCTTCGTAGTAGTCTCTGCCATTCGGATAACCGGAAAGACCACAGCGCTCGTGTGCCAGCGGATACAGCGTTTGCAGTGTATCCTCCAGCTCGTGATAAGCGGCAAAGAGTTTTGTCTGCAGCAGCTTAAAATGTGCATTCTCCAGCTGTTGCAGGGTGTCCGCGGAAAGGGAAAGCGCCCGGCATTTTTCCATAAAGGTCGTCTGCAGAAAATGGAAGGTATCCTCCGCGCCGAGAAATTCCTGGCACTGGGCGATCATGGCGTCGATCGTTTCGGCGGCTGGCGCATACCCGGCCTTCGCTTTCTGTGTCAGCATATCCGCATACTGGGAGATGTAGCGCTGCGTGTCCGAAAGCAACAGCAGGTAGGTCTGGATATCTTCCGGGGAGCGAAAGGTGTATTCCGCAAACAGTACCGGCAGCTGTGCGGAAAGCCCGAGGGAGGAGCTGGGCATATCCCACAGCATAGCGTAGGGCAAAAGCACCTGCTCCCGTTCGGTGGTATCTTTGAGGATCGCAAGCGTCAGCTGCTGGCTGTCGGACAGCCGCTCCGGGGAAAAACCGGCAAGGGCTGTCTGTCTGTTTTCAAAGACGGCGGTTTCTTCGGTTATATCGGGCAGAGCAATCTCGCCCAGGGTGACCGGCAGTTGATCCAGGCCAAAAGCCGCCGGGTCAGCCACTGCGTAGTGCAGGGAAAGCGTATCCGTATACAGAAGCTCCCGGGCATAGAGGCTGCAGTAGTGGTCAAAACGGCGGCTGTCTGCAGAAAGCCAGTGCCAGCCAAACACACAGCATCCCGCAGTGAAAAGGGCAAGGCCCGTCAGAATCACAGGCCTTTTTGAGATTTTTGGCAGAGAAATCACAGGAGAATCCTTTCTATGCAGATTCTGTTAGAAGTCTATGAGAAGATGCAGCTGCCTATGACCGGAAAAAAACCGGGAAGCTGTTTTCCGAAAAAAGGCAGATTGTGGAAATTGCACAAAAAATATGTCGAAAGAAAGAGCACGCTGTCGATGACTGTGGAAAACGACACGGTTTTTCCACACGAAAAAGGGATAAAAAACGTGGGAAAATCGGTTATACACAGAGTTATCCACATTATCCACAAAAAAATCCCCAAATTCCTCCACTTTACATAATGTGGTTTCCAAACAGGCGTTCTGTGGAAATGTGATAAATCGACGGAAAATGCAAAATATACGTTGACATTTGGTAAATCAGACACTACCGGAAAACAGCGATAATTGTCTGAAAAGTTCACACAATTCAAACATCCGCAGATTGCCGGAGAAAAAAAGTCATGTGCCAGATAGTAGACGAAAAAGTCGAATATGTTGAATTCTAAATATATTTGTGCACATTGCTCAAATTATGACAAAAAAACCATAAATTTTACCAAATAAAACTGGTTTTTGAGGCAAATTCACTATGGCTTTTTCTGTAAAAAAGTGTATGATAGTACCAGATTCGAGTAGTTGTCTGTAAATAGACATCGAATCTAATATTCTGGCTGGAAAGGAAGTGACATATTTGGAAGCCTATATTTCAAAAATTAAGGAAGAGATTGAATGCGTTGTTATCAATATCGGTGGCGTGGGCATTCATGAATCTGTGCTGGTTACGTTTTTTATCAGTGTGTTCCTGTTGGTATTTGGTCTGATCATGACCAGCGGGTTCCGGGTAGAAAATCCATCAAGGCGACAGCTTGTTGTTGAGTCCTTTGTCACATGGCTGACTCGTGTATATGAAAATGTACTCGGACCGAAGGGCAAGTGCTATGCGACCTACATGGTAACGATCGCCTGCTATATCGGTGTGGCAAACCTTCTTTATGTAATAGGTATTAAACCGCCGACAAAGGATGTTACCGTTACCGCTGCCCTGGCTGTTATGACCATTGTACTTGTACAGGTCGCTGGTATCCGGGCAAGAGGCGTAAAGGGCTGGTTACACAGCTTTGCAGAACCGATGCCGGCAATGCTTCCGATGAACATTCTGGAACTGTTTATTAAACCGGTATCCCTGTGTATGCGACTGTTTGGTAATGTACTTGGTGCATTTATCATCATGTGTCTGATCGAGGGACTGGTACGTGTCATTTTACCGATTCCGTTCTCATTGTATTTTGACTTCTTTGACGGACTGATTCAGGTATATGTATTCACACTGTTGTCTTCTATGTATATTCTGGAAGCAATAGAATAATTCATTTTTACATTATTTTAAGAAGAAAAGGAGATTTAAGAGTATGTTTACAGCAATTGGTGCAGGTATTGCCGCTCTTGCAGGTATTGGTGCAGGTATTGGTATTGGTATCGCTACAGGTAAAGCAGTAGAAGCTATCGCTCGTCAGCCGGAGGCACTGGGAGATATCCGTTCTACACTGCTGATCGGTGCAGCCCTGGCAGAGGCAACTGCCGTTTACGGTTTCGTTGTTGCCGTTCTGATCATTCTTCTTCTTGGAGCATAACAATAGAAAGGTGGTATAGACAATGTTAAAGTTCGATCTGGTGAACTTTGTTTGTGTCGTTATCAACTTGCTGGTTCTGTATGTTCTGATGAAAAAGTTTGTTTTTGGCCGTGTGACAAAGATCATTGATGCCAGACAGGCCATGATCGAAGAGAAAAACGCCGCAGCTGCCAAGACACAGGAAGAGGCAGAGTCTCTCAAGAAGGAATATGAAAAGAGCCTGGAGAACGCCAATGAGACATCCGTTCAGATCGTCAGAGAGGCAAAGGATAAGGCCCGTGCAGAGTACAATAAGATCCTGGCACGTGCCGCTGTGGATGCCGAAGCTATGAAGGACGGCGCACAGAAAGCCATTGCCACAGAGCGTGAGAAACAGATGGACGAGCTGCATGTACAGATCATGGATCTGGCCGCTGAGGCAGCCGGCAAGATCATGGCAGACAAGGCCAGTCAGGAAACGGATAAAGCGATCTACGACGCATTTTTAAATGAAGCAGGAGATGTTGACGATGCAAAAAACGAGTAATTACGCCCGCAGACTCTGTGATCTTCCGGTAACGGAGGAGATGGTACAGCAGATGCGTGAAGTCTTTGCGGAAAACCCGTTGATGCAGGCAGCCCTGATGGATCCGACTGTAGCACAGAAGGAAAAGGAAGGCATCATCAACCGTCTGTTTCCGCAGGAATTTCGTGCATTCCTGGCAGATCTGGCAGCAAAGAACGGTATCGGTAAGATCGGTGAGATCTGCGATGAGTTTTTAAAGCTGCGGGACGAAAGAAATCAGAAAATCAAAGCTGTTCTGACCTGTGTACATGAACCGGCAGAGGAACAGCTTGAAAAGATCCGTAAGTTTATTAAAACCAAATATAACTGTAATGAAGTGGAGATTGAGATTCAGAAGGATGATGCCCTGATCGGCGGTTTCAAACTGCAGGTAAAGGATCAGAATTATGACTGGAGCTTAAAAGGCCGTATGCAGGAAATGCAGCAGCATATGAGAACAAAAGCCCGTTCGCTGACTGCAGACGATAATTCTGACAAGGTTATCTCCGTATTAAAGGAAGAAATTTCCAACTTCAGTTTTGACAACAACAATCAGGAGAACGGTACGGTCATCCGTATCGGTGACGGTATTGCCACAGTCTATGGTATGAGCCATGCCATGTACGGCGAGGTTGTTGTTTTTGATACCGGTGTCAAGGGTATGGTACAGGATATCCGTGAGGACAGCATCGGCTGTATCCTGCTCGGTTCCGACAAAGGCGTTAAGGCCGGTACCCGTGTAACCTGCACAGGCAGAAAAGCCGGTGTCCCGGTATCCCATGAGCTGCTTGGCCGTGTTGTTAATGCGCTGGGTGAGCCTATCGATGGTAAAGGAGATATGGAGGTCGAGGATTACCTGCCGATCGAAAGACCGGCGCCGGGTATTGCCGAGCGTAAATCCGTCAGCGTACCTATGGAGACCGGTATTCTGGCCATTGACTCCATGTTCCCGATCGGCCGTGGCCAGCGTGAGCTGATCATCGGTGACCGTCAGACCGGTAAGACAGCGATTGCTACCGATACGATCATCAACCAGAAAGACAAGGATGTGATCTGTATCTATGTTGCCATCGGTCAGAAGGCATCTACGATCGCCAAGATTGTAAATACACTGACAAAGAACGGCGCTATGGATTATACGATCCTCGTGGCTGCTACAGCCAGCGATCCGGCACCGTTACAGTATATCGCACCGTATTCCGGTACATCTATGGCTGAGTTCTTTATGAAACAGGGCAAGGATGTGCTGATCGTATACGATGACTTAAGCAAGCATGCTGTAGCTTACCGTGCACTGTCCCTTTTGCTGGAGCGTTCTCCGGGACGTGAGGCATATCCGGGCGACGTATTCTATCTGCATTCCAGACTGCTGGAGCGTTCCTGCCGTCTGAATGACGAGAATGGCGGTGGCTCCATCACAGCTCTGCCGATCATCGAGACCCAGGCAGGCGATGTATCCGCATACATTCCGACCAAC
This sequence comes from Ruminococcus bromii, assembly GCA_963603285.1. Taxonomy (GTDB): domain Bacteria; phylum Bacillota; class Clostridia; order Lachnospirales; family Lachnospiraceae; genus UBA11957. The sequence goes on from CAVCMG010000009.1 coordinate 36,454, forward strand.
GTTATTTCCATCACTGATGGTCAGATCTTCCTGGAGAGCGACCTGTTCTTCTCCGGTCAGCGTCCGGCCGTCAATGTCGGTCTGTCCGTATCCCGTGTAGGTGGTGCCGCACAGTCCAAGGCGATGAAGAAAGCCAGTGGTAGTATCCGTATCGATCTGGCCCAGTACCGTGAGATGGCCGTATTTACCCAGTTCTCTTCCGATCTGGATGCAGCTACCAAGGAACAGCTGGATTATGGTACAGGTCTGATGGAGCTGTTAAAGCAGCCGCTTTGCCAGCCGCTGTCCATGCCAGAGCAGGTTATCACACTGGTAGCTGCTACCAATAAGGCATTCCTGGACGTTGAGGCAAAGAAGATCAAAGAGACACAGATGGGTCTTCTGAAATTTATCAAAGAAGACCATAACGAGATTATTGAAGAACTTGAAACCAGCAAGGTGCTCAGTGATGATCTGAAAGACGAGATCTTAAAGGCCACCGAGGAATATAAGAGCAAGGTGTTAAAGAATGGCTAGTTCAAAGGAGATTCAGAACAGAATCAAGAGTATTAAGGACACCATGAAGATCACCAATGCCATGTATATGATCGCCTCCTCAAAGCTCAGAAAGGCCAAGAGCGAGGCGGACAAGACGGAGCCGTACTTCTTTGCGATCCGTCAGGCCATGGCTTCTATTGAAAAGAGTATCCCGTATGATCTGTCCCATATTTATCTGGGCCGCAAGAAGTCAGACAGTCTGAAACGTTATGGCTATCTGATCCTGACGGCGGACAAGGGTCTGTCGGGTGCATATAACCATAACATTGTCAAGCTGGTACAGCCGGAGCTCGACAAGCATCCGGAGCAGAACAATCTGTACGTTGCCGGTCGTATGGGCCGTCATTATTACCGAAAAACGGGTGCAAATGTTATGCACAATTTCCATTACATTGTACAGGAACCGTCCATGGACAGAGCCCGGTATATGACGCAGCGTGTGATCGACGACTACAAGGAGGGCAAGATCGACGAGCTGTACATCGTATACAGCCGCATGGTCACACCGATGGCGTGTGAGCCGGAGATCAAAAAGCTGCTTCCCATCGATGATGAGGGCTTTGCAGATGTACATGGCAACAAGTCGGTGGGTACACAGATCAGTCTGGTACCGACACCGGAGGCCGTACTTGACAGTGTAGTTCCGAACTATATTCATGGTGTTATCTATGGTGCTTTGGTTGAATCTTTCTGCAGTGAACAGAATTCCCGAATGATGGCCATGCAGTCCGCGACAAACAATGCCAAAGGAATGCTGCATGATCTGAATATTGAGTTTAACCGTATTCGTCAGGCAGCCATCACGCAGGAGATTACGGAAGTTATTGCCGGTGCCAAGGCACAGAAAAAGAAACAGGAGTAACAAGTATGAACAAAGGTAGAATCGTGCAGGTCATGGGACCTGTAATCGACGTTGCATTCGAAAACGGCGACCTGCCTATGATCAAAGATGCTCTGGAAGTTATGAATGGTAACAAAAAATGCGTTATGGAGGTTGCCCAGCATCTGGGTGACAACAAAGTGCGCTGTATCATGCTGGCTTCCAGTGAGGGTCTCCATAAGGATATGGAGGTCACAGCAACAGGAGCAGGTATCAAAGTGCCGGTCGGTCCGAAAACTCTGGGCCGTCTGTTTAACGTACTTGGTGAAACGATCGATAAAAAAGAAGAGATCACAGATTGTGAAAAATGGATCATCCACAGAGATCCGCCGTCCTTTGAAGAGCAGAGCCCGGTCGTTGAGATCCTGGAAACAGGTATCAAGGTTATCGACCTTCTGGCTCCGTATGCCAAGGGTGGTAAGATCGGTCTGTTCGGTGGTGCCGGTGTAGGTAAGACCGTACTGATCCAGGAACTGATCCAGAATATCGCTACAGAGCATGGTGGCTACTCCATCTTCACCGGTGTCGGTGAGCGTTCCCGTGAGGGTAATGACCTCTGGACCGAGATGGGCGAGTCCGGTGTTCTGCAGAAGACCGCGTTAGTGTTTGGTCAGATGAACGAGCCGCCGGGAGCCCGTATGCGTGTAGCGGAAACGGGTCTGACGATGGCAGAGTACTTCCGTGACCGTGAGCATCAGGATGTATTGTTGTTTATTGATAATATTTTCCGTTTCGTACAGGCCGGTTCCGAGGTATCCGCGCTGCTGGGCCGTATGCCTTCAGCCGTAGGTTACCAGCCGACACTGGCTACAGAAATGGGTGAGCTGCAGGAACGTATCGCTTCTACAGATAAGGGATCTGTTACATCCGTACAGGCCGTGTATGTACCGGCCGATGACCTGACAGACCCGGCTCCGGCCACAACCTTCGCCCATCTGGATGCCACCACCGTACTGTCCCGTAAGATCGTAGAGCAGGGTATTTATCCGGCTGTAGATCCGCTGGAATCCAACTCCCGTATTCTGGAACCGGATGTGGTCGGTGAGGAGCATTATGAGGTTGCCCGCTGTGTACAGGAGTACCTGCAGAAGTACAAAGAGCTGCAGGATATCATCGCTATCCTGGGTATGGAGGAGCTGTCCGATGAAGATAAGCAGGTCGTATTCCGTGCCCGTAAGATCCAGCGTTTCCTGTCCCAGCCGTTCCATGTGGCTGAGAACTTCACCGGCGTTAAGGGCGAGTATGTACCGTTGAAAGAGACCATCCGTGGATTTAAGATGATCCTTTCCGGTGAGATGGACGAATATCCGGAGGCTGCCTTCTTCAATGTCGGTACGATCGATCAGGTAATCGAAAAGGCAAAGACGATGCAGGAGTAAGGGAGGATTTTCATGAAAGAGTTTCAGTGTAAAATTGCTTCCAGTGATAAGGTTTTCTACGATGGTCCGTGTGTATCGCTGGTGATCCCGGCGTGGGATGGTGAGTTTGCCTTCCTGGCCAACCATCAGGACTGCGTTGCGGCCGTATCTTATGGTGTCCTCAGACTGAAAAAGCCGGACGGCGAGGTAGTGCTTGGCGCTACCGGCCTTGGTTTCGTACGGTTTGAGAAAAATGAGGCGCTGGTGTTGCTGGATACGATCGAGCGACCGGAGGATATCGACGAAGTCAGAGCCCGCCGTGCCAAAGAGGCAGCGGAAGAGGAGCTCAAAGAGGCCAGAAGCCAGGAGGAGTACAACGCTTCCCAGGCTGCCCTGTCGAGAGCCCTGTACCGCTTAAGCGCTCGTGGAAAATATATTCACGACGACAGAATCCGATAATACAAATACGATACCGCTTCATGGGCGTGAGCCTGTGGGGCGGTATTTTTGAATCAAAATAAGATTATAAAAATAGAAATTTTGTTGACGGTAAAAATATTATCTGTTATAATAAAAATACATATCTGGGAAAGTTCTTAAGACCAGTCGGTCGCTGATCCCCATATGAAAACAGCAAAGTAAAGTTGGAACGTATTTTCTGGAAAATAAAGATCGTGTTTTAGGGATAGTCGGATCGTACTGACTTTACGGAAGGGACATCTCCATGAAGAAAGTAAGGGATAAGAAAAATAACACAGAAAATCCGGACATTGTCTTTTCTGGTGTAACAGAATTAGAACGAAAACAGTGGCATGGTCCATATTTTGGATCCATGCGTCTGGAACTTATGCAAAATCGGGAGGGATGTGTATATGAGGGGGAGTATTTATTGAATACAAAGCCGTTGCAGATTGATATGCTTGCCCGGATAAGTGGTGAAGGTACATGGATACTGGATGAGATTACCAAAGGATTTCGAAAGCATAATATCATTGAATTTAAGTCACCGGACGATGAACTGAATTTAGATGTGTTTTATAAAACATTGGCATATGGATGCCTGTATAAAGCACAGGAAAGTCGCGTTGACGAAATTCCACGGACAGAAATTTCCATTACTATGATACGTGAAAGAAAGCCGGAGAAGTTATTAAAGGAACTGGAAACAATGTATGATGTAGTAGAATGTACGCCTGGAATATATCGGATTGGAATGGATAGGCTGTTGTTTCCGGTACAGATTCTGGTATTGCGTGAAATGGAATGGAGGCAGCATATCTGGATAACGGCATTACAACGGCAAATATCACTGGAACATGCAAAAGTACTTGTACTGGAAATGAAAAAGCTGGAATATCCGGATGCAAAAGAATGGGCAGATTCTGTGTTACAGCTGGCAATGGCAAATAATAAAAATGTGTTTGAAAAATTGAAGGAGGAACGATTTATGTGTCAAGCGCTAAGAGAATTGATGGCAGATGAGATTCATGAAGAATTATACAAGGCAGAGGAACGTGGTGCTAAAAGTCTGGGAGATATTATCCGACGTTTGCTGCATGGAGAAGATGAGAATACCATCCGTAAATCCGGGGTTAATGAGGAACTTCTTAAAATGGCAGTTGCTGTATTGCAGAAGCAGTAAATGGTTAATGTACAGTCTGTCCTGCGGTCTTGCTTATTTTGATAAAGTTTTTATGCTTTTTTCAGGATATGGTCATTTTTTTGTGGTATCTTATATAGAAATCACAGAAAAAGGAGTGATATTTCCATGGGATATTATTATGGCTTTGATTGGACGTATGGACTGGTGCTGCTGGCGATGGCGATTTCACTGATCGTGCAGTTTGGTATGAAGAATACGTTTTCTACCTACAGCAGGATACCGTCGCAGCGGGGATTAAGAGGCTGGGAAGCGGCCAGAATGATCCTTGACGGTGAAGGATTGTATCAGGTGCAGGTACAGCATATCGCCGGTTCGCTGACGGATCATTACGATCCGCGGACAAAGACGGTGAATCTTTCGGATGCGAGCTACAACAGTACTTCGCTGGCAGCGCTTGGTGTGGCGGCACACGAGTGTGGACACGCTTTGCAGGACGCAAAGGGCTATGCGCCGTTACAGATCCGCAGTGCGCTGGTACCGGTGGCCAATTTTGGATCGAGTCTGTCCTGGCCGCTGTTTCTGGCGGGGCTGTTCCTGTCCATACGGCCACTTCTGACGGCTGGAATCGTGCTGTTTTGCGGGGCGCTGCTGTTTCAGATTGTGACGTTGCCGGTGGAGTTTAATGCTTCGAGACGGGCGTTACAGAAGCTGTCAGAGAATCGTATGCTGTATGAGGATGAGGTACGGGGAAGTAAGAAGGTGCTGCGGGCGGCGGCGATGACGTATGTGGCGGCGGTGATTTCTTCACTGTTGCAGCTGCTTAGATTGCTGTTGCTTTCACAGAATCGGAGACGGGACTGATTTTTTTCAGACGGACGACAGGTGGAGGAGATATAATGTTCACACGGAAAATCGCAAAGCGTTTTTAAGCGTTTTCCGTGTGAACATTATATCTCCTCCATCTGTCTGAGTTTTAAAAGAAAACACCTTTAATGAAAATCTCAAGTCCGATGGCGATAAGGATAACGCCGCCGAGGATCTGGGATTTGCTGGCGAGGCGGGTACCGAAGGCTTTGCCTATTTTTACGCCGGCGATGCAGATAAAGAAGGTTACGACAGCGATGATGATGGAACAGACAAGTGCCATGATCAGGCCGTAATCGGCGATGGTAAAGCCGACGGACAGGGCATCGATGGATGTAGCCACGCCCTGAATAAAGAGGGCAAAATGACCGACACCTGCTTTTTCCTCTTCCTCATCGCCGCGGATGCCCTCGATCAGCATTTTGCCGCCGATATATAAAAGCAGGATCAGGGCGATCCAGGGAATACATTTTTCAAAGGCATTGAAATACTGCACGATCGTATGGACACAGAGCCATCCGATCATAGGCATCAGAAACTGAAAGCCGCCGAATACGCCGGACATTGCCGCCATCCGGCTACGTTTCATATGGGGCTCATTCAGACCGTTGGCCATGGAGACTGAAAAAGCATCCATCGCCAGGCCGACGCCCAGCAGCACACTGTTGACAAAAAACATAAAATTCCAGGTCATGTACATATTCCTCCGTTGGTAAGATCAATGGGTGACAGGGCAAAAAAAGACTCATGTATAACAAAACGGCTGTACCCAAAAGGCACGGCTGCTTTGCTATACATGAGTCTCGCAATTTAAAACAAGCCAGACTGCAAAGCAGTCAGTATGTTGACTTGTTACGTTAAAAAAACGCTTGCTACTCCCTCATGGGGATCACAGTTCTCGTAGAGTACCATGCCACTATGGGAGTAGTCAAGCCTAACCGTACATGGATCGAAAAAAATATAAGGGAAGATGTAAAACAGACGGAAAAATTGCAGATATAACGGGAAAAGCGCCGGCGAAAGCCGTCGGGGGATAAAAAACTTGCTGATCCAAAATGCCTGTGGTAGTATGGGGATACTGTATATCGAAAAAAATAACATGTTAAAGATAAGGAAGTATATGTATGAGACTCAGAAATATAAAAGGTGCCCGCGAAGCCATTGATGAAAGCCCCTATGTGATCCTTGACCCGGAAAATTACAAAGGCCGCTGGACCGAAGTATTTGGAAACGACCACTCCTTACGTCTGGAGGTCGGCATGGGCAAAGGGCAGTTTATCATGGAGCTGGCCCGCCAGAATCCGGAGATCAATTATATCGGTATCGAAATGTATTCCAGCGTTCTGATCCGCGCCCTGCAGAAAATGGCCGAAGAAGAACTGCCGAACTTAAAATTCCTGCGCATCGATGCCCGCACCCTGCCGGAATGTTTTGCCAAAGATGAAGTAGACCGCATCTACCTGAACTTTTCTGACCCGTGGCCCAAGGACCGTCATGCCAAAAGACGCCTGACCTCCCGCCAGTTTCTGGCCCGCTACAACGAAATTCTGAAACCCGACGGTGTGATCGAATTCAAGACTGATAACCGCCCCCTCTTCGACTTCTCCCTCGAAGAAGTCAAAGAAGCCGGCTGGCAGCTCCTTCTGTGCACCTTTGACCTGCATCACGAAGAAGAACTCATGAAAGACAACATCATGACCGAATACGAAGCCAAATTCTCCGCCCAAGGCAACCCGATCCACAAAATGATCATCTGCCGCTAAAGCATCCCGGGCAGCCGTCCGCAAAGCACAGCAACGGCCATGACCGTCGCAGCCGCTAAAAAAAGCCAAAACCTGAGAAAAAAGCTTTTCCCAGACCGGTAACTTCCCGGCACTGCCCGAATATGCTAAAGTAAGAACAGGAAAAGAAAGCCCCGACATGAACCGCAAACAAAAAGCCCGGCTGTCCGCCTGTTTTTGCAAAAACCCCCGTTTCGACCGAAATCTCCTGCTTTTATACCGCCAGCTCTGCTGTATAAAAAGCCAGATTTGCAAAGATTGCAGGTGCTCCGACAGAAAATCACAAAAAAAAATAAAAAAAAATCAATTTAGGGGTTGATTTTTCAGCCCCTAAGTGATATAGTATCACTTGCGTTGAAAAACTTCATATCGCAAGCGCCTTTAGCTCAGCTGGTAGAGCAGTAGACTCTTAATCTATTTGTCCAGGGTTCGAATCCCTGAAGGCGCACTCAAAGCACTGTTTTTGGAATGTAGTTCCGGGGACGGTGTTTTTTATTTGTCTGGATAGAAAAAAGCGCCAGAGCCGATGCCGGCGCTTTTTTCGTCCGAGGGGCCAAGAAGATCACAACTTCCTCCGAATCGCCCTCTCCAACGGCTTCTCCGGCTCCAGCCTGATCTCCAGAATATCCTCAATCCTGCACCCCAGAACCTGGCAAAGATCATCCAATGTGCGGACATTCACCGACTGATTCTTCCGCAGTCGCTGAATCGTAGCCTTATAAAATCCAAACTTCTCAATCAACATATAACTGCTGACCTTCTTCTCCTCCATCGTCTTCCAGAGCGGATCATAAGAAATCATGAAACCACACCTCCATACTTATAGTATCTCTATTATGATAGAGTTTCCCGATTATGCATATGTACATTAAAATACCGCCCGACCAAAATAGACATACCATAAAACCCAAGGAAATTTAAAACCCCTTTAGAATATTAAGAAACTATTAACCACTCTTTAAGAAATAGATTAGAAATTGGACAAATGTAAGACACAAATCCCCTGTATAGTATAACCATCGAATGAAAAACAACTGCAAAACAAACGCAGTACTGTCAATGAAGCGTTAACGGCGGGTGACGTTGAACCAATGAGCATCTGCCGGCTTCGACTAACAATTATTCCATTTACATAGAGTGGCTACAGGCCACAAATTTTCTCTCTCTTTCCTTTCAAGTAATGCGACAAGGGCTTGTGTATAAACCACAGGCCCTTGTTGCATGTTATAAGAAAAACAGGCTTGACGGATAAAAACCACCGCGTCATACTGACAGAGAAAGAAACAAAAAAACAGACAAAGGAGAAAACTATATGCAAATCGCTATTACCGTGATCTGTTGTCTGATGCCCTGCATCGGCATGGTGCTCGGACTGCTGATGCTCTCTAAAGGAAAAAAGAAAATACAAGGTACAGCAAAGCCAGGCAGCCTGCCGGGAAACGTACAGTTGTCCTTCGGCTGCGTGATCCTTGGTATTGCCTTTGTAGAGCTTGTGCTGACACTGGCCGTACTGTTCCTGGCGCCGGTGACAGGCACAAAGCCAAGACTTATTATGACCATACTTCTGGTCACGGTGCAGTATATAACAGCCATGGTTCTGATCTTTGTACTGAATGCCCGTATGCTGCATAGCACACGAAAGAGTCCGGAAAGGGATGAAACGCAGGAAAGAGCATCCCATACAGATGAAAAAGAGTAAAAATCCTGTGCTTCACACAACATAGGAACGTTGAATATTCAAGTGCACAAGATAATATTATAAAAAAATAACACAATCGTGTGATTTTTAACACATTTCGTTGAAAACCATATATCGCTGTGCTATAGTAAAGTTAATAGAGAAACGGAGGTACAGCTATGCGATCAGATATTACAGACAGAATGAAAAAGAATTCGGAAATCGGCCGGATTGCCATGCTTTCCCTGCGCTGTGGGATGGATGTATCCGATAAGACAGCCAGACTTGTAGCCATGACTGTGGAAAATCCGGACGTTGGCCGCAACACGATCGAAAAGGACAGCAGCCAGGATGCCCTGCAGGCCGTATGGATTCTGGATGATGCGGAAAATATGGCAGCCGGATTTGCTGATCTGGAGGGTCGTCTGGCAAAGCTCAGAGGTCTTGTACAGAAGGAAGGCTATACGGTAGTGCGTACCGACGAAAAGAACGTACCCTTTGAGATCCGCAAGGTCAAGGAAGAGGCCGGTGATTACATCCTGTATGTCCAGTTTGGTACAGGGCGTGTGCTGGAAGCATCCTTTGGGGTGCAGACTACCGACAAAAAGGGCCGCTGCTATACGATCCGGGAGCTGGAAGAAGAACAGAAACAGCTGGCCAGCCTGATCAAAACGGTCAAAAAGCTCAATGGTCTGGGCATCAAAGGTGAAGAAAAGATGCTGCGGCTGGCTGTCTTTGCCTGCGAGGAACGCTTCCTTGTCCGCAAAGCCAGAGCCCACAGACTGGAGCAGGAAAAGCAAAGAGGAAGTATCTAAATGCCGGACACAGATATCAGGGAGAAGGCCTACTGGCTGAAAATGCAGAGAAAACGTCTGGGACTGACCCAGAAGGAGCTGGCCGGACTTTCCGGCACGAGCCTGCGGTCGATCCAGTCCTACGAACAGGGAACGAGAAGCCTGCGGGGAGCCTCGATCGAGCAGATCCAGGCGCTGTGCCGTGTGCTTGGCTGCAGCGAGCAGGAGATCCTTTCCTACCCGGGCAGCCGGCAGTTTACTTTTGCAGAGAGTACCACCGGCGAGCTGATCAATCTGTACGAAAGACTGAAACGGGATAAAGCCCAAAATGACCAGACAGACAGGATATATCACGACCTGCCCGCTGCGGAATGCGAACGGCAGCTTTTACAGGAAATGGCGCTCCGCTTTTATCAGGAGCATACAAAGACATACAAGGAGATGACAACATGAATATGCTGGATATTATCGGCCCGGCCATGGTCGGACCTTCAAGCTCTCATACGGCTGGTGCAGTGCGCATCGGTCGTATTGCCAAAAAGCTGATGGCAGAGCGTATCGTGGAAGCAGAGCTTTTGCTGCATGGCTCTTTTCTGGCAACGGGCAAGGGCCATGGTACGGACCGTGCACTGATCGCCGGGCTCTTGGGCATGGATGTGGATGATGACCGTATCCGTACCAGCTTTGAGATTGCGAAAGAGTCCGGACTTTCCTTTACCTTTGGCAGCATCATGCTGACGGACGGCCATCCGAATTCGGTCAAGATGTTTCTGACCGGCGAGTCCGGCAAAAAGCTGGAGATTGTGGCGTCCTCGATCGGCGGCGGCAGGATTCTTGTCAACGAGATCGATGGCCTGACGGCCAATTTCAGCGGTGACTATCCGACCTTGATCGTGCATAATCAGGATCAGCCGGGGCATGTTATGGAAGTAACCAGTATGCTGGGGCATAAAGGCGTCAATATTGCAACGATGCAGCTGTACCGCGACGGCCGCGGAGGCAAGGCGGTCATGGTTGTTGAATGTGATCAGGAAGTACCGAAGGAAGGCATTGAATGGCTGGAACGTGTGGAGGGTATCTTAAAGGTCACATACCTGAGTCTGGCGTAGGAGGGCGATATGTATTCATCTTTGGAAGAACTCATAACCGAGGCAGAAGAAAAAAACAGCGAGGTCTGGGAGCTGGTGTTGCAGGACGATATGCAGCAGCGGGGCGTAAGCCGCGAGACCTCCTTTAACGATACGAAGCAGCTGTATCTGACGATGAAGGCGGCAGATGCAGGATATGAAGAAAATTTGAGTTCCCACAGCGGACTGGTAGGCGGCGATGGCCGCAAGCTTGCCGTGGCAAGGGAAAAGGGCCAGCTGTACTGTGGGAATTTTATCGGTATGGTGATGGAGACGGCTGTCAAGATGGGCGAATCCAACGCCTGCATGAAAAAGATCGTGGCAGCACCGACCGCCGGTTCCTGCGGTGTGATGCCTGCCGTACTGTTAAGCCTGCAGAAGGAAAAGGGCTTTACCGACGATCAGATGACCGAGGCGCTGTTTGTAGCTGCCGGTATCGGCGGTGTGATCGCCAACCGGGCCTTTCTGGCAGGGGCCAGCGGTGGCTGTCAGGCGGAGATCGGTTCGGCTTCGGCCATGGCGGCAGGCGCGGCAGCCTATCTGGCCGGGGGGAATGCACGGCAGATCGCCGATGCGGCAGCGCTGGCCTTAAAGGGACTTCTGGGACTGGCCTGCGATCCGGTAGCCGGACTTGTAGAAGTACCCTGTGTCAAGAGAAATGTGATCGGCAGCGTCAATGCCCTGACAAGCGCAGATATGGCCATGGCCGGTATCATAAGCCGTATCCCGCCGGATGAGGTCATCGATGCGATGAAGAGCATCGGTATCTGTATGCCCGGCTGCTTAAAAGAGACAGGTACGGGCGGCCTGGCGGCTACACCTACCGGTGAAGCGATCCGGGAACAGATGGCGTAGGCATATTATTAGACAAAAAACCGTGTGAAAAACGGGCATTTTGCACAAAAAGTACCCCTGTCATTTGAATGGAGGATATTGAATTTCTGCGGAATGTATGCTAGGATAAACAAAATGTGTTTTGTGTTTTTCATATGGAGGAGTAGTTTATTATGGCAGAGAATAAAGTAAAGACGATCGGTGTCCTGACCAGTGGTGGCGATGCCCCGGGTATGAATGCCGCGATCCGTGCCGTTGTGCGCAGAGCCCTGTCACAGAATATCGCTGTGAAAGGTATTCTCAAAGGCTATGACGGCCTGATCAATAATGATATGGTAGATATGACCAGCCGCGATGTGTCGGATATCATCCAGCGCGGCGGTACGATCCTGTATACAGCAAGATGCCCGGAGATGCGTACCCCGGAAGGTCTGGCAACCGCTGTGGAGAACTGCAAAAAGAACGGTATCGACGGTCTGGTTGTTATCGGTGGTGACGGTTCCTTTGCCGGTGCACAGAAGCTGGCCAATGAGGGTATCAATGCCATCGGTATACCGGGTACGATTGATCTGGACATTTCCTGTACGGATTACACGATCGGTTTCGATACTGCGATCAATACCGCTATGGAGGCCATCGATAAGATCCGGGATACTTCTGCTTCCCATGAGAGATGCTCTGTTATCGAGGTTATGGGACGCCATGCCGGATATATTGCCCTGTGGTGCGGTATTGCCAACGGTGCAGACGATATCCTGCTCCCGGAATATTATGATTACGATGAGCAGAAGCTGATCGACAAGATCATTCTGAACCGTTCCAGAGGCAAGACCCATCATATCATCATCAATGCCGAGGGTATCGGACATTCTGCCAGCATGGCAAAGCGTATCGAAGCAGCTACCGGCATTGAGACGCGTGCGACGATCCTTGGCCATATGCAGCGAGGCGGTTCCCCGAGCTGCCGCGATCGTTTCTTTGCTTCCCTGATGGGTGCATATGCGGTAGATCTGCTCCGTAAGGGTGAGACAAAACGTATCGTAGGAATCAAGAGTGGTGAGATCGTTGACTTTGATATCAACGAGGGTCTGGCTATGCAGAAGCAGGTGTCCAGAGAGCAGTACGAGATTGCCCAGACACTGTCCTATAGCTATGGCGACTTCAATCTGGGTGCTGCAGGTACCATCAATCCGCTGAAGAGTAAATTCTAAACGCAGAACTTTCAGGCTGCCACACAAAAGTGGTTCTTCCCGTTACAGGATGACCGCCGGATGTGGCAGCCTTTTTGCTGTCCTATATAAAAACACTGTCCGTAAAAACGGTCTGAGGAGAGGAAGAAAGAAGGAGTTATGACAAAAGAAGAACTATTACAGCAGTTATACGGTTATGCTTCCTTTCGGCTGGGACAGGCGGAACTGATCGATGCAACGCTGTCGGGGCGGGATGTCTTTGGTATCATGCCGACCGGCGCGGGCAAATCGGTCTGCTATCAGATCCCGGCGCTGATGCTGCAGGGAATTACGCTGGTGATCTCCCCGCTGATCTCGCTGATGAAGGATCAGGTCAGTGCCTTAAACCAGATGGGCGTCCATGCGGCGTATCTCAACAGCTCGCTGACCTCTGGGCAGTATATGAAGGCGCTGCAGCTGGCCAAAAGAGGGCAGTACAAGCTGATCTATGTGGCGCCGGAGCGCCTGCTGACGGAGTCCTTTCTGGATTTTGCACGGTATGCGGATATTTCTTTCCTCGCAGTGGATGAGGCGCACTGCGTATCCCAGTGGGGCCAGGATTTCCGGCCAAGCTATCTGAAAATCCAGGAATTTATCGATGCCCTGCCCCGACGGCCGGTTATGGCAGCCTATACGGCCACGGCTACAAAGGCTGTCCGTGACGACTGTATCGGTATGCTGGGACTTAAGGATCCGGTGATCAAAACCACCGGTTTCGACCGGGAAAATCTGTATTTTGAAGTGCGTCAGCCGGCGGACAAGCAGAAGGAGCTTTTACAGATCCTGTCCGAACATCAGACAGAGAGCGGTATCATCTACTGTACCACCCGCAAAAATGTCGAGGAAATCTGTGACCGGCTGATCCGGGAGGGCTACCGTGCCACCCGCTACCATGCCGGACTGACGGATGAGGAGCGTTCGAAGAATCAGGAGGATTTTCTTTACGACGTCTGCCCTGTCATGGTGGCGACCAATGCCTTCGGTATGGGGATCGATAAATCGAACGTCCGTTACGTGATACATTACAATATGCCGAAAAATATGGAGAGCTATTATCAGGAAGCGGGTCGTGCCGGACGGGATGGCGAGGCGGCTGTCTGCATCCTGCTTTACGCAGGGCAGGATGTGGTGACGAACCAGTTTTTTATCGAGCATGCGCGGGAAAATGACGAGCTCGATCCACAGGAGCTGGCCGTTGTCAAAGCGCAGGATGAAAAGCGTCTGCGGGATATGACGTTTTACTGCTTTACGGAGGACTGTCTCCGGCAGTATATGCTGGCATATTTCGGGGAAAAGACCGGGGAATCCTGCGGTAACTGCGGCAACTGCTGCGGGGATTTTGAGGTCGTGGATGTGACGGATGCGGCGATGGCGCTTCTGCGTGCGGTCTTTGAAAGCGGCAGCCGCTATGGTGCGCAGGTGCTTCTCGATGCGCTCAGGGGCAGTACAAGCCAGAAGGTAAAGCAGTTTCGTCTTGACGAGCTTTCGGTATACGGTGCTTTACAGGGGACTCCGGTGCATACACTGCGCCGTATCCTGCATAAGCTGTATGGTATGCTTTTACTGAAACAGGAGGGCGATGCCTATCCGATCGTAAAGATCACACCGGAAGGCCGGGAGATGCTTCTGGAGGAAGTACCGGTACGGATCACGATGCAGACGCCGAAGAAGAAACGCGATGCCTCGGCAAAGACGAAAAAGGCAGCGGCGAACGCTGGTTTTGCCGAAAACGATGCCGATGCATCCATGTTTGAACAGCTCAGACAGGTACGTCTTCGTCTGGCTAAGGAACAGCATGTGCCGCCGTATATCATTTTTTCCGACAAGACGCTGGCCGATATGTGCCGGAAGCTGCCAAAAAGCAAAGAAGAGATGCTGGCGGTATCCGGTGTGGGTGAGAAAAAGTACGAGCTGTATGGCGAGGTCTTTCTGGACGAGATACAGAAGCTGTATGACAGAAAATAATGTCCCGGGGCGCTTGCCCGGTCAAGGAGGCAGTATGTTTGGTTATGTGACGGTGCATAAGGAAGAATTAAAGATCAAGGAATACGAGACATACAAGGGCTTTTACTGCGGCGCATGTCAGGCATTAAGGCAGGAATACGGTCTGGCCGGACAGCTGACGCTGTCCTACGATATGACCTTTCTGACGCTGCTTTTAAGCTCCCTGTACGAGCCGGAGCAGAAATTTTCAAAGAAACGGTGCATAGCCCATCCGCAGAAAAAGCGGCTGATGATCGAAAATGAATACTCGGTATACGCCGCCCACATGGGCATCCTGCTCACATGGTACAAGTTTCTGGACGACTGGAAGGATGAAAAGAAGCTGACTGCTGTTGTAGGGCTCAGAGTTTACCACAGGGCTTTTGAAAAGGCCAGAGCCCTGTATCCCGGAAAGGATCAGAAGATCCGGAAGTATCTGGGGGAGCTTTCCGCACTCGAAAAGGCACAGAGCACGGATATCGACCGGGTAGCCGGGACGTTTGGCCATCTGCTGGGAGAGATCTTTGCCATAAAGGATGATCTCTGGTGGGAGGATCTGTACTGTACGGGCTTTTATCTGGGGAAATTTATCTATCTGATGGACGCCTGGGACGATCTGAAAAAGGATGAAAAGACCGGCAATTACAATATCCTTTTTTTGCGCCGCAAAGCGCGGGAAAAGGACGGGCCAGTTGACGAAGAGGCATTTGCCGCAGAGGTGGAGCAGCTGCTTGTCGGTATGATGGCGGCCTGCAGCGCATCCTTTGAACGTCTGCCACTGGTACAGGATGTTGCAATTTGCGAGAATATCCTATATGATGGGGTGTGGAAGCGATTGGACAAGATGAAAGAGGAAGCTGCAAAAGCGGCAGAACAGACAGTATAAAACGGAGAATACCAGATGAAAGATCCTTATGAAGTGCTGGGCGTTCCAAGAACCGCCAGCCAGGAAGAAATAAAAAAGGCATACAGAGAATTAAGCCGCAAGTATCACCCGGATTCCTATGTGGACAATCCGCTGGCCGATCTTGCGGAGGAAAAGTTTAAAGAGGTGCAGGAAGCCTACAAGCAGATCATGGACGGCCAGTCCTCGTACCAGGGCAGCGCCGAATCCTACAGCTACGGGCAGTCCTCTTATCAGGGCTACCAGCAGAGCTATCAGCAAAGCGGTGAGGTCTATACGGATGTGCGCAATATGCTCAATGCCCGCCGCTACTACGATGCGCTGAATGTGCTGCGTCCGATGGGGAACCGCACGGCGGAATGGCATTACTGTTACGCCGTGGCCAGTCTTGGTATCGGCAACAATGTCGATGCGTATGACCACGCGACACAGGCTGTACAGATGGAGCCCGGCAATATGGAGTACCGCTCCTTCCAGCGCCATCTGCAGAGCCAGAACAGCCGTTATCAGCAGCGTCCGACCTATCAGAACCGTTCGGGAAACGGCAGCTGCTGCACCGGAGACGCCTGCTGCGATCTTTGGATCGCTGACAGTCTCTGTGAATGTATGGGAGGAGACCTTTGTCCATGCATATAAAGACAAAACAGCTGACAGTATCGGCAATGCTTCTGGCAGTGTCGGTACTGCTTGTCTATATGGGAAATGTGATCGAGAGCAGTACGCTGTTTTTCCTTGCGGCAGCAGCCTTTGGTGCAGGGATCATGCAGCGGGAATATGGCTTAAAAAGCGGGCTTATTTTATGGGTGGCCACGGTACTACTGGGGCTGCTTATAGTACCGCAGAAGCTGTATCTTCTTACATATTCTGCGTTCGCTCTGTATATACTGATTACGGAAGACATCTGGAACCGGCTGTGCCGGATGCAGGAAGAGAAAAAACGAAGACGTACCTTTCTGCTCGTACGGCTGGTGGTTTTTCTGGTGTTGTATATACCGCTGGTGATCGCACTGCCTCGGCTGATCTTAAATACAGCGCTGACGCAGAAAGCCGGACATCTGCTGTATCCGGTGCTGATCGGCTTCGGGCTGTGTTTTCTGGTGCTGTTTGACAGGGCCTACTGTTATTTTCAGGGGACGGTCTGGGAAAAGATACGCCGGGCAATGAAGCTGTAAGTGTGAAAAAGAACGGGGGAAATACGATGTGGCTTAGCCGGTATTTTATTATTTTTGTATTATACAGTGTGCTGGGATGGGTTTACGAGTCCACCTTTTGCACGATCAAAGCAGGAGCATGGAAAAACAGAGGCTTTCTTTACGGTCCGGTAGTACCGATCTACGGCGTTGGCGCCGCGGGCATTTCCATGGTGTATGATGCGATGCAGCTGTACATGCATATTACGCTGACCTGGTGGCCGGTATTTCTGATCGGCTATCTGGGCAGTATCGTGCTGGAGTTTGGTACTTCCTGGATTCTGGAAAAGCTGTTCCATGCGGTATGGTGGGACTACAGTGATATGCCGTTTAATATTCAGGGAAGAGTCTGTCTACCCTGCTCTCTGGGCTTTGGCTTTGCGGGCCTTCTGGTGATCTATGGTCTGTATCCGGTGATGAACCGTGTGGTGACGCCGGATGTGTCGATATGGAAGGAACTGGGATCCCTGCTTTTAATGGCGCTGATCGCTGCGGATACGGCGCTGACGGTATCTGCCCTGACCGGACTGGCCAAGAGTGTGGTGGAAGCAGAAGAGAGCTTAAACCGCCAGATGGAGGTGCTGGTATCTACGGTTAAGGAAAAAGGCGCTGAGCTGGAGGAAACTGTGTCTGCAAGCAAAGATAAGCTGATGAACCAGCACGTAGAAAATGCGGTGCGCCAGATGGGCAGTCTGCAAAAGAGTGCCCTGCGCCGTGTCAAAGGCTTCAAGCCGCCGGTTGGCCGTACCGACCGGCAGAAGGAGTATCTGCAGATGGTCATGGGTTCGATCCGGGCACTGCGGGATAAGACGAAGAAGTAAAGCATATTACATAGAGGAAAGGCAAAGCAGATCCGGAGGATCTTTTTGTTACAGATAAAATAAGACCACGACATTTTTGCGAAAAGATGTCGTGGTCTTATGCGTTGTATGGTTTTATACGATATATGTACTGCTGTCAGACAGCCGTTTACTGCTGAGATTTTCTGTTGCGGACAACGGTAACGATGATCAGCGCCAGAAGGATTAGTAAAACGATGATGGCGATCAGCACAGGCAGCCGGTTCGGGGCAGAAACGGACGCTGTTGTGGAAACACTGGACGTCGCGGTACGGTTATCCGAGCTGAAGACGGCAGCCGTCCGGGCAAAGCTTTGGGAGATGACCTCCTCTGCTGAAAGAGAACTGTCGGCGTATGCGTTGTCGTAATTGTCCCAGAACTGATCCATGAGATCGCTGTCGATCACATTGGCGGCATTGCTGCCGAGCAGATAGTAGGCATCCCAGTTCTCGTCGCCATTGCTGTCATAGCTGTTGTGGATCAGCAGAAGGAAATGGCCCTCATCGGTAAATTTCTCTTCGTAGACCTGCTGGGCATAGCTGTCGTTTAAGGTCGCTTCCTCTGTAATATAAACATAGGGCTGCACGCCGGTGGTGGCATAAAAGGATTTCAGGCCACTTAAAAGCTTTGTGCGGCTCTCGATCAGCGACTGTTCATCGGTATAATAGTCCGTCTCGGTACACAGACTGTCGGAGAGTGGTTCGCGCTGCTTTGTAGCCGTCTGCGTGGACTGTACCGGCTGTTCTGCCGGTGTATCGTAGCCGTCGTAATTCTGCCGCATGGTGGAAAATGCCATGACGATGATCACCAGAACGATGATAAAAGCAAGGATCGAGCCGAGGCAGCTGCCTCTTCTTCTGGGTGGTCTGGGACCGCCGAACCAGAAGCCGCGGTGCGGTCTGTGCGGGGGTGGCGGAGGTGGCATAAAGCCTCCCGGGCCGCCGGGGCCTCCAAATCCGCCGGGGCGTGGCCCTCTGAAGCCACCGCCAGGGCGCGGACCGCCACTGGGTCTTGGACCACCGCCGGATGGGCGTGAACCGCCACTGGGTCTGGAACCGCCAAAACTGCCGCCGCCGGACGGGCGGGATCCACCAAAGCTGCCACCGCCCGGGGGGCCGGAAGAGTGTCCACCGCCGACTCTGGCGCCGCCGGAATGTGAGCCTCCTGCTCTTGCCATATGCATACCTCCTGTATGTCACCGCCCGTGCTTATTCTTCTGAAAAAGCAAAAGGCCGGTCTGTTTTAGTTGAAATCCATTATACTATAGGCCGGGGAAAATGGAAAGCAAAAACCCTGCAGAAAACGGTCGCAAACAAGAACGGACCGGTAAGGGCCAGTTTATCTGGAAAGCGTATATAAAGGCGTGGGAAAGCACCTGCCCGCTGGTTCATAGCGTTGCAATTTATCAGGGAATGCACTATAATATACTGTCAGGACTGCGATTGTGCGTCCTGTTACAGAACAACAGTCAAAACATAACAATGGAGGTGTGTTATATGACAAAGATAGATATTATTTCCGGTTTTCTTGGAGCCGGTAAGACCACGTTGATTAAGAAGCTGTTAAAGGGTGCTTATCAGGGCGAGCAGGTCGTTCTGATCGAGAACGAGTTCGGTGAGATCGGTATTGACGGCGGCTTTTTAAAGGATGCCGGTATCGAGATCCGCGAGATGAATTCCGGCTGCATCTGCTGTTCCCTGGTCGGCGACTTTGATACAGCCCTTGTGGAGGTTGTTGAGAAATACCATCCGGACCGTATCATCATCGAGCCGTCCGGCGTTGGCAAGCTGTCCGATGTGATCAAGGCCGTAGAAGGCGTAAAGGATAAATGCGAGATCGAGCTCAACAGCTATACGACCGTAGCCGACGTCAAGAAATGCAAGATGTATCTGCGCAACTTCGGAGAATTTTTCTCGAACCAGATCCAGTATGCCGGAACGATCGTGTTAAGCCGTACCGATCTGGCAGATGAGAAGAAAGTAGCCGAGTCTGTGGAGCTGATCCGTGGCTTAAACGACAAGGCAAACATCATCACCACACCGGTAGAGCAGCTGGAGTCTGCCCAGGTTAAGGCTGTTATGGAGAATGAGAAGGCCGATCTGGCCAAAGAGCTTCTGGAAGAGGAGCATGAGCATCATCACCATCACGATCACGACGATGAGTGTGGCTGTCACGATCATAAGCATCATCATCACGACCACGATGAGGAGTGCCATGACCACGAGCATCACCATCACGACCATGACGATGAGTGCGGCTGCCACGATCACGAGCATCACCATCACGACCACGATGAGGAATGCCATGACCACGAGCATCACCATCACGACCATGACGACGAGTGCGGCTGCCATGATCACGAGCATCATCATGACCATGAGCATCATCACGAGCATGATGAAAACTGTACCTGCGGCTGCCACGATCATGACCATCATCATCACCACCATGCAGACGAGGTATTTACAAGCTGGGGCAAAGAGACCGCCAGAAAGTACAGCCGTGAGGAGCTGGAGCATATTCTGGCCGAGCTGTCCAAAGACGGTGACGAATACGGTATTGTTCTTCGTGCCAAAGGTATGCTGCCGGATGCAGAGGGAACATGGCATTACTTTGATATGGTTCCGGAAGAGAGTGAGATCCGTACAGGTGCTCCGGAATTTACCGGCCGTATCTGCGTCATCGGTTCCAAACTGAAAGAAGACAAGCTGGCTGAGCTGTTCGGCTTATAAGGCATGAAAATAACAGGAGAATAATATATGATAGAAATGGATGTCAGAGTCGCCATTTATCTGGTGACCGGATTCCTCGAGAGTGGCAAGTCCACGTTTCTCGATTTTACCCTGCGGCAGGATTACTTCCAGATCGAAGAGCCGTCTCTTTTAGTGCTCTGCGAAGAGGGAGAGGTAGAATTTGACGCTGATGAGCTGCAAAAGAAATACAATACCTATGTGGAAATTATCGAAAAGCCGGAGGATTTTACCAAAGAAAAGCTGGCTTCCTTTGAAGCCAAATACCACCCGGACCGTGTGATGTTAGAGTACAATCCGCTGTGGTCCGTAGCCAAACTGGAACAGATGGAGCTGCCGGAGGGCTGGGGCATTATCCAGCATATCGTTACGGTGGATGCCAGCACCTTCCAGGTTTACATGAACAACATGAAGTCCCTGTTTGTGGAGATGATCCGCAACGCAGAGCTGATCATCTTTAATCGTGCGGATGTATCCCAGCCGCTGGCCAATTTCCGCCGCAGCGTAAAGATCGTCAACCCGTCTGCACAGATTATTTTTGAGAACAGTGAGGGCGAGATCAACGATATTTTCGATGGCAATATGCCCTACGATCTGGATGCAGATGTTGTGGAGATCGAGGATGAGGACTACGGTATTTTCTATGTGGATGTGATGGAGCATCCGGAAAAATACGAGGGAAAGACCATGCACTTTAAAGGTATGACCTTAAAGAGCCGTGAACTGTCCTCCGGGTATTTTGTACCGGGCCGTATGGCCATGACCTGCTGTGCGGATGATACCTCCTTTATCGGCTATATCTGCAAATCTCCGTACGCCAAAAAGATGAAGCTGGGCGAATGGGTCGAGGTCACAGCAACCATGAAGATGGAATACCAGAAAGCCTACCATGACATCGGACCGGTCTTTTATGCCACCGAGGTCAAGCCTGCAGAAAAACCGGCGCAGGAGCTGGTCTACTTCTCATAAAAGGATAAGGAGCAAGCCATGTATCTGATCGTAGGCCTGGGCAATCCGGGCATGAAATATGACGCGACCAAGCACAATATGGGCTTTAAGGTCATTGATACGCTGGTGGAGGAATATAACGTGCCCTCCGCCGGTATCTCATTAAAGGGGATGTACGGTAAGGGGATGATCGGTTCTGAAAAAGTGATTCTGGTTAAACCCATGACGTACATGAACAACAGTGGCGAGTGTGTCCGGGCATTCGTCGATTATTACAAGGTTGATCCGGAAGAGGATGTGATCATTGTCTATGACGACATCACTCTCGAACCCGGTAGTATCCGTGTCCGTAAAAAGGGCAGTGCCGGGGGGCATAACGGGATCAAGAGTATTATTGCGCATCTGGGCACGGAGAAGTTTAAGAGAATCCGTGTCGGTGTCGGGGAGAAACCGGCGAACTGGGATCTGGCAGACTTCGTACTCGCTCCGTTTAAGGGGGAGGACAAGGAGGCTGCGCAGGAGGGGATTGAGCTGGCAGCGAAGGCTGTGAGAGTTATTCTCGAAGAGGGTGCGGATGCCGCCATGAATCAGTTTAACAAGAAAGCAACGAAAAAATAGTGTGTTGAGGGACGGACTGCCATCCGCGATGTCCCCTGGATACATATATAAATCTCTGCGCTCCGCCTGCGCCGGTCCGAGCCTAAGGTCTCGGACTCTTGCTCGGGAAAGTCGCTTGTGATTTATATATGTATCCAGGGGACATCGCGGATGACAGTCCTGTCTTTCGGAGACGGAACCGGTGTAATACGGGTAGTTTTTGGCTGTAGATGACAGTCGTGGCAGCTTGTTCTTTTACTATCATGCAACAGGAGAGAGTAGTATGCATACATTTTTATATCCTTTGACGAATCTTGCTGAGTATGAGGAGATTCGTGAAAAACTGAATAAAAAAGATGCCGCAGGCATCTTACAGCTCTCCGGGTGTGTGGAGTCGCAGAAGGCGCAGCTGGCGTATGGGTTGTCGGATCTGGCACATATGAAGCTGATCGTGGCGGAGAATGATCTGAAGGCGCGGCAGTTTTATGAGGACTACAGTTTTTATGATAAAGATGTTTTACTGTATCCTTCACGGGATCTGATCTTTTATCAGGCGGATGTCCATGGGAATCTGACGACGAGGCAGCGGATGCAGGTGCTGCGGGGGCTGATCGAGCGGCAGGATGTTACGGTGGTGACGAGTATTACGGCCTGTATGGAGAAGCTGGTGCCGCTGGAGACGATTGCGGATGCGGTGGTGACGATTGATTTTGAGCACGAGGTGGATCCGGATCGTTTGAAAGAGCAGCTGGTATGGGCCGGGTATGAGCGGACGACCCGGGTGGAGATGCCGGGACAATTCAGTGTGCGGGGCGGGATCATTGATATCTTTGCGATCACCGAGGATATGCCATGGCGTGTGGAGCTGTTTGATACGGAGGTGGATTCGATCCGCACCTTTGATGTGGAGAGCCAGCGGTCGGTGGAAAATCTCAAGGAGATCGTGGTCTATCCGGCGCAGGAGATGATCCTGGAAGAAGGTCTGGCAAAAAAGGGAGCGGCAAAGATCCGTAAGGAGCTGGAAAAAAATGTGACAACCTTCCGCGAGGCGTTTAAGACCGAGGAGGGTGCGCGGCTGAAAAACACGATCGAGGAGACGCTGGACCGGCTGGAACAGTTCACAGATCTGTCGGGACTGGAATCGCTGCTGCTGTATTTTTATCCAAAAGCAGGAGATTTTCTCTCGTATTTTACAAAAGATGCGCTGGTAATTCTTGATGAGCCAAATCGTCTGCTCGAATGTGCCAACGCTACGGAAAAGGAATTTACTGAAAGTATGGCGCATCGTCTGGAGAGCGGCTATATCCTGCCGGGACAAATGGCGGTTTTAACCGGAGCAAAGCAGATCCAGCAGCGGCTGGGCAAGTGCAGGGCGCTGTCCTTGTCGGCGATGGAACCGGTGGGCGGTGAATGGCATTTTACAGAAGGGTACCGGCTGAATGTGCAGTCGGTCAGTCCGTACAACAACAGCTTTGAGATGCTGGTAAAGGATCTGAAGCGCTACAAAAAGAACGGCTACAGTACCGTCCTTGTCTGTGCCTCCCGTACCAGAGCGATGCGCCTGGCGGAGGATCTCAGGGATGAGGAGCTGAACAGCTTTTATACCGAGGATATGCAAAGGCAGGTGGCTCCCGGAGAGCTTTTGGTCTGCCCGGGCCATGCCCACCGGGGCTTTGCGTATCCGTTTCTGAAATTTATCGTGATCACGGACACCGATATCTTTGGGCGTGAAAAGAAGAAAAAGCGGAAAAAACAGGAATATTCCGGTCAGAAGATCCAGAATTTTTCCGAGCTGCATGTGGGCGATTACGTCGTACATGAGAATCACGGCCTTGGCGTATACCGCGGTATCGAGAAAATCACTCACGGCCGTATTATCAAGGACTATATCAAGATCGAATACGCCGGAAAGTCCAATCTGTACATTCTGGCAACCCAGCTGGATTCACTGCAGAAGTATGCCGGTGCGGATGCCAAAAAGCCGGCGTTAAATAAGCTTGGCGGGCAGGAATGGAACCGTACCAAGACCCGTGTCCGTGGAGCCGTCAAAAATATTGCGAAGGAGCTGGTATCTTTATATGCCGCCCGGCAGGAGGCCGACGGTTACGCTTACGGGCCGGATACCGTATGGCAGCGGGAGTTTGAGGAGATGTTCCCCTTTGAGGAGACCGAGGATCAGCTGCAGGCGATCGAGGATACGAAGCGGGATATGGAGAGTACCAAGATCATGGACCGCCTGATCTGCGGCGATGTCGGATACGGAAAGACAGAGATTGCGATCCGTGCGGCATTTAAGGCTGTACAGGAAAACCGGCAGGTGGTCTATCTGGTGCCGACGACGATCCTGGCGCAGCAGCATTACAATACCTTTTTGCAGCGCATGAAGGATTTCCCGGTGCGCGTCGATCTGCTCTGCCGCTTCCGTTCGCCTGCGGAACAGAAAAAGACGATCGAGGATTTGAAAAAGGGTCTTGTGGACATTGTGATCGGTACGCACCGCGTGTTGTCCAATGACGTAAAATTTAAAAATCTGGGTCTTCTGATCATCGATGAGGAGCAGCGCTTTGGCGTTACTCATAAGGAAAAGATCAAGCAGATGAAGAAAAATCTGGACGTCCTGACACTGACGGCGACGCCGATCCCCCGGACGCTGCATATGAGCCTTGTGGGTATCCGGGATATGAGCGTGCTCGAGGAGCCACCGATGGATCGTGTGCCGATCCAGACCTATGTTATGGAGTATTCGCAGGAAATGGTGCGCGAGGCGATCATGCGCGAGATGGCCCGGGGAGGCCAGGTCTACTATGTCTATAACCGTGTTAAGGATATCGCCGATATGGCGCTGTCGATCCAGAAGCTTGTGCCGGATGCCAATGTGGCGTTTGCTCATGGACAGATGTCCGAGCGGGAGCTGGAAAAGATCATGTACGCCTTTATCAGCGGGGATGTGGACGTTCTGGTATCCACCACGATCATTGAAACGGGACTGGATATTTCCAATGTCAATACGATCATCATCCACGATTCCGACAATATGGGTCTGTCCCAGCTGTATCAGCTGCGTGGCCGTGTCGGTCGTTCCAACCGGACGGCGTACGCCTTTCTGATGTACCGCCGCAACAAGGTTTTAAAGGAGGTAGCGGAAAAGCGTCTCCATGCGATCCGGGAATTTACCGATCTTGGCAGTGGCTTCAAGATCGCCATGCGGGATCTGGAGATCCGCGGCGCCGGAAACCTGCTGGGAGCGGAGCAGTCCGGCCATATGGAAGCTGTCGGATACGATCTGTTCTGTAAGATGCTCAACACAGCTGTACAGGAAGAAAAGGGCGAGACGGTGCAGGAGCCGTTTGAGACGACGATCGATATCAGTCTCGATGCCTTTATTCCGGATACCTATATCCGGGACGAATTCCAGAAGCTGGATATCTACAAGCGGATCGCCGCCATCGAGGACGAGGCGGATTACGACGATATGCTGGAGGAGCTGATCGACCGCTTCGGCGAGCTGCCGCGTACGGTGCAGAACCTGTTGACGATCGCCCTGTTAAAGGGCATGGCGCACAGGCTGTATTTTACTGAGGTCAAGCAAAATGAAAAGGAAGTGAAGCTGACCATGTACGAGCGGGCGAAGATCGATCCGACAGGCATTCCGCTTCTTATCAATACGTATAACCATCGTCTGCTGTTTCGGGCTGACCAGAAAGCGCCGTATTTTATTTATGATATTTCCGGGCGCGGACCGAAGGACCAGAAGACAGTGACAGAGCGGTTAAAGGAGCTTTTTGCCGATATGCAGCAGTATCTGGCGGAAAAAACATCTGAAAATACGCAGTAAACTGTGAAAAAAGATTGAATTTTCTGCCTTTGCTTGCCCTTTTGGGGTAAAAGGCATATAATGAACCAATGATTACTGCGGACTGGATAACGTCCGTTCACGATACAGGAGGAAAGTATGAAAAAGAAACAGCTTATGGTTACCTGCGGTATTCTTGCAGCGGCACTTTGTTTTGGAGGATGCGGCAAGATCGACGGTACACAGACGGTACTGACCGTTAATGAAGATACTGTCAGCATGGGTGCGGCCATGTTTGACCTGCGTTACCAGCAGGCCGAGATGTACAGCTATTACGAGCAGATGTATGCCATGTATGGTATGAAGATGGATGGTTACTGGAGCACAGAGACGACCGATACCTCTTCAGAAGCCAGCGAAGCTTCTGAAACAAGTGAGACTTCCGAGACAAGTGCTGCTTCTGAAACAAGTGCAGCTTCCGAAACAAGTGAAGCATCCACGACAAGCGAAGCGTCTGAGACATCCGAAACCAGCTCCGCAGCCAGTGAAACTGCCGAGTCTTCCACAACCGACAGCGGCAAAAAGATAACCTATGGCCAGCAGTTCAAGAACAGTGTCATGGATTCCCTGACAGATATGGTGCTGTTATCCCAGCATGCCGACGAATACGGCGTTTCCGTCAGTGACGAGGACGAGACAGCGATCAAGGAAGCTGCTCAGAAGTTTGTCGATGACAACGATGCAGATATGCTGGCAAAGAACGGCATCACTGCGGACAGCGTTGCCGAATATATGCGTCTGTATACGATCTATGCCCGTATGCAGGATCCGATGGTAGCAGATGTCGATACCAATGTCAGCGATGACGAGGCTAAAAAATCGACCATTACCTATGTCCGGATCAAAGAGGATACAAGCTCTTCGACAGATTCCTCCGAGGATGCATCCTCCACAGAGGAGACCGAGACAAAGAAATTTGATTCCTTAAAGGACGAGGCACAGGCTGTACTGGATCGTCTGAAACAGGAAAGCGATATTGCCAATGCTGATATCGAGACGATCGCTCAGGAGGTCGGTGACGATACCTTTACCGTACAGGTCAGCTATGATGCAGACGATATGGTATACGACAGCAAGCTGAAAGAAGCCGCAAACACTTTGTCCGACGGTCAGCTTTACGATGGCGTGATCGAGGGTGCCGACGGTAATTACTATCTGGTGCGTATGGACAGTGTACTGGATCGTGAAAAGACAGACGCCAACAAGGAGACGATCGTAAGCAACCGTAAGAGTGATGCGTACGATCAGATCGTTGCCGGATGGAAGGATGCAGCCGAGATCAAGGTTAACGAGTCCCTGTGGAAGAAAGCCACAGTAGAGGATGCCGAGCAGTACCGCACAAAGGCTGAGGACAGCAGCTCTGCAACCAGTGAGACGGCAGAAAGCTCCGCCGCAGCTGAGAGCAGTTCCACAGCCAGTGAGGCCGAGACTAGCTCTGCAGTAGCCGAGAGCAGTTCCGTAGCCAGCGAGACAGAGACAAGCTCCGCAGCAGCCGAGACCGGTTCCGCAGCCAGTGAGGCCGAAGTAAGCTCCGCTGCCAGCGAGACAGAGACAAGCTCCACTGCAGAATAAAATCAAAAAATACACAGGCGCAGATTCTTCTGAAAAGAGTCTGCGCCTTTTTTCACGAGAGCATTTCCACACCCGAGGATTTGTGTTAAAATCATACAGATGATGTAAATATTTACACAGGGAGAATCTTATGAAAATAGAAGCAAGAATTATCAAGCGATATCTGTTCCGTGAACGGCAAACCATGCCGGGACAGTGCGGCTACAGCTTTCTGGTGATGGAAGATGCGCTGTCACGCGAAACAGTTCTGTTTTATATAAAAGCGGACAACCGGGATGAACTGTTGTTTATCAAACGTCTGGACGGCTGCACGCTGGACGATACCGAGCGGCACTTAAAAGAGATCGAGGCCATCGGTGACAGTGCGGTTAAAAAGTTTGAAGAACAGTACGGCGTGCCGTCTGCCGATGCCATGACACAGACTGCACCGCAGCCGGCCACACGACCGACGGGTGCCACACAGCCAGCGGCTCCGTCCGCGACGGCCACCGTTTCTACCGGTACTGTATCGCAGACAACAGCGGTTCCGGCATCGCAGTCGGCAGCGGGCAGCACATCATCCTTTGCCGGCGCAGCCACCGAAGAGAAAAAGCCGGCCCCGTTAAAGCCGATGCCGCGCAAGCGAGTGATTTCCGCAGAGGAAGAGGAACGGGAAAAGGCCAAAAGTCTGGCCATGCTCCAGAAAAATTCCATGATTGATTACCGCTATAACCGTAAGGGCGATCTGGTTAAGACGATGCTGGAGGGCTCCGAGGCTTCTCTGGTATCGGATGTTTTCTCGGTGATCGCGCTGATCAACCGGCGTATGGCCGATGATATCCGGCCGCTTCTGCTGGACATGCTGCCGTACTACCATAACAACGATTTTGATATGGAGTACCAGCTGACCGTCAATAAAGAGACAACGATCCGTTATGTGGTCAATGAGAGCGGACTGATCACGGCCTGCACAGTCAACGGTGCCAAGTATCCGCTGTGTCTGACCCTTCTGATGATCTTAAGACAGCTGGCAGAGGATGCCGAGGATGGCATGGATGCCTTCCATGAACGGATCATGAACCGCATGAAGGCAGATATGGAAAAAGAAAAGAAGCTGTGCTAAACGGCAGAGAAATATACCCCGGATAAAGGAGACAGGATGGAGTCTGTAGTGATCAATCCACGCAAGCTGCCCCATGAGGAAGCGTGGCAGCAGGAAAACGTAAAAAGAACCCGGCGTTTTGCCGAGATCAAGGAGGCCGTATGCAGCTGCTCCTGTCAGGAAGGGATGCAAAGGCTCGGTTTTACGGACAAGGCATATTACCGGCAGTTTAAGGCCGCCTTTTATCTGGCGGAGCTGGCACACCGCAATCAGGTGGACAAGGCCGGGATGGATTATATCTGTCATCCGGTCACCGTGGCGCTGCATGTGCGGGATACGTACCCGGCGTCCAGAAAAAAAGACCGTGCGATGGTTGTTGCCCTTCTGCACGATGTTCTGGAGGATACGCCGGTGACGGTTGATGCGCTGAAAAGCTTCGGCTTTGAAGAGAAGATCATCCGCACAGTGGAGCTTTTGTCCCGGGAGCCCGGGGACAGCTACGATGTGTATCTGGAAAAGCTGCAGGTGTCCAAAGCTGCCATGCGGGTCAAATGTGCCGATATGACAGACAATGAAAATCTGAACCGTATCAAAGAACCGGCAGCCAGGGATATGCGCCGCAGCAGCTTTTACCGGAGCCGCCGTCTGGTGCTTGAAAGCCGTCTGCGGGAAAAAAAGCGCCACAAAGAAAAAAAGACCGTGGACACGGTCGTACAGAAAAATCTGCCAACAGTATAAAGAAGCATATAAAAAAGCCACCGTTCGGATTCTCTTGCGAACGATGGCTTTTTAATGTTCTACATCCATTGGACTGTACCTCTCTTTATTAAATTATGGGGTAAATCGTCAAATTCTGATTGGACCGTACCTCGATTCTTTAAATATCGTTTGGGGTAAATCGTTAAATTTTGATTGGACCGTACCTCGATTCTTTAGATATCGTTTGGGGTAAATCGTTAAATTTTGATTGGACCGTACCTCATTTCTTTAATATCGTTTGGGGTAAATCGTTAAGTGTTAATTGGTCTGTACCTCGTTTCATAATATCGTTTTGGGTGAATCGTTAAGTCTCCTTGGGTCCGTACCTCCTTTTTCAGATTTTTAATCTATTCGAATAAATCTAAGCCATTGGACTGTACCTCTTCTTCGGATTTCTGATCTTGTGTATCGGGATCCTTGATACTTCACTTTAACTTTCCATGGGATCTTACCTCTTTGCTTGTTTTCTTTTGTTGGTTAAATAATAGCAGACGAATCTGGATTTGTCAATAACAAAAACAGAAAATATTAGGAAAAAAGTAAAATAATTAGTAAGAAGAAAATAAAAGATAGAATATTCAGACAATTACAAGGCGCAAAGTACAGAAACGGTCACTTGAAATGGCCACAGGCATTTGCTATAGTAGGCACTATGGAAGAGATATATACGATAACAGACCGGGAAGAAACGTATCCGGTACATATCCGCCGGTCCGTGCGTAAAACGATCGCACTGGAGATCCGGGAAGGCGAGCTGTATCTTCGGATACCGGACAGGCTGCAGGAGAGTGAGATCCAGGCGTTTTTACAGAAGCATATCCGGTGGATCAGAAAACGGATGGTCAGCCATACCCTGCCCCTGCCGGATACCTTTACAGAAGAAGAAAAGCAGCGGCTGAAGCAGCAGGCCGGAGAGATCTTAAAGGCCAGGGCCGCGTATTTTGCCCGCCTGATGGGTGTTAAGTATAACCGCATCTTTATTAAGGAACAAAAGACGGTCTGGGGCAGCTGCAGCACGAAGGGCAATCTGAATTTCAACTGGAAGCTGATCTTTACCGGGCCGGATCAGCTGGAATATGTGGTGGTGCATGAGCTGGCACATTTAAAACAGATGAACCATTCCCCGGCGTTCTGGCGGGAAGTGGAGGCGGTGCTGCCGGATTACAGAGAACGAAGAAAAAAGCTGAAGGCCTTTCGGCCATAAGGAGGATACATCATGGGTAAAGAAGCCAAGACCAATGCCATGCGTATGCTGGATCGTGCAAAGATTCCGTATGAGGTGATTCAGTACGAATGTGACGAATTTATTGATGGCCTGCATACGGCTGAAAAAACGGGTGCACCTGTGGAACAGTCGTTTAAAACACTGGTGATGCAGGGAAAAAGTAAACAGTATTATGTGTTTGTACTGCCGATTGCGGAGGAAGTTCAGTTAAAGACAGCTGCCCGGGTCGTGGGAGAAAAATCGGTAGAGATGATTCCGGTGAAGGATATCACGAAGATCACCGGCTATGTACGCGGCGGCTGCACGCCGCTGGGCATGAAAAAGCAGTTCCCTACAGTAGTCCATGAATCTGCCAAGGCGTTTGACAGGATCTATATCAGTGGCGGCCGCATCGGTATGACGATCATCGTCGATCCCCTGCAGCTGGCAGATCTGATCGGGGCACAGTTTGCCGATATTACAGAGTAATCTGTACGGCGGCTGTGCCGCTAATAAAAATACTAAAAAGTTAGTAAAAAGTACTTTACAAATCCATTTCTTTGTGGTTTAATAACGATATAAGAATTCTGAAAGCAGTCAATCGACTGTGAGATCCCAAGTTTTAAAGTAAATCTATACATGATAAAGGAGGACATAGGTATGAGTGTACCTGTTGTTTGCGCACTCTTTCTCACCGCTGTTGCCGCTTATTTTGACTGGCGCTGGCAGAAGATCCCCAATCTTCTGGCTCTGACGGGGTGGGTGATAGGTGCCGGTTTATGGCTGGGCTTTCGTGGCTTTCGCGGACTTTCTGTCTGGGCCCTTGGCGCAGTGATCCCGGGGGTGGCGGCATTTGCGGTCTGTAAACTGGGCGCGATTGGTGCAGGAGATGTCAAGCTGATCTCGGCGCTGGGTGCGATTTTAAGCTATAAAAGAGCTTTATGGGTGTTTCTGGCGGCCGGTGTACTGGCTGTAGTGACCGGAATCGGACGCTGTATGCAGCGGGGCGAGCTTCATCTTCTGGCCGGCCGTATCCAGGTATGGGTGCAGGAGCTCTGTAGTGGAAGGGTGCATGAGGAAAAGGAAGAGACCCGGGTGTGCTTTGCTGTCATGCTTCTTGGTGGCGTGCTTCTTAGGGCCGTGCAGGAATGGTGGTGGTTGCATTGAATACGCTGGCAGTATGTGATACAGACAGAGAATTTGTGCAGCGGCTCTGTGCCTATGCGGCGGCAAAGGCGGGATATCCCTTTTCGCTGCAGGTGTTTTCTTCAACGGAGCAGCTGCTTACGGGGCTGGAAAGAAAGCAGCCGGAGGCGGTGCTTCTGGCCAGTGAGCTGTACCGTAAAAAGGACTGGGCTGGGTACAGCCGTCCGGTATTTCTGCTGGGCAGCAGTTTCGGAGGCGAGGAAGGTGACGGGCAGATTTTTCGATATCAGGATGCAGAAGGGATCCTGCAGGATATCGTGGCAGCCTACACAGCGCTCGTGCCGGAGCTGCATGCCGGTGGGATCAAGGGCCGCTTCCGGCTGTATGCTGTGACGGATGCAGCGGAGCTTTCTGTGACAGAATGGCTGGCATGGGAGCTGGCCAGACAGCTGTCGGGGACACAGCGGGTACTTTTTGCCAACCTGCGCGCCTGGCCGGTGACAGCGCAGCTGTCCGATGGCAGCCGTCCTGCAGATCTCGGGGAGCTTCTCTATTATCTCTGTGAGAAAAAGACAGAGCTTATAGGACAGCTTATGGCCAAAACGACGGGCTGGCAGGGGATCGATCTTCTGCCGACGGCACAGGTTCCTGCAGATCTCGGACAGGTGCAGGTCAGAGACTGGAAGGCGCTCTGGGATGTGCTGCGGCGGGACAGTCCGTATACGGCTGTTGTGGCAGTGACGGGTATACTGTTACAGCCGGTCGAGGATTTTCTGGAGCTGTTTGACGAGGTGTGGCTGGTGGAAGAAAAAAGCCAGAGAAAAAAGCAGGATCTGTGGCAGGCGTATATGCGTGCCCGGGGCAGCCAGCGGCTGGCAAAGGAGCTGAAAGTTTTACAGCTGCCGCCGGAAGTCGTCGGTGATGGACAGTCTTCCCAGGTTTTGCAGCAGCTGGTACGGCATGCACGGGAAGCACAGGAGGAGTTTTATGGAGACAAAGGCAGCTGAATTAAAGCTACGGCTCAGAGAACGGCTGTCCGGCAGCTTAAAGGACAGCGATGATGAGATCAGTCAGGAGATCGACCAGCTGCTTTTGGAAGAAATCGGTCTGTCTCTGAAGGAACGGCTGGCCCTGAAAGAAGCGCTGTATGCCAGTGTACGGCGTCTGGATATTCTGCAGGAGCTGATGGATGATCCTGCAGTGACAGAGATCATGGTCAATGGCCATACCCATATCTATGTGGAAAAGGATGGCCATCTGCAGCGCTATGACAGAGCTTTTTCCTCAAGGGAGCGTCTCGAAGATGTGATCCAGCAGATCGTGGCAGGCTGCAACCGTGTCATCAATACCGGCATGCCGCTGGCGGATGCCCGGCTGCCGGATGGCACAAGGATCCATGCGGCGCTTCCACCGGTGGCAGTGGACGGGCCGGTGCTGACAATCCGACGGTTTCCAGAGCGGGCGATCGATATGGAGGATCTGCTGCGGCTGGGGACGCTTGATGAGGATACGGCAGTCTTTTTACAGCGGCTGGTAAAAAGCGGATATTCTCTGCTGATCGGTGGAGGTACTTCGGCCGGAAAAACCACCTTTTTAAATGCGCTGTCAGCGTATATTCCGCCGGGCGAGCGGCTGATTACGATCGAGGATACGGCGGAGCTTCGGATCCCCGGAGAGAGAAATCTGGTCCGCCTTGAGGCCAAGAGCGCCAACCTGCAGGAGTCCAGAAGTATTACGATCCGGGATCTGATCCGCGCAGCTTTGCGTATGCGACCGGACCGTATCATCGTGGGCGAGGTCCGTGGAGAAGAGACGATTGATCTTTTGCAGGCGTTAAATACGGGCCATGACGGTTCTCTTTCAACCGCGCATGCCAACAGTCCGGAGGATATGCTGCTGCGGCTGGAAACGATGGCGCTGATGGGAATGGCGATGCCGCTGGAGGCCATCCGGCGGCAGATTGCCTCCGGGATCGATATTTTTGTCCAGCTGGGGCGCGACAGAAACAAAAAACGGCGGCTTCTTGCGATCACAGAGGTGGTGGGATTCGCAGAAGGAGAGGTAAAGCTTGGCACCCTGTATGCAAGAGACTGGCACAGCGGTGAGCTGTGTAAAAAGGGCGAGCTATTGCATACGGAAAAGCTGGAAAGGGCAGGCATATGAAAAGATCGTATGAGGCGTATGTGTTTACGATGCAGGAGCGGCTTTTGTATGGCGGCGGGCTGTTTCTTATGTATGGCGCAGGCTGCTGGCTGTGGTATGACAGCATCTGGCCGTGGCTTGGTTTTCCCTTTGTTTTCTATCTGGGGATCCGTGTGGTGCGAAGGATGTGTATCCGGCGGGAGAAAAAGCGGCTGAACCAGATATTTCTGCCCTGTGCAGAGAGCTTTGTAGTGGCCTTGCGGGCCGGATATTCAGCAGAATCGGCTCTGGCTGAGAGCCGGAAGGATATCTGCCGGCTGTATGGTAAAAAGGAGGCCATGGCTCAGGAGCTTATGTATATGGAAAACCAGCTGCATGTGGGTGTGGCACTGGAGCAGCTGTTTACGGATCTGGCGGTGCGCAGTCAGGATGAAGATATCGGCAGCTTTGCCGATGTGTTTGCCGCAGGAAAGCGTACGGGCGGCCAGCTGGATCAGATCCTGACAACGACGCTGCAGCATATGAAGGAAAAGCAGGAGACGCAGAAGGATATTGACGCAGAGATCGCCTCGCGGCAGATGGAGCAGCGGATCATGAGCATCGTACCCTGGGGGATCCTGTTATACCTGCGGGTGACAGCGGCGGAATATATGGCTGTACTGTATACGGGTGTGGCCGGGAGAGTTGTTATGACGGTGTGCCTTGGCATCTATCTGGTGGCATGGTTCTGGGGACGGCAGATCACGGATATACAGGTGTAAGGATATGAAGAAGAAAAAGAAACGACTGACAAAGTGTCAGAGGTATTATCTGGTTGTAGGGCTGGCTGCTGTGCTGATCGGTGGCGTTGTCCATCTGGGCACGGTACTGTATGCCCGACAGCCGGTGCAGCGGCTGGAACGGCCCCGGATGGGGGATGGAGAAAAAGAAGCATCGCTGTATGTAAAAACGGAAGAAAAAAGTCTTCCGTTTACCGCCCATATCGGAGAAAGAAAGCGCACGAAAGCGGAAATTCAGGAGCTTCTGACACAGGCAGAAACAGAGCTTGCAAAAGGACTGAAAGGGCAGAATACAGGGCTGGATGCGGTCACAATGCCGCTGTATATGCCGGCAACAGCCGTGGACGGCGCAGTGCAGGTCAGCTGGAGCAGTGACCGTCCCGAGGTCCTGTCCTATGATGGAAGTCTGGGGGAAGAGATTCCCGAAGAAGGTGTGTATGTCGGGCTGGAGGCAGCCATGACCTGTGACGATACGGTAGCGTATTATACGACCCGGGCGTTTGTACGGCCACAGCAGGATACCAGTCTGACGGGACAGCTGACAGAGGCCGTGAAAGCAGCCAATGAAGAAGAGACGACAGCGTGGTATGTCCTGCCGGATGCGCTGGGAGGGCAGACGCTTGTCTGGTACAGGCAGGTGAAGGATCCGGCACTGTTTGCCGCAGGTCTGGTGCTGGCGCTGGGACTTTTGCTGCCACAGCACAGAAAGGAGCAGGAGAAAAAGGCCAGACAGAAGTACCGGAATAGCCTTTTGCAGCTGTATCCTGTGCTGGTCAGCCAGATGGTACTGTATATGGGAGCCGGGATGAGTATATCCCAGACCTTTGGCCGGATTGCAGAGGGGAAAAAGGGACGCCCGCCCGGTGCGCTTGAAAAGGCATGCCAGAGCTTTGTCCGGGAGCTGGCCCAGGGGATTCCGGAGCCGGAGGCGTTGCATCGCTTCGGGGAACGAAGTGGTTTGTGGGAATACAGAACCTTCTGCGGGCTGCTGGTACAAAACAGAGCCCGGGGCAATGATCATCTGCTGCCCATGCTGCAGACGGAAGCACAGAAAGCCTTTGCCGAGCGGCAGAGAAGAGCCAGGATACTGGGCACGGAGGCCGGGACAAAGCTTTTGATGCCCATGATGCTGATGCTGGTGGTAGTACTTCTTCTGGTGCTGTTTCCGGCGATGACATCATTTTATGCATAAAGAAAAGGAGGAAACAAGATGAACAGAAAACTGTGGAAAAAGGCCAGAGCATTCTGGCAGGACGAAAGCGGTGTCGGTGTGGTGGAGATTATTCTGATCCTTGTGGTGCTGATCAGTCTGGTGCTTTTGTTCAAGGAACAGATCACAAGTCTGGTCAAGACGGTGCTTACCAAGATCAAGAATCAGGGTACTTCGGTATAAGGAGCTGCAGATGAAGAAAAAGGGCAGTATTACCGTATATCTGCTGTTGCTGCTGACGGTGTTTTTGCTTCTAGTCGGTGCCGTGTTCTATTCTGCACGGTACCGCGGAGCAAAAACCATGGTAAAGACGGCGGCAAGGCAGAGTATGATGGATCTGTTTTCGCGGTATGAGCCGACCTTGTTTGAAAAGTACGATCTGCTGTTTCTGGATGCCGGATTTGGCACGGAGAGCTTTCAGGGCGGCCTGCTTCTTGGCTGTGTGGAAAAGAATGCAGGCGGACTGTGGGGAGAAGGCAGTGTGGCGACCAATCTGTGGGGGCTGTCGCAGGCGTCGGCAGCGTTGCAGGGCTATACTCTGGCTACGGACCAGAACGGCGAGGCCTTTTACCGGCAGGCCGTAGCGGCTGCCGGACAGGCGCTGACTGTGGATGCTGTGAGGCTGGCAAAAAAACAGCTGCAGCAGGTAAAACAGCAGGAAAATACCGGCCGGACCCAGGGCGATGTGGACAAAGCCTGTACAGACTACCAGAAAGCGGTGGAAAAGGCACAGGAAGGCGATTTAAAAGATGCCGAAAAGGACACAAAGCAGAAACCGGCAGCAGTAAAACATGGAGATAACCCGATAGAAGTGGTGAAAAAGCTACAGAAGAAAGGCCTGCTGGGGCTGGTCATGCCAAAGCAGAGTCAGATGTCTGCAGGCAGTGTAAAAAAGACCGCACTGGCTTCGGGAAGAAAGCTGCAAAGCGGTGTCGGTCTTGCCACGGCGGCAAAAGCACACAGTGCAAAAGACCATATTTTATTTACACATTATCTGGGCAGCCATCTTTCCAGCTTTTGCGCACCGGATCCGAAGGCGGCGCTGGCGTGGCAGATGGAATACCTGATCGGACAGAAGACGACCGACAAGGCCAATCTGCAAAAGACAGTAGAGAAGCTTTTGCTTATGCGGGAGGGAGCAAACCTGCTGTATCTCAAAAGCGACAACAAGAAGATGGCTGAGGTACATGCAATGGCGGCTTCCATAGCCACAGCGCTGGCTGTGCCGGTCAGTGAAAGCCTGATCAGCCGGGTACTTCTGGTCTGCTGGGCGTACGGGGAGAGTCTGATGGATGTGCGGACGCTGCTGGCCGGTGGCCGGGTGCCGGTGACCAAGGACAGTGCATCCTGGCAGCTGACGCTTTCGAGGCTGGCAAAGGTTGATGCCGAACAGGCAAAAAAGGGGACAAAGGGACTGTCATATGCAGAGTATCTGGAGCTTTTGCTGCAGCTGCAGACAGAGAAAAACAATATAAAGCGCGGCATGGACATGGTAGAGCTGGGGATGCGCGGCGTGGAAGGCAAAGGCAGCTTTTTGCTGGATCATTGTATCGAAGCGGCCAGTATCGAGCTTTCCGCCAGGGTATCCGGGGCCGGTATTGTCCGCGCGGTGGAGTACAGAAGCTATGAAAACTGAAACATACAGGGCAGCGCTCTGGCACAGGAAACAAAACAGAAAGGACACGAACGCATTCTCATTATCTAATAAAAAAACAACACTCTCTCTTCAGACGAATCTATTTACGTTTTTCCCCAAAAAACGAAAACAGGTACCTGTGACCAGAGCGTTGCCCTGTATGTTTCAGAAAGGCAGTCTGGTGGCGGAGGCGGCCATGGTGCTGCCGCTGTTTCTGCTGGCTCTGCTGACGATCGCCGGTATGCTTACAGCCTACAGCCGCCAGATCACCATGACAGAAAAGCTGCTGGAAACGGCAGAAAGGACGGCCATTTACCGGGCTGCGACGGCAACGGCTGAGACGGCAGATATCCCGCTGGTGAAAAGCGAGAGCTTTGTACCGTCTGTACGGCTGCCGGGACTGGGAAAATGGCGCCTTACGGCGGTTGTCCGGGTACGTGCCTGGATCGGTTATACAGGGGATCTGGGCGGAGCGGATATACCGCTGGAAGATACAGAACTGGTATATATCAGCGATAACAGGGAAGCGTATCATACGAGTCCGGACTGCAGCTATCTCGATATCCACCTGCTGGCCATGGACAAAAAGCAGGCAGCCTCTGCGAAAAATGAGTTGGGGCAGCACTATACAGCCTGCGATAAATGCTGCCGGGGTATGGGCAACGGCACGGTGTATGTCAGCGGGCACGGCAGTCATTATCATTCGACGACCGGCTGCAGTGGTCTGTCGCGCAGTCCGACGATGGTGTCCAGAAAGGATGTCGGGCATCTGCCGTTGTGTACCCGGTGCCAGAAAAGAGGAGGGACGGCATGAGGCTGTGTCTGGCCGTTTTTCTGACGATTCATGCCGTTACCGATGGAAGAAGCGGTTATATCTATCTGCCGGTGGTCTGGGTACAGATGGCGATCGGTGTGATAGCAGCAGTGCAGACCGGGTATGGCGTGGAATCGCTGTTTTGGCGGCTTTTGCCGGGCATTGCCGTCTTTTTTGTCAGCCGGATCAGTGGGGAAAGGATTGGCCGGGGAGACGCGTGGCTGTTGACGGCGACAGGACTGTATCTGGGGCTGTGGCAGCAGCTGTGTCTCTGGTGCTGTGCATCGGTGCTGGCTTTTTTGTGGACAATGTGGCGTATGGTGGCCGGGCATGTGGATAAGCATACAGAGATTGCCCTGGCACCTTTTCTGTGGCTGGGATATCTGGGAGGATTGTGCGTTGGATGGTTTTAGAAAAAAGGGAAGTTTCACTGTGGAAGCAGTGTTTGTTGTGCCGGTCTGTCTTATGGTGGTGTTTTTTCTGCTGCAGACCTTTTTTTATCTGCATCATATCAGCTGGTATACGGCGGCAGCCTGGGAATGTGCGCTGACGCAGATGCAGGATGGGCCGCAGAAGGAGACGGCCTCGCAGCGGTGGCAGAAGATCAGTAAAGAACAGCCGTTTCCCATAGCCGGTGTGAAGGAAGCTGAGCAGAGCAAAAAGCTGCGCATACAGGTGACGGTCCGTGGCAGCCAGGCAGCATTTATGGGGCTGTCTGCCATGCCGTTTGAGATTGAGGCAAAGCGGTCGTGGCTGTCACCGGCAGCTACACTTCGCAGGCAAAAACAGCTGCAGCAGCTGACAGATACCGGGGGAGGCGCATGATGGAAATACGATACCAGAGAGATCTGTATCGGGTACAGCTGTGCTGTGATACAGAAAAAGAGGAAGCTGCGTTTGGCTATCCACTGCAGATGTGCCTGCGCAATACGATCACCGGGCTTCTGGCCTGTCAGGTGCAGGGGACGGATGACCGGCTGACCATTTGCTGGGATGTGACGTCGCGGCACAGCCTGACGCAGATCATCGGAGAGGGACAGATCGCTCCGCATGTATTGCAGAAGATTCTGCAGGCTTTGTTACAGACCATGGATGCTATGGCAAAATATCTGCTGCCGTGTGAGTATCTGGTGCTGGATCCGTCGCTTGTGTTTCTGACCCCGGAGAGTGGGGCGATTGGTTTTGTCTGTGATTTTGAAGATGCACAGAGCTTTCAGAAGACGTTGTTGGTGCTTGGTGAGTATGTACTGGAGCATATAGATCACCGGGAACAGAAAGCTATGCATCTGGGGTATGGTCTGTACCGGCTGGCGGTGGAGGAAAGCTTTGACAGGGAGGGCCTGCGGCGGCTGTGTACAGAAATACCACTGCCGGGAACAGAACAGCCGGAAACGACAGCAAAGAACCGGGTGGATGGAAAAAGTTCACCGGGGCAGCGGACGGATCCGCCATATGGCGGGCAGAGTGTATACAGGGAAAGAACGCTGGGAAACCGAACGGAATATGCAGATGAGCGCACGATTTTGCACGAACAGGAACGGGAAGCTGCCAGACAGCAGCGGGCCGATGCGCTGGAAGCCTTTTTTGCAGAGGATGAGGAGGAGGCAAAGCTGCAGCTGTCCCCGTGGCAGCTGTGCGGCGGCTGCGCAGTGGCGATCCTGATCGGTACGGGAATCATGGAAGGTGTGCAGTATTTCCGCAATGGTATACATCTGCAGCCGATATGGTTTCTGATCGCTCTGGTACTGTTTCTGCTTTCCGCAGCGGCGATGTTGATTTTATGGA
This sequence comes from Ruminococcus bromii, assembly GCA_963603285.1. GTDB lineage: Bacteria > Bacillota > Clostridia > Lachnospirales > Lachnospiraceae > UBA11957. The sequence goes on from CAVCMG010000009.1 coordinate 76,331, forward strand.
AAATCTCCGTAAAGAAAGAGGAAAAAAACAAACATCCGGAGAACAGGATAGAATATTCTGCGGAAAAATATCAGAACAGGAAAAGCCGTGCAGGGCAGCAAAGCAGTTTAGACCATGCAATGCAACACTATGCAGAAGACATTCCGGACAGACCGTATGGCAAAGCACCGGAAAGCGGAAAAAGATATTTTGCGTCAGAACCTTCGACGACGTTTGTCCATGAAAATCCACCGCAGAGCATGGAGACAGTTGTACTGAACCGCACCATGCCGGAGACAGTGGATGCACAGCTGGTATTTGCAGATGGCAGGGAGGTAGCGCTTAGTGGGCAGCAGTGGCTGGTCGGCAAGAGTCCGGTGGATGCGGATATCTGTCTGCCGGAGCCGACGGTTAGCCGGCTCCATGCGAGGATATGGAAAAGAGAAGGGACATATTATATCGAAGACCTCCACTCCCGCAATGGAACGATGGTCGGGGGCATACCGCTGGAGCCGGGAGAAAAAAGGCAACTGGAAACGGAAACAAAGATTTCGTTTGCAGAGCATGTCTGTGTGTTTACGGTAAAACAGAGCTTTCATGCAATAAAATACAGTTACAAAGTGTAATGAAATAGATGATAAAAGAAGTTTTGTCGAAAAGATGAGACATTTTTTGTTGGCTGTCTTGTACTTTACCGGGAAAGTAGGTATAATCGGGAAAGAAATGACCAAATAAACAGAAAGGTTTTTCTATGAACGAGTATTCCGAAAACGGCGATGCCGTAGATGAGATCCTGAAAGGGCCGCGGCGCTATATGAATCTTATCATCGTGGCGGTCAATGTTCTGCTCTTTTTTCTGGTGGAGCTGACCGGGGACAGTACAGATACAGATCATATGGTGCGCTGGGGAGCCGCATGGCTGCCGGATATCCTGAATGGACAGGTATTCCGACTGTTCACCTGTATGTTTCTGCATTTTGGCATCACACATCTGGGCAATAATATGCTGGTGCTTCTTTTTCTGGGAGATACGCTTGAAAAGATCACCGGCCACCTTAAGTACGGTGTGATCTGTCTGGGCGGTGGTCTGATCGGCAGTATCGTTTCATGTATACACGAATATTATACGGGAACATACTATGTATCCGCCGGCGCCTCGGGCTGTGTCTTTGCTGTGACAGGCGCACTTTTGTACATCGTGATCCGCGAGCGGGGACAGCTCGGCACACTGACGGCGCGCCGGATGCTAATTCTGGCCGCTCTTTCGATATATAATGGCTTTGTATCTACCGGCGTAGATAATTACGCACATGTAGGAGGCCTGATCGGCGGATTCTTGCTGGGTATGCTTTTGTACCGGCACAAAAAGGTCAGAACATAATAGGAAGAATGATCGTAACGATCATACCTTTTCCGGTATCGGCGTCTAAGGTGACAAATCCGCTATGCGCCCGCACCACATTGTTGACGATGGAAAGGCCAAGACCTGTGCCATCCTTTTTGTGCGTGACAAAGGGTTTCATGATCTCACGAAGCTCGGATTTGGCGATGCCGTCTCCGGTGTCCTCGATATGGATGATGATATTCTCGGTATCGCTGCGGACCGTGCAGTAGATATGGCCGCCGTCCGGCATGGCATCTGCGGCATTGCGCAGAATGTTGTAAAAGACTTCCTGTATCTTGACGACATCAAGCATAAAGGGCGGGATCGGGCCGTCTTTGTCCAGGGATACCTTGATATGCTGCGCTTCAAGCTTGGGCATATAGGAATTGATCACCGATTCCAGAATAACGTAGGGGCTGGCTTCTGAATATTTCAGAAGCTTCGAGTTATTGTAATTGGACAGATCGTTGAGCAGCTCTTTTAAGAACGTCATGTTATCGATCAGCTCTGACCAGTTGTTCCAGTCGTTGACTTCCGGATGCTCTGTGGCGATCAGCTGCAGATAGCTGTTGATCAGCGTTACCGGATTGCGGATCTCGTGAGAGATCTTGGCGATTTCCTGGTGATGATCGCTTTTCAGAGCGTCATAGATAGAGGTAAAACGTTCATCAGTTGAATAATTGCTGTGTAAACGTACGATATCTTCTGTTTGCATAATGGAAAGCCTCCTTTATGGATATGTATATATTAAGGTTACACCATATGATCAAATTATGCAATCAAAAGCGTACGACAAGATTCGACATATATACCGACAAAGCTCCAGGTTTTGTCGGCAGATATAAATAAAAAATATATAGAGGAGAATGAAAAATGGAAAATTGTGTATTTTGTAATCTGGCAAATGGAATCTGGGATTCTGCAACGTTATATGAGGATGAAGACTTCAGAGTTGTTCTGGATCTGGGACCGGCAGCAAAGGGACATGCCTTGATCCTGCCGAAGGAGCATTATGCAAATATTTATGAGATTCCGGAGGAAAAGGCAGCCAAGGCCATGATTCTGGCGAAAAAGATGGCTACGGTAATGACAGAGGCTCTGGGCTGTGATGGCTTTAACATCGTACAGAATAACGGTGAAGCTGCCGGACAGACGGTATTTCATTTCCATATGCATCTGATTCCGCGATATAAGGATGATGAAGCCGGATTTGGCTGGAAACCGGGCAAACTTGATGAGAAGACGAAGCAGGAAGTACTGGAAAAAGTGGCCGCAAAGATGGAGGCATAGGGAGAAAAGGTGGAATATACTGACTTTGACCGCATATTCAGAGAATACGGTCCTCTTGTTATGAAGTCTGCTTACAGCTATATCGGGGACTATCAGTTATGCGAGGATATATGTCAGGAGGTATTTGAAAAGCTTCACAAAGAAGTGAAATATATTGCGCCAAAGGATCTGAAACCATGGCTTCTGGTTGTTGCCAAGACAACTGCACTGGACTATCGCAAAAAGTTCAAGCGAGAGAAGGTAACCATAGATGCGCCGGATAGCTGTGAAGTCGAGGCATCCACAGATAAGCTGGATCCGCTGCATCAGGTAGTGGGCAAGGAAAGTCATAAGGAAGTGATCGAAGCATTGTGGGAACATGATGCCAAAGGTCTGGAGCTTATGATACAGGTGGAAATTGAAGGCCGTACGATCAAAGAGCTTGCTGCCAGCCGGGGCACTACCCCGAATAACCTGCGCACCAAGCTCTATCGTATACGAAAATGGTTACATAAGGAATTTCCGGATATAACGGATTATTTCTGATATTGATGAATCAGATCACAGATCACAGCGATCGAATCCTGTCCCGGGGCATTTTCCATTGCCGCACGGTAGGTATCACGGTTCCCGTAGAGCTTATGCACCGCATCCAGAAGTACCTGATCGGTGAGCTCTTCCTCTTCGAGAACCATGGAAAATCCTTGCTTTTCAAAGGAACGGGCATTTAAAATCTGGTCGCCACGACTGGCGTTGGCAGACAGCGGAATCAGCAGGTTCGGCTTCTTGAGTGCCTGCAGCTCACAGATCGCATTGGCTCCGGCACGGGAAATAACGATATCGGCCATGGCAAAGAGATCAGCCAGTTCTTTTTCGATATATTCGTACTGTACATAACCGGTGAGGCCGTTAAGGCTTTCATCCTTTTTCCCTTTACCGCACAGGTGAACAACCTGAAAATCCGGTAAAAGCTGTGGCAGGATGTTGCGGACAGCGGTATTGACGGCCTGGGCGCCGAGACTGCCGCCGATAATCAGAATGACCGGCTTATCCACGGTAAATCCGGTAAAGGCGCGGCCTTTTTCTGGATCTCCGGAAAGCAGCTCCTGACGGATCGGTGTACCGGTGACAACGGCCTTGCCCTCCGGTAGATGGCTTTTGGTTTCCGGAAAGTTGCAGCAGACCTTGACAGCGGACGGGATACACAGCTTGTTGGCCAGTCCGGGTGTCATATCCGATTCGTGGATGATCGTCGGGATCTTTAAACGACCGGCAGCAACGACGACCGGAACAGAAACAAAGCCGCCCTTGGAAAAGACGATGTCCGGCTGCAGCTTTTTTAAAAGCTTTCTGGCTTCGCCGAAGCCCTTCAGGACACGGAAAGGATCTGTAAAGTTCTTCAGATCAAAGTAACGGCGCAGCTTACCGGAAGAAATCCCATAGTACGGAATATCAAGCTCCTCGATCAGCGTCTTTTCGATGCCGGTATAGGAGCCGATATAGGAGATCTTGTAGCCCTCTTCTTTCAGACGGGCGATCAGTGCGATATTGGGTGTAACGTGACCGGCAGTACCGCCGCCGGTGAGAACGATATGTTTCATGGAGTACCTCCTCATTTTATACAATACACAAAGCCTGTTGCGTTTACAGCACAGGGATTATATAGTAGTCTTATTATGTTACCCGCTTGCATAATTGTCAAGGAAAGAAGCGGACATACAGGAGTGCAATGGATAAGAATAAGGAAATGGAAACAAAGAAAAAAGAAGAGCAGATGACCGAGAAGGAAGCGTCTGCGATTTTCTGCAAAGCCTTTTATGATGAGACCCGGGAAATCGAAGCCCGTGCCAAACAGGTAGATCTGGAAGTGGATGAAGACCGGATGGAAGTCATGTACCAGCGGATGATGGCAAAGATGGCCGCCGATGAGACAGCTGCAGAAACCGATATACCGGATGAGACAGCGAAAAAGGACTCCGGGAAAGTGGTTGCCCTGTCCAGAAAGTCGCCGAAACATCTGCTTCGCTGGGTAGCTGTGCTTGCACTGGTCTGTGCAGGCGTATTTGGTGTGTCCATGCAGAGCCAGGCCGGGAAGGATGGATTGTGGAGTTCTATACAGAGGTTGATTGGCGTGGAGAGCCGGTGGGAGCAGAAGAATAATAGTGAAGAACGAGAGTATACGGAGTCAGAAGAGTTTAAAACGATAAAAGAGATAGAGGATACATTGGGAGTGGAGATTCCGAAATTCTTCTTCTGGCCAGGAAAAATCAGTTTTGTAGATGGCCAAGTAAATAGTGACAATAATAGCTTTATTTTGACGTATGAAGAGGAAGAACAGAGAATTTATTTTGAAGGAGAGAGGGAAGAACGGGATACTTCAGCTGTTAAAGAATGGGAAGGTGAAGGAACTACAGAATACAAAAAATATGAAGGAACAAAATATCAAATAGTGACAGTGAAAGATGAAGATACGCATGAAACGTATTATTATGTGTCATGGAGTATAGGGAATATGCAATATTTATTATCTGGCATAAGTGAAAAAACAGAATTAGAAAAAATTTTAAAAAATATTAAAAATTAGTGTGATGTTTGCCCGTTTTAATCGTTTTCTTATTGTAGAGATAAGTAAAGCACTGCAAATGCAGATAAGGAGAGACAATGAGAAAACGAAAACAAAGAAAAAAATTGTTGGGGTTATTGTTAAGTCTGACAATGCTCTTAATGACAGCTTTTCCGGTAATGGCAGATACAGAATCTGAATGGTTGGTGGATGGTTCAAGATTGACAGAGGATACAGTTGCAGAGACTGGAGAAATGTTTGGTTTTAAAAGAGAATCATCAACTGGTATTATACCAAGATCTACCTATCTATACGGTGGAAGTGGTAAAATTACAAATGCAGGTGGTGGAAAAGTAACAGTGTATGCTGATACAAAAGCTAAACAAGTTTGTGATCTTGTGGAAGTGGACATATATCTGCAATATTATGATTCTGGTACATGGGTTTATGTGAATAACTGGAATTATTCTAAAAAGAATGCAAGTTTAATGACTGCAAGTCGTACATTATCTGTAACGAAAGGCCGTTATTATCGCATAAAATGTTATCACGCTGTAACTAAGAATGGTGTAAAGGAGAGTAGTGTTACAGCCACCGATGGCATCCCCATCAAGTAAAAAAACTACATATCGTCCGGCTGCCCCCTCTTCACAGCCGAGATCCACAGCCATCTCTGCTTGGGCCGCAGTTTTGATGTGCCGGTAGGATAAACCAAGAGAAGAGGACTTCATCACCGGTCGACTGTGATAGGATCGGTGATGGAGAGAACTGAAAAACGGATACGATGAGATCGGGTCAGGTTGCATGAAGCTTTCGTTTTCTATCTATGCTCTGTCTGTATACCGTAGCTTTACGTGAATATGCTCTACCTTCATGACAGCATAACCTGAAGATCATCAGGAACATATAAACCAAAGACAAAATACTTGTAATATTGCAGGGTCTGCGGATTGGGCCCCGCAGGCCTGCTTCTGCACCATGTAACGTAAATTATATTCAGAAGTTATGCGCCAATAGAATAAGTATAGATCTGTAAAGATGACGTCTTGGGAAAAGGTTCCTAAAAGGGAAGGCATCGACAGCCCATCACTGTCGATGCCTTCTGCTAATATCTGGATGCTTTGATAAATGTCGTGCTTGTGCATAGGCTGTTACTATGTCTGGGTGAATCCTATGCCTGTGCATGGAATGCCACTACATCCGTGTGCATTTTACATCTGTGCATCCAGTGCCTGCTGGATAGCCTTTGCCAGCTGATCCGGGCAGGATGTGGGTTTGAAACCACAGCGGATACCGGACAGACGCTTCACGGCCTCTTTGGCATCCATACCTTCCACCAGAGCACAGACGCCCTGGGTATTGCCGGAACATCCGCCGACAAATTTGGCTCCGGTCACTTTACCGTCTACGAGCTCAAAAGAAAGAGAGCTGGCACAGACGCCTTTTGTCTTATATTCCATCAGAAGTACCTCCTCATATGTTAGAAATTTACATGCTGTCTTGCAGGCGGCAGATATTTTACCGTACCACACAGAAAACAACATTTTCCCAAGTATAGCAGAAGTCAAAAAAAGATTCCATAAAAACCGCGGATTTGGTATACTTAAATATAAAGCATGGCAGTTGCTATAGAAAATCGTTATAACGCCGTCGCATGGATCCGTGCAAAAACACAGTATGCAATCCTGCGGACATACAGACGGGATGACTGTCAGCGTACAGAACGAAAACAACACGAGGAGGTTTTTTCAATGAATACCATCGGTATTATCGGTGCTATGGATGAAGAGGTAGCACGTTTAAAAGAACAGATGCAGAATGTGCGGATCACGACAAAGGCCATGATGGACTTTTATCAGGGTACGCTGGAGGGCAAGTCGGTCGTTGTGGTACGTTCCGGTATCGGCAAGATCAATGCTGCCGTATGTACCCAGATTCTGGTGGATGATTTTCAGGTCAGCGCAGTAATCAATACGGGTATTGCCGGATCCTTACGCAACTGGATCGACATCGGCGATATCGTTGTCTCCACAGATGCCCTGCATCACGATATGGATGCCACCAATTTTGGCTATCCGCTGGGACAGGTGCCGCGGATGGACGTTCTTTCCTTTAAAGCGGATGAGAAGATGGCGCAGCTGGCCAAAGAGGTCTGCGAGGAAGTCAACCCGGAGATCCATGTGTATCTTGGCCGCGTTGTCAGCGGCGACCAGTTTATCGCAGACGACGCTGTAAAGAGCCGCATCCTGGACAATTTTGGCGGATACTGTACAGAGATGGAGGGGGCATCCATCGCCCATACCGCATATCTGAACAAGATTCCGTTCGTCATCCTACGCGCGATCTCCGACAAAGCGGACAACAGTGCGTCCATGGACTATCCAACCTTCGAAAAACAGGCCATCGAGCACAGTGTACGCCTGACGATAGGCATGCTGAAGAGAATGTAAATACACAAATAAAGAAATAAAGTTTTTCCAGTCCTGTTCTAAATACCGGAATAGTCCCATATACTTGTCTCACCAAACCGTAAGGAGGGCATGTGTATATGCTGCATAATATGATGACAAATCAGTATTTTTACTATGGCATAATAGCCGCAGGCGTTCTTGGTCTGCTTGGCGCGATCCTCACTGACCTGTATTACCGCATGATTCTGCGGGATCTGAAAAGAGTCCGGAAAGCCAAAGGCAAATGGATGAAGAGCTTTGTAACCGAGCTGGACAACCGGCGCACCCTGCATCAGGAAATGGAAAATGCCGACGCTTTTATCCGCAGCCGTCTTGCTGAAGGACAGATTCTGCGGATAGGGATCGGATCTCTGCATAGCTTTACCAATTTTATGACCTTTGCCTGCGCCTGCATCACCGGCCTTGCCGTGTATGCGACCTTCCGTTACCCGATGGATCTGACAACCCGACTGACATATCTTGCCGGTGGTGCGGCCGTATGTGCTGTACTTCTGGTTCTTCCTGTGCTGTTTGGCACATCCAGAAAGGCAGAGCATATTCTGGACAGCCTGACAGACTATATTGAGAACAGACGCCATGGACAGGCTCCGGTCGATGCTAAGGTCGCTGAACCGGTCAAAGACCGTGAGCCCGTCCTTGAGCAGATCGTATCCGGCATCCGCCAGAGTGCGGCAGCAGGAACGAAATTTTCCGGACTTCTCAGCAAGGATGAGGAAAAGATCCTCCGGGAAGTGATACGGGAATATATGGCATAACATTACGGAAAATGAGGCTGTAAGGCCAGCGTGATTCGCAAAAAGTGTAACAGCGTCTGTTTTCTCTGAAGGATCAGATGTGGTCAGAGATAGAAATGGTTGTGGAAATCAAGATGGCGTAAAAGCCTTGCGTATAAAAAAAGCAGCAGTCTGCCGTCAGGTGCACATGACGACGGGCTGCTGCTTTTTGCAGTTGCCATGTATACGAAAAATGTGGTAACGTAGCTTCGCGTTACGGGATAAATATCAGTCTACCCGGTTTCTTCGTTCGCCTTTAAGAAAGGCTTCCAGGTTTAAAGCAACCTCATTGACCAGCCGCTGTCTGGCTTCTACCGAAGCCCAGGCCATATGCGGTGTCAGCAGAAGCTTTTCGGGATCCTTCACGTTAAATAAAGGACTGCTGGCCGGTAAAGGCTCCGTTTCCATAACGTCCAGTCCTGCTCCGGCGATCTGTCCGGCGTTTAAGGCGTCCACCAGAGCCGGTTCATCTACGATCGGTCCGCGGCCCACATTGACCAGTACAGCCGAGGTTTTCATTTTTTCAAAGGCGGTGGCATCAAACAGCCCCTTCGTATCCTTGTTCAGCGGTGCGTGGATCGAGACAACATCGCTCTCGGAAAGCAGTGTATCAAAATCCACCCGCGTATAGTCCGGATTGCTGTTGCGGCCCGATGTTGAATAGTAGATCACACGGCAGCCAAAGGCTTCGGCGATCCGTGCGACCCGGCGGCCAATATTGCCGAGTCCGACGATACCCCATGTTTTGCCCTCAAGCTCGTTAAAGGACGGCATAAAGTGCGAAAAGACGCCGCTTCGGGAGTAAGCTCCGGATTTTACATAATTGTCAAAGTGTGCGATATGCTCACTTAAAGAGAGGTACAGCGCAAACGTATGCTGTGGCACGATCTGGACAGAGTACCCGGCGACATTGGCAGCGCCAAGACCGCGGCTGCGCACATAATCCAGATCTATATTATTGTAGCCGGTGGCACCCTCCAGCAAAAGCTTCAGATTCTTTGCGTTTGCCAGCGAAGATTCCTGCATCAGAAGCTTATTGACCAGAACAAAGTCCGCGTCCTTCACACGCTCAGCCACATCCTCCTGGGCCGTCACCGGATAGGCCACAACCTCATCCACCAGTGCTTCCAGTGCACCAAAATCAATATCGTTGCCGTAGGTATCCCTTTCCAGTATCACCAGTTTCATAGCATCCTCCTATTCCTCGTCAAGTATCTGGATCTCCAGATAGTCAAAATCAATACTCTCTATAAAGCTGTCCTTTGTAAAACGTGTCTTATTGTGGGACTGGAACTCACGGATATTTTTCTCCAGCCAGATCGGCTTTCCCAGATCAAATTCCAGACAGATCTCCTCAAGCGCCTGAAAGATCCGGTGCGTCCGGGTATCGACAGGCGGCAGGGAGATTACCGTGTCCTTAACCATACGGTTGTCCTTCCACGTTTTGCCCCATAAACGAAACATCGACAGTTCCTCCTGCGGTGTGTAATATGCCGTGTGGCCGAAAATTCCGGCACACACTGGTTTTTTCATTATAGCATACGAAAATCAAAGAGAAAGCAATTTTTACATACGCTATGTGCAAATTACAAGAATGACGGACAAAAAGCCGGTTTTTCGGCATTTCATATAAAAATTGCCTAAAAAATTACCGAAAACAGAGGGAAAAACGCAATGCAATGGTTGAAAACTCACAAGAAATAGGTTATATTATTAGGTAAGTTATCAATAAGGATAAAATGCAGTACAGCTGTAATACAGACATACAGGGAGCAGTTTTTGCTTTTTGTAAGAAAGAGAGTGACAGTATGGTTTCAAGTCAGGTCCTGCAAAAGACTCTGGATGAGCTCAAAAGCATTACCAAAGTAGACTTAAGTGTTCTGAATATTGACGGTACAGTACTGGTTTCCACGATGGTGGAAGAGCAGGTGGATCATGCCACCGTCCGTCAGTTTGTAGATTCTCCGGCGGACAGCCAAATTCTTCAGGAGAGATATTTTTTCAAAGTATTTGATGATAATAATGTAGAGTATGTTCTGGTATCCTCAGGCAGCATGAACGATCCGTATCTGATCGGTCGTGTAGCCGTATCCCAGATCCAGAATCTGATCATTGCCTACAAGGAGCGTCTGGACAAGAACAATTTCATCCAGAACCTGCTTCTGGACAATCTGCTTCTTGTGGACATCTACAACCGTGCCAAGAAGCTCCGCATCGACACCAACGCCAAGCGTATCGTATTTACCGTAGAGACGCTGGGTGACAAGGACAATACCGCGCTGGACAAGATCAAGAGCCTGTTCACCGGCCATCCACAGGATTTTATTACAGCCATTGATGAAAACAATGTCATTATCGTCAAGGAGCTCAAGGAGGGCGAGGATTACGCAGAGATGAGCCGCCTGGCTCGTCTGATTGCCGATACGCTCCAGACCGAGCAGTCCGGACAGGTGCGCGTAGCCTATGGTAATGTCGTAGAGGAGATCAAGAATGTATCCCGTTCCTACAAGGAGTCCCAGATGGCTCTTGAGGTCGGCAAGATCTTCCATGCAGAAAAGAACGTTATCCCGTATAATAATCTTGGCATCGGCCGTCTGATCTACCAGCTGCCGATCCCGCTTTGCAAGATGTTCATGAAAGAGGTTTTCGGTGAACAGCTGCCGGATACCTTTGACGAAGAAACCCTGATGACGATCAACAAGTTCTTCGAAAACAACTTAAATGTTTCCGAAACTTCCCGTCAGCTCTATGTACACCGCAATACGCTGGTGTACCGTCTGGAAAAGCTCGAAAAGAGCACGGGACTGGATATCCGGGTATTTGACGATGCCCTGACCTTCAAGATTGCCATGATGGTTGTACGTTACATGAAGTATATGCAGGAACAGAATCCGTAACGCAGGATATAAAACAGAAACGTACGAAATGTGCAGAGATGTGTCAGACATAGCTGCACATTTCGTTTATTCTGTGTCCGCATAAAGGAAGATGCAGTGCAACGCTGCAAATCCGGCAGGGACATTTACAGATATAAAACAGATGCGGTCGGTACAGATTTACAGGCCGCAGTGTATATATTTATTTCAGATACAGGAGGAGATTATTATGATTACACTGGAAAAGACCGGCGCTTACCTCGTCGGAGGCACAACGCTGATCCCGGACGATGCGGACGCAAAGGCCCGTTTGCAGGCCGAAGGCGTATGTCCCGTATCCAAAGAAGAGGCTGCGAAGGGCACCATGGCCTACCATATCTTAAAGGAACACAATGTGTCCGATAATATGGAGGATCTTCGCATCAAGTTTGACAAGCTGACATCCCACGATATTACCTTTGTCGGCATCATCCAGACGGCCCGTGCCTCCGGACTTGAAAAGTTCCCTGTACCGTATGTACTGACCAACTGCCACAATTCCCTTTGTGCGGTCGGCGGTACGATCAATGAAGATGACCACATGTTTGGTCTGACCTGTGCCAAGAAATATGGCGGCGTTTATGTACCGCCGCATCAGGCAGTTATTCACCAGTTTGCCCGTGAGATGCTGGCCGGCGGTGGCAAGATGATCCTTGGCTCCGACAGCCATACCCGTTACGGCGCTTTAGGTACAATGGCCATGGGCGAGGGTGGCCCGGAGCTGGTCAAACAGCTGCTGGAGCAGACCTATGATATCCATATGCCGGGTGTTGTGGCGATCTATCTGACCGGCGAGCCTGTACCGGGCGTCGGCCCGCAGGATGTGGCGCTGGCGATTATCGGCGCTGTATTTGCCAATGGTTATGTAAAGAATAAGGTTATGGAGTTTGTCGGACCTGGTGTGGCTTCCTTAAGTGCTGATTTCCGTATCGGCGTGGATGTTATGACGACAGAAACGACATGCCTGTCCTCCATCTGGAGAACGGATGACAAGATCAAAGAGTTTTACGATATCCACGGTCGCAGCGAGGACTATAAAGAACTGAATCCGGATCCGGTTGCCTACTACGATGGTGTGGTACGTGTCGAGCTGGACAAGGTTCGTCCGATGATCGCCATGCCGTTCCACCCGAGCAATACCTACACGATCGAGGAGGTCAATGCCAACCTTGAGGATATCCTGCACGATGTTGAGAAACGTGCGGCAGTCAGTCTGGACAATAAGGTAGAATATTCTCTGATGAATAAGATCCATGACGGCAAGTTGCTTGTCGATCAGGGCATCATCGCCGGATGTGCCGGTGGCGGTTTCGAAAATATCTGTGCGGCAGCCGATATCTTAAAGGGTGCCAGCATCGGACATGATGAATTTACATTAAGTGTATACCCGGCTTCCACGCCGATCTATATCGAGCTGGCAAAGAATGGTGTGCTGGCTACGTTGATGGAGACCGGTGCGATCGTAAAAACGGCGTTCTGCGGTCCGTGCTTCGGTGCAGGCGATACGCCGGCCAACAATGCGTTCAGTATCCGTCATTCTACACGTAACTTCCCGAACCGCGAGGGCTCCAAGATCCAGAACGGCCAGATTTCTTCTGTAGCCCTGATGGATGCCCGTTCGATCGCTGCGACAGCAGCCAACAAGGGCTATCTGACACCGGCTACAGAGTTTACCGGTACATACAGCCATCCGAAGTATTTCTTTGACAAGACGATCTATGAGAACCGTGTCTTTGACAGCAAGGGCGTGGCTGATCCGAGTGTGGAGATCCAGTTTGGCCCGAATATCAAGGACTGGCCGAAGATGGTCGCCCTGACGGACAATCTGCTGTTAAAAGTCGTTTCCGAGATCCATGATCCGGTTACGACAACAGATGAGCTGATTCCGTCCGGTGAGACGTCTTCCTACCGCTCCAATCCGCTGGGACTGGCAGAGTTTACCCTGTCCAGAAAGGATCCGGCATATGTTGGCTGTGCCAAAGAGGTGCAGCTGGCAGAAAAGGCCAGAGAAAACGGGGAAGCTCCGGAGTCCGGTTTTGTCGAGGTCGGACAGGCGCTGGCATGGGTACATGAGAATTTTGAGGGCGTGACGGACGCCAATACAGGTATCGGCAGCACGATTTTTGCTGTGAAACCGGGCGATGGTTCTGCCCGTGAGCAGGCGGCTTCCTGCCAGAAGGTGCTGGGCGGCTGGGCGAATATCGCCAATGAGTATGCGACCAAACGTTATCGCTCGAATCTGATCAACTGGGGTATGCTGCCGTTTCTGATTCCGGAAGGGGATCTGCCGTTCGCAAACGGAGATTACCTGTTTGTGCCGGATATTCGCAAGGCTGTGGCTGAGAAAGCGGCGGAGATCACAATCTATGTTGTAGGTGAGGAGAAAAAGTCCTTTACCGTGACACTTGGTGATCTGACAGATGATGAGCGGGAGATCATTCTTAAAGGATGCCTGATCAATTATAACCGTAAATAAAGTAAATATTTAGACATACAGGAGACTGCCGCAGGCCCTTCCGTGAGGCGGGGGATCAGATGTCTTGTTTCAAACGATTCAAAGTGCGCTTTTAGCTTTGATGAGATCCACGGCTTACGTAATCTTATGCGCGAGCCCGCTTTAGCGAGCGTATTAGATGAAGTTAGCCGTTAGCTCAGCAAAGCGTTGCACTTGTTTGAAACAAGACATCTGATCCCCCGCCTCACGGAAGGGCCTGCGGCAGTCTCC
>CAVCMG010000010.1:0-89469 GCA_963603285.1 Ruminococcus bromii
CGTGTCTCAGTCCCAATGTGGCCGTTCACCCTCTCAGGCCGGCTACTGATCGTCGGTTTGGTGGGCCGTTACCCCGCCAACTGCCTAATCAGACGCGGATCCATCCCATACCACCGGAGTTTTTCACACTGTACCATGCGGTACCGTGCGCTTATGCGGTATTATCAGTCGTTTCCAACTGCTATCCCCCTGTATGGGCCAGGTTATCCACGCGTTACTCACCCGTCCGCCACTAAGAATTACAACATCCACCCGAAGGTTTCAAAAGCAATTCTCCGTTCGACTTGCATGTGTTAAGCACGCCGCCAGCGTTCATCCTGAGCCAGGATCAAACTCTCAAAAAATGTGTTCATAATCAGAAGTGCACAAAACGACTGGAAGCTCAAAATCAAGCTTGCTTGATTTTGTGTTTACAGACGATTTTGTATAGGGCGGATGCCCAACAGCGAACAAGCTGTGCTTGTGAGCTGCACTTCGTCATACAATGAGTTCAGTCCAAGTTCAACATAAACTTACTAGCTTACATATCCCTTTTTACTGTTTTAAAGGATCTTTCGATCGTTCTTTGAATGTGTCCGTCTTTCCGGACTGTCTTTATCAAAGAATTTTCGAGGATTGTATTTATGTGTTTCACTGTTCAGTTATCAAGGTTCTCATCTTGCCGCTTTCGCAACAGCTTGATTATCTTATCACTTCATTTTCAGTTTGTCAAGAACTTTTTAAGTTATTTTCAAACTTTTTTTGAAGTTGTTTGCTGTTGTCTGACAGCTTGTTTAATTTATCATAATCAACAGATACTGTCAAGCACTTTTTACAACTTTTTTTGTGAGCTTTTATGCAAGTTCACGAAGTTGTGTTTCAGCGACAACTTCATTAGGATATCACTGGGGAGATGGTTTGTCAACAAGTTTTTTCGGAAAGTTTCAAATTTTTATTCAAAGGCGAAATTGTAGGGGATTTGTGGGAAATGTGGGTGTATTTTGAACAATTTTGGGGGACGGACGAAAAAGGAGCGGCAGCCTCCAGGTATATGTATATATTGCTGCGCTCCGGCTCCGTCGGTCCGAGCCTGTAGTCTCGGACTCTTACTCGCTGAAGTCGCTTGCAATATATACATATACCTGGAGGCTGCCGCTCCTTTTTCTGACTTTGCATGATATAAAGCTGTTACGTTTTGAAACGTACAGTAGAATTTTCTTCTATATATAAGACACAAAGAATACAAAAACTGACACTCTTTTAAGCCTACAATTGCAGGCAAAGAGTGTCAGTCTTTCTTCTATACATATACGTTTTTGAATTATCCTTCGAAGTATCTCGTCAGGAACTGACGAGTTCGTTCCTGGGTGGGGTGTTCGAAGACTTCCTGGGGGGTGCCGTATTCGGCTACTACGCCGTCGTCCATGAAGAGGACTTTGTCGGAGACGTCACGGGCGAACTGCATTTCGTGGGTGACGATGACCATGGTGGCGTGCTGGTCGGCGAGGCCGCGGATGACTTTTAAAACTTCTCCGGTCAGCTCGGGGTCGAGGGCGGAGGTTGGCTCGTCGAAGCAGAGGATGTCGGGCTGCATCATGAGGGCGCGGGCGATGGCTACGCGCTGCTGCTGGCCGCCGGAGAGCTGGTGGGGGTAGTTGTCCATCTTGGCGCTCAATCCTACGCTGTCGAGGAGGGCTTCACCCTGGGTTTTGATTTCATCAAGGATTTTCTTTTTGTTGGCTTTAAAATCCGGTCTTTTCTGTTCGATCAGGGTCTTTGCGAGGGTAACGTTCTGCAAAGCGGTGTACTGGGGGAACAGGTTGAAGGACTGAAAAACCATGCCAAAGTGCAGGCGGTTTTCGCGGATTTCGGCTTCACTCATGCGACCGGCGGTTTCGGAATCGAATACGGGCTTGTCGTTGACAAGGATACGGCCACTGGTGGGTGTTTCGAGAAAGTTCAGGCAGCGAAGCAGTGTAGTCTTACCACTGCCGGATGTACCGATCATGGACAGGGCTTCGCCTTTCTCCAGCGTAAAGCTGATGTCTTTTAATACCTGCGTATTGTCAAAGGTTTTGCAGATATGCTGTACTTCTAATATCGGCATAACGCCACCTCCTATCTAAAGTAATTGAGTTTCTCTTCCAGACGGTTCAGAAGGATCGTCAGAATGCCATTGAACACCAGATAATATACTGCGGTAAAGAACAGCGGCCAGATCTGACCGGAAATACCATTGGAGCCTTTCATGAAGGCCTGTCCGGCCCAGATGATCTCCTGCAGGGCGATGATACGCGCAAGGGATGTATCCTTGACCAGAGTAATGATCTCGTTGGACATCGGCGGAACGATGCGCTTGATCATCTGCAATAAGGTGACCTTGAAAAAGATCTGAGATTTTGTCATACCTAGGACAAGTCCGGCTTCCTGCTGGCCAACCGGAACGCCCTGGATGCCACCGCGGTAGATTTCGGAGAAGTAGCAGGCATAGTTAAAGATAAAGGATACGGCTGCTGCCATAAATCTGCCGGATTCGCCGCCTCCCCAGATGGGATTGTGCAGGACAAGTCCCGGAAAGTAGTAGATGATCAGCAGCTGGATCATTAAGGGTGTACCGCGCACGATCCAGACGATAATCTTGACCAGAAAGCTCAGGGGCTTGAATCGGGACATGGAGCCAAAGGCGATGACCAGGCCCAGAGGGAAGGCGCCGAGTAGTGTTACGAAAAATAATTTTAAGGTTTGTATGAAGCCTACGTTCAGGGCGTTGACGACGATAGGCATCTGTTGCATGATCGTTTCCATGGAAAACCTCGTTTCTGTATGTATTGGATTTCTTTCTCTAAAAACCCGTATTGGTGTATTATACACTATCTTGCGCTGTTTTTCTATTGTTTTATCACAATAAAGTGGTTTTTATGTGGCGTATTGACGCACGAGGATGGCTATAAATATTCTCCCCGAAAACGCAAACCGTTTTTTAGCGTTTTCGGGGAGAATATTTATAGCCATCCTCATGCTGATTTACATTCCATTCCCATGCAAAACAGAAACATGGAGCGTGAGAACTTATGCTCACGCTCCATGTTTCTACTATATATATGTAGTTTACGGAATGTCCGGATTACTGCTGGTCTACAAGGGCTGCCTGTACGCCGTAGGTCTCGGCGATTTTCTCCAGTGTACCGTCTTCGCTGCTGGTTTTCAGAAAGTCGTTAAGGGCATCTGTCAGATCAGAGCCCTGGCGGAAGCCTACGCCGTACTCTTCTGTGGAAAGACCGATGGTATAGGTCAGATTTTCGTAGCCTGTGCCTTCGCCTACCATGGCGGCTGCCATCAGGGAGTCGATGATAGCGGCATCGGATGTACCTGCGGCTACTTCCATAAGGGCATCGGACTGTGCCTTAACCGGTGTGGCGTTGAAGCCTTTCTCTGTAGCTACGGCTTCACCGGCACTGCCTGCCTCTACGGCAAAGTTCAGATCTTTTAAGCTGTCTTCTGTCTGGTACTGGTCTGCTTTATCAGCCGGTACAACAACAATCTGTGCGTTATTTAAGTAAGCATTGGTGCAGCTCATGGAGCTCTTGACTTCGTCTGTCAAGGTCATACCGTTCCATACGCAGTCGATGGTCTTGCCATCAAGCTCGAGGATCTTGTTATCCCAGTCGATCTCTACGAACTCGGCTTCCACACCGATGCTCTCAGCAAAAGCCTTGGCCAGATCTGCGTCAAAGCCGATCCAGTTACCGCTTTCGTCTTTATAGTCCATTGGCTCAAAATCCGTGATACCTACAACCAGCTTGCCCTGACCCTGTACATAGGCGAGATCGCTGTCAGCGGATGCTTCGCTTGTGACAGAAGCCTCATCTGTAGCGGATGTGGCGGAGCCTTCTGCTTCGGATGTTGTGCTTGCTGTGGAGGCGCTGCCGGATGCTGCTGCAGATGATGAAGTGGAACCGCAGCCAGCCAGAAGGGATACACCCATCATTGCTGTAAGTGTCATTGCCAGTACTTTCTTTTTCATAATTTTATCTCCTCTTTTTCATTTTTCCTTTTTGCATTACCACTTTACCGTGGCACAGTGGTATAATATCATAACATTACCCAAAGTGCAAGAACTTCTTTTATTTCTTTTCAGAGTAGTTTATAATAGGGAAATGATGTAATTCATTTATATAGGAGGATAGACCTATGGGAAAATTATACCGTTTTCATAACGATGTGGATACTGACCAGATCATCGCATCCCAGTATCTGTTATTTCCGACCATCGACGAGATGAAAACACATACCTTTGAATCTCTGGATCCGGACTTTGCCAGCAAGGCAAAACCGGGCGATTATGTAGTTGCCTGTGAAAACTTTGGCTGCGGTTCTTCCCGCGAGCAGGCTCCGGCTGTCTTAAAGGCGCTGGGCATCAAAGCTGTCGTTGCCAAATCGTTTGCCCGTATCTTTTACAGAAACGCCATCAACATCGGTCTGCCGGTCATTGTCTGTAAGGATCTGTATGACCATGTAGCGGACGGTGATGAGATGGAGCTTGACCTTGAGGCCGGTACGATCGTAAGCGGCGGCCAGACCTTTACCTGTACCAAACTGCCTGCCAAGATGCAGAGCATTCTGGATCAGGGCGGACTGATTGCTTCATTAAATAAGGAGGACTGATCTATGGGAATGACTATGGCTGAAAAAATCATCGCCTGTGCCGCCGGTGTGGACTCGGCAAAAGCCGGAGATATCCATACTGTAGAGCTGGACAGACTGATGAGCAACGATGGTACGACACATCTGACCATCGACATGTATAACAAACTGAAACATCCGCATATCAAGGACAAGAGCAAGCTGGTCTGGATCGTGGATCACAATATTCCGTCCGATTCGCCAAAGACCGCTGCTTCCCACAAGAAAATGCGTGACTTTGCCCGTGAAAACGGCATTACCTACTACGAAGGCGAGGGTGTCTGCCATCAGGTTATGATGGAAAACCATGTCCGTCCCGGTGAGCTGATCTTCGGCGCGGACAGCCATACCTGCGCTTACGGCGCTCTGGGTGCCTTCGGTACCGGTGTTGGATGTACCGATTATCTGTACGCTATGGTAACGGGTACATCATGGCTGTTAGTGCCGGAAACGCTGCGCTTTAACCTGACCGGCAAGCTGCCGGAGGGTGTATACGCCCGCGATCTGATCCTGACGATCATCGGCAAGATCGGTGCCAACGGTGCCAACTACAAGGCTATGGAATTTGCCGGTGAGGGCTTAAAGAGTCTGAACATGAGCGACCGTATCTCCATCTGCAACCTCTGCGTGGAGGCCGGAGCCAAGACAGCCCTTATGGAGGCTGACGAGGTGGCGCTTGCCTACTTAAAAGAGCATGGCCGCGAGCCGAAGGCCCTGTTTACCAGCGATCCGGATGCCAATTTTGCCGCTGTTTACGATATCGACCTGTCCGAGATCCAGCCGATCGTTGCCAAACCGCATTTCGTTGACAATGTCGTTCCGGCAAAGGAATCCCTCGGCGTACATATCGACGAAGCGTTCCTCGGTTCCTGCAACAATGGCCGTATCGAGGATCTGCGTGTGGGCGCTGCCCTCTTAAAAGGAAGAAAGGTGCATCCGCTGGTACGTTTTCTTGTCGTTCCGGCCAGCCGTTCCATTTACAGACAGGCTGCCGATGAAGGACTTCTGGATATCTTTATGGAAGCCGGAGCGATCGTGATGAACCCGAACTGCAGCGTATGCTGGGGTTCCTGTCAGGGTGTCATCGGCGAGGGCGAGACGCTGATCAGTACCGGTACACGTAATTTCAAGGGCCGTGCCGGTCACAGAGACTCCTTTGTCTATCTGGCCAGCGCAGCTACGGTAACGGCATCCGCCATCATGGGTGAGATTGCCACAGCGGATATGTTAAAATAACATTTTTCTTTCATTATATTTACAGTGGACAATAGCATAAACGTTTTGTATATGCACAGAAAACAGATTCAGATAAGAGGAAAACACTATGAGTGAAACATTTACCGCCAGAGTCTGGGTACTGGGCGACGACATCGATACCGATATCATCATCCCCACCGAATATCTGGCATTAAAAACCGTACAGGATATGACGCCGTACGCCTTTTCTCCGCTGCGTCCTGAGCTGGCTGCACAGATCCAGCCGGGCGATGTCATCGTAGCCGGTAAGAATTTCGGCTGCGGTTCCTCCCGTGAACAGGCTCCGGAGATCATCAAGGCGCTGGGTATCAAAGCCGTGATCGCGAAATCCTTTGCCCGTATTTTTTACAGAAACTCCATCAACAACGGTCTTCTGCTGATTGAAAACGCTGATCTGCACGATGCTGTGACCGAGGGCGATACTATCGAAGTGACCGTCGGTGAAAAAATCGCAGCAAACGGTAAGACCTACGAGATCGCTTCTCTGCCGGAGAATCTTCTGGAGATTCTCAATGCCGGTGGTCTTGTCAAAGCCATGCGCAAGAGAAACGGACTGGAGGACTAAGCTATGGGATATACGATCATTGAAAAAATCTTAAAGCACAATACAGGCGTTGCCGACATCAAAGCCGGTGACATCGTTACCACAAACGTTGACCGCGTGATGATCCACGATATCTTCATTCCTTTCGTTGCTGAAAAGTTTGAAGAGATGGGCTTTACAAACCTCTGGGATCCGGATAAGGTCGTTCTGATCTACGACCATATGGTTCCGGCCAGCCAGGTCGACGATACGAGACATTTCCGCGCCGGTGACGCTTTTGCCGCCAAGTACGGCATGAAAAACGTCCACAGAAGCGACGGTATCTGTCACCAGCTGATGACCGAGGCCGGTTACGTCAAACCGGGCAACGTGGTCTTTGGTACAGACAGCCACACCACAACCTACGGCTGCGTCGGCGCTTTTTCTTCCGGTATCGGCTACACCGAGATGGCCTCGATCCTGGGTACCGGCCAGCTCTGGGTCAAGGTTCCCCAGACGATCAAGGTTACGATCAACGGTACATTGCCGTCCAATGTAACCTCCAAGGATATCATCCTGCGTCTGATCGGCGATCTGCGTGCCGACGGCGCTACCTACCAGGCACTGGAATTTACCGGAAGCACGGTAAAGGATATGTCCGTTGCCAGCCGTATGACCATCGCCAATATGGCCATCGAGGCCGGTGCCAAATGTGCACTGTTCACACCGGACGAAAAGACAGCTGCATACTGTGAGATCGAGTTAGACGATTTCCAGAAATCCCTTGTCGGCGATCCGGACGCTGCCTATGTGCGAGAGATCACCTATCAGGCAGAGGATCTCGTACCGGTACTGGCATGTCCGTCCCAGGTTGACAATATCCATCCGGTCAAAGAGCTTGCCGGTACAAAGATCGATCAGGTCTTTATCGGTTCCTGCACCAATGGCCGTCTCGAGGATCTGCAGCGTGCCGCCGCTATTCTCAAGGGCAAGAAAGTCGCTCCATTCGTCCAGCTGATCGTCACACCGGCCAGCCGCAAGATCTACCGCGAGGCACTGGCAGACGGTACGCTCGATATTCTCTCCGATGCAGGCGCGATCATCACCCATCCGGGCTGTGGTCTCTGCTGTGGACGTACCGGCGGTATCCTGACCGACGGTGAGCGCGTCGTTGCCACAAATAACCGGAACTTCCTCGGCCGTATGGGTACCTCCAAGGTCGAGATCTTCCTTGCTTCTCCGGCTACGGCTGCTGCATGTGCGGTGGCTGGGGAGATTGTGGAGGCATAATATCTTGCATCCATTGTACTTTTTACATATAAATAATATCATTTAAAAAATAAAAACTGCCAGATAGCTACGCTTTTAACTCACAGATTACTTCCTGCTTTGTAAAGCGTATGCTGTCCGGCAGTTTTGTCACATATACCTCTCGTCCAATTTATTCTCGCTTGTGCTATCCCAATGTAAAATACATTTATCGGATCCTCTTCACACTTCCTTCATCCATATCGTAAAGCTCATCACAGATCTCCATATCTTCTGCATAATGACTGGCCAGCAGGATTGTTTTTCCTTCATTTCTTAGCTTTACCAAAAGTTCGCGCACCAGAGCAATTCCTTTTTTATCCAATCCATTCATTGGTTCGTCCAAAATCAGGATGTCCGGATCTTCCATAATTGCCTGTGCAATCCCCAACCGCTGACGCATTCCGAGAGAATATTTTCCTACTTTTTTCTTATCATCCGGATCCAGTCCTACCAGCTCTATTGCTCTTCGAATTTCTTCCTTACCTATTTTATTTCGAATTTTTGCCAAAAATTCCAGATTTTTATAGGCACTGTACTGAGACAAAAACCCCGGTGTTTCAATAATCAAGCCAACATTTTCAGCGAAGTCGGTTTCCACCCCCAGCTGTTTGCCTTGCACCGTAACAACTCCTGTTTCCGGATGCAGAAACCCGGCAATAGTTTTAAACAGCACCGTTTTTCCAGAACCATTTTTTCCAACAAACCCATAAATCTTTCCAGCAGGTAGAAACAGCGTGACACATTTCAATACATATTGCTTCTTGAATATTTTCCGCACACCTTCTAATGCAATTACAGAAGATAGCACTCTTTCTTCAAATGCCTCCTGTTTTTCTTCGTTTATCATATTTTTCTCCCTTCGAGGCAACCTCTTTTCTGTAATTTTAGTATCAACAGATACAAACCGACAATACCTGTCAATTGAAATATCAATGCCAAATAATATTTTATCCACCCTGCTGTTATCAGTTCCACATACATTCCACCATTGAGCATCGGCAATTTCCATTTTACTGAAATGCAATACAACATTCCTTCTACTAACAGCAGCAAACAGGGAACTTCATTTCTTTCCATAAACAGGCTGCTCACCAAAAAAACTGTAATATACAGACTGCAATGCAAATAAAATGTAACCATTATCATACCATCTCTATACCACGTTCCCTGTATAACATCCACCACCAGCCATAGAGAACTGTACAAAAACAATATAAACAGCGTATACAGCTGTATTTCTGTAAACAGCTTCCTCCACCAACCGGCAAACGAACCGCTACGATACACTGTATATCTGTAGATCTGCATTTTTTCTGCAATCTTACGTCCTGTCATAAGAAAGCATACGCCATAAATAAACAGCCATTTTCCCAAAGCAACGGAATCTATCTGTCCATCTTCACTGTAGGTGATTCCTCCAAGGATACATCTGACTGCACTGTAACCATAATCTGTCCACAAGAGCGTCACAACAGATATCAGTGCAGCTAATACTATATCTGTTTTCTGTATACACAATTGCAGACACCGTATTCTTCTCATCTACCAGCTTTCTCCTCTCGCTGCTTCCCGAACATCCGCATACCGTATCAGCCCATAGGATAAAGCACTCAGGAACCACAATACAGCAATATATATACAGATTGTCTCCGTCAACGAAATATCCGTATCGGCACCGATCTGCAAAATAGAAATAGATCTTGCCATCAAAGACCAGCGTACATTCAACATAAACCCTTCCTTCATAATCTCATATCCCAGAAAATGAAAGACAAAAACAGCCATCATACCTGCCATCTGATCAGCCAGCAAACTGAATGCATAGAGAAAAAAAGCAAGTAGTAATCCATATAGTAAAGCAAGGCTCAGAGTAATTCCAAAAGCCTGATATACTGAAAGCTTCTGTATATATAAAGGTGCATCAAACCGTATACCGAAGTCCGCACCAATAAACGAACTTTTAGCCAACTGTTGTACGGGCCAACTCCAGCTATTTGCCAGATATCCTCTGCCCCCCATAACCATGCCACTAAGCCCCAGCACCAAATAATAAAAGATTCCCTGCCCCACCAGATAGTGAAGTATTGCTCCATTCCAGTTTCTCTTATCTGTGCGATGCAACATATACAGCGCATTATCCCTGATAAAGGGTGCATCCGAAATAATCAATAACCAGCCCAATACTGCATACAACACCGTATCCGTCTTATTCATTGCAACAATAAACGGCTCCATCACCTGATATACTTCGCCTGTACTTTCTGCATATCGTATGACACCACTCGTCTGCCACAGCATGACAGCCATGCCTGTCAGATACCCCATCCATACTCTTTTTGACGCCCAGTGTAACCGAAATTCATATGCACATAGCTGATTTTTTATTTTCCATTTATTCATCATGCAATCTCCATGCCAGTCCAAATCCCGTCGCTGCAACAGCCATCAAAATATACAGTCCCTGCATCAGAATCGCCTGTCCAAAAGAACCAAGTTCCTCCCCACGCACCAGAAAGATTGGATTCATATACGGCACATTAAACAACGCAACCCACAATATCTCATACAGCACAAAAGGTGCTAAAAGCGCCACATAACGATTACCAGCCCACACCGCAAAAGCCATCCCTACCAATGCCCAGCAAAAACCAAACATAAAGCCAAGAACCACTTTTCCAACCAGTACATAACCATCACCATAAAGTTCCAGCCCCAGTTGTACCCGTGTGCCCGCATAATAACCGGAAGCCGCTAATCCATGTGTTCCATATCTGTAAGCAATACCACTGACAATGGCAAAGGGAATTGCTATACTGATTCCACCCGCCAGACCGGTGCTTAACATTCGCCAGAAACCGTAGTTTTTCCATCCTATACGCGTCAAAATCATTCGAAGATACCCACTATGATATTCCTCACAGAATGTTGTAGAATAGACCAGTACCGGAAAAATAGCAGCAAACGGAGTAAAACCAGACAAAGCCATAGCATTAGTCAAAATTTCTTCCATACCAATATCACCATCAAAATTTGTATTTAACCAGATAGCACGTACAAATATCATTGTCAGCAACACAATAGATAACCAGAAACCTTTTCCACGAAATGCTCTTTTTATATCCTCTTTGAAAAATCTCATCTTACCATGTCCTTTTACTGTGTTCGTACCAAACTACCATCCACAGCATTGATCCAAATATCAATTGGAACACCCTGCTCTGCTGCCGTATCCATCATCCCGGTAACAACAGCCTCATTAAATGGTATATAGATTCTCCATATCGGTGTGAGCTTTGCTGTCTTAGCATCTTTTCGCAACGGCATCCAGCTCAGAAGCATTTTTGTATATGTAATATCGGAAGACACCTGCAATTCCTGATCCTGCACATATTTTTCCAGTAACTGTGTCACTGTATCCGGTGATATAATCTGCTGTGTTTCACTTTTTCCACTTTCTTCCCACAAAAAGCTGTCTGCATAGAGCATGGCGATACCTTCTTTACCAATCTGCGCAGTACCTGTGACTTCTGCCAGATCTGTTGCCGCACTCTGTTCTGTAATCAAAAAAGGAATATTATCCACAACAGGAGCAAATACAACTTTATAATATCCTTCCTGATCTTTCGTATAAACTGCTGATGAAGACACTATCTGACAAGGAATTTTTACTGCAGCTGCAAGTACTGTATTTAGTTGCTGTACAGCCATATTTTCAGTAAAATCCGCAGAGATATCAACACCTGCTGTTTCTGTCGCTCCCTGCTGATCCAGCTTTCCATAGGCTTCCAAAAGAGTATCATCATTATAGATAAATCCAGCAGTCTGTGTTACTGTAAAGTTTTTTGTTCCTGTGGCATTTTTCATTATATAAGAGCGATCTGTATGCATCTGTACGGAAGTATCAACAGTTTCTTCATTCTCCTCGTCATTTTGTGCCGTTATACTGTCCTCTGTTACCTGTTCGCCAGCAAAAAGCGTGTCTTTTATTCCTTGCAAATCCAGCAAATCTCCATTTACTTCTGCGCACGTAACCGTTGTCGTCTGCACCTGTGCGCCCGACACCTGTGCATCCAGATACATACTTTTTTCTCCTGATCCGATTGTTTTTTTCAGTGTAGTTATTTCATTCTGGACTTTTCCCGCGTTACTCTCCAGCACACTGCCTGATACTGTATCACTCTGTTGTATATCACTGTCTTCCCGTTTCTGTCCCTGCACAATACTTTCTACTACAGAATCACTTTTTGCCACCGCCTGTGCTACTCCATTACTCAGCACCTCTGTCTCCGGTGCTTTTGCACAGCCAGTGATCACTATACCAAGAATCACAGCCAACGCCACACCTGCTTTTCTTTTTTTCATAGTCAAATTTTCCCTCCTGGTCTCTACTATTTAAAAGCTAAAAATATATTCACACACCCAAGAAGCAATAAATGCACCGGATAAAACCAGTAAAACATTTTTTTACAACTTCTTCCTTTTTGGTTATTATAAAAAATAATCAATGCAAAAGCACATACGGCGAAACCCGTGTTCACATAATTCCAATGTATAACCCCATAAAAAATCAAGCTCCACAAACTTCCTGCGATGACTTGCAGCCATCTATGTTTTCGGAAGATATAAAGAGAAAGTAAAAGAATCAGTCCGCCCAGATCGTAACCTGTATTTGCGGTAAGCAATACTACAAGCAATAAAGTACATCCTGCAGTCAAAATCTTTTTCATCTGCAATCTTCTGATTGTCTTTTCATTTCTAAATTCTGCCAGAGTAGCATGCCATTCTTCTGTTGCATAATCTATTAATCGAAACGCCAGAAGTCCCGCCAAAAGTAAATATCCTATGTTCCTTGTCGGATTGCAGATCCATAAGCCCTGCACTTTCCAGAAAACGCCTCCCATCAGACCTGCAAGTCCAATTATCAGATAACTCTTTCGTTCTTTATGCCGTTCCATTACATACAACACCAGCAAAATCACCAGCATTTCCAACCAGTATTTCCAGCTGCTTGTCAGACGCACGTATGTACCACCTGCAATGCTCCCCGTAATATTTACTTCATCTAATGCCAGCACATAAGGGATTTGGGAAACACAGGTAAATATAGCCATTCGTCTTATGTAAGCTGTTTTATTTGATGTGTAGTGCCAGCCTTCAGTCAAAGCGAATGCAAATAAAGGAAACGCTATTCGTCCTACACCACGCATCCAAGATGCATCAAATGTTAAAAGATCATGCCCCTCCCAGCCGACCACGCAGGCAATATGATCAATCAACATGGTAATACAAGCTATAACTTTCAAATGAAACATCGACAACTTACAATATTTTTTCTTTTGCATATAATATCCTTTTAACCTTACTTATTTTAATTATAGTAACTGCTTATTGTCACATGTGCTGTTAATGTTTTTGTCCCGGTGTTCATAATTTTAACGTAATAAGTTGCTTTGCTGTTGGCATTCGTTACAGTTACTGTGCAACCGCCAGAGTGTTCTTTAGTTAAAAATTCTCTATTATTTTTATTATTGTACACATGTACTTTGTATGTACTTCCTTTCACATTGCTCACTCTGACTTTAAACTCATTGTGCGGATCCATATCATATCCCTGCATGCAAAAACTTTTTATCAAAACGGTTTTTCCCGCTTTTATAGTGACATCATGAGAGTAATTAGCTATACGAGCCTCTCCTGCGGTATTATTGTTAGATGACTCTTCATACATGACTTCACTTGCAGGCACATCTGCAGAAACACTGCAATAATTAGATGTCAATACGAGTGCCAATGCCAGAAATCCCAGCATCATATTTTTCATAAGCTTTCTTATCATTTTTATCTCCTTTTCAAACGACTTTATACTTATTATTCCGTCCGTATTTAAGCACTTCCCGTATCATTATTTGTGATTTTCTCCATACTTTCTTTATTGCCACAATTAAGATACGGGAAGTGTTTTCATTTTTACTGATTTTTCAGTTTATCGGCATTCCACCAGCCATGGGTTGTTGCCTTACCTGTTGCTGTATCATCTTCTCTTGCCGCAAGCGCATAATTCATTTTTGCAGCATCGCCATCGCCATATTTTACTGTGGTATACCCTTTCGATTTTCGCCATATACCGCTCTTTGTACACACAACACTGCCCTGCACTTTGTACGGCGCATAACGAATCCCTGCTGTACCAGACGGATAAGAAATGCTAAGAACATTCAATGTCCATGGATCCGATAAAATTGTCTTCCGATTTACATTGACACTTTTTACATACGACTTTCCCGTCGTATTTAATGTAAAACTATAATATGTCTTACCGGCACTAACTGTACCCGCCAGCATCATAACGCTAAGCCCCAAAACACACATTGCTGTTTTGATTTTTCTTGCCTTCATTTTTTTGTATCTCCTTTCATTTTTCGCATGCTTTATTGGATCCTCTATTATTATAGATTCTGTTTTCTTTTATGTCAATCTATTTTTTTCGATTTCATTTTATAAAAATAAAGGAAGCAAAATTGCTTCCTTTATTTTTAATACGCAGAATATGATCCTTCCACTGTTATTTTTTTCTTACTACAATTTTTCACAAATACTTTATAATTCCCACCCTTTGATACCGTAAATGCATGCGCACCTTTTCCTGTGCAAACAATATATTTTTTCGTTTTATCTGGTGTTATAATGCCAATTTGTATCTTGCTGTTCAACGGACTGGGTGACGCACTTATAGTAATTAAATCTCCTTTTTTTACACTGATCGTAGCAGAATAGGATATTTTATTTGCTTCCACATTCCATTTAAATTCTCTGGCAGAAGAAGCCAACATGACTGCATCTTCTGTTTCTCCATCCCCCAGAGACATACTAGCTTCTTCCTCTGGCGTTAGCATTGCTTCATATTCCTGAGTCTGATCTGGCGCGACTTCAATCTCTGTTGCTGTAGCATCTACGAGTGTGCTGTATGCTTCCGTCATAGCGGCATCCACCGATACCATACCTGCGATTCCACCAAAAGCGAAAAGCACTGTTCCTAATGCCACAGCAATACCTGCTTTTTTTCTGAATTTTTTTTCTCTTTTCATATATTTAATCCTCTCGTTTAATTTTGTTTCTGGCTCCGTCAGATAAGATGCCATAAAGCATTTTTGCATACTGCTCCGGTCTGCAAGCTCATATAACAGACTAAAATAGGCTTTTGGCTGATAACGCCTGCAACATTTACTGTCACAGCTGTATTCGCACCAGGTCTGCAATTGTATGGAAAGCCCGTGGATCAACGGGCAAAACCATAAAATACACCGCAAACAAATTGTAAACTTCTTCCACAAAGAGTCACGCTGTAGATAATGCGTGCATTCATGTGTCAAAATCAATTCCATTTCATCTGCACTATACGTACGCATTGGCAAATAGATTGTCGGACGCCATACACCACAAATAAACGGTGTATCTCCTGCTGGAAGTATATACAATTCTATTTTTCTCCGAATATGTAACCTTTCACAAACCTGATGCAGAATTTCTTTACTTTTTTTATCTGACGGACAATGTGTATGACATATTTTCCGAAATCTTTGACTCTCCATCCAGTATTGACGCAACATATACAGCACACCGCAAAACCATATCAGGCACAGTATATAACAAATATTTATAATATTTTTTGTTGCTATGCCAATAGCATCTGAACTGTCATTGTAGTAGTTTTGTAACGAATGCCCGACATAAATAATTGGGACTGCGAAAAAAACCAAAATTGCCCGTAAGGATGTATAGACAAACTGTGCATTGCTGTTTTTTATCCATCGTTTTTTCATCAGATACCAGATACTGGTAAGCAAAGCGCCAAAAACAGCGACCTGCAACAGACACATGACCCATCCGGTTACTACATCCCCCACTTTAAAATATATCATTTCCCATGTTTCCATAGCCAGATATATTCCTCCTTACTCATCCAGACTGTCAATCAGCTGCTGCATATCTTTCTTTTCTTCGGCGCTCATATTTTCACCTTTAAACAATGCTGATACCAGTTCCGTTTTAGAACCGTCAAACCAGAACTCACAGGTACGATTCAGTTCGCTCTGTATATATTCTGCCTGCGTACGTTTGGGATAATAGAATTTCACACCGCGTTTAAAATAATCCACAAAGCCTTTGTCATATAATTTTTTTACAAAGGTATATACGGTCGTAGGTTTATAATCCATGCCATAATTCTCCTTTAGCTTCGTCACGATCTCCGGCACTGTAATATTCTCCTTGGCATCCCAGACACATTTCATTGTCGCCAGCTCACAGTCCGTCAATTCTGCAAATTTTCCCATAGTTTTACCTTCTTTCCTGTTTTCGGTTATCCTCTATTGTTTTAGATTGTATTCTTTTCTTTTTCATTTGTCAATCCCTCTCTATTTTTTTCGACGTCACAAACATATAACGATCCGTTATGCCACCTCAATTGCACTTTTCTCCCATACCTCCTATACTGTATTTGTACGAACTATGTGTACAGAAAAGAGGAATTTCATGGAAATCAAACAGTTGGAATATGTGATCATGGCTGCTGAAATGGGCAGCTTTAATAAAGCTTCGGAGTATCTGTATACGACCCAGTCGAATGTTTCGAAGGTCATCCGCAGTCTGGAGGAGGAGCTGGGCTACCGGATTTTCAAGCGTAACGGTACGGGTGTGGCCCTGACGGACGCCGGAAAGATCTTGTACGACCAATCACAGCAGATCATGAAGATGCTCAGTAAGTTTGCCGCTTTCTCCGAGCTGGAGGACAAGACCTGCTTTCACATCGCATCGGTGGTCAGCAACTTTATTGCGGAGCATTTTGCGGAATTTATCCAGGACAGAAACAGCCACGACTACTGCTTTAAGATGTGGGAGGGCAGTATCTCCGAGGTCGTTGAGCTTGTCGAACAGGGTGAGGCCGAGATCGGTTTTGTCTACCTCGGACACAAACAGAGTGAATCCTTCCGCACGATGCTGGAGCGAAAGGGTCTTTGCTTTGAAGAGCTTCTCCCTGCGCAGGTTGTCTTATGTGTTGGTGAGAACCATCCCCTGTATCACAGAGAGTCCGTTTCTCCGGAAGAGATGCCGTCGCTTCGTTATGTGCGCTATACCGAAGACAGTTTTTCCCGGGTCTACCACCTGCAACAGCTGGAAAAGGATCTGCAGATTGAAAAAGCCCTGACCCATGCCGTCGAGGTAGACAGCGATTATGCGCTGATCAATGTGCTGGCCAAAACGGACTGTGCTTACCTGTGTTACGGCGGTCTCAAGGAAAATGAGATGGGGTTACAGGGAATCCGCTCTATACAGATTGACCATGAGGGCGAAAAAATCTTTCTCGGATATATTCACCGTAAATCTGCAGAGCTTGATACCTGTGCCAGAGAATTTTTAACACTTTTACAAAGCCATATCTGATACATTACAGGGAGTCTTTTTGCTCCCTGTTTTTATATGCCCATCCGGATTTTTTCACATCATTTTTACTGGATATTCCGGTGTATTTTTGTACATTTTATCCATATTTTTTGCTCTATGCTATATCGGAACAGCTTTGTAGTCAAATCCCGAATAAGCCAAATCGTGCAAGCACTGGTATACTGAATATAGAGGAACAACAGAGGAAGAATCTCTTATATCTATACAATTTCCATAGAAACCAGGAGGGCACAGTATATGAAAAAAATGACAAAACTTCTTGCACTTGGACTCGCCGCTACGATGACCGCAGGACTGTCGGGCTGTGGTACCAAATCCCAGGCTGCCACACCGTCTTCCCTTGCAGACACGGCAAAAAGCTCCCAAGCAGAAGACTCCACTGTATCACAGACAGCGAGCTTAGAAGTATCATCCACAGCGTCGCAGACAGACGATGCCACAAAAATCCACAAGATCGGCGTAGCCGTCTACAATCTGAACGACGACGAAGTAAAAATGTTCCGTTCTTACTATGAAGATTATCTGACAGCTGCATTTAATGTAGACTTTCTGTATTCCGACACGATCACAACGATCGACGACGAAAAAGCCTTTGTCGATCAGGCCAGAGAGGCCGGCTGTGAAGGTATTATCTCCTACGTCAGCTACGATCTGCCGGAAATCACAGCCTACTGTGCAGACGATATGTACTACACGATTGCCAGCGGTACGTTTACAGAAGAGGAATTTGCACAGGCCAGCCAGCATGAGAAATTCTTAGGTATCACCGGTCCTTCTGAAGAGGATGAGTACAATGCCGGAAAGAATCTGGTCGCTTCTCTTGGCGTAGATGATGATGATATCAGGGGTACGCAGAAGAGCTGGCTCTTGTGTAGTGGTGGTTCCAATTCCGGCAACTATATGCATGCACAGCGACTGGCCGGTGCTCTGGATGAGCTGCAGAGTCTTGGTTATACATTAACAGCTTCCGCTGATGAAATCAAATCCATGACTACCTCAACCGTGATCGCTACACATACGGATGGAGGAAGTGTTACTCTTCTTCCGGGTTACTACTATACATCTTCTGATCAGCTGAATTTTACACAGACACTTGATGCCATGGAACCGGATATTGTTGTATCAGTATGTACTCTATCTAATATGTATCCGAATCTGCTGAATAAGGAAAGACAACAGGGTAAGAATATCAAGATTGGCGCTGTAGATTCCTTTACTGATACCAACCGCGAAGCTTTTGAAAGCAAAGACAGCCTCGGCTACAACCAGATCGACTGCATCGTTGGTAAATGCCGCGCTATGGGTGCACCGGCATTCATCGCTATGTACAATGCTGTAACAGGTCACGCTGATGTTGTCAAGGACAATGGTAAAGCATATCATCTTTCCCAGAATATGTGGACAGCATCTTCCCCGGAGGAATACGAGGAGATGAGTGCCGAGGCCAGCAACATCTATCAGAATGTATACTCTATAGAAGAAATGATGAATGTACTGGCTATCTACAATCCGGACGCTGACTTCGCAGGCTTTAAAGAGTTTGTCAACAGCTTATAATTCATAAATACTGTAAAAGGAAGCTCCTTGGGGGCTTTCTTTTACTATACCAAGACAAAAAAGATCCCGCTGCAGCTCTAAAACGCTGTTGCGGGATTTTTCCTGTATCTACATAGAAGTCTGCGCTGACAATTCCTGCGGAATCTTACATATTTTTTAATATATGCAGCATCTGCTGTACCGGCCGGTCTCCTGCCCAGCTTGAAAGCTCCAGTACAGCCTGTGGAATATCCTGTTCGCCCGAATCCGGATTATGGAACCATACACAGGGCATACCGGCTGCCTTTGCCGCCTTGCCACCGTTGGTGGAATCCTCCACAACCAGACAGTCTGCCGGAGCAACGCCCAGCGCTTCTGCAGCCGTCAGAAATGTATCCGGCGCAGGCTTTGGATGTGCAACATTCTCTCCGCTGATCTTTGCAGTAAAGCAGTCCGCCAGTCCCAGCTCACCGATCGCCTGATCGATATGATGCATCGGGGACGAGGACGCTACCGCCAGCAGATAACCGGCATCAGCAAGGGCATGCACCAGCTCTGTCAGTCCCGGCAGACGCGGGTAGCCTTCTCTGGCAATCAGCTCATCCTTTTTTGCCGCCATCCGGTCAAATACCTCCTGCTTGTCCGGAAAGCTCTTGCCATAATTCTCCCGGATCAACTGCAGCAGATACGTCATCGTGGAACCGATACACTGCTTATATACATCATACGCCAGATCAATACCGTCATCGGCAAAAATCGCCTTCCAGCACCTGAAATGCAGCGGTTCCGTATTCACCAGAACACCGTCCATGTCAAAAATAACAGCTTTCATTTAACTTCTCCTCTGTCTCGCACAAATTTTACACATAAAAATGATCCGGTGGACTATTTTTCATATGCCAGGGCAAAAAATTCCTCCGGGATCTCTCCCAGAGGAATTCTAACATATTCTGAAGTCTTCGGCAATTAATGATGTGTACCGACATGCTCATGGCCCGGATGGTGATGGTCATGATGGCATTCGGCATGGCACTCGCCGCCGTTGCAGAGCTTGGCGTAACATACAACCTCGGTATACTTGGAAGCCCAGAGGGTCTTTGTCATATACAGCACACGGCCATCATGCTCTGCGATCACATGCTCGATGATATTGCCATCGTAGTCTGTGACATAGCCCAGCTCATCGCCGCAGCGGAATCTGTCCTTGGCTTTCAGCTCGGTATACCAGAAACCGGAATTTTCAATCTCCACATACTCCGGGGCTTCCAGCAAAAACGGCTTTTCCTCCGGATGTGACGGCTCACCATCCAGCATACCTACATATTTCAGGATATTGTACACATCGTCCTTGTTTTCCTGCACCTCTTCGTGGCTCCAGCGTCCACAGCCGCCTCTTTCCAGCAGAAGGGACGGGATACCGACCTTACCGGCATAGTTATAGCAGCCGGTTGTAGCAAAGGATTTGACCATATACGGTACGTGGCAGTACTCGGCAGCACCGCGCGCATAATCAGATACCTTCTCATCACATGCACCGACAAAGTATACATAATGATCCAGCTCTTCAAAAATTCCACCGGAATGCAGATCCACATAGAAATCCGTCACCGGAAACAGCTGGCTGGTCATAAACCAGGCAAGCTTCTCCGAAGCGAAGCCGTTGGCCTTTCCC
Organism: Ruminococcus bromii; assembly: GCA_963603285.1. GTDB lineage: Bacteria > Bacillota > Clostridia > Lachnospirales > Lachnospiraceae > UBA11957. The sequence continues at coordinate 20,424 of CAVCMG010000010.1, forward strand.
GGGAATACACGGTTCAGATTCTTACCGTCCTCCGGCACGATCGTTGGCGTACGGTTTTCAAAGCCTGTGCGGTTAACCACCGGAATAATGACCAGTGTACCTGTGATATCGGCCGGTGTCAGCTCTTTGCGAAGCTCCTGCAGAGTCTCAATACCTACATATTCACAGGAATGTACACCTGCTGTCAGAAGCACAGTCTTTCCCGGCTTTTCTCCGGCGATAATCGTTGCCGGAAGGGTAAAACCAGTACCCGGTACTTCAAAAACTCCATTTACTTTTTCTCCGGATTCAAATGTAAGATTTGCAATAGCTTTCATGTCTTGCTCCTTTTTCTTTTTATACTTGATGTCTGTCTGCGGACAGCTGTTTTCTGTTCAGTTTTTTCAGGATCAGCAGGCAGTTGACTGTCATGGCTATACCTGCCAGAACCCATGTGATCGGATAAACAACAGCTACCATTTCAATCGTATGGTTTATGGTGACGAGAGCCTGTAAGATTACGATTCTTAAGAAGCACATACAGATCAGGATGATCGCCATCGGTGCGATCGCCTTGCCCACGCCCTTGGATACCGCACTCATACACTCCTGTACTGTACATAAGAAGTACAGCGGGAACGTGATTGAGGCCACACGGACACCGTCTGCCAGCACGCCAGGATCGCTGTTAAACAGGCCAAAGATCGGCCGCATAAACAGAATCATTACAACAGACAATACACCGACGGTAACGATACTTAAAAGCTGCGTGATCCACGTGCCCCTGCGCACACGTTCCATCTTGCCCGCACCGTAATTCTGTGCCGTATAGGTCACAAGCGCCTGTCCATAGGAAAGGCTCGGATAGTATAAGAACATCTCGATCTTAAAGTACGCCGCAAACGCCGCCATGGCATCTACGCTGAAGCTGTTGATAATGCTCTGGATAAAGAGGTTGGAGAAGGATACCACCATCGACTGGATACCCGAAGGGATACCCACCATCAGCAGCTTTTTCAGCACCTGTCTGTCAAGCATCGGCTTTGTGATCCGCAGCGCAATCTCCGGCTGCAGTCTGCACAGATAATGGATTGTCAGTAAAGCGGATATGATCTGGGCTCCGATGGTTGCCAGCGCCGCTCCGGCTATTCCCATATGGAATACTACGATCAGCAGATAATCTCCAATGATATTCGCAAGGCCGCCGAAAATCTGAAATTTCAGTGCTGATTTTGCATCCCCGAGGGAACGTACGATACCGGAACACAGATTGTACTCCACGATACCGAAGATACCGGCAAAATAAATCCTCAGATATAAAAGCGCCTGGTCAAAAACCTCTTCCGGCGTATCCAGCCAGTGCAAAAATGTCGGAGCCAGCAGAATTCCTCCTGCCATCAGCACCAGAGCACCGATCACGCCAAAAAAGAACGCCGTCTGGATCACCTTATGCAGCGTTTTGTTATTTTTCTGTCCAAAGGCCTGGGCTGCTACTACTCCAGAGCCCACGGAAATGCCCGTAAACAGACCGACAATACATGTTACGAGAAGATCACTGGATCCCACGGCTGCAGAGGCTTCCTTGCCGATACAGCGCCCCACAAAGATCAGATCCACCGTACTGTACATCTGCTGGATCAGGGAACTGCCAAGCAGCGGCAGGGCAAATATCAGGATCAGCTTACTGATCGATCCTTCGGTCAGGTCTTTTGTTTTATTTTTCATATCTTTTCTTTTTCCTTTGTCTGTAATCCTTCCCAATTCTACCAGACTTTTCCTCCAGGGCAACCCCTCCCCCGGGATATACCTCATTCCAGTTTGTTATAATCTTAGCAATATTAGTTATATCTAACCAGCAGGTTTAAAAACACTGCGGCTGCTGTCTTGCAAGCCGCAGTGCGACTGTATCTTATTTAAAAAGATGGCAGGCTACAAAATGCTCCGGCTCGATCTCTTTAAGGAGCGGACGCTCCTTCTTACAGATCTCCATGCAATGATCGCAACGGTTCTGGAACGGGCAGCCTGTCGGAACATCAAGCGGACTCGGTGCTTCACTGTCAATACTGTCAATCGGCTTTGTAAAGTCCATCTTAAGATCGAATACGGAATCGATCAGCGCCTGTGTATACGGATGCTTCGAATCTGCACCAACCTTTTCACCCGGCAATACCTCCACGATATTACCCAGATACATAACAGCTACCTGATGGGCAAAGGACTGGATCAGCGCCATATCATGGCAGATAAAGCCCATGGCAATCTGATTTTCCTTCTGCAGCTTTACCAGAAGCTCGATGACTGTTTTCTGTACAGATACATCAAGTGCGCTGGTGGCCTCATCACAGACAATGATCTCCGGTTTCAGAGCAAGGGCACGGGCAATACCGACACGTTGTCTCTGCCCACCAGACATATTGTGCGGATATCTGTCTGCAAAATTTCCCGGAAGCTCTACCATTTCCAGATACTTTCTGGCTGTGGAATCCTTCTCGCTTTTTTTGATCAGGCCAAAATTCAGAAGTGGTTCGCAGATGATGTCTTTAATCTTCATCTTCGGGTTAAAGGCCGCTGTCGGATCCTGAAAGACCATTTGGATATTCTTTCTGTGCAGACGCAGCTTTTCGCCTTTGAGCTTGGTAATATCCTTACCATGATACAGTATTTCTCCTTCAGTCGGAGCTTCCAGAGATACAACCATACGCATAAATGTACTCTTACCGCATCCACTCTCACCGACTACACCCAGTGTCTGGCCCTTGTAAAAGCTTAAGTTGATATCATTGCAGGCTGTCAGCGTTCTGCCATTAGATGCCGGATATCTCTTGGTGACATGCTTCGCTTCAAGAATCAGTTCCTTTTTATCAGACAAAACGCTCACCTCCCAATGCCGGCACAGAAGCCAGCAGATTCTTTGTATACTCTTCAGACGGATGATGCAGGATCTGCTCTCTGTCTCCCTGTTCTACGATACGACCGTGCCGCATAACGATAATCTTATCAGCCATATAGGCTGCAACGCCGATATTATGCGTAACTACGATGATACTTGTATTGTAGGTATCCCGAAGTTCCATCATCTGACGGACGATCTGTGCCTGTGTCGTTACATCCAGGGCACTGGTCGGCTCATCGCCGAGCAGAAGCTTTGGCTGAAATGTCATCGCCATGGCGATACCGACACGCTGGCGCATACCACCTGACAACTGGAACGGATAACTCCGCATGATATTATCACCGCTCGGCAGACGCATCTTTTCCAGCATCTGCACACCCTTATCGAAAGCATCTTTTTTGGAGATATTTTCATGGGCACGGATATATTCGACATACTGGGTACCGATACGGCGTACCGGATTGATCATAGCACCGGAATCCTGGAAGATCATGGACATCTCTGTACCACGAAGCTTACGCCATTCTTCATCCAGCTTTTTCTGTGCTCCCGGTGATAACACCTGAAACTTACGCAACTGGGTATCCTGCTCTTTTAGTATCGCAAGACGCTCCTTTTCAGCCTCTTCATCGGACAGATTTTTTGCATCCAGAGCTTTCAGCTTTGCACCGGCATCTGTATAGATGGCATTTTCTCTGGAAAGCTGATCCTTTGTTCTTTTCAGCAAAGACTTTCCTTCATACAGAATATCTCCCCGGGATACTCTGCCACCTCCGGGCAGACAGCCCAGCACTGCACGGATCACGGTTGTTTTACCACTGCCGCTCTCGCCTACAATACTAACGATCTCTCCCTGTTTAACATCAAGAGTAACTCCCTCCACGGTGGGAGTCAGGTTGTTTCCGTATGTGATGGATACATTCTGTATGTTCAGCATCGGAACTCCTCCTTAACTGTGAATAATCTTGTAAATCCGGGTATCCTGTTATGCACAGGATACCCGGTCTGTTGTCTTTCGTCAATGTCTGTTCTGCAAAAAGCCATAATCTACACCTTTTACAGACCTCTGACCATCTTATGAAGCCGGTTTGATATCGGTCTTCAGCCAGTAGTAGTCTACCGTACTGATGTCAGCACCTGCTACCTTGTCCTTGATGGAGATCATGGAGCTGTTGTAGTAACCATGTACTAATACAGCAGCGTCATCAAGCAGTACCTGCTCCATCTTGATAACCAGGTCAGCACGCTCAGCTATATCTGTAGAAGCCATGTACTGATCGAAGTACTGGTCAAACTCATCATTCTCATAGAAGCAGTAGTTGGTACCACCACCGTTGGAGTAGAACTCGGAACCATTGTCACCGCCGTACCAGTTCTTCAGGAATGCGCTCGGCTCACCTGTACCTACAGTTGTCCAGTTGGAATCACACAGATCATACTCACCGGCCTGCATCAGATTCCACTCTGTATCGGAATCTGTATTGTTGACTGTGCAGCCGATACCGATCTCAGACAGAGAGATCTGTACAGCCTGGGCAAAGTCTGCCAGACAACGGTTTACATAGGTGATATAGTTCAGATTGATATTCTGACCGTCCAGCTCACGGATACCATCACCGTCTGTATCAACGATACCGGCATCGTCCAAAAGCTTCTTGGCACCTTCTACATCGTAGCCATATTTGTAGTTTAATTTAGAGTAATCATAGGACAGTGTGGACGGCAGTACGGCATAACCGTAGGTATACATACCGTTTACAGTTACATCACACTGTGTCTGGCCATCAACAGCCATCATAACGGCCTGACGAAGAGCATCATTCTTCAGAACACCGTTGAAGTTTACATAAGCGAAACCGGTTCTCATACCCGGTGTCTGGGATACATAATAATTGTCATCGTCTTTCAGCTCATTCAGATCGGCAGCTGTCGTAATGTTCTCTGTCAGCTGGATATCGCCGGACTTTAAGGACATAGCCTTTGTGCTGTCATCCTCGATAAACAGCACGGAAATGCTGTCGTACGGAACCTCACCGTTCCAGTAATACTGGTTTTTAACCAGCTCAGAATTCTTTGTTGTCTGGTCTTTGGACTTGATCGCATACGGGCCTGTACCAACAACCAGTGTCGGGTCTGCGGAATAATCATGCTCAGCATCTGTCAAGTCGCCCTGTACATCGATGATGGCATAGAACGGGAAGCACAGGATAGATGTCAGGTCTGCGTAAGCTTCCTTGGTTACGATTGTTACTGTATTGTCATCAGCATTTGCTGTGATAGATTCCATGGAAAGATAGGTTTCCGGTGTGGAGCTCTTGGCATCTGTAGCACATACATTGTACAGACGGTTCAGGGAGTTAGCTACGGCTGTAGCATCACAGTCATCACCGTTGGAGAATTTTACGCCATCTGTGATATGGAAGGTCCATGTCTTGTGGTCGTCAGATACGGTATAGTCATCACACAGGTTGTTGGCTACTGTCAGGTCATCGTTGAACTTGAACAGACACTCTGTTACACCATGGCGGATAGCATCCCATGCGGCGTTCTGGTATGCTGCCGGATCGTAATCTGTGGAATATACGTAGCATCCGAAATCCAGATGCTTGTCACCTGTACTTGCTGTCTCTGTTGTTGTGGAGGTTGCTGTGCTTCCAGCCTGACTTGTAGCTGCTGTGCCATTATCAGAGCTGCCACATCCAGCCAGTGTTCCCAGTGCCATAGCGGCTGTCAGGGAAAGGGCAACCGTTTTCTTAATCCAATTATTTTTCATGCTTTTTTCCTTTCTTCACTACTCTCATTCGTTACATGTGGACTTTCTTCCATATAATAATAGAAAGCCCTGTGATCTTTTTCAGGCATACCATCCTTTGCCGAAAAGATCTCTATATCATCAAATGCATGCCGTCCTCTCCGGCAGTATCGCTTTTCATCCTCCATAAAACGATTCCTTGCACATGATATACTTTTTCAGGATCAGCTGCGCGGATCCAGTACGTCTCTGAGACTGTCGCCCAGAAGGTTAAATACCACTACCGTAATAAAAATGGCAAGACCCGGGAACACCATCAACCACGGTGCTGCCGTCATATAGGCACGGCCTTCATTCAACATAAGTCCCCATTCAGCGACCGGTGACTGCGCACCAAAGCCCAGGAAGGACAGACCGGCAATCTCCAGCATCATACCACCGATATCTGTTGCGCCGGTGATAACAAGCGTCGGCAGAGCATTCGGCAGCATATATTTCCATAAAATATAGCCTGTTTTGGAACCGGTAACCCGGGCAGCCGCAATATAATCACGGTTTTTGATCTTTAATACCAAGCTTCGTGCCAGTCGGGCGTATTTTGTCCAGCTGACGATGGCAATAGCTACGACAGCGTTCCGGATGTTGGCTCCCAGAATACCGGCAACGGCAATCGCCAGTACCATACCTGGGAAGGAAATCATCATATCGGAGAGGCGCATGATAACGGCATCTACGATACCACCGAAGTAGCCGGCAACAATACCAAGTATCGTACCTACAACAACAATGATCGCTACCAGCGATATCGCTGCTGTCAGGGATGTTCTCGCACCGAAAATAACACGGGAAAACAGGTCACGACCCATCTTATCTGTACCAAACCAGTGTTCGCTGCTCGGCGGCTGTACCGCGTCAGCCAGAACGGCCGCATACGGATCGTGTGTGGCGATCAACGGTGCAAACACTGCGATCAAGACAACGACAATGGCCAGAATACAATACACTATAAATGCAGGATTTTTTTTCACAAATTTCTTAAACTTAGCCATGGTCTACCTCGCTTCTCTCATTCTGGGATCCAGAAAACTGTAGGATATATCGACGATCAGATTGATCACCATATACATCAGGGCGATCCAGAGCACATACGCCTGGATCAGCGTATAGTCCATGGAAGTAATAGCGGAAACAGCCAGACTTCCCAGTCCAGGATAGGAGAAGATCACCTCTACTACCGCAGTACCGCCAAGCAGGGATCCCAGGGAAAGGCCCAGCATCGTTACCAGCGGCAGGATGGAATTGGGGAGTACATGTTTCCAGAGGATCGTTCTCTCACTGATACCTCTGCAGCGCGCACCGACCACATAATCCTGACTCAGTTCCTCAAGGAAAGCTGTTCGTACCTGTCTCGTATATTTGGCAGCCATGACGAACGCCAGCGTAACTACCGGGAGAACCAGCTTATTAAAGCCCTGTCCGGTGGATACGACCGGCAGAACCTTCAGCTTAACGCCGAAGAAATACAACAGCATCAGGCCGACCCAGAAGTTCGGCAGCGATACACCCAGGAATGTAAAGAAACGCACCAGCATGTCGGCAATGCCTCCCTTATGTACCGCAGACAGAATACCAAAAGGTACTGCCACGATCAGCATAAGCACCATAGATAATAAGGAAAGCTTTAATGTCGGCCACACTCTGGCTGCCAGAAGAGAGGCAACCGGTTTCTTTAGGGAGTAGGATGTTCCGAAATCACCGTGCAGTACATTGCCCAGCCAGTCAACATACTGTACAAGGAATGGACGATTCAGTCCCAGCTCTTCTCTGGTCTGTTCCATAACAGCTTCACTTGGTATCGTACCATTGGCCGCATACATGGCTCTGACCGGATCCCCCGGTGCCAGATATGTCAGCGCAAACGTCAGAAAGCTGATACCGATCAGAACGATCAGGATCTGCAAAAGACGTCTTACCACTTTCTTTTTACTCACTCTTTTGTTCCTCCCATCAGCAGTGCAAAAGACCGCATTTGTTTTCCACATTTTTGTTCTTGATACACACGATTTCTTTATGTGCATTCGTTATTTGTATAACGAATGTCCGCAAAAAAAAACACGCGAAGCAGAAATACTATCCTGCGTGTTTACGTAAATTTTATATTTTTTCAAAAAATTTGTCTATCCCTTAATGCAATTATTAGTATTCTAATTTGTTATAGCTTTGCAAAATTCTATCTTCAACTGTACAAAAAAATGCGGAGATTTCACAAAATCCCCGCATTTTTTAAGATTTTCCCTTAGTACAGCTTTTCAATAGCGATCGCATCCATCATCCCAAGGATCTCCAGAGGCCCCGCAACAAGGCTTCCTTCCAGCTGTATGGCGGCATTTGCCGCAGCCATTCCCATTCGTAATACATATTCCGCTGTCGCATCCTGCAAAATCTGCATGGCCATGGCCGCCACCATGGCATCACCGGCTCCCTGCAGACCACGGATCGGCACCGATGCACTTTTGGCATACCAGCAGCCTTCTCCGACAGAAAGTAAAGCCCCGCGGCTGCCCATGGAAACACAGACCATCGGAATCCCCTGTGCCCGCAGCTCATCGGCGGCTTTTGCCACCTCTTCTACCGTCTCGATCTTTCGACCCATCAGCTCCTGCAGCTCGTCCAGATTTGGTTTGATCAGCGCCGGCTGTGCCTTGACGCCCTCTCTGAGCAGCTCCCCGGAAGCATCCAGGATGGTAAAGATATTTCTTTTTTTGGCTTCTTCGATCAATTTACGGTACGTGTCTGCCGGTACCCCCATCGGCGCACTGCCGTTGACAGTCAGAATCGAGCCTTCGTCCAGCTCGTCCATGACCTGGCAGACCTTGTGGCAGATCTCCTGCACACTCTCCTCACGGACTGCGCTGCCCCGTTCGTTTAACTCTGTCATAATCCCGGTATCCGGATCCAGTACCTTGATATTGGTACGCAGGCTGCCGGATACATTCGTCAGTACATGGGCAATGCCTCTTTTTTCCAGCGCATCCTTTACACGGACACGGCCATCCACAAAGTCAAAACCGGCGGCGATCACCGGCTGTTCCATATTTTTGAGCTGCATACAGACATTGATTCCTTTGCCGGAAATATCCTTGCGGGCAGACTTGACCAGATTGGTCTTCCCTTTTTGGAGTCCCGGAACCGTGATCGTATAATCCACACACGGATTTAATGTGACTGCTACTACCTTCTTCATATCTTATTTTAACCTCACAGTATTTTTCATGCTGCTTTTGTCATCTGTCCTGTACAGGCAAACGACACCACGATAATTGCAGTATACCCTATTCCTCCGCGTTTATGTTTACGAAAAACCGGCATTTCTCCCCTGCTTTTTAGGCAAAACGCCCACGGGCACCGGATTTATGCATCTTTTCATCAAAAAAGCCCGGGAAAGCCCTGTTTTTCTGTGCAGGAAGTCCTGCCCATACAGTACAAAACTGCCCCATGGGATAACCCATGGGGCAGTTAGTTTCTTCTATATTTTATATATAGTAGATTTCATTTCGAAAGCTTAGCAGATCTCTCTTACCCAGCCTTCCGGTGCTTTGATGTGGCCCATCTGGATACCTGTCAGTGTATCATACAGCTTCTGGGTAACCGGTCCCATCTTCTCCATACCGGACGGGAAGCAGATCTCTTTGCCGTGATCTACGATCTTGCCAACCGGAGAGATAACGGCTGCTGTACCGCACAGACCGCACTCTGCAAAATCCTTAACCTCAGCAAACGGAACCTTGCGCTCCTCAACCTCAAGACCAAGGTACTCTTTGGCAACGTACATCAGGGAACGACGTGTGATGGACGGCAGGATACTGTCGGACTTCGGTGTAACAACCTTGTTGTCCTTTGTTACGAAGATGAAGTTAGCTCCACCTGTCTCTTCTACATAGGTTCTGGTAGCTGCATCCAGATACATGTTCTCATCGTAGCCCTGGTTGTGGGCATCTACGATAGCGTGAAGGCTCATGGCGTAGTTCAGACCGGCTTTGATATGGCCTGTACCGTTCGGAGCTGCACGGTCGAAATCTGTGACACGGATCGTGATCGGCTTGGCACCGCCCTTGAAGTACGGACCTACCGGTGTACAGAACATACGGAACTCGTATTCGTCTGACGGTTTAACACCGATAACCGGGCCGCTGCCGAACATAAAAGGACGGATATATAATGTAGCGCCGGAACCAAACGGCGGAACATATGCTGCATTAGCCTTTACGACCTGCATAACAGCGTCTACCCACTTGTCCTCCGGGAATACCGGCATCTCAAGTCTGCGACAGGAATCTGCCATACGGGATGCATTTAAATCCGGGCGGAAGCATACGATCTTGCCATCCTCTGTGGTGTAGGCTTTCAGACCCTCAAAACAGCACTGTGCGTACTGTAAAACACCTGCGCACTCGGAAATCGTTAATGTCGCATCTGTAATGAGGCCACCCTCATCCCATGCGCCATCTTTATAATGGGCTACAAAGCGTTCTTTGGTCGGGATATAACCGAACCCGATATTGCCCCAGTCAATATTCATCTTTTCCATCTTATTCAGATCCTTTCTTTACCTATGCCTTCGCATGGTTTACTGCTCGTCATTTCCGTATTATTCTATACCTATTGCCATACCTCGTCAATATTTGTCTGAAAATATTTCTTCAATGCTTTAACGTGCTGTTATTTCCGGATATTTTTTGATTTTTACAGCTCTGTGCAGACGAGCTCCCTGGTTTCACTGTCCCGGTAATACAACCATCTGCCGACAACCTGCGGACGGTCGCCCTCGATATGCCCAAATTCATCTTTGGTAAAGCAGGCGGTCTTTTCTGCCAGCACACGGTGCTCACCACTGACCGGATCCAGCGTTTCGATCGTCATATCATCTTCCATCCCGGCCATATACAGCTGTCCGTCCACAAACCACACATATGTCATCGGCCCGGCCAGCTTCTGACGCTTCACCGGCCCCGGTTTTCCGGGATCCATCGTCTCATAATAGCAATCCGTATGGCGGGACTGTTCGATCACGGTGCAGAGACTGCTGCTGCTTACAAAGGTACAGGCTTCCTTTAACAGCTCGCTCTTTTCCCAGAAGCGATCCAGCGAAAACGGCGTCTCACTGCATTTTTTCGCGTCAAAGGTTTCCATATCGATGCTGTAAAAAGTGGAAACCTCTCTATCAAAATCATCGTGCATACCGTAAAACATATGGCCACAGACCATCCAGGCATCCTCTCTTAAATTCAGATACTCGCCCATCGTGTCCATTCCGGCACTTTTGCCGGTCTCAGGATCGAGCCGCACGATCATCGGATGCTCGCCTTTGGTGTTGTAATACAGATAACGGTCTGTCAGCACCAGATGATGCGGAAAGCTGCCCACAACGTCAAGGCTGGTCTCGGTAAGCGTCTCAATATCGATCTTTGCAATCTGTAACAGATCCTGTTTGAGTACATACACGGTCTTTCCTGCACCGACACATTCTGTCCAGCGGAAGATCCGGGCGTCCTCCACGGTAAACTCTGTCACACTGCCGTCCACCTTATCTATACGGAAGCATTTTTCGACCGCCGGATTAGCCTCGCTTCTTCGCGGCCACGCCACCACATAATCGTCAAGCTCCACGTACTGCATGATACCGACGCGGTCGGCGCAGGCACGGCTGATTGGTTTCTTTTTTTCTGTCAAAATCCCCTACTCCTCTCTGATGATCCCGTTGTTGCGCTCGCGCACCAGATTCACTACCCGGTGACGGAAGGGGATCTCGTAGATATCTTCATCCGCAAATACCTTGCGGTTATAATCAAATCTGCAGTTTTTGATCGTCTCGCGGTCAAAGCTGATATAGCTGCCGTCCGGCCAGAAGATCATCACGCTGCCGTCCCTGCTGGTCTTTTGCGCATAGACATGGGCAAATGAGCCGATCGTTGCCAGAAGCTTGTCCGGATTCAGCAAAAACTTGCCATCCTCGGCGTCCCAGCCGATCACAACCACCGGCAGGCAGCGGGCCGGATGCTCCAGAAGGGTGCGGATCTTTTCGGCATCCCTCTCCGTCTCCAGCACGGACACCTTCGAAGGCAGCTTCTCCACATCGTAAAAATCCACTTCATCGCGGATACGGTCGACAAACTTTGGCTTACGGAAACTGATCTTGGCGATCTCCTTCTCCGGGGCGCTGCTGGTCGTCACGCAGAAAAACAAAAGACGGCCGTTTTTATTCTCCAGACTGGTTTCAGTAAACCACAGTGTACCTGGCATCGTCGCGTCGATACGGCTGCAGTTTAATAAGAATCGCTGCGTCTCCTCGTCATACTCCACATGCAGCTCATAGCCCGGCTTTGTGCCTTTGAAGTCCTCCGGCTCCTCTTTCATCTCCGGGAAGATCTCACGGTACTTGTACCGGCCCCAGCTGTAGATGATCTGGACGGCCTTTTTAAAGCTGTCCTCCACCTCGCCCTGCGGGGTATTCTCATCGTTTAGCGCCACATCGAGCTGAAAGGTCGTGCGGTTCTCCAGCGGCTTGAATTTATTCTTATGGGGTACCGGCTCATAGACCTTGAGCTTGGTATCCGCCAGAAGGCGCTGGATCGTCTCATCCTTGACATAAAGCATATTCAAAACCTTGACCAGTACGTCATATGTCAGCTTCGTATGCACATTTTCATCCATCAGGGCACTGACCAGCTGTACCTTGTCGCAGTTAAAAAACTGATTGCCCAGCTGTTCATGTTCGTTTAAATACTCGACCACCTGCGGATTTAAAGGCTTTTCGTCCAGACGCAGACGGTAGCGGCTTCGAAACATCAGTTCCCAATTTTTCTTTTCCAGATGTCTTCTGGCAAGGCTCTGGAACAGGCTCGACAGCGACCAGTCACAGAGCTCCAGACTGGCCAGGATACTGTTCATCGTACGGGCCAGCGCTTCGTTGTCGTCCCAGAGATTCTTTTTATGGTTCTTGATATCCTTGTAGCGCATATCGTGCTCGATCTCATGCCATCCTTCAAAAAGAACGGTACGCAGCTGTACCTCAAAGGTGGCGTCCACCGGCAGCTTCCAGGTATGTTCATCCACCATCTCCAGAAGCTTCTGAGGGATCTCAAATACGCCGTTGATCTTTGTTGCTTGGAACTGGTTGACCGTCATCTCGTTCTGGGACCACTGGCCGTTGCGGTTGAAGGTCTTTTCCAGAATATAGCGGCAGGCCGCCAGATCGTCCGAATAGTACAGTACCACACGGATACCCAGAAGATCCTGCACCTTCTTGTCATGCTCGCCGCTGCCGTACTCACCGCTGCCAAGCTTTAAGGCCAGCGATTCATCGTCCTTGACGCGCATAAACAGCCGGTAATACAGACCGCATTTTTTCAGCTGTTCCTCGATACTCTTTTTGAGTTCCTCCAGAACGACCTGCAGATTGACGTCATCCTTCAGATGCCGGATCAGTTCCGGGGTATATTCTCTGTCATTACTCATAGGTTTCCTCTTATTCTCTGTGTAGAATCGTCTTGTCACAGCGGCCGGGACTTCTCCTGTGTCGTATCCCTGTTCTTCCTGTCCCTGTCCGCCCTGTTATATACCATTACTTATAAGTATATCATATCAAGTTTCATTACTGCAACCTTGGCAAATCGCTGTTTTCCATGTATAATAAAAAGACATGTTACAAAAGGAGGTTCACCTGACATGGCTGAACAACATACAACACCAATGCCCAAGTTTTATCCCAACGATCCCTGCCCCTGTCACAGCGGTAAGAAATACAAACACTGCTGCCAGAAACAGGAAAAGCGCAGCCGCTATCTCTGGGATAATTTTCATGCGACCTATCTGGATCCGCAATATACGGCCAACACACTGGCCGACACTGCCCCCGGCATAACCGCCTTTTTCAACGAACGTGTATCCCGGCTGAAAAAGCCGCTCTTTTTCTGTCTGAATCCGGACAGCGACCGTGTGGTACGCTCCTACGATCTGACCGATGCGTATCTGCTGGTTTTCAGGGAGCTGCCGGTTCCGACAGACTACACCATGGAGACGGCACACGAAATCGAACGTCTCGTATACATGGAAGCCGGATTTCCCAAAGCCGTGATCCGCGAGGGTGTGAACGCCAACACCTATCTGGCCACTTCGCTGAATCATATGCTGTCCGCACCGCTGATCGATTCCCATATCGAGCCGTACGGCTTTGACTTTGTCAATATGCTGGTACATGAGCTGCAGGTACAGCTCCCGATGCTGCAGAACTATCCGTCGGAGGAGCATGTTTCGTCCCACGACCGTTATCTGATCGGCAGTCTTTTGGTCCAGCAGCTGTTAAAATGGCATCTGATGGATGACAGCTACACCTGCCCGTATATCCCGGTCTACGAGGTGAAGTTCCCGACGATTCTGGAGGAATCGCAAAAGCGCTTCCAGTATATTCTGGACTACGGCTACGATACACCCGAAAAAGTGGAGCATCTGTTACGTTATTTTATCGAGATCAATCATCTGGAAGATGTTCTGGATGTGCAGACTATATCATAAGGAGGAAAACCCATGCCTATTCGTATTCCCGATTCCCTGCCGGCCCATGCCACGCTGGAATCTGAAAATATTTTTGTTATGACCGAGTTTCGTGCGATGCATCAGGATATCCGTCCGCTGGACGTTCTGATCTTGAACCTGATGCCCACGAAGATTACAACGGAGACACAGCTGCTCCGCAAGCTGTCCAATACGCCGCTGCAGATCCATGTAGAGTTTCTGCAGACCGCCAGCTATATCCCGACCCATGCAGACCCGAGCCATATGGAGCAGTTTTACTATACCTTTGACCAGATCAAGGATCGCCGCTACGATGGCATGATCATTACGGGTGCACCGCTCGACTATGTCAAGTGTGAAGATGTGGCCTACTGGGATGAGATCTGCAAGATCATGGAATGGACAAAGACACATGTACACTGTACATTCCATCTGTGCTGGGGCGCTTACGCCGGCCTGTATTACCATTACGGTATCGAAAAGCTGGATCTGGAGCGAAAGCTGTTTGGTATCTACCCGCACAAAATCATGAAGCCGACTTCACCACTGTTCCGTGGCTTTGACGATATCTTTATGGCACCGCACTCCCGTGCTACGGATGTGCGTGTTTCGGATGTGGAGGCTGTGCCGGAACTGGAGGTTATGGCTGTTACGGAGGGCGGCAGTCTGGCGATCGCCAAGACAAAGGACAGCCGGCAGTTCTTTGTAACCTGTCATGCGGAATATGATGTGGATACGCTGGCCCAGGAGTATTTCCGGGATATGAAGAAAGGACTGACAACGGTGGATCTGCCGGTAAACTATTTCCCGGACGATGATCCTGAAAAGGCACCGGTGGTGACATGGCGTTCTACCGGTCAGCTGTTGTATTCGAACTGGCTGAACTTCTATGTATACCAGAGTACGCCGTATGATCTGTACAGTAAGGAAACGAAATTCTAAATTTCTGATGTAAAAATATCGGGAAAAGCAGCTGACATTTGCCTGTTTTTCCCGATTTATTTTTCATATAAAAAAGAGGGCTTCTGACCCTCTTTTTTATATGTGCATATTAGCTTAACGGCTGTAATACCTCTTTGGTAATGGAGGTTTCTGTCTCGGTGGACTGGGAAGTCTCCGTCTCAGCTGCATTGGAAGAAGCTGCGGGAGCCTCGGACTCAGCTGCTGTGCTGGTTTCAGCTGCGGCAGAGCTGGCTTCAGCAGTTTCGCTGGTTTCGCTGGTCTCATCGACGGCTACTGTGGTCTCTGTGACGCTGGCGTTGTCGATGATGATCTTGTTGATGCGCTGGAGCATCAGGGACTGTTCTACACTGAAACGGTCGTAGTAGTTAAAGAACTGGTCTTCTGTCACACCGGACTGGGAAATCAGATCCTGCAGGCTCTGCTGGTACTCGGCATCATCAGCGGAGATACCCTCGGCTTTCTCGATCGCAGCCATCACAAGGATCTGGCCTGCCATGCTCTTGCCGTACATCTGGACCATATTGTCGTAATCGGCTACGCTTAAGCTGTTGTTTTTCAGATAATCCTCCAGCGTGATGTTATTGGAGCTGCAGTAGGTATCCATATAATTTTCATAGTAATATCTGCCGTACTGTACCAGGGCATCCGGGTATTCGTTGATCACGGAATTTTCGAGAACAGTCTGCCATGCTTCGCTTTCCATGGTATTCTCGGCCTCGGTATTGTTATCTGTCTCCAGCTGTACACGGATCTCACGGTTATAATCCGCTACGGAGGTATATTCTGTATTGGCCTTTACCCACTCCTCGGAAATCGCTTTGGAGGATTCCTGTACTTTATTAACAGTTACGGTAAAGGTAACAGCCTTGCCGCTGAGGGCTTCGGTATAGTTTTTCGGGAAGGTCAGGTTCAGAGTAACGGTATCACCGGCTTTGGCACCGATCAGGCCGTCCTCGAAGCCGTCGATAAAGCTGTGGCTGCCAAGCTTCAGATCATAACCGGAGGCTGTACCGCCATCAAACTGTTCGCCGTCCATCGTACCGACATAATCGATATTGACGGTATCGCCTTCCTGTGCCGCACGGTCTACCTCGACAAGCGTATTTTCCAGTGCATCAGCTACGGCATTATCTACGTCCTCATCGGTAACCTCTTTTACCTTCTTGGTCAGCTTCAGGCCCTTGTACTCGCCAAGCTTTACCACCTTGTCCAGATCGATATCCTTTGTCAGATCTGACAGGGTCGTGGGCGCTACATAATCATCCGGCACCTGTACCTGTGACAGGGTCATATCGGAGGAGCTCTCAGCCACTACGCTGCTGCCGGAGGCTGTAGAACTCTGTGCATCATCCTTTTTTCCGCAGCCGGTAACAGCCATCGTCAGGGCTAAGAGACCGCAGAGCAGTATATATCTTTTCTTCATATTTTATCTCCATTTCTTTTGCATTTTGCGTCAATCGCGCTCATTATTATAGCATTATTCCCCCGGTATGTACAGTAATTCAAAGAAAAAGCGGTCAAAAGGCAAAAATGAATTGCCAATTACCGGTAACAATGCTAGAATATACAGTGATTATTTTTGAAGTTTAGGAGGCATATTATGAAAGTCTGGCAGATCCTTCTGATTATTTTGGTAATCGTGGTTGCCGTTCTGGCTGTTCTGTACTTTGTTGGCAAACGTATGGAAAAGAAGCAGGCAGAGCAGCAGGAGCAGATGGAAGCTATGAAACAGCAGGTTTCCATGCTGATTATCGATAAAAAGAAACTCAAGCTCAAAGAATCCGGGCTTCCCCAGATGGTCATTGATCAGACGCCCAAGTACATGCGTCGTGCCAAGCTGCCCATCGTCAAGGCCAAGATCGGTCCCAAGATCATGACGATGATCGCTGACGAACGTATCTTTGATCAGATTCCGATCAAGAAAGAAGTCAAGGCTACGATCAGTGGACTCTACATCACCGACGTACGTGGCATCCGCGGACCGCTGGAGCATCAGGAAAAGAAAAAGGGATTCATGGACAAGCTCAGAGACAAGGTCAACAGCCCGTCCAAATAATCCGTACATACAAAACAGGCATCGTCAATAGACGATGCCTGTTTTGTTTTCAGGCTGGCAGTTTTTCTCTATATTATATTTCTTAACTGTCCATCCTCATACTAATCGGTAACTGGGCGAGAATGATAGCTGCGAATATAATGACACAACCGAGGATTTCCCGGGTGGTGAGCTTCTGGTCAAGGATGATCCATCCGGCGAGGACGGAAAAGACGGATTCTAGGCTCATAAGCAGGGATGCTACGGTTGGGTTCAGTCCGTTCTGGCCGATAATCTGCAGGGTGTAGGCTACGCCGCAGGACATGATGCCGGCGTACAGGATCGGGATCCAGGCGTTCCAGGACTGGAGGGCGGGGAGCCAGGACTGAAATCCGGCGACGGAATGGTGCATATCTACAAAAAATGTCGGGATCAGTCCGATCAGTCCGGAGACGATGAACTGGATGGAGGACAGGCGCACGCCGTCAACCAGCGGGGAAAAATGATCCACCAGTAAAATATGCAGGGAAAAGCATACGGAGCAGATGATCACAAGCCCATCCGAAAACCGCAGGGCAAATCCGGTCGTGCCGTTCATGCAGAGCAGGTACAGACCGGCAAGGGTCAGTACGACGCCAATCCAGATATTCCAGCCACATTTCTTTTTCAGAAACAGTCCCAGAATCGGTACCAGCAGAATATAGCAGGCCGTCAGGAAACCGGCTTTTCCGGCTTCTGTGCCCAGATTGATGCCCAGCTGCTGAAAGGAGCTGGCCACAAACATCACACAGCCGCAGGCGATACCGCCGGTGAGCAGTGTTTTATTTTCGGCGGCAGTTTTGGGGTTACGGTTCGTCTTTTTATCCAGTACGTGGATCACCGGGATCAGCACGATACCGCCGATCAGGGAACGGATACAGTTAAAGGAGAAGGCTCCTACAGCATCGCCACCGGTGGTCTGCGCGACAAATGCTATGCCCCAGATCAGAGCTGTCAGAACCAACAGACAGGAATTTCTTACTTTCTGACTCATGCCTGCCCTCCTTTTGCCTTATCCAGCGCATAGAGCTCCTTCGGGCGACAGGAACAGCCGATGCCCAGTCCGTCCGGGCCAATATGGCAGGATACGCCAAGGGACAGATCATCGCGCAGGATATCTTCACCCGGAAAGGCTTCCCGGATCTGTTCCAGCCAGCCTTCGGTTGTCTCTGTATCCGCACTTGACGCAGCCAGAATACGCACCTCACCGGCCTCATATTCCTCGGAAAACTTTGTCAGCAGATCATTTTTCAGTGCCTCAATCATCACTGTGCGCGCTTTTTTCGTTCCTCTGCAATTCTTAAAAGAATCCAGTTTCCCCACATCAAAGGACAATATTGGCTTGATATTCAAAAGGGAGCCAATCGCTGCGGAGCTTGCCGAGATACGGCCGCCGCGTTTTAAATAGGTCAGATCGGAAACTGCCACATAGATATTCATACGATCACGCACACGCTCCAGAATCTCCTTGCATTCAGCTGCGCTGTACCCAGCCTCGATCAGGTCGATGGCGTCCAGAATGGACTGGTGCATCAGGGTTGAAACACGGCCATTGTCCACGACAAACACACGGCCCTCATAGGGTTCGTCCAGTGCCAGCATATTTGCGGTATCGCAGGAGCTGCTGAGGCCGCTGCTGATCGGGATATACAGAATTGTATCGTACAGCGCAAGCGCCTTGTCCCAGATTTCCATAACAGCTGCCGGAGACGGCTGGGAGGTGGAAACGTTTGCCCCGCTCTTTAATCGACTGAAAAACGCCTCCCTTGTCAGCGTTACATCCTCATAATAACAGGTCTCATCAAAATAAAAAGGCATCGAAAGCACCATGATCTCGAGCCTTCCTGCCATTTTCTGTGTAATACTGCTGTGACTGTCCGTCACGATTCCTATTTTTCTCATAATGGTATGACCTGACTTTCAAAAATACTTTGTGTTTTAAAATATCAACGAAGATTATACGGTTTTCCCTCTGACCTGTCAAGAACGACATGTCCTTTTTTGTACAACGATTCCCGGACAGCTGTGAAACATATTTTGTATCTTTTCCAGAAGAATTTCCATGATTTCCCGACATACTTTTGCTCTCTGCTGCAGATACTTTTCAAAAAGGAGGGTTTTGTCTATGATTTCTGATACGACATATTTATTACGCGAATGTAACTCCGGCTGCAAGATGGCATCCGGCGCTATGGAGCAGGTGATGCCCCATGTCCGCGACCAGAAGCTTTCGGATCTGCTGCACAAATACAACGAAAAGCATCTGGATATCGGTGCCAGCTGCCATGAGCTGCTGACCGAGGACGGAGATAATGGGAAAGATCCCCATCCTCTGACACGCGCCATGTCCTGGATGAGCACGGAGATGAAGCTGAATATCAGTGACGATAACAGCACCGTGGCAGGACTTCTGATGGACGGCTGCAGTATGGGGATCAAATCCTTAAGCCGCTATCTGAACCAGTACCCGGAGGCCTCCGGGGAAAGCCGGGATCTTACCAAAAAACTCATCCATCTGGAAGAGGACTTTATGGTGCAGCTCAAAAGCTTTGTCTGAGGCTTCCTAGACCTTTGGCATATAGCACCGGAAATGTCCGACCGTCTGCGCGTAGTCCAGCTTTTCCTCAATAAAGGACTCCACCGCGCGGCGGGGATACTGATACTGATCGCTCAAATCCGACGGTATCAGATACATAGCCTGACCGCTGGTATACAGCGTATCCTCCAGACATTCCTCCGGCGTTTTCTGGCCCAGATTGCCGACCAGAAACATATCCGTATATTTATGGTAGATATTCGAAGGGATCAGATACTTCACAGCCTCGTTGTCAAGAATATAGACATCGAAACCATTCTCTTTTCTGAGTCGTACCTCCTCCACGATATCCCGGTAATCCGCTTCCTCGTCACGGTCGATAAAGATGCCATGAAAATGCGGTATATCCGTCAAAAGGACACTGTCCTGCAGCACATCGTAAGGCTTGACGCAGGCAATATCCACCACGCAGGCCACAACTACCCCGGCAACGGTCACCCGCACCAGCCAGAAACGCTGCAGCCATGCCAGATACGGCAGCACCAGCACCAGAAACGGGAACAGGCAGGTCAGGATATGGTAGGAATTGCACAGCGGATACAGGTTGATGCAGCCAAGGACACTGTACAGCAGCACGATACATCCCATGCGGCCCTTTTCATTCTTCCGGTTGCGCAGGGTATAGACAACACCTAGGAAAACAGCTGCCAGAAAGACAATGCCCGTGGCCATATATTCGGGATCCTCCGTCATATATTCCCAGAGCATCAAACGGCTGGAAAAGGTCGAGATCCCTTTCAGGCTCATATCGATAAAATCATCCCAGCTGCCGGTTCCCAGCAGATAAAACAGGACAAAAAAGCACGGCACACTCGATCCAGCCAGCCGGGCAAAAAATGCCTTTAACACCCGTTTTCTGTCCTGCCGGTACATAAAGCCCAGAAGCAGTACACTGCACCAGGCCGCCAGCGCCACAAAGCCGCCAAACGTCTGCTTGCACATGATCGCCGCACCGGCAAAAAGCCCCGTTACCAGCTGACAGCGGATGGAAAAATACCTCTCAGCCGAAACCCGCTGTCGTAAAAAGCACACATCCCTGTACATACTGAAAAGCTGCACGGCAAGGATCGAGCAGCTGTATTCGTAAAACACATTATAATCAAAGCATAACAGAAACGCCAACGGCAAAACCAGCCGTCCGGCGCCCTTTACCTCCAAAAGTCCGGCAAACAGATATAACAGATAACAGATCGCAGCAAACAAAAGCGCGCCCAGCATCCGTGTCACCAGAAGCTCTCTGCCAAATACTGTCAGAGCCAGCCCGTGGATCATCGCAAACAGCGGTGTCTGCAGCAGGTTAAAATCCCGGTAGGGCACAATCCCCATCGCCATATTGTTGCCGAAGGTAAAATTCCACAGCTCATCTACATTACCCAGCCGCCGGAAAAAACCAAGCACAGCGGCCAGAAGCAGGAAAAGCAAAAAGGCAGCTATCCGTTTCTGCCTTTCCTGCATGGATCGTATCGCTTTCATTGCCCTCTCCTACTTTTCCTTCATAACGCTTAAATAGGCCGGACGGATGATCTTGCCCATACCGATGATTTCCTCGATCCGGTGTGCGCTCCATCCGCTGATCCTGGCGATGGCAAATAACGGGGTGTACAGCTCCAGCGGGATCCCCAGCATGTCATAGACAAAGCCACTGTAGAAATCCACGTTCGGGCTTACACCTTTAAAGATCTTCCGCTTCTCGGCGATCAGCTCCGGAGCGATCGTCTCGATAGCATTGTACAGATGCATACTGCGCTGTTCACCCTTGGCCTCGGCCAGCTTTTCCACAAAGCCCTTGAAGATCCGCTCTCGGGGATCAGACAGCGAATATACGGCATGTCCCATACCATAGATCAAGCCCTGCCGGTCAAACGTCTCCTTGTCCAGGATCTTTTTCAGATATGCCCGTACCTCGTCATCATCTCCGATATTGCTGACATTGGTGCGGATATCCTTCATCATCTCCATAACCTTTAAATTCGCGCCACCGTGCTTTGGTCCTTTCAGGGAGGACATCGCCGCACCGATCGCCGAATAGGTATCCGAGCCGGAGGAAGTTACCACGCGGGTTGTAAAGGTAGAGTTATTACCGCCGCCATGCTCCATATGCAGCATCAGCGCCACATCCATAACCTGCGCCTCCAGCGGGGTAAAGGACTTGTCCGGGCGCAGCATCATCAGCAGATTCTCTGCGGTGGACAGCTGGGGATCCGGGCGGTGGATATACATACTGCCGTTATTGTCGTAATGGTTATAGGCATGGTAGCCGTAGACCGCCAGCATCGGAAATACCGCAATCAGCTGGATACACTGGCGCAGCACATTCTCCACAGAAATATCCGATACATTCGTATCATAGGACGCCAGCGTCAGGATACTGCGGGTCATCGAATTCATGATGTCCTTCGACGGCGCTTTCATGATCACATCGCGGGTAAAATTGGTCGGCAGATCGCGGCAGTGCCAGATCATTTCCTTAAAATCGGCAAACTCCTCTTCATCCGGCAAACGACCAAACAACAGCAGAAACGCCGTACGTTCATAGCCAAACCGCTCCCTGCCGTAGGATTCGATCAGCTCTTCCACGCGGTAGCCTCTGTACCACAGCTCACCGTCACAGGGAATCCGCTGTCCGTCAACCTCCCGGACAGAAACGATCTTTGAGATCGAAGTCAGTCCTGTGACAACACCTTTTCCGTTGAGATCTCTGAGCCCCCGGTATACACCGTACTTTTTGAACAGTTCATCTGAAATACTGTCGTTTTCCCGGCAGACCGGGGCCATCTTCTGTGCATATGCCTGCATTTTTTCTTCAAATCCCATAGCTCGCCTCCTGTTTTGGGCAAGTCATCTCACTTTCCGTCCTATTCCCCCTCAGCCTGAAGGTCTGCCGGATGTCTACAACTCACCAGATTATGTAAATCTATTATAAAAGCCGCCAAAACAGACTGTCAATCAGTTTCCTCTTTTTTAAGAAATGGTTTACAGACTGTTCATTACCATAAGAAACACGCTTTGCGAGTTTCTCATGGTTATGCTAAGGCAATAAAATAAAAAGGCCCTGTGGACCTTTTTACCTGAAAATTTTAAAGTATAAAGCTGCTGCCTCTGGCCATGATCTCCAGCTTCAGCTCGCAGTCTACGGCATGCTCTCCGTTCATTTCCAGCGCATATTTCACATCCAGATCGATCCGGTCGTCGGTCTCGTGCATCGTATAGCTCGTCGTCGATATGCCCATCTCGATCTCACCAAAGGGTGTGCCGTACATACTCATATTCTTGCGGTTTTCCTGAAAGATCATCTGCACATTGATCGCGCCGCTTTTGTTGACCTCCAGCACCTCGGGATGCAGCTTTACCGTATTTACGGCGCTCATCTCTGCCTCTTCATATATCTCCTCGTACTGCACATACCGTTCTCCATTCTCCGTATAAAAGCGGCCGGACGTCACAATAGAGATCGGTTCTTCAGACGTCTGTGATTCTACGGGCGATGACTGGATCCCTGTCACTCTTACCAGTACTTCTTCTGTCATACGCTTCCTCCGTTCGTAAATTCGATAAGTTCACCGTACAGACGCCCTGAAGCTGCCTGTACAGTTCTGTACCAGACATTGTATACTGCCACAGCCTGTTTTGCAAGCGCTGTTCCTCTTTGCTGTCTGTTTTCTCCCGTCCGCAGACTGCCTGTTTTGTCAGCTTCCGCGCAAACGGTCAGCTTTCCTTTATCCATAGGCAGCCATTTTTTTCGATCACCTCTGGCAGACCGGTTTTGTTTTTCCCATTCTCCCAGTCCACCAGAAGCTGCTGCAACGTCAGATGGCCCTTTGCCGGGCCAAACCGGTTTTCATACAGCTCAGAGATATATTTTCCAACACCGTTTTCGCCTGTATCCGTCTTTAAAAGACTGCGGATATCCTCTGCCGCAAAGACATAGCTGTTTTCATCCATCTCCTGCCAGGCAGCCAGCTCATCAAAAAGCCGTGATGCCATCTTCCGGTTTTCCATCAGCTTTTCTCCCAGAATCGTCACCTCGATATGACCGAAATCCGGCTGCAGATTCTGACTGTCACCAAAGATCTCACGGGCATCGGCAAAGCTTCTGGCTGAAATCTCACTTACCTCCCCCTTTTCCTGCAAAGGGAACCAGAACACATAGCCATCCTCCGACCAGTCCGCTGCAAAAGTCCCCACATAGGCCCTGTCCTGTACCTCTACACCACTGTAGCGGTACACGAAAAGCACCAGTGCCAGAAGACCCAGCGCCACCAGATCCTTCCAGCGCCACAGCCGCGCACTGCCCTCGGGCACACCCAGAAGCCGCAGGCAGCCAAAGATCTTTTCCAGCAAAAGTCCCGCCGCCAGAAATACCGCAAACAAAAAGGCTCCGGCCCACAGCGCGTCCACCCGTTCCAGAAACTTTCCCGGCACACTGATTCCCTGCAAAAGACTCAGCGTCGGCCACCGGCGGTACATGGTCCCCTGTGCGCCATATACCAGACCGAAAAGCACACAGATTCCCGCAAGAAAAAGCCCCAGAATCAGGTAAAGTCCCTCCTTACTGTCCGGCCACATCCCCTTTTTCCCCGTTCCCGGGATCAGCAGCATATACCATGACACCAGAAGATACACACCGGCCGCCAGTAAAATCTGGCGGATATCCACAGACAGCTCTCCCAGCCGCGAAAAATCCGGTATCTGCCTGATGCCAAGAAGCGGCATTCCCACGACAAACAAAAGAAGCCACGGCAAAGACACAGCCACCATCCGCTGCCACGTACTTTCCCGCTTTCCCCAGGCAGGCAGAAGCATCAGAAGAATCAGTCCCCACGCCATCCACAGCTGCATACCGTTCCAGAAGCAGTCCCGGATAAAGAGCGCACTGCTGCCAGTCAACGCGATGCAGACCGCCGTATACCAGAGCAGCCGCACCACAGCCAGTATTTTTTGCCCTTTACCCTGCACCGGCTGCCGTACCGCCTGTGGCATAGCCAGTCCGATCCTGTGCAGCACACAGAGGACAGCTGTTCCCAGCAGTATTCCAACCGCCCCGTTATACCCGGTAAACAGACGGCTTTTTGGCAGAAACAGCGAAAAAATCGCGGCTGCCACCGTAAAGTAACGCCAGGGCTGCACCTGTTTTCGTTTTTGCCAGACTCTGCCCTGCTTTATTTTCTCTTTCATACCCCGGTATCCTCCCCGTGCGTCTTTCTGAGCCGTATCGACTCCTCCTCATTCACAAAATATGGCCTGTTTCTTAACCCCGCCATCGGCTTTCTGTACAGACCGTCCTGCGCATTCAATGTGTGACGGTGTACGATCTGCAGATACGGGACACCAAAGCTTGTCAGTCCGCACAGATGCAGAAGCAGCCAGAAGCTGCCGCCCACGATACCGGCAAGTCCCAGAAAACCGCCAAGGAAAATAAACAGAAACCGCACCAGACGCAGCGCGCCGCCAAATTCCTCATCCGGCACCGCAAACGTACAGAGCGCTCCAAACGCCACGACAATCACCGACATCGGACTGACCAGATTGGCTGACACGGCGGCATCTCCGATGATCAGCCCGCCCACGATACCGATCGTCCCGCTTAACGGCCCCGGCATCCGTACCCCGGCTTCCCGGATCACCTCAAACGACAGTTCCATCAAAAGCACCTCGATCAGCGGAGGAAACGGCACGCCACTACGGGACTCTGCCAGAGACAGCAAAAGCGGTGTCGGCAGGATCTGGGTATGAAAGCTGACGACAGCCAGATAAAAGGAAGAAATATACAGAGCCGCCAGCATGGCCCCATACCGGATCAGCCGGGCAAAGCTGACGATTTCAAAATGATTGTACCTGTCCTCGCTGACCCGCAGAAAGTCCGAAAATCCTGCTGGAAGCATCAGCGCCGTGGGTGAATTGTCACACAGCAATACGACTCTGCCCTGCAGAATCTCCTGTGCTGCCCGGTCCGGCCGTTGGGTGGTCTGAAACTGCGGGAAAGGCGAAGCCCAGTCCTTTTTTAAGAGCTGTTCGAGTGTGCCGCTGTCAAATACGCCATCGATCAGCCATTCTTCGACGCCCTCCTGCAGCCTTTGCAGAAATTCCGGCCGTGCCAGCCTTTCCATATATAAAAAGGCGATCGTGGTCTCTGAACGCACACCGGCCTTTTTTTCCACCACCTTAAAGTCAGCACTGCGCAGCCGCTTGCGCACCAGCGCTTCATTGGCTTTGACCGAATCGCAGAAGCCCTCCGAAGAGCCCCGGATCACCTTTTCCGCTTCACAGCTGCCCACCGGCTTTCCCGGATACCCCTTGTCTGCAACAGAAACGGCCACCGGACAGCCCTCGGCAAATAAAAGCACATCCCCGGTAAACAGCACGGCGATTGCTTCCTCCAGTGTCGTAAAACGCTTGCTCTTACCGGCACCGATGCCATCCTCTGCCAGAAGGTTTTTTTGTTCTTCCAGAGAACGCTCATCCAGCTGGTGCAAAAGATCAGCGATCACCGACTGGTCCAGCAATACATTGGATACCGTCGTCTCCCCGTACACCAGAAATATCCGCCCCTCTTTAAGGCGGATCTCCTGCCGGACAATATCCATACAGTCCTTTAACATATCCTCCACATGCGCGATATTTTCATCCAGATTTTCCACAACAGGTATTGCCATAAGACGCTCCTTTCCATGAAAAAAGAAGTATCTCCATGCCGGAAATACTTCTTTTATCATGCCCCAAAGAGCCTTATTTCATTCTTTTGGTAACCGTATGATCTGAATCCTTACTGTTTGGTTTTCAGCATACGGATAATCGACTGCTGCTGATTCTCGATATGGCGGCACAGGATCGTGCGTGCTTCCTCGACGTTACGCTCTTCAAGGGCTTCGCAGATCGCTTTATGCTCCGCAGAAAGTCCCTTACGGACATCCTGATTTTTCAGATGCTCGATACGGTAGCGGTACATCTGCTCGCGCAGGTTGTTGGTAATATTACAAAGACAGGCATTGTCTGTTGCTTTATAGATCAGGGAATGGAAATTCTCATCTGCCTGGGCCAGTGCCGTCAGATCGTTCTTGTCGATCGCCGCATCAAATTCGGCGGCTGCCGCACGGATCGCACCAAACTGCTCGTCCGTCATACGTTCACAGGCAAAGCGCACGGCCATCTCTTCCAGTCCGAGACGTACCTCCAGCACCTCCACCAGATCCTTCTCTGTAATCTGGGCCACCTGCGCACCGCGGCGCGGCATCATAATAACTAGTCCCTCCTGCTCCAGCTTATGGATCGCCTCACGGACCGGTGTCCGGCTCACACCCAGCTTATTGGCCAGCGTAATCTCCATCAGACGCTCTCCCGGCTGCAGTTCTCCGGTAAGGATGGCCTGCCGCAGGGTCTTAAAGACCACATCACGAAGCGGCAGATATTCATTCATATCCACGTGAAAATCGTTCATCTTTTGTTCCTCCGCTTTGAAAAGATTTTTCCTGTGTAATTATTTTCAGTTAAAAAAACTTGTCAGGTATACCACCTGTGCCAGACCGCTGGCTTTTATGGCCTGTTTTGCCTTTTTGCCCTGCGTGGCGTCCTCAAATATGCCAAACACTGTCGGCCCGCTGCCACTCATCATGGCTCCCAGCGCACCGTTTTTCAGCATCGCATCCCGGATCTTACCGATCTGGGGATACGCAGGGATCGTCACCGTTTCCAGTACGTTGCCCATGCGCTCTGCCATAGTCTTCAGATCTCCGGCCTCGATCGCCGCACGCACACCGTCGATGTCCGGGTGCTCTTTCAGCTGCTCAAGATGGAGATTTTCATAGACAAACTTTGTAGAAACACTGATCGGCGGTTTCGCGATCAGTACATAGCCCCTGGGTGCTTTTGGCAGTACCGTAAGCTTCTCCCCGATACCCTCTGCCAGAGCCGTGCCCCGCAGAATACAGTACGGTACATCCGCTCCGATCCTTACTCCACGCTCCATCAGCGCTCTTCTGGAAAGTCCCAGACCAAACATCCGGTTGACCCCCACCATAACGGCTGCTGCATCCGAGCTGCCTCCGGCCATACCTGCTGCAACCGGGATAAACTTCTCCAGCCGGATCTCTACCCCCTGCTGTATATGAAATTCGTCCATCAGAAGCTTCGCCGCACGGTAAACCAGATTGTCTTCGTTGACCGGCAGATACCGCAGATTGGTCTGCACCTGAATCCCCGGTGTATCTGTCCGTGTCAGCTCTATGCTGTCGTACATCCGGATCGTCTGCATGATCATACGGACTTCGTGGTAGCCATCCTCACGTCTTCGCACCACATCCAGACCCAGATTGATCTTTGCCATTGCTCTTAATTTCATTGCTTTTGTGCCTTCCTCTACTTATTTCGCACTTTGTATACAATACAACATCCACTGTACCATAAAAAATACAAAATGCAAAGAGGAAATTGGTAATTTTTTAACTTTCTACCTTTTTCACAAGAAAAACGGTCTGTCCCGGTGCAGGTTCACCCTGCAGATCGTTTAAAGCCATGATATCTTCCACAGTCGTATAGTAGGTTTTGGCCAGATCCCACAGTGTATCCTGCTGCCCGATTCTGCAGCAGACGATGCCCGGAAGCGCCCGGATCTTATCCATATTCAGCGGCTGCGTAGTGATCTCGCGAAGCAGCGGGATCTCCTTTTTTTCCACAACCAGCGCGCCGCAGCTGACCAGCGCACGGATCTCGATCTCATGGCTGTCCGCCATCGTTGTCGACAGCTGTTCCAGATCAGCCTGCAGCTCGTAATCGATCTCGCCGTGCATATCCGGCACTTCGATCATCTGTTCAAAGGGCAGCACCGTCTCCATCGCATAAAATGGCATCTCATCGTCGCTGACAATATACAGAATCCTTACCTTTAGGATGCCTTCCACGGCCAGACCGCCCGGCGTCACACGGCAGTCATCCACCCGCAGCCGGGCATTGCTGTGGCAGATCTGCAGGATTTTCCCCTGTGCCTCCCCCGTACTCACGCGGTCGCTGACACGGCATTTGGCCTCATTGCGCACCAGCAGATGTTCGATCATCGTCTGCTCCGTCACCGGCTGACATTCCCTGACCGGATCACAGACGTCCATCAGTACCGGGAACTCCTCTTCCTTTTGCAGCCGCAGGTCTGCCTCCAGCACAGCCTCCGCTGTCAGAATACGCTCCTCGCCGTTGGCATCCGGCCGGACGGCAAGCTCCTCCTGTGTCAGACGTACCCCGATATCCGGCAGCTGGTCTGTATGGCAGCCCTCACAGGGCAGTGTACCGCTGACCGGGATAACCTGCTCGATCCATTCCGGTGGACTTAAAATGTCCTCTCCACTGTACAAAAGGAAGACAAACATTTCCCCCGTATAGGCGATTTCGCCCTCCATACAGCGGAATTTCAGTCCGCGCGCCTCGATTTCCTGCCACAGTACCTGCTCCACATCCTGCCGGTTGGAGGGCAGAAGGATCTCTTCCTTCAGATGGATCGTCTCTTTCCTATGTACCTTTACACCCAGTATGGCTTCCTTCTGCGTTCTGCAGGATACACTGTCCTCCCCTGTCACACCCAGCGGCAGAAGCAATGTCCGCTTTTCCTGAATATCTGCCCGGAAAGAAATGACGGCCTGGATACCCAGCTTGCGCGGATGGATCAGATGCAGCGAAAGATCCTCCAGCTCCCACTGCAGGCGGATCTTGTCGCCCTCCCGGACGCCCTCCAGCCGTATCGTCTCCTCCACAGGGATCTGGCCGGTAAAGCTTCGGATGCCCCGGTTCTCATCATCTGCCACGTACAGCAGACAGAATACGAGATGACCGGACAGTGTCACGGCATCGTCCCCTACCTGCACATCATCGATATGCACGCTGCCTTTTTTCTGGATCATCCGCCCGACATCCGGGCAGCTGTCCGGTACATTAAATTCTTCATCACAGGTGATCTGGCTCTGGGCGCTGCTTTTTTTGCAGAGCACCGGATATTCCTGCTTTTTTAACTCCATGCTTCCCTCCTGCAACTGCTCTCTTTCTTTTACATGCTGTATGCGCCGTATGTGCTACGGTTCAAAAATGACCGGCAGATCCAGATACTCGGTCTTAACCACCAGCCATGGGGCCGTACTGGTACTGTTTTCCGTACTTTCTGTCGTTTCGTCACTGCCCGGCCCGATCAGCTCTGCCTGAAAATAGATGGCATCCTTTGTCGCTGTCAGATGATTGACCCGGATGCTGTAGCCACCGCT
This sequence comes from Ruminococcus bromii, assembly GCA_963603285.1. Classification (GTDB taxonomy): domain Bacteria; phylum Bacillota; class Clostridia; order Lachnospirales; family Lachnospiraceae; genus UBA11957. The sequence goes on from CAVCMG010000010.1 coordinate 50,487, forward strand.
TTCCTGCACCGGATAGCCGCAGATCAGATACAGGCTGTCGCCGTACTGGCAGGCGGTCTCAAAGGACGTTCCCAGCTTTTCATCCAGTACGGCCTCCACTTCTTCGGGCAGTTCGCTTCTGGCCGTCACGGTGAAATCCAGCTGACGCCCCTCTTCCTTGTGCAGTACCTCTGCGGAACAGGCGCAAAGGCAAAGGCACAGTAACAGTCCGGACAGCACAATAAGCAGACAACTTTTTCGTTTCATACTTCCTCCTGATTCTCCATGTGCCGTATATTCCTCTTTTATTGTATGTGCGGGTGGAAAAATTATGTCTTTTTTCCGCCCCGGCTTGCAAGTGCTCAGGCACTACCGTATAATGAAAGGCAGAAAAGAACAGGAGATTATCATATGATTCGTTTAGTACTTATTGCGCTGTTTCTGGTTATATTTTTTATTCTTTCGATACCTCTGTATCTGATCGAGTGGCTGATCGGCAAGGTGAATCCACACGCAAAGGATATTTCTTCGCTGCGTATCGTGCAGGGGGCTTTTAAGATCATTCTGTTTCTGTCGGGCTGTAAGCTGACGGTGATCGGTGAGGAGAATGTGCCAAAGGATGAGGCTGTGCTCTACATTGGCAACCACCGCAGTTTTTTTGATGTGGTGATCACGTATGCGCGCTGTCCGGGGCTGACGGGATATCTGGCGAAGAAGGAAATTGAGAAGGTGCCGTTTCTGTCTACATGGATGCGGTATCTGTACTGTCTGTTTCTGGACCGGAAGGATATCAAACAGGGCTTAAAGACGATCCTTACGGCGATCGACTATGTAAAGAACGGGATTTCGATTTTTATTTTTCCGGAGGGAACCCGCAGTACGGGGGCTGACCAGACGGAGCTGTTGCCGTTTCATGAGGGAAGCTTTAAGGTGGCAACGAAAACAGATTGTCTGATTGTGCCGGTGGCTATGACGAATACTTCGCAGATTCTGGAGGATCATTTTCCGTTTATCCGGAAAACGGAGGTGACGCTGGAATATGGGAAGGCGTTCCGGCCGTCGGAGCTGTCGAAGGAGGATAAGAAGGTGATTGGGAGCTATACGCGGGATATTATTCAGGAGATGGTAAAGAAGAATAGTTGAACATAGTATAGCGGCAGGCTGATCATACAGCCTGCCGCTAAATTTTTACATAGTCTTGAAGGCTTCTACGATTTTCTCGAAGTGCATGAAATGAGAAGCTTTTACAAGGATCGTGTCTCCGGGTGCGGTCAGGTTGATAAGATTCTCGAGAATTTCGTCGAGGATGGCAAAGTGTTTGGTCACGAGGGACGGATTAGCTTCTTTTGCCTTCTGTTCGAGACCTTTTGTGAGGGTTCCGACGGTGTAAAGGACATCAATCTTTAATGTTCCGGCGAAGGTGCCGACTTCTTCATGGAGGGCAGCTTCATTTTCGCCTAGTTCGCCCATGTCGCCGAGGATGGCTATGCGGCGGCCCTGGCCTTCTTCGAGGATCTGGAGGGAGGCTTTCATGGAGACGGGGTTGGCGTTGTAGCAGTCGTCTACGACGACGCGGCCGGCGAGGTCTAAGATGTTAAAGCGGCCGCTTAAGGGTTTCAGTTTTTCGATACCGGCGCAGATTTCTGGCAGGGTCATGTCAAAGGCGAGGCCGACGGCGGTTCCGGCGAGGGCGTTATAGACCATGTGGCTGCCGGGGAGGGGGATCTGTACGGTGCAGGTCTGTCCGTCGGCGTGGATCTGGCAGCGGGTGCCTTTGAGACCCATGGGCTCGATCTGGTCTGCCCAGACGGGGAAATCGCTGTTTAAGCCGAAGAATACGGGCTGTTTGCCGTGTACTTCTGTAATCTGGCACAGCTTGTCGTCGTCTCCGTTGACGATGACTGTGCCGTCTTTCTGCAGCCAGTCAAACATTTCTGTCTTGGCTTTGAAGATGCCGTCTCTGGTTTTTAAATTTTCCAGATGGCACCAGCCGATATTGGTTACGACGCCGACCTTCGGGCGGGCGATCTTTGCCAGGCGGGTCATTTCGCCAAAGTTGCTGATACCCATTTCCAGTACAGCGATCTCATCTTCGTCGCGCAGGCGAAATACGGTCAGGGGCAGTCCCAGTTCGTTATTGAAATTTCCCAGAGTTTTTAAGACACGGTATTTTTCACCCAGAACGGCGGCAATCATTTCCTTGGTGCTGGTCTTTCCGACGCTGCCGGTGATGCCTACCACGGGAATATTGAGGATTTTCAAATAGGCTTCGGCCAGATCCTTTACAGCCTGCAGGGAGGATTCTACTTTGATCCACGGATAGGTGGTCTCACCAAGCTCCTGCTCGGACAGGGTGACCAGCGCGCCTTTTTCCATGACCTGCGGGATAAAGCTGTGGCCATCCACTCTTGCGCCGACGATGGGCACATATAAACAGCCGGCTTCGATCTTACGGCTGTCTGTGCTCACGGCTGTGATTTCTGTGTCCACACCATCCTGCGGGCCGTGATATGTGCCGTGGCAGACTTCTGTAATCTTTCTGATGGTTAATTCTTTCATCTTTCTTTTTAATAAAACAGCCACACTGTCTGGATTTCCATACAGTGTGACAGCTTTATCTCTCCTTACTGATTTTTTACTGCTGCGCTGTTCCAAAGATAGTATGGACAGTTTACAGTGGATCTATGGATTTTATGCTTCTTTGGATACTTCGATCAGGCGCATGCACAGCTGTCCGAAGTCCATGCCGATTACGGCGGCCTCCTGCGGCAGCAGACTGGTCGGGGTCATGCCCGGCAGGGTATTGGCCTCGAGACAGTACATATCGCCGTTTTCCTTCATCAGGAAGTCCAGCCGGCCATAACCTGTGATGCCGAGCGCCTTTGCGCCTGCAACGGCATACGCCTGCATTTTTTTCGTCTCGTCCTCTGTCAGACGGGCCGGACAGTATTCCTTGGTCGCCCCCTTGGAATATTTGTTTTTGTAATCGTAGAAGCCTTCGATCGGCGCGATCTCGATGATCGGCAGTGCTTCCCCGGCGATCACACCTACGGAAAATTCACGTCCAGCGATGTATTCCTCCACAACAACCTCTTTCTCATAACGGAATGCCTCGTCAAGGGCTGCCTGCAGATCCTTTTTATCCTGTACGATGCTGACACCGACACTGGAACCGCCGCAGCACGGCTTTACAACCAGCGGAAGCGCCATATCCGCCAGTCCCTCTGCATCGGCTGAAGTGATCTTTCTGCCCATCGGAACCGGTACACCGGCGTAATGCAAAAGCTCCTTGCTCAGCGCCTTGTCCATGGAAAGCGCGCTGCTCAAATAGCCCGTACCGGTATAACGGATGCCGAACAGATCAAAAGCCGCCTGTACCTTGCCGTTTTCGCCGTCTGCACCGTGCAGCGCCAGAAATACAACATCCGCTGCCTTACAGATTTCCAGTACCTGCGGACCGAAAAATTCCTTTTTGGACCGGATCATCTCCGGGATCTTCTCGTCAAATGAGTGGATATAGACCACATCCGCCTCGATATCATGGATATCAGTAAAGGCCGTCTTTGCATCCACCTGCTCTGTTCCGCAGTATACGTCCAGAAGAATCGCCTGCTCTCCTCTGCTTCGCAGCGCTTTGCATACCTCCGTTCCGGATACGATGGACACGCTCCGCTCCGTACTGATTCCACCTGCTAATACAACAATTTTCATCTCTGTCTCCTCTTATTCACCGTACACAATCACCGGTGTACCTTTGCTTACGATATTATAGATCTTTTCGCAGGCTGCCCGCGGCGTATTCACGCAGCCATGGGAACCATGCTTTTTATAAATATCCCCGCCGTACTCGCTTCTCCAGCGGTCAGCGTCATGGATACCGACATTGCCGTTAAACGGCATCCAGAAATCTACCGGGGAACGGTATTCCAGATTGTTCTCCTCGCCGAGGATCGCATCTCTCTTCTTATAAATAATAGACCAGATACCATTGGACGGTGTCTCGCTGCCCTCGACCTTTTTACCGGTAACCACCGGTGTTTCCACCTTCAGCTTGCCATCCTGATAGCAGTACATCTTCTGGTGCGTGATATCTACCTCAACATATGTACCGCCGATATCATCGGCTCCGCGGCTGGCTGCCGAATAATGGTACTCAACCTCCATATCCTTCTGCTCGCCGTTTTTGATCGCTTCGATCATCTTTGACACGGTATCGTCCTGTTTCATACGCCAGCCGTAAAATCCACCGGTCAGGGTGATCGTCTTGCCGTCGTGCTTTTTAAACTCGTGCGGTTTACCCAGCGTATCGTATTTCTTGGCCATATTCACACGGACAAACTCCTGAATCGCCGACTCGACAAGCTCCGGCTTGCCGTCGTCACCGAGCACCGGCAGACCGTCATCGCCCTTTTTGAGCCATTCCTTGATCGTAGATCCATCGACAACCACCTTGCGGTCATCGCCGCCAAAATCGTAGGTCAGCTTTGATGACAGGTATGTATTGATACTGTTGACCAGCGTATTCATCGCTTCATCGTCGCTGGTAACCTCCGGTGCCAGATAACATCCGGCCTCGTCCAGATCCACCGACTCCGCATGCTCATCCACCGCCTGCAGTACCGCACTCAGAACCTTGTCAAAATCCAGCTGCGTACCCTGTACCTCCGGTACGATCTCATAGGAAGCATCCCCTTCCTTAATATATGCATTTTCCGGTGCGGTATAATTGCCTTCTTCAAAGCATTTCAGAGCCTTTAAGGCCTCACTGGCCTTGTCCTTATCGTAACTGGAGATCGCGCTGACTTCCTCATCTCTGGTCTTGAAAATCTCCATAACCCAGGCGTAGGCATTCTGCTTTTCCAGCAGCTTGTCTACCGACTGGTCGTCCTCGTAGGTAAAGCCCAGATCCTTGGCCAGCAGACGCTCTGTGATACCGTCTCGCTCCTCGATATTGATCGCGTAGGTCATGATCTCGTCGGTGATCTGTGTTTTTACCTCATCTACGGTCATATTGCTACAGTCATAACCATTGATCTGCGTACCTTTGAAAAAGTGATTCGTATAATACCGGGCTATAGCACCGTAACAGATCGCTGCCACCAGCACAATAAACAACAGGATCCCTCCGACAACGAGTTTCCATGTCTTGATTTTCTTTTTTTCCATCTATATCCCCCTTGCTCATAAAATCCCCTTAATACGCCCTATTGTATCACTGATTGCCATAAGGGTAAATAGCCGAAAAACGAAAAAAAGGTGAAGAATGTCCATGCATACACAGCCATGGACAGACCTTCTCCGATACCAGGGGGCATAGCAAAAGGTCTGTCACAGCTCCCGCTCCGGACTGCTTCAATGCCGGATACGGTCTGTAGCAGACCTTTCCTTTTATCTATTTTCTTATTTCTATACGTATATAGTTATGCTGCCAGCAGCTTCTCCACGCTGACCAGCTTCACGCAAAGCACGAAGACCTCGGCTGCCTTTGCCAGCTCCTCCGGCGTCGGCAGTGTCGGGGCAATACGGATATTGCTGTCTTTCGGATCCTTGCCATACGGGTAGGTTGCTCCGGCTCCGGTCATGACGACACCGGCCTCCTTCATCTTCGCTACGATGGCTTTGGCACAGCCCTCCATGGCATCAAAGGAAATGAAGTAACCGCCCTTCGGATTCGACCAGCTGCCGATCTCCAGACCGCCCAGTCCCTCTTCGAGGGTATCAATGACAGCGGCAAATTTCGGACGGATCAGCTCGGCATGCTTCATCATATGGGCTTTCAGATGCTCGATATCGCCAAAGAATCTTGCATGGCGCAGCTGATTGATCTTGTCGTGACCGATGGTCTGGAAGGTCATCAGCTTCAGGATATCCTTGATATTTGCTTCGGATGTAAACATCGCAGCAATACCGGAACCCGGGAATGTGATCTTCGAAGTAGACATAAACTCATACACCATATCCGGATGTCCCGCCTTTGCACACTCGGAAAGGATCTCCGGGATACTGTCCTGATCATCTGCATACAGATGATGTACGCCGTAGGCATTGTCCCAGAAGATACGGAAATCTTCGGCTACCGGCTGCAGGTTAGCGAAACGATGTACGGTCTCTGCAGAATATGTTGTACCTGTCGGGTTGGCATACATCGGTACACACCAGATACCCTTGATGGCCGGATCTTCGCTGACCAGCTTCTCCACCATGTCCATATCCGGTCCGTCAGCGTACAGCGGCACATTGATCATCTCGATGCCAAAAGCCTCGGTAATGGCGAAATGACGGTCATAGCCCGGCACCGGACAGAGGAATTTCACCTTGTCAAGCTTTGCCCACGGTGTGGAACCCATAACGCCGTGTGTCATGGAACGGGATACGGTATCAAACATGATATTCAGGCTGGAATTACCGTAGACGATCACATTTTTATCCGATACACCGGCCATATCTGCCATCAGTCGGCGGATTTCCGGGATACCGGTCAACACACCGTAGTTTCTGCAGTCCATGCCGTTTTCGCAATCCATGATGCTTTCACTGTTGACAGTATCCAGCATCCCCATGGAAAGATCCAGCTGTGTCTTTGACGGCTTACCTCTGGACATATCCAGCTTCAGGCCAAGCTCTTTGACCTTTTTGTATTCCTGCTCCAGTTCCTCTTTCAGGGTGCTGAGTTTTTCACGGCTCAGACTGCTGTACGGTGTTTTCATAATATTCCTCCTCAGGCAGCTTTATAAGCTGCGGTATAATCTATCACATGTATGCAGTGTCCAGAGCAACCAAATCTCCGGACGCTGTGAGGGCAACATCAGTTTGTCCATTCCACATTTTATGGATTTTCTGATACATTGTCAAGGTTTTCTTTCATTTTCGCTTTGTTTTATCCATATTTTTAGCTTTTGCACATGCAAAAATGCATTTTTAGCCTTTTTTACTTGCATTTATCAGTTGTCTTTCTTATGATTTATTACCTTTTCGAATGTCATTGTCTGTAATTGCCCGGTGTGCGGTTTCTGCATGTTCAAAAGCGGTTGTCTTTTTCTGTTTTTACAGGCATCCTGAGAGTTGCAAAACAGCATCGCTTTTTTCCCCGCTGTATGCTATAATTTTTATATCTATGTGATTTTTGAGTACAATTTTATGGAGGATATATACCGTATGTGGATTGCTGATAACTGGAAAGACTACGAAGTGCTGGACACTTCCAAGGGAGAAAAGCTGGAACGCTGGGGCGACTATCTGCTGATCCGTCCGGATCCGCAGGTGATCTGGGATACTCCGAAAAAGAACCGGGGCTGGAAGAAATGCAACGGCCATTACCATCGCAGCAGCAAGGGTGGCGGTGACTGGGAGTTTTTTGATCTGCCGAAGCAGTGGCAGATCCATTATGGAGAGCTGACTTTTAATCTGAAGCCGTTCAGCTTTAAGCATACGGGACTGTTTCCGGAACAGGCGGCCAACTGGGACTGGTTTGGTGATCTGATCCGCCGGGCAAACCGTTCGGTTAAGGTGTTAAATCTGTTTGCCTATACGGGTGGTGCTACGCTGGCGGCTGCGGCTGCGGGGGCGCATGTGACGCATGTGGATGCTTCGAAGGGTATGGTGACCTGGGCCAAGGAGAATGCGGCCAGTTCGGGGCTTTCGGATGCGCCGATCCGCTGGATCGTGGACGACTGTGTGAAATTTGTCCAGAGGGAGATCCGCCGGGGGAATCATTACGATGCGATCATTATGGATCCGCCGTCTTACGGACGTGGCCCGAAGGGGGAAATCTGGAAGATTGAGGAGTCGATCCATGGGCTGATCCAGTTGTGTACGGAGCTTTTGTCTGAGGATCCGCTGTTTTTCCTGGTAAATTCTTATACGACGGGGCTGCAGCCGGCAGTGTTGACATATATGATTGCTACGGAGCTGAAGAAATTTAAAGGGTTTGTACGATCTGAAGAAATTGGATTACCAGTAACAGATGCCGGATTGGTGTTACCCTGTGGGGCAAGTGGACGGTGGTCCAGGGAAGAAATTCATTAAGTATAAGACGGACGAAAGGGACGGGACGCCGGAAGGCGTCCCGTCCCTTTCTGACTTTGTGGATCAGCCTTTGATCATTTCAAGAGCCCTAGACAGCTTCTCGTTGCCGGTAGCGAAATCGGCTACAGCGGCCTCGATACAGTCGGCGATTTCACCGCGGCCTTCGTGACGCAGGGTGTGAGCGATGTCTTTTAATTCCTCGGCATGATGGGCATTATGGGATACCATATAACCGATCAGAGCATCGGTTTCGGCATGATCACTGTGATCATGGTCGTGGTGATGATCATGTCCTTCACCGTGGGGAATGATATTTCCGTTTTCGTCTTTTAACATATGCATGTTTTTCTTCCTCCTTGATTATCCGGCGTATTGTCTACGTCTGATTCTTGCCATAGTATACTACAAATTGGAAAAAAGCAAAAGCTACCCCGGGGGTTTTTCTGTTTTTTATCATAGAATAAGGCAGGGAATTTTGTATTCCCTGCCCTGTCGTTGACTTATTTCTTTTTAAGATAGTATTTGCTGATGTAGCCAGTACACTTCTTTGCATTGGAATTTGTGTAGTATACTTTGTACCATTTTCCGTTGGATGTATCTGTTACGTGTACGGTGTCACCTTTTTCTACAACAGTTACAACTTTGGAGGATGCGCTTGCTTTTGCTCTCATGTTGACATCCTGGGTAGCTGCGTATTTCACATCTTTTTTACTGGAAGAGGAATTGCTCTTTGAGGATGTTTCCTTCTTTGCGGAAGATGTATTGCTGATCTTTTTCAGCTTGGCGCTGGATGCGTAGCCTCTGTATACGTCGCCATCTTCGTAGTAAACAACCTTGTACCAGCCCTTGTTGGAGGTATTGACTACGAAAAGCTTTTCGCCTTTATCTGCAATATATACGGTATCAGATGACTGTTTTGCTTTTTCACGGATGTAGGCATCCTTGGTTACTTTATACTCGATGGCCTTCTGCAGGTCAGCAGCTTTGACATAACCTTTGAACTTTTTCTGGTTGGAATTCTGATACTCTACCTTGTACCATTTGGAATTCTTTTTGCTGGTCACCTTCATGACAGCGTCTTTCGGAAGTTCGATGACTCTGTCGTAGGATGAACCTGCCCCTTCTTTGATGTCGGTCACCTTGGTGGTCTCATAATAGCTGACGTTGGATTTGGCCTCTACTGACTTTGGTGCTGTCACGGCCAATCCCGTAACCAGCATTACAGCCGACAGGCAAATACCCAGTTTTTTTAATGTATTCATAACCATTCCTCCTTTTTGACAACCTGGCAAACACCTTTTAAGAATTTACCGTTGTCAGATTCTTGATGGTTTCAGCTTATACTCTTTGCTGTGTACTGTCAACCGGACGGAATACGTCTTCACAATTATTCATATGCTGTCCTGCAAGGCAGCTGTTACCGGCAGTTTTCCGGCATATCCGGACATAAAAATCCCACCGGCTTTACCGATGGGATTTTTTCTGTTCAGCTTTTTCTTATCTAAACAGGATTAGTTCTTTCCACCAACCACATTGCTTACAAAGAAGTCCTGTGCAAGGATATCCTCATCGGACATCTGCTCACCTTCGTTGACCAGAACATTTCCCTGATCGTCCTTAAGCTCACCTGCATAAACCTGTACCTCACCACTCGTGATTTTTTCACGCAGTTCAGTTACCTTATCCTGAATATCCTGCGGAACAAGGTCAGAGTTAAACGGTGCGAGCGCAGCACACTCTCCGCCTTCATAATAATTGGCTGAAATCTCAATCGTGCCATCTGCTGTTTTCTGCATAATATCCTCAAAGATCGGTGCCCAGTTCCACATAAAGGAAGTCAGGACTGCCTTCGGTGCAGAGGACTGCATATCGACATTATATCCGATACAAAAAGCGCCATTCTCTTCGCATGTCTGCGGTACAGCCGGAGAAGAAGCCTCCATACCCATATATTTAATACCATTATCAATCAGTGTCTTTGCATTCTGTGACTCTACATCAAGATCATACCAGCTGTCTGCCCATACGACCTGTACTGTAGCATTCGGATTTGCATATTTTGCACCCAGTGCAAAGGAGTTGATTGCAGTACGGACAGATGCCTCATCCATGCTCGCACAGAAACCAAGCTTATCAGATCCTTCATTCATCAGTGCGCACAGATAACCTGTCAGGAAATCACCCTCGTATCCACGGATCTGGATCTCTACTATGTTATCATAGACATCATTGCCCTGCTGTACAAAAATCACATCCGGATACTCCGGCTGCAGTTCAGAAAGGATGGCAGCGTAACCTGCAGAGCAGCCAAAAATGATATCTGCACCCTCATCTACCAGCTCCTCTACGGTAGACTCGATGAGAGATGTATCCTCCTCAGATATTTCCTCCATCGTCAGCAGATTGGTTTCCGTATTAATGCCGAGATCCTCGCAGGCCTTTACGAGACCTTCATGCATTGCCTGCGCCCAGCCACCATCATTTACAACAGAATACTCGATTTCTCCGATGACAAGCTCCGAAACATCCTTTGTTTCCTTAGAAGCAGCAGATCCATCTGAAGCACTCTCAGATGTACTCTCTGCGGCACTGCTGCCGGATGTACTTTCCGTAGATCCACAACCAACAAGCATACTCATTGTCAGAGCAGCAGCCATACCCAGGCTCAACAGTTTCTTTTTCATAATTTTCTCCTCCTTCGTCAGCGGCTTTCCCGGTCATACGGCTTTGTCAGTGCAGCCGGTTCCGCTGTGTGCTTTTTTCTGAAGTTACCTGTCGACAGGATAAATACAATCACTGTCGCAATATACGGAAGCATGCTATATACCTCCGTTGGAACAGACGGCAGATAAATCTGCAGATTGCTGCCCAGACAGCTGATAAATCCGAAGAGCAGAGCGCCCCACATCAGCATCAGCGGATTCCAGGAAGAAAATGCCACCAGTGCAAAGGCAATCCACCCTTTGCCTGCTGTCATACCACTGTTCCAGAAATTTGTATTAGCAAGGGAGACACAGGCTCCACTTACTGCCATCATCATACAGCCAAACATAATATATGCATACCGAAGTGCAAATACATTTTCGCCGGCTGCATCCAGAGCGGCTGGATTTTCTCCCAGCGCACGAAGCTTTAAGCCGAATCTGGTTCTGTAAATATAAAACATAGATACCGGTACGATCAGATACATAGCATAGGTAAGAAGATTCTGCTGAAAGAATATCTCACCCAGCACCGGGATCCTTGAAAGTCCGGGAATTGCTATTTTTTCAAACTTCAGATTGGCAGCGACACCGGAAACATCCTTTCCGATAAAGCCACTAAGTCCGGAGCCAAAGATCAGCATTGCCATACCGCAGACCGTCTGATCCGACTGCAGGGTAACCGTAAGGAATGCAAATACTACGCCCAGAAGAAGTCCCACAGCCAGCACCGCCAGAAAGGAAAGAGCCAGATTCTGTGTCTGTACGGCCGTAATATATCCGCTGACAGCCCCCATAAGCATGACGCCTTCAACTCCGAGGTTCATAACTCCCGCACGTTCTGAAAATGTTTCGCCGATCCCTGCATACATAACAGAGACCGCATACACGATAGCACCGGAACATAATGAAATCAGTAATGCGATCATGCTTTCACCTCCTTCTGGATAACTATTCTGTAACGCTGGAAGAAATCTCCTGCAATAACAAAGATCATGACAGCTCCCTGGATCATCGTGGCAATCTGTGTCGGCACGCCCATAACCTGGACTGTCGCACTGCTGTTTTGCAGGCCAGCAAACAGAATAGAAACAATAACGATCACCAGTGGATTCAGACGGCTTAAGTAAGCGATAACGATTCCTGTATAACCTGCATTATTTGGCATCTGCTCCATAATACGGTGCGAGACACCGGCATACTGCACATACCCCGCGAGACCTGCCAGACCGCCGCTGATCACCAGCGCCAGAATAATGTTTCTCTTGATATTGATTCCTGCATATCTGGCTGAATTCTGGCTGCTTTTAATGACTGACAGCTGGTAACCATCGGTTGTGTATTTATAGGCCAGAAAGATCAGCAGAGCAATGACAATACCGATGATAATACCTGCGCTGATTCCGGTATCTCCTATTTCGGGAATCTCCAGTCCAGATGGCAGCTTTTCTGTCTGCCCTACATTTTGTCCGGGCATCTTCCATGGTCCAAGTACCAGATAGCTCAGGATGATTAGGGCGATATAGTTCAGCATCAGAGTTGTAATGCTCTCATTGACATTCCAGAAAGCCTTTGGCAATGCACAAAGAAGTGCCCACAAAGCGCCACCGGCAAAACAGCACACGGCCAGGATAATTCTTCCTGTGACTCCGGTAATATCCGGACCAAATAATACAAAGGCTCCGCCGAAAATCGCACCGATCGCATATTGTCCTTCTGCACCGATATTATTCAGATTCATTTTGTAGGTCAGCGCCACACTAAGACCACAAAACAGAAGTGGCAGACTACCATTGATCATTTTTTTGATACCCTTTTCTGACAGAAAAACCTTGGAAAGCATCTTTCCGTAGACCTCCAGAGGATTAAAGCCTACAAATGCAATGATGATTCCACAGAAGGCAAATGCCAGCAATGCAAAGAGTATGGAAGTGAGTACTATACGAAATACACTGATATTTTCTCTCTTTTCAAGTCGTATTTTATTTTTCATAACGTTCACCCGCCATCAGCCTTCCTACCGTGTCATAATCTGCCTCTGTCCGTTCCAGAACTGCCATAAGCTCACCCGTGCAAAGGACACCTATGCGGTCTGACATCTGAAACAGTTCATCAAGTTCCTCTGAAATCAGCAGCACCGCAGCCCCCTTTTTACACTGTTCCAGTAAAATCTCATGTATAGCCTCCGTTGCTCCCATATCCAGGCCACGGGAAGGATATACAGCAATGATCAGCACAGGATCTCCGCCGATCTCTCTGGCCACCAGAAGCTTTTGCTGGTTTCCGCCGGACATCAGAGATACCGGACTTTTATCGCCTGCGGTTTTGATCTCATACCGTGCGATCTCATCCTGAACGGTTTTTTTGATCACATTTTTCTTTAAAATATGATGTATGCTGAATTTAGGCGTATCATACTCCTTCAGGATACGATTTTCCTCCATTGTCATTCCCGGAACCAGCCCCATACTCAGTCTGTCCTCCGGAATAAAACCAACGCCCAGCTTTATCCGATCCTTGGCTCCCAGCTTTGTAAAATCTCTGCCATCGATCACGACAGTTCCTTTTGTCGCCCTGCGAAGTCCGGCAATCACCTCTGCCAGCTCCTTCTGGCCATTACCTGCCACACCGGCAATGCCAAGAATTTCTCCGGCATGGATGTTGAAGGACACATTCTTTACAGCTGTCAGATCTCTGTCACTTTTTGCCGATAACTGGGAAACTTCCAATATAACCTTGCCTGTTCGGCTGTTCCCTTCATTTTTCTGCGGCCGGAACTCTCTTTCTCCCACTACAGCCTTTGTCAGACGCTCAATGGTAGCATCCTTCGACTCCATGGTATCCTCAACCTGTCCCCCCTTCAGAACAGTGATGCGGTCAGCAAACTCCATCACTTCATTCATTTTATGGGAAATAAATACAACACTCTTTCCACTGTCAGCCATGCGGCGCAATACCTTGAACATTTCACGGGCTTCCTTTGCCGTAAGCACGGCAGATGGCTCATCAAGGATCAGGATCTCAGCTCCTCTGTATAAAAGCTTTACAATCTCAACCCGCTGCTGTTCTCCAACGGAAAGCTGCCATACATATGCTGATGGATCTACATCCAGATGAAATTCTTTTGAGCAGGCAGCAATCTGACTTTCCATCTCTTTTTTGTCCAGAATCAGCTTACAGTCCGGCATATATAAAAATACATTCTCGGCTGCTGTCAGTGTCGGGATCAGCCGGAAATGCTGATGAACCATTCCGATTCCCATATCTACGGCATATTTCGGAGAACGGATGGATACTTTCTTTCCTTTATAGTAGATCTCTCCGCCATTTGGCTTATAGATTCCGTTCAATATATTCATCAACGTGCTTTTTCCGGCGCCGTTTTCACCCAGGAGAGCATGTATCTCTCCCGGGTACAGTGCCAGATCCACGTCCTTATTCGCAATCACCCGGCCAAAGGTTTTGGTAATTTTACGCATCTCAAGAATCGGTTCTGTCATACTTATTCATCTCCACTGCTGCATTCAACCGGTATAAAGGAAAATGTTGTAACATCAAACAGACCCATGTCTGTCAGCTTTATTTCCGGAATAACAGCCAGTGACATAAAGCACAGCGTCATAACCGGTTCGACATCCGCATTGATCTTCAGTTCTTCATATGCTTTTGCATGGATGGCAATCAGTTTTTCATTTACCCATTCCCCACTCTGGTCGCTCATCAGTCCTGCAATCGGCATAGGCATATTCTCAATAACCTCTCCATTTTTTACGAGAACAATACCGCCCTCCTGCTTGATCAGGCTGTTCACTGCAAACTCCATTTCATCATCATTGACACCTACTACAATAATATTATGTGAGTCATGAGCCACAGAAAGAGCAATCGCTCCTTCCTTTATACCGTAGCCTTTCAGGAATCCACACGCTACATTTCCAGTTCCCTGATGTCTTTCTACAACAGCGACCTTAACCAGATCCTCCTCAGGATTTCTCACAAATTCACCCTGGGCATCCAGCTGAATCGTTGCCGTATCCTTTGCCGTAACAACACCACCCGGAAGAATTTTGATGGCATTCACTCTGTCAGAGCTCAAATGCATTTTGAACTTTTCTTTTGAAAAATCTTTCACAATAACGCTTCCTTTAACGGAGGATATGTCATAATGTCTGATTTCCGGCAGGTATTTGCCCTCTTCAGCCACAAGCTGTCCCTCGATAAACACGCGGTTTACATGAAAGCTCTTTAAATCATCCAGAAGGACTACATCCGCACGATATCCCGGAGCAATAGCACCTCTGTCCTTTAAATCAAAGCATTCTGCTGCATTCAGTGTCGCCATGCGGATTGCCGTAACAGGATCAACTCCCTCCTCCACACAAATTCTGAGATGATTGTCCAGATGTCCTTCCTTAAGCATCGTCTTTGGCTGACGGTCGTCAGAACAAAGCAGACATCTGCGGCTGTTTTCCTGTGTCAGCCCTTGCAGCAGAGGTCGCAGATTATGGCAGGCAGATCCCTGGCGAAGCAGAATATACATACCACAGGCCAGACGTTCTTCCATTTCTTCCACTGTAGAGCACTCATGATCTGCTACAATTCTTGCAGCCGCATAAGCATTCAGAGCTTTGCCGCTGGTTCCCGGCACATGGCCATCAATAAATTTGTTTTGTTCTCTGGCAACCATGATTTTATCCAGATCGCTGTCCGCAGCAGCTATCACCCCCGGGAAATTCATGAATTCACCCAGGCCGACAATGCCCTCTCTGGTAATCGGCTCTTTCATTGCCTTGGCATCAATCACAGCTCCGGAATGCTCAAACGGTGTTGCCGGCACACAGGAAGGAAGCTCATATTTAACATCCAGAACCGTATTCTCAGCTGCATGCATCATGTAATCAAGGCCTTCGATACCACAGACATTAACGATTTCGTGCGGGTCTGCCATGATGGTTGTTCCCCCATGAGGGACAAGCATACGGCCTATTTCTTCCGGTGATACATAGGAGGACTCAATATGGATATGGCTGTCTATAAAACCAGGTGCAGCATAACGTCCCTGGGCATCGACTTCCTCTTTACCCTCATAGTCGCCTATGCCGGCGATCTGTCCATCAGAAAAAGCAATATCGCCCTCCTGGATTTTCCCTGTAAAGACATTGACAACTTTACAGTTTTTAATGACAAGATCTGCCGGGATTCTTCCTGCGGCTGTGTCAATCAGCTTTTTCAGTGCTGCCTTCTCAAGCTTCATATCTTTCATCGCATTCTGCCTCCTTATTTATTTCTCACGAACCTGTAACACCGGCTCAAAAATCCTTAAATTCACATAATCTACAGGACCAACATCTGTAATCGCATAATCCGGAATCGCTGTGATCGGTAAGAAGAACATATACATCATAGGATTCGGCAGATCTGACCCCAGATCTCTCGCAGCCTTATCAATCTTCGCTTCCATCTGTCGGATTTCCTCTGGCTCGGCATCACTTACGATTCCACCTACTGGAAGTGGCAAAAATTCCACAATTTTACCGTCAGCAACGACAACCTGTCCGCCACCCTGTTCAATCACATAATTCGCTGCAACAGACATATCTTCGGCACTGACACCCATAACAACAAGGTTATTATCATCCGGAGCTGCAGAGGATGCCATAGCACCTTTTTTCAATTTCCAGCCGGAACAGAATGCCAGGGATTTATTTCCATTCCGTCCAAAACGTTCCAGTACGGAAACCATAGCAACATCCTGTGCCGGATCCGGCTGCACGATACCGTCCTTTACCTGCAGGACAACGTCTCTTCTTTTGCGGACAAACGGTCCCTTCACATCCATGGCAAGGACATCTGCCTCTCCATTCTGGATGCTTGCTTTATATTCGAAATCCTCTTTTGTCGTTTTTTTGCATTTAAGCGCACCTTTGAGCACGCTGCTTCTTGCCGGGGCTTTCAATTCATATGTCAGCTTATGATTTTCAGCTACCATCTGGCCGTTTGTCATTACCTTACATACTTCAAATTCTTCCAGATTCTTTACAAACAGGATATCGGCTGTTCTTCCCGGACAAATCGACCCCACAAGATGATCGATCCTGTAAGCTTCTGCGCTGTTGATCGTTGCCATCTGGATGGCAGTCATCGGATCCACACCGGCTTTGATCGCCAGCCGCACAACGTTGTCCAGATGTCCCTTTTCCAGAATGTCTGTTGCTGTCACATCATCTGTGCAGAAGCTGACACGTCTTGCAAATGCCGGGTTGACTTCTGTAACGGCCCGGATATTTTCCTGCAGGAAATGTGTTACACACGATTCACGGATCAACATGTGCATTCCCTTTCTCATTTTTTCTACAACCTCTTCGTGTGTATAGCTTTCATGATCAAGACGGACACCACCGCAGAGATAGCCGTTCAGATCATTGCCGACAGCCATCGGTGCACAGCCAAATACCGGCAGGCGGTTCTTGAACGCACAGGCGATCGCACCCAGCGTATCTTCATCTTCCTCCTGCAGGAATTCCCGGACAGTTTCCCATACGCCATAGCATTCCGGCCATTTCTGAACCTCTTCGTGTACCTGTTCTGTAAAGTTAAAAGCAATCGTAGACTGTGGAATCGTATATGGCGTTTTGTAAGGAGCGCCCCAAAATACCTTTAACGGGCTTTTTTTCATCTCAGCGAGCACTTCCTTCAGTCCTTCCAGACCTGAAACAGAAATATACTCATCCAATCCGGAAATCATACTGGTCGTACCTCTCGGTACAACAGCCTTGGCATAGCTTGTAATACTCATCTTGCTGCATTCGCTGTGAATATGTCCATCGATCATGCCTGGCGTGAGATAATATCCCGTTGCATCGATCACTTCGGTATCCGGTCCGATATAGGCTTCAACCTCTCCGACTGCTGCGATCATATCCTTATAGACAGCCACATCGGCCAGATAGATCTCACTTGACATGACATTAACAAGCTGTGCGCCACGAATCACCTTATCTGCCGGAATCTTTGCTCTTCCTGCACGGATCATCTCTTTTAATGTTTCCTTTGTTCTTTCCATTTCTAAAATCCTCCTTACACTTTTCCTGCATCTTTATTCTGTAGCTGACTGATACAAAAAAGAAACATTGACTGTTATAAAACAGCGAACCAGGTTTCCCGTCCTGCAATGTTTCTTGAAGAATTTTTCACAATATTTAATTTTTGTTTTACTTGTGCTTTATCATAGCATATTTTTTTTGCAAATAAAGAGGTTTTATGATTATATTTTCTTTCCATTTTTTATAAGTAATACTTATAATCTTTTGAGCTTATATAATTAACTAAAAACCCGGGAGTCCGTTTTGCGGATATCCCGGGTTTTTCAACCATTTCTCTGTTTTTTGCTGTAAATTAAACGTTTGCAATCTATACACTTGAAAATCTCATGCTGTGTCAGTCCTTCCACACCACGCTGTAAAGTTGCTTACGCATGTTTTACATCTTCAAAAGTAAAGACATCGAGGAATTTTTTTGCACGTTCTGATTTTGGATGTTCAAAAAATTCATCAGGTTTTGCTTCTTCTACAATATCTCCCTGATCGATAAAGATCACACGGTCAGCCACAGCTCTGGCAAATGACATCTCATGAGTGACGATCAGCATAGTCTTTCCTTCTTTCGCAAGGTCAAGCATAACGTCCAGTACCTCACGGACCATCTCTGGATCAAGAGCAGCCGTAACCTCATCAAAAAGAAGGATCTCCGGATGCATGCACAAAGCACGTACGATGGCCACACGCTGTTTCTGTCCACCCGAAAGCTGCCTCGGGTAGCTGTCAGCTTTTTCAGCAAGGCCAACGCGTTCCAGAAGCTGCATAGCCTCCTGCTTCACTTCACTCTTATTGCGTTTCTGCACTTTAACCGGAGCCAATGTAATATTATCGATCACAGATAAATGAGGAAATAACTCGTAGCTCTGGAATACCATACCGATCTTCTGGCGAAGTTCTGTCACAGAGGGACTGCCCTTTTTGATTTCTTTGCCGTGCAGGGTGATAGAGCCGTCCTGGATCTCTTCCAATGCATTGATGCAGCGAAGCAGGGTACTCTTACCGCAGCCGCTTGGGCCAACAATGACGATAACCTCGCCCTGATGGACGTCAAGATTGATATCGTTCAGAACGTGCAGTCCGCCATATTCTTTTTTCAGATGTTCGATTTTTAATATTGACTCTGCCATAGCATTAACTCCATTTTCTTTCGAGATATTTGGCCAGCATACTGATCGGCCAGCATGCCAGAAAATACAGTACAAATACGACAAGAAACACACCGAAAGCTGCGTTCGGGCTGACCATGCGGTTGGCCTCGATGATCTGCTGGGCTACCTTTAGCATTTCCACAACACCGATCATCAGCACAAGGCTGGTGGTCTTGATCATACGGGTGATCAGGTTGATGGACAGTGGCAGCAGACGGCGCAATGTCTGCGGTATGATGATATAGATATAGGTCTGCTTTTTTGAAAGGCCCAGTGCCTCGCTACTCTCATACTGGTGCTTCGGAATACTGATCAGCGCACTGCGGACCAGATCACCCATCTCGGCTGTACCCCAGAGGACAAAAACGATCACGGACGCCACTTCACCGGACAGGTTGATGCCCATGGCTCTGGTCGTTCCGAAATAAACAAGAAACAGTAAAACCAGCTGCGGCATGATACGGATGATTTCGAGATACACCCGGAAGATAAAGCGCACGACTTTGTTTTTTACCGTCATCAGCGCACCCACGAGGATGCCTAAGGGAATACTGATCACGATAGAAACCAGGCTGATCTGCATGGCAACCCAGAGACCCTGCAGAAGCCGCAGCATATTGGTACCTTTAAACAGTACGTCAATCCCCAAATCCGGCATAACGCAGCCTCCTTTCTATCAGAGTACCTGCAATGGACACCGGAAGTAAGATGATCAGATAAAATACGACCAGTAAAAACAGACTCTCTGTTGTCTTATAGTAGAGACCGATCAGATCCTTTGCTGTAAACATCAGATCCATCAGACTGATAGCGCTGAATACGCTGGTCTCCTTCAGCAGAAAGATCACGTTGGCCACGATCGCTGGAACGCTGGTGGACAGTGCCTGCGGCAAGATAACATAGCCAAGGATCTGGCGGTTATTAAAGCCAAGGCTAACCGCGCTCTCCCACTGTACCTTGTCCACGGATTCGAGACCGCTTCGGAAGGCTTCGGCCATATAGCTTCCGCCAAGGAAAGCCAGACCGACAGAGCCACAGATCTCAGGGCTTAAGGAAAGTCCGATTTTCGGAAGTCCATAGTAAATAAAAAACAACTGCACCAGAAGCGGAGTGTTCCGGCTCAGTTCGATGTACACAGCTGTAATCTGACGGGCTACCGGTACTTTGTAGTACAGTACAGCCGAACAGACCAGACCCACTAACACAGCAAAAACGATGCCAACGACACCGATCTTTACTGTCAGGAGGGCGGCCCGCTCATACAGCGGCAGGTATTTGATAATAAAATCCCAGTTCATACGCTCGCCTTTTTTGATAATGTATTTCAGATGCCTGTCAAAAGATGCCTGTACCTTCTGATTTTGACATCAGCTTTTACTATTATACGCATCTGAACACATATTGTCCAGATGCGTATATAGGAAGTTTTTCTTTAATTTTTATTCTGCGGTCTTGCCACCCTCAACAACCAGTGTATCTTCGTAGTCAGCACCATAGGTGTCTGTCAGAGTAGCTTCATAATCTGCATGGAAGAAGTTTTCCTGTCCCAGAGTTTCGATCTCTGTGTTGATCCAGTCAAGCAGAGTGGTGTTGCCCTGGCTTACAGCCGGTGCGATGGTATCGGAGCTGCCCAGAGACGGGATACCTACGGTATAGCCTTCGTTCTGCAGGGAGAATGCGATAACCTCTGTGTTGTCGTTTGCCCATGCTACGGATGTACCGTTCTGGAAGGCTTCCTTAGCTGTTGCGTAAGAGTCAAATTTCTGCAGCGGGATATCCGGATAGTTGCTGGTCAGGTATGTCTCTGCTGTTGTACCGGAGATAACGATGATGGAGTCATCCGGATTCCAGTTGTCCAGGCTTTCGATCACATTGTCGTTTCTGGAGACAACGCCGAGAGCTACGTTCATATACGGCAGAGCGAAGTCTACTTCCTGTGCTCTTTCTTCTGTTACGGTGAAGTTTGCCAGAATCAGGTCTACTTTACCGGTCTGCAGATATTCGATACGGTTGGCTGCCTCTGTAGATACGAAGTTGGCCTCTACACCGAGGTCTTCTGCCAGTCTTCTGGCAAAATATACGTCGTAACCCTGATATTCACCGTTCTCATCCACATAACCAAATGGGTTTTTGTCGGAGAATACGCCGATGTTGATGGTTCCGCTTTCCTTGATCTCATCAAGGGTACGATAGATGGCATTGCTGTCAGCGGCAGAGCCGTCTGCGGAGCTTTCTGCTGCTGTGGAGCCAGCTGCGGAAGCTGCGGCAGATCCGTCTGCGCTGCTGCCTGTGCTGCCGCATGCGGTCAGTGCGAAGGTCAGTGCTGCGGTTAAACCAAGTGCCAGTAATTTCTTCAGATTTTTCATTTTCATGTTCTCCTCATCTTTAAAATTTATAAGATTCCGGGGCTGCCTTTGCAGGAGCGGAATAGTATATGTGGTTGTTTATGTATATGCCCTGTTTTCTTACATGGGTATAAAAAATGCCCGGTGGATTTCTCCCGGGCTCTGGCAATTACTTTTGTACTATGTTATGCTAAAGTAATATCTATGGATGCATCAGAAAACATAAAGCGATGTATCCGGCCTTTTCTCTGCCCGGGAGTTTTGCATTCGTGTACAGCAGCAACAACAGCAACAGCTCATCATGGTCATGTTGGATTTCATCACTTCTTTGTTCTCCTTTCTTTGCTTTGTATGGTTTGGATTATAGTCTAGTTTTCCTACAGTGTCAATAGGAATTACATAGAATTATTGTTCGGATTCAAGTACAAAGAGATCCCCGGCAACGTTTTGTCCGCTGCCGGGGTGTAATATTAGCTGATTTCAGATTTTAGTGTTTCGACGATGCTGTCATCTTTGAGCTTCCGTACGGAATATACCATGGTGATGGCAAGCAAGGCGAAAAGCACGACGAGAGCCAGCAGGTAGACCGGAAGGTTCAGGGTAAAGCCTCCGGACTCTGATGATGCTGTTTTGAACATCAGGTAGCTGAGCACCACGGCAAGGGGGATGCCGACGATGCTGGATTTGATGCCGTAAAGGATACTCTCGAGGGCGATCATCTTGTTGAAGCCTCTCTGGGTCATACCGACGGATTTCAGCATGGCAAATTCTTTTCGTCTCATGGCGATGCCTGTGGAGACGGTGTTGATGATGTTTGCCATGATGATCAGTGTGATCAGGACGATAAAGCCGTAGAGGAATACTTTCATGATAAAGCCTGTGGCTGCCATGGTTTCCTGCTGGTCGCTGACGTCGTAGCCGCCGGTCGAGGCAGAGATCTCGGACAGGGCGAGACGATCGCAGATGTCCTGATACGTTTCTGCATGGGTATCTGTTTCTACCGCCAGACGGTAATATTCGCCGTCTTTTCTGTCTGCGTTCAGATTTTTCACATAATTGCTCTGCGGAATATACAGAACAATCCCCCGGGGTGCCATACGGCAGATGGAATTATCGGCATCGTAATCAATCAGTCCGCCGATCTCAGCCGGTGCGACGGTTGCCTCATCATCTTCCCGCAGGGCCTGCAGCTCTCTGTAGGACTCCATCGACTGACCGATAACGCTGTCAGAGAAGGTGGCCTCTCCGGTTTTGTCGTCACGCAGCTGGCGCAGCAGCAGGAATTTATCGCTGTCGCCGTAATAGTCTGCGGCATTTAAGCCGTTTTTCTCGCACAGGGCGTTGAAATCACTGTCATCCAGATGATAGACATAGACCGCTACAGCACTTTTACTCTCGATCTTCTGGCGTCCTTCTTCTGTCAGATTCTTCGTCTGCACCAGATCCTTCATGGTCGTATCATTGTCATCATTCGTAATTTCAAAATATTCGTAGCTGTCGCTGTAGAATGCCGTCACACCCTTGGACTGCTGTACGATATTTCGCAGTTCATCTTTGTTGGCATACGGTGTTGTCAGCTGGATCTGATACGGAATATTGCTTTCAAACGATACGCTGTTTGTCAGCATATCACAGAAATACTGCACGCTCAAAAACAGTGCCAGAGACAGGATCATCGAAGCGATGATCACACGGCCCTTGCGGCCGTTTCTTTTCTGGTTTTTGTAGGCCAGCTCGCCTTCGTAGCCAAAAATCACACGCACAATGCGGGGCACACGTAAGGATCTGGCTTTGACCGCTATCTCCTCTCTCTGGCGGATCGCATCGATCGGTGTGATCCGGGATGCCTTCTGTGCCGGAATAAAAGCGGAGATAAAGATGGTCAGTACGCTGAAAATCAGGATACCGATGATGGCCCAGACGGGTACTACCGTACGCATGGACAGTTCGTAATAGCCATTTGCATTGGTCAGCATACCGGAACTGATGACTTTTCCGCTGATGGCGTATAAGGTCACGGCAATACCGGCAATACCGGACAGGATGCCCAGCGGAATACCGATCAGGCCGAGAATAAAACCTTCATAATAAATAGATCCTCTTTTCTGCTTCTTTGTCGCACCTACAGAGGCCAGCATGCCAAGATAGCGTACACGCTCGGACAAAGACATCGCAAACGCATTGTAGATCAGGGATATGCTTGCTATGATGATCAAAATCAGAATAATACCGATCAGCGGGATCAGACCTGCATACTGACTGCCTGCGCCAAAAGCCAGATGAGTGGCCATCAGGGATCTGTTGATGTCACAGTCATCGATGGAGAAGCCTGCCTTGCCGACGATTTCCTCCAGCACCTTATAACTGTCCATACTCAGCGTTTTCAGCTTGATATTGGCTGTCATGCTCTGGGTGTTTGCCGTATCCATGCCGGTAATGATCTTAGAGAAGCTATAGGTCGGTACGTTGTGATGCAGGATAGCGGTGATCGTATAGGTTTTGTCCTCGACATAGGAGAAAGTCTCATTCGGGGAATAGGATACGCCATCCGTATCAAATGCTTCGCCTTCATCATCGGTCTGCTGCCGGTGACCGGTCGGAATGGTGACGGTATCGCCGATCTTCCAGTCCAGATTGTTGTTTTCGATGAGATCACTTTCCACGGCGATCTCATCCGGCTTTGTCGGCAGATTACCGCTGTAATCGCCAAGGATCATCAGCTTGTCGTTTTCCAGATCGGAAACATAGATGGAGCTGGTTCGCTGTACGGTCGTGCCACCCTCTGCCAGTTGGAAGCTTAATTTATTATCGACGGCTGCGCCGACTTCCACACGGTCGTCCTGTCGCAGCGTTTCCAGCTGTTCCGGCGTAACATTATAAAGGGCTGCCACCTTATCGCCGCTCTCCTGGATATCGATATCAGCTGTCAGCTGCATAAACGAAGCCAGCGCCACAAAAACGGCAGTGATCATGGCAACAGAGATCATAATACCAAGGGTGGTCACCACAGAACGGCCTTTGTTGGCTTTTAAATGCCGCAGAGTGAGTTTGTGTACGATGTTCATCCTAACGTCACCTCATCTCTCGTAATGCAGCCATCCTCGATCGCGATCACACGGTCGGCGGAAACGGCGATCCGCTCATCGTGGGTGATGATGATAACGGTCTGTTTGTGTTCTTTATTAAACTTACGCAGCAGAGAAATAATCTCACGGCTGTTCTCACTGTCCAGATTTCCGGTCGGCTCATCGGCAAGAAGCAGAGCCGGATTGTTCACCAGCGCACGGCCGATGGACACACGCTGCTGCTGACCGCCGGACAACTGGTTTGGCAGATGCTTGATCCTCTTTTCCAGACCCAGCGTATTGATCAGCTCCTCGATCTGGCGTTTGTCTGGCTTTCTGCCATCCAGAAGCAGCGGCAGGGTCAGATTTTCCTCGACGGTCAGGATCGGGATCAGATTGTAAAACTGATAGATCAGGCCGATCTGGCGGCGGCGGAAGATTGCCAGCGCTGTCTCGTTTAAGGTAGCGATATTTACGCCGTTGATGATAACGTTACCGCTGCTCGGGGTGTCCACACCGCCAAGAATGTGCAGAAGCGTTGATTTACCGGAACCAGACGGACCGATGATGGCCACAAACTCGCCCTGCTCCACAGAAAAAGAAACATCGTTTAAGGCATTGACTTTTGTCTCTCCCTTACCATAGGTTTTGGATATGTGCTGTACCTCTAATATACTCATAAATTTGTATCTCCTTTCGATGCTCCTATCCTACCAAAGCCAGCTGACAGTCCGGTGACTTTTTTCTTACAGTTTTGTCATTTTCACGCATGTATATCTTAGCATGAAAAAACAATCTTTTCTTCGTTGATTTTTTCATCTTCCAAAAAGGCACCGGTTTTTACACCAGTGCCTTATAAAATCGTATTTCAAATGTCGTGCCTTCTCCTTCGATGCTCTCTGCCCGGATAGAAGCTCTTTCTTTTTCCAGAATCGCCTTTGACAGCGCCAGACCGATCCCTACACTCTCACCGGAGGGACTGCTGCCCTGATAAAACCGCTCGAAAATATGTGGCAGATCCTTCGGGGCAATCCCGCAGCCATCGTCTGTGATATACAGAGAATCGTAGATCTTGGTGGTGGCCGTCCGAAGCGTCAGATGCCCCTGCTTTTCCATATGTTCAATGCAGTTCTTGACGATATTTCCGATGGCCTCCGCGGTCCAGTGCCGGTCTCCTTTAAACAAAAGTTCCTCCGTCTGATCCACCAGTGTAATTTCTTTTAACTCCATCATTACAAGAAACGGCTGCATAGCCTCCTGCAACGTACTTTTAAGAGAATTTTTCTCCTGTTTCAACTCTATCGTCCCGGCATCCAGCTTTGACAACTTCAGAAGATTTAAAATCAGCCAGCGCATCTTTTCCAGCTGCGTCTCCATGACCTCAATAAACTCTGCCTGTTTCTCCGGATCGGTCTCCTCCCGCAAAAGGTCAGTCATCATCATCATCGACGTCAGCGGTGTCTTCAGCTGATGGGAAATATCCGCCAGCGAATCTGCCAGCTGCACTCTGTCCTTTTCCAGCTGCGCATTCTGGGTACGCAAAAGCGTAATCACCTTATATAAATTGTTACTTAATATAGAAAGCTCGCCCTCCGTATTGGAGCAGATATCCAGATCATACTTTCCGCTGCAGACCAGCGACAGATAATTGTTCAGCTCGTACAGCCGCTTGTACCGTCTGTGCGTATATACGCCAAACACCACCAGAAGTCCTATACCCAGCCCCCCACAGACAGCCGCCGCCAGAAGCCCGGCAAACCGGCCTGTAACCAGAACGGCCAGCACCGTCAGTACCAGCCCCAAAAGCAACATCCGCCGCATCTCTTTATTATTCATTCTCAATCATATATCCCATGCCACGGACCGTCTTAATATACTCCGTCTGGCCGGATTTCTCCTCTATCTTATTGCGCAGCCGCTTGATATACACAGTCAGCGTATTATCCTCCACAAAGTCTCCCGCCACATCCCAGATGTTTTCGAGAAGCTGTGTCCGGGACAGCACCTGCCCACGGTGATTCAAAAGGATCAGCAGCAATCGGTATTCCAGCGCTGTCAGCGGAATCTCCATCGTGCCACGGTACACTTTCGCTTCTGCCGTGCGGATCTGCAGATCCTTCAGCCGGATCACGCCGTCGCCCGTCTCCTTGGTATAACGGCGCAGCACACTCTTGATCCGGGCCATCAGCTCCCGCACCCGAAACGGCTTGGAAATATAATCGTCCGCTCCCATCTCAAAGCCCATAACTACATTGACTTCCTCATCGTAAGCGGTCAGAAAGATCACCGGAAGATCTCCTTTTGCCTTGATCGCCTTACAGACATCATAGCCACTGCCATCCGGCAATGTCAGATCCAGTATATAGAGAGAAAAAATCTCCTGTTCTATGGTTTTTAAGGCTTCCTGCACCGTTTTGCAGTGTGTTGTCTCATATCCCTCCTGCTGCAACGCATAGGTCAGACCCATGGCAATGGCCGCATCATCCTCCAGTACGAAAATCCGCATGATCTACACTCCTTTTCTGCCAGTATAGCGTATCTGACGTCCTGTATCCATTACAGTTTTGTCACATTTCTTTCCTGCGCCATGCCCCGTTCCTGTATAAAACCTATGATCGTGATCCGTAAGAGATCCGGTATCGTATCTATGGTCATCTGCTGTTCGATGACTTCAGCACCGTCAATATAACGGACAAACATTCCGGCGATGGCTCTTTTGGTTGCCAGTGAAATTTCTTCGTTTTTCACGTATCGTCTCCTTTTGCTTCCTTATGATATGTTCTTCGGCTGTTTTTGTATTTTCCGATTTTTTTCCTTACTTATTATACAATATCCTCCATATGTCTGACATCTTACATTTTCATTAAATTATCCATTTTTTTTGCACGGCTCTCTATATATAATCCCCTACAGTTTCACCGTACTGCCCGGTAAAGGACTGGATACGGAGATTACCGCAGATGTTCATGACTTTACGATGAATGCGATTTCTATCAATGCGATTCCATTGCACCTGTCCGTAGATGTGGACGATCAAAAAGAGGAATTGCTTGACAAATTGGATGAACTGACCGACGCTCTCGAAGAGCTCAACGACGGTGCCGATGAGATCCACGATGGCACAAAGTCAGCCAGCGACGGACAGGTCACCCTCTCCGATGGTGCCAAATCCCTGTCCGATGGCAGTACGTCTCTGGACAACGGTATGCAGACCCTGCAGACTGGTATCGAGCAGGTGCAGGCAGGACTGGATGCCTTAAATGCCCAGTCTGCCACCCTGACCGACTGTTCTGTCCAGATGAAAACAGCCCTTGTGCAGCTGCAGACCGCACTCCAGAGCGTATCCGCTTCTGCAGACGATCTCGAAAAGCTGACAGCCGCCTCTGCATCCATCAAACAGGGGATTTCTTCCCTGCAAAGCGGTGCTTCTGTCCTTGAAACAGCCGTCAATGTAGAAGCCTACAAAGCCACGTAAAAATCCAACGTACTTGACACCGATGCACTGAAAGATAAAAATGCAGAGGCAATCTCCTCCCTGCAGTCCATGCTCGGACAGATCAGCACCATAGAAGCCACGCTGAAACAGCTGGGTATTTCTTCCGATGCGATTGCCCCGTATGAAAAACAGTGCCCACTCTTGCAAAACAGCTGATTCAGCTCTTAAACGGCAACACAACCGCTCTGAATGCCACAGAATCCTATCTGTCTTCCGTGCACACAGAAGCCGGGAAACTGACCGCCGGTCTTTCAGAGCTTTCCGACAATTACACCAACATGGATGCCGCCATACAGACCCTCACCAAAACACTGACCCAGACACTGTACGATATGTCCACCCTCAAGGATGCCGTCAATCAGCTGGTTGTGGAATACAGTAAGCTTGATGATGGCGTGACCGCCTACACAGACGGCGTAGCCCAGGTCGTCAATGGATACAGCCAGATTTCAGATGGCACAACGACTCTGGTCAAAGGCAGCTCCGCACTGGCCGACGGCACAACCGAGTTAGTCGATAAAACCGCCGATATGGACGACGAAATCCAGGATCAGATCAACGACCTGCTCGATTCCATCTCCGGTGGGGATACCGAAATCACATCCTTCGTATCCTCAAAAAATACAGATGTCCATTCCGTACAGTTCGTCATGACGACAGAAGCCATCGAGGTTCCGGAAGAAATCGAGACTGTAACCACAGAACAGGAAGAAACCGGCTTCTTACAGAAACTTGTCAATCTGTTTAAGCATTAAGCCAAACGACGCAATATGGAGTGAGAAAAAACCACGCTGACAATATTTTCACTGTCTGCGTGGTTTTTACTTATTTTTATAACGTATGATAGTATGGACAGATATCTTCATAATGCCCATCCTTCATGCGGAATCCTTTCGGAATCACGCCCAGCTGTACGAATCCCAGTCTCTCATACAGATGTCTCGCATGCACATTGCAGGCCACCACCGCATTAAACTGCAGCACACCAAACCCATGGGCCTTACCCTGTACCAGGCAGTCACTGACCAGCTTCTCACCAATATGTAATCCCCGGCTGTCCTGGTCTACCGCATAGCTGGCATTGCAGATATGACCACACCGGCCCACATTATTCGGATGCAGAATATACAGCCCATAGATCTTATGCGTCTCCTCATCCTCTGCCACAGCCGTATATGTCTGTTGCGAGAAAAATTCACACCCAGTCGTTTCTGTCAGGCATTCCTCCTGCGGAAACGCCACACCATCCTCTACCACCTGATTCCAGATCCGGATCAGATCCGGCAGATCTTTTTCTTTGTATTCTCTTACGATAATCTTCATAATAGCTGCCTCCTCTGGTACTTCTGCTCTATACAATAGCACGTTCCTTCGTTTCAGACAAGCACGATACGTTTCCGGTAAAAATACGAAAGCCGCTGTAATCAGCAATCCCCATGTCGCAACACAAAGCCATGCGGCAATATAGCCTTTGCGGATTCCGTCCTTTTTTTCCTGCACCGTAATTCTGCCCGACAAAGGCATTCAGAGCTGCGCCAAATCCATCTGCTGTATTCCACGAAATCGACTCAATCTGTCCGCCGACACCAACGCCGGCCACTGACCGCGAGCCAAGAAGGCCAATCCAAGCCATATCCGTAATATTATATAAAGTCCCCAGAAACGACGACGCCATAATCGGAACCGCCAGCTTCGTCAACGTCTTAAAAATAGGACCGTTCGTTAAATTTGTTTCCATATATAATCCCTGTCTTTTGTTGAAGAATCATCGAATGCCCACTAGTCACTTGATATCCCGCAACAATAAGTCTCTTATATTTTCCTGATAACCGGCAACTCCCTGCTTTTTTATTGCTTCTACTGTCTCCCTCAATATCGGCTCCTGTACATTTTCCAGTTTTACAATTCCGAGGACACCGATAGTTTTTTCTGAAACGCTTTTGCGATATTCTTCTGCACCCATTCTCCATATTATGAGACTATTTCCATACAGCTTGCGAAGCCGATCAGCTATCAATACCCCATCAGGGTCGGTATCTCCACTGTAATACATCATTATTCCACAATCCGCCATAAGCTGTAATAGCTTTACTGCTACAGCTCTCGGCTGCCCAGAGGTGCACAGTATTGTCACATCTTTATTTCTGACTGCGGACACAAGATAGCTGAACACCATTTCATTTTCTACAATATATACGCAATTTTTTTCTACCTTTACGCCTTTGATACTGTTCAGATTGTCCAGAGTGATCACACAGGGTTCTTTTCTCTGACAAAAAGCTTCATATGCCGGATGCCATCCTTCATCGGTCTCAAGATGCAAACCATAAGCATGTACCATAGACGATATAGTGTCTGCTATAATCCCTACATGTAAAAGCATATCTCTCCACTGGTACGCTGTATGAGGAGTTTTTTCCTGAAAACAATAACTGATAGCATGTGACAACAGCTGTCCGGCTGTGCTTCCCCGGTCAAAATAATGAGGATTACCCGTTATATCAGCCGCAAATATGGCCAGCGTCCTCTCTTCCCCGGTTATCTGCATCTCTTCACAGTCCAAAATACCATCACAAACATTTTTTACAAGTTTTTCTGCCAGTGCTTCATTCTTATTATATTCCTTTATTACCAACTGATACCCATATGCTTTTGCTTCCCTCATGTCCTGTAGCCACTGATATGCCACTGTCATATTTCCTGCTTTTCGCTCTATATAAAGTATCAGCCTGTTAAAAAAATTATCTTGCTTACTCTTTTTGTTTATCTGTTGTTCCTGATGCGTAGATAACGGCTTATCAAAATACAATTCCAGCACAGCTTTTATATCTACCGGTGCATATCTCGTTTTCTGAAGGCTCTGTTCAAATTCCGTAAAAGAAAATCGAATATCCGCATCATAAAACACTTTTCCAAGGATTCCACCAAGTGCACGCCTCTCGGCCTCCGGGCAGTTTTTCAGTGATATGTATCCCGCAGTTTTCCCATAAGCACTCCACTTCTTCCAAAGCTCCTGGAAACAGCGTTTATATACACCATTTGCCTTAAAATACTCTGCACAGGCCTTATTATTGTTCATCCAGTATCCTTTCATGTCCATTCCAGGTATAGCGGAGTACCGAAACAGTCTGCGAATTTAACGGGCGCAACAATTCTGCTATACGCAACCCTTTGACAGTATCAAAGCATCCCCACAATGCCTGTGAATTCATAATATAGTCAAAATCCAGCTTATGCACCAACGCAAACATACTGCTGATATTTTTATCGTCAACACCTGCAAAGGCCTCATCCAGAGCAATCATTCTTGGATGATCTTCGTTTTCCGCTTTTTTATACTGTGCATTTACAGCAGCAAACAGCGGAACATACATAGCCATTGCCTTCTCACCTCCGCTAAATCGATTAAATGCAGCATTTGTTAACGGTTTTCTTGACTCATCTCCTCTTTTGAAATACATCTGAAATTCAAACCATTTTCTATAATCCAGTGCATCACGCACCAGATCCATATAGTTAATCACGCTACCGTCTTCTTCCAATTTCAGCTTTTCCATGCGAATCTTACTCCGGAAATGCATGGCCACTTTATCTATATCTTCCAAAGTTAAAAGCGCACTGTCTCTGAGCAGAATCTGTTCCAGCTCTGCTGTATCCAGTTCCGTATCATTTTCAGCTTTACGGGGTTTCCAGTCCAGAGAAAAGCTAAGCCCCATGGACGTATCCATCTCCCGCATCAGCTTTGACATATCTGCTACCCATTTTTTGCTCTCCGCAATACGATCTGTCAACTGCTGGCTGACTGTCTGGGATAGAATATCTTCAAACAATTCCCTGTCCTTTTTCTGGATCAGTAATTCAGTCTCCTCAATAGCGGTTCTCAGTATATTATAAAATTCTTCCAGATATACTTTCTTTCCATTCCATACAGAAGCTACTCTCACTCGTCTACGCAATACTGGTACACTGCTGATCTCTTCTGTATGGTCCAAAGTCTGAAAACAATCCTCCAACAGGGTTCCATAGCTCGCCAGACTGCCATTGTGCCGCTGATACACCTGGTATAGAGACTGTAACAATTCTGCTGCCTCTCTGTTTTTATCACTGTCCCGCACAATCTTTACAGCTTCTTTTCCACACTCATCTAACGTCCGACTACCTTTGTCGATCACCAGCTTCAGAGCCAGTTCTTCTTCAAAATATGTCCGTAATCTCGTCTCTTCCCCTATCTCTTTCTGCAATTTTTCTTTCATCTGGGGAAGCTGTTGCAGGACATGCTGTAACCTGTCCGTCAAAACCGCCAGTCTGCTTTCACATTCGTTACTTTCCTTCTGACTCTTTGTAAGATCAGCACTGATTTTCTTTAAACGGGCTGCTTTTTCTTTTATCTCCGGACTTTCCAGATATTCCTCCAATTGCTGAATCTGGATCTCGCATTCCTTCGACTTTGTAGCATATCCTCTTTTTTCAACAAATGCCGTATCCAGTTCCTGCTCGACGCTTTCCCTTCTGTCTTCTTTGTCGCGGATATTTGCACGTTCTGTGCTGATCTGTAACAATAGCTGGCGGACTTCCTGCCAGATATGCTGATATTCATACACTGCATCCAACACTTCATCGTATGCCTCTACTGTTCTTCCATAGGGAAATGCTTTACACTTTTGCAATACTGACTGATACTGCTGATTTTTCTTCGCAGCAAGCTGTTCTTCCTGCGCTTTCTTCTGTACATATACATCATGGCAGAGCTTTACTGTCAGACTACAGTTTTTTTCCTTATCAAGAGCCAGGTTGATATCCGTAAAGCCAGGTATCTGTCGGTATTCATTTTGCAGGGTCTCTATCCGACCTTCCAGCTGTCGCATCATATGGCCACTTTTTTCCAGCTGTTTTTCTGTCTCGTGAATCTCTTCTTCCAGTTCTGCAATCTTCTGCTCCCTTTTTAACCGCCTAGCAGCAGCACCCACATACTCTGCTTGACCGGCTTTATTTGCTTTACCGCTTAAAATCCCCTGGTAAAAACAGCCATCCTCACCAATATATATCCCCGTTGCCGCATCTTCTCTTTCATAGATATTGCTGAGAATACGTCTGACAACCGTTTGTATGGTTCCAGGAATCTCCGTACTGCATTCTAATGCTGAAAAGCTGGAGTTACCCTCTTTTTCCACATGAAGAACTGTATCCAAAAATCCAGGACATCTGCTTTTTACATGTGCCATATCTTCATCAGATATCACCAGCGCATCCAGAATTCCCATGCTTTCCAGCTGGGCTTCTAATCTTGCACAGGCGCTTGCTTCCAATTTTTCCGAAAACTCTACTGCTTTATAAAACGGTATGGCCGTAATTCCTGCCTTTTCCAAAGCAAGTCTGGTTTTATCCGAGTTCTGGCTTCTCTCTGGTTCCAGCTCCTTCTGCTCCCGGATAGCGGCAAGCTCAGCCGACTGCTTATCAAGTTTTTCCTGCAAAAGCTTATGTTCATATACAGCAGATTGTTTCTGCTCCGTCAGGCCCAGACGCAGTCTTTCATATTCCCCTCGCAGTGACCCCTGTATTGCTTCAGCATCTTCAACCGATGTATATTCCCGGATTTTATACTCTGCTGTTTCCAGGATCTGTCTTTCCGGTTTCCATTCTTTTGCTGTTTTACTGACAGCAAATAATTTTGTAATCCATTGATCTATGCTTTCCAGTACAGCAGCCTGTGCGTTTTCCAGATTCTGCTGTGCTGTTTTCTGCTCGTGTGTAGCATTTTCCAACTGGCTGGCAGCCTCATCATACTGTCTGGAAATCTCAGCATATACCTGTACTGTTCGGCGGCATTCTTCCACCAGCTTACGGAACAGTTCCAGATTCTTCTGTATATCACCAGCTGCATCTGTCTGTTCTGTCTGTATAATGTGAACTGCCGTATCATGCTGATCCCATTGCAACTCTTCCTGCTGTTCATCCAGATACTCTTTATTTTCTTTCAATGCTCCCTGTTTTAATGCCAGACGATCTTCCAGTTCTTTTAACAGTTGCTCTGTAGACCATATTTTTTCTTTATATTCCTGAATTTTTGCATCCCAGCGCTGCTCATTTCGTATAGCTTCTTCTTTTTCTTTCTTAGCCTGAGACAATTTCAAGTCTGCCGCTTCCAGATCTGTATCTACCAATCCGCTTTTTTCCGTTTCCAGAAGACGAATATGTTCAGTCAGATTCTGGATACGTTCGGTTATCTCCTGCTGTTCTGTGTTCAGATCTGTCTGCTGTATTTCCAGTGCTTTAACCTGTTTTTGTGCAGTTTCAACGAACTCTTTTTTATTTAGGTAATTTTCTGCTTTTTTCGCCAGCATATACTGATTGTATCTTGTGTATTCGTTACGGATGATCTTAACATCCGCAAAGGCCCTATTCAGCATGTCCAGGCTGTCCTGGATCTCATCCATTTTTTCCATGGCATCCACCATGGCACGCAGATCTTCATCTGTTAATGTCTGCAATGAATCATTTAAAATATCATACACCTTTGTCGGCTTAAATTCCTTGGATAACTTTGGTGCCCTTACCTTAACCAGCAGCCGGATAAAAAGTTCATACTGTTCTTCTTTCCGAAAACCAAAAATATACCTGTTCACATGCTTCTTGTAATCACTCTGACTGTCTGTAAAAAAATTTTGCTCACCAAGTAATGCTTTTAACTCCCTTTTATCATAGGGCAAACGGGATGTTCCCACTTCTTTATACAGCCATATATCATAGCCAATCCGGCGATTATCCGAAAGTACAAATCCCCAGAAATCCATAGCTTTTCCACGTTTTGCCCGCTGTCCAATACCAATCGTACGATACTCATCTGTATTATCTTTTTTAAATTCCAGATACAGATATCCTGTAGATTCGTCCTTTCCGTCCTCACCAAGAAAATAGTATTCCATACGCCGGTCACTGGAACCAAACGGATCCAATCGGCTCGGAGTACGGTCTCCATCCAGGACAAATGGAATAAAGCTCTGTGTTGTAATAGACTTTCCTGAACCATTCTGACCACGCAACAGTAACTTCCCGTCTACAAATTCAAAATCTTCTTCATCATATAACCAGAAATTAACAAAGCCGATCCGGTTCATTTTCCATCTGTTATTCACCCTTTGCCCCTCCTTTGAAATCTGCAGGGTAATAGCCTGTCACTCTGCCCACTGCAGGTAATATGCTCACATTTTCATCCTCGTATCGGATCATCATCCAGTTTTTCATATATTCACATATACTCTCTGTCAGCTTTTTATCTTCCATCTCTCTGAATTCTTTGCTCCAGCCATCCTGCCATCTGTGGCGACACTCCAGAATCAATCGTTCAAAGTCTGACTTTTTCATATGTACACTTTCGTTCTCTTCTTTTTTTAGTTTTCCTGTGGTTACCCTGTTCCGTATTTCTTCGCAGATTAATAAAACCGCCTCTGGCAACATGGCATTTCTTGGATGGACAGTACCATAACAGTCACTTTCCTCCAGTGTCAGACTCGCTGTATTTCTGTAAATATCAAGATGGCCTCCCAGATTTTCATCCAGATATTTTGCTATCCACTGCCGTTGATTTTTCAAATATAAAGCATCCGCATCATCATTTTCTTTCCAATAAAATGCAGGGCAGATCGAAAGCTGTCTGTATACACGATTAATCCGCACAGTTCCTCTGTCCTCCTGAAATTCCTCAAATTCTGTTTTTTCAAAATCTTTCCATGATGTAAATTTTGAAATATCAGTGGCAAAACTCGTAGCAAAATATTTAGAGTATCCTGTATTTTCATACAAAACCTCCTGTCCTGCTTCGTTGCCAAAAGCTTCACTGCTTCCCTCATACACCTGAAGCATTTGCAATCGTTCCATATACTGCAATACACGCACAAGTGATTTTCTCTGGGTAAACGATGTCCAGTCAATCACCATATACTGCTGTAACTGCGTCTCCACAAAAGAAATCAGCTCTGATAATAGAAACTGTTCCTGCTCATCCTTATCCTCCAGATACATCAGAATCACACATAAAATACAGTAATCTCTTGGATCCATAAACTCAGTAATTCCCATAAAGCTTTCTGCATGTGCCGGCCTCTTTTCCAGCTTCAGCAACGTTTCTGTATGGATCAGCTTCCATCCCAACTGTTCTCTGACAAATTTCTGGAAGTTTGGAATATCACGTTTTACTCTATAATAGGTTTCTTTGTCACTGGATTTACTGATCCAGAAATTTTCAAATAGTGTTCGGATTTCATTCATCTTTATTTAAACTCCAATATGTAAGATGGCATAGTGAGATCTCCATCCTCACATTTCAACACACAATTTTCTTTCTTTTTCTTCAGAATATATTCCTGCCCATATTCTGTCCGTCCCTTTTTTTCAGAACTCATATTGGCCTGTGCAATCCATTGTAGAAATACAATCCTTGTTTCTTCTGAAACTGTATCTTTAATATCAGAAAAAACAATCTTGTTATCTTTTATATAGTGCAAAACAATTTCTTTTTGTCTTCGTGCTTTTCTAAGATAGGCTTCTCTTTGCAGCATTTTCTCCATGGATTTATCTGAAAAACCAATTTTATCCTTCTTTTCCCGATACGAGCGGGTATGTGGTTTTAACAAATAGCCTGCCGGGTCTTCTTCATAGATACTGCGATTGATAGCTGCCTCTTCTCTTGGTACATTTGTTTTGAAATGTTGTACATGCTGTACTCCAAATACATGTGCTGACAAACGATGCGCCTTATCCAGATCTTTGCAATTCAGAAACATCTCCAGGAATTTGCGATAGTCATCTTTTCGGCTGATTCCCCAATTCTGCACCTGCACAATCAATGCGGCATTCTGGATAATATTCCGGATGACATCATTCGTGATCTGCAGTACTCTCTTCCCTTCGCTTTCATGTCCATCCATATCCATAAACCATTGCTTCAGTGAATGCCATTTTGCCCATACATTTTCCCGGATCGTAGGTTCCGTATTTCCATGTATCTCCAATAAGGCATGAGGGATATCAAGCTCACTTTGAACAACATTTTCCAGAACAGTATGTTCTATGGATGCATCCACTTTTTTCAGAATCTGTTCAATACGTCTGGAATGACGTTGTAATTCCTGTACAAAATCGTTCAGATACGTAATGAATTTATCCTTATGTATAATAAATTCCACAGATTTCATCAGATGAGCCGACCGGCCTGAATAAAAATCCCGTAAATAATCCTTATAATTCTGATTCAGACGTTTAAAATCTTCCTGTAACATATGCCACCATTCGTTCACGTCTTTTGATGAAGCATATTCCATACTCTCGAATTCTTCCAGGCTCTTCTCAATACGACTGAAAAAATTTGTTGCTAAATTGCCGGATTCGAAAAAAATATTCTCCAGTCGCACCGTTAAACGTTCAATCTCCACAGCATATTCTGACATCGAATACCGATATTGCTTATTTTTATAATCTGCTATCGTATATACCCGTCCTGGATCCTGAATCGGAGTGAGATTCTTCCATTTTACCAAAGCATCCAGATCCTGTACCAGCTGTTCCATCGTATATCCGGCAAAGGCTTCATCCTGCCGAATCAGTTGATAAACATCTTCTTTATAAAGCTGATAATTGACCTTCTCGTATTCCTGATAAAAGCACCTCATAATTTTTCGATAAATCGGTGCATTTGGAACGGACAAATATGATGTCTCCTGTATCGGTTCATAATAAGACATGTGTAACCTTCTCCTTTTATCAAGATAGTTGCTTTATTGTTTTATCTCTTTTCCAGTAAACCATATATCAAGTCTAATAAAACGGACTTTAATCTTTTCCTCTTAAATAAAAATTCTTAAGGAGAAGATGTCAACTTTATTTATACATCATCTATTCTGCTCTGCCAATTTTATATTACACCGACAGTTTCAGACTGTTATAATCAAAATATGGGTGCTACCATAACGGTAGGCGGTTAGTCCTTCTCCAGAGGGTTGCAGAGTGCCAGTGGCACTCGTTTTGCAACGACCGAAGTGAAACGGAGACCTGTGACCCTCTGATTACATAGAAACCTGTAAGGGAATCCAGTGGAAAGGAGGGCTAAGCCAATGAGTATTGTTGACTTCATAGCAGTAGTGAGCTTCGGCTTAACCTGCTTTAGTATCGGATATACATTAGGCAAAGATAATCATAAACCACAAAAATAACCGCCCTGTCTGCAAACTAAGCGGTTATCTTTGTAATCAATAAGTATGTGGACTAACCGTCTATCGGTAGCACTCTTTTTCTATAATCATATTAGCACGCATCTGTGAAAATGTCAAAAATTTTTCTTAGTGATCACTTCCAGGATTTGTGTTTTCTTTTAATGCATACACCTCCAAGCACGCACATCGAAGCAAGCATAAGAATTACATATAACTGCATTTCTGAATTATCACCTGTCTGCGGGCTAGATTTTTTTGTAGTTCCAGTTGATGTTGACGTCTTTGTTGTGGAAGACGTTTGAGTTGGTGATGTCTCTGTTGATGCTGTTTTCTTGTTTACTGTAAAGTGTGCTGTTGCTGTTCCACTCTCAGAAACAATCCCAAGTGTATGCTCACCTTCCAGAAGACTGGCAACATAGGCTTCTTTCAATGTAACGATTGTACTTCCTGATTTTACAGTGTAATTGCTTTCATCTACAGTTTTTCCATCAACCTCAACACGAATAAAATCATTATATGCTGTATCCGATGTAAAGGATAATGCCTTCTTTTCACCTACTGTTACAGTTGCTCCATCTCCCTTGATGATAACTGGAGCAATTTTTGCAAGTACAGTGTCTTCCTTTTTGATTTCATTCTGTGCTTTTTCATCACTGAAATACTTATCACAGTCATCGCAGCGCCAGTATGTGCTGTTTCCCTCTTTTGCTGCAGTGGCAGCTACTCCATCTGTCTTTTTCAAACTATGTCCGCTCGCCTTGATCTCCACTGGACTGCTTATCTCCGTTGTTCCAGTTGCATCTGAAAACAGCTTCCCACAGGTCTGACACTCCCAGTAAGCTTCATAGCCTGCTTCTGTACAGCTTGCTTCTTTCTTATCCACTGCTTGTAAATTATGTCCGCTTGCTTTAATCTCCACCG
>CAVCMG010000011.1:0-87356 GCA_963603285.1 Ruminococcus bromii
AGTAGTGGTTGCATGTACTTAGGGCTAGCCGTCGCGCTAGCGACTTGGTACAATTAAGATAAATGATTGAAAGAAGTTTATAAATTTACGCCGAAATGACGAAAATTAAATTGTGACACCACTGGTGACACAATTCGAAAGGTGGAGTATTCATATGGGTAATGATTTGATATCAGCAGCTGGATTAATCCATATAATCGAAGAATCAAGACAAAATGCATTAAAAAAAGTAAATGAAGAACTTATCAAGATGTATTGGAAAGTAGGGGAGTTCTTAAGTAGGGAAACGGAACATGCAACGTATGGCGATGCATATATAGATGAGATTTCAAGAGAAATACAGGAGGCATTTCCAGGAATAAAGGGATTTAACCGAAGAGGTCTTTATAGAATGAAAAAATTTTATGAAACTTATAAGGATAATGAAATTGTGACACCACTGGTGACAGGAAGAGTTTCTTCGTAAGCTTGAAATGTCAAGATATGCAGAGAATCTTGTTTTGAAAGGTGGAATGTTCTTATACACTATTTCAAATTATGAGGGCAGACCAACTATGGATATTGATTTCATGCTAAGAAGAATGTCAAATGATGTGGCTGGGATGGAAACAATCATGGAGGAAATTTGTCAAACGGAAACTTACAATGATTTTATTACTATGGAAGTGCTAGGAATGAGGGAAATTACTCCAGAAAAGAAGTATTCCGGTATAGATATAAATTTGATGGCTCATATCAAAAATGTGAGAATTCCATTTTCAGTTGATATTGGTGTGGATGATGTGATAATACCTGGTGCAGTCAAGAGAAATGTGACAACCAGGCTGGAGGGCTTTAAGGAACCCAATATTTATACATATTCTTTGGAGAGCACAATGGCGGAGAAATTTGATGCCATCTTAAAAAGAATGACTGCTTCCAGTAGGATGAAAGATTTTTATGATATTTATTACTGGTCGCAGGTATTTGATTTTGAAGGCAGGGTGTTGCAGAAAGCAATTTTTGAAACCTTGCAGCATAGAGGAACGCCATACGAGAGAGATAGCATGGAACAAATAAGAGCATTTGATCAGAATGAATTTCTTCAAAAACTATGGAATAATTACAATCCCGGACCAGGACTTGAAAAGCCTGATTTTTCTTCTGTGCTGGTACAGATTTACCGGTTTATCGGCCCTGTGTATGGAGCACTACTGCAAAAAGATGAATTTTTTGGGATGTGGTCATCGAAAGAAAATACATGGAGATAAGATTCCAAAAGGCGAATATACTCTGCTTGAATATGCGGAAGCAACACAGGAGAAAAAGCAGGATATTTTTTATTGAGTTGGCTGCTTTTGATTTGGTATCATATACAACACAGAAAATACGTGTAAATGGCTTACCATCTTATCAGTAGATAAAATATAATGAAGAAAAATAGATATTAAAAGCTTAATTTATGTAAATAAAGTAGATACCAAAAGAAAGGAGTACGGAAAATGGAAGACAGTGAATTGCCAATCGACTACAGTTGCCACGTACTGTATTCAAAGAACTGCAAAAATGAGATCCAGAAGAAGCTTGCCCTGCACTATCCTCCCGAACAGAGAGAGGCGGTCTGGGGGCAGGTGCAGCAGAAATATGTGGAATTTCTTTCTGACTGGCGCACGGATCTCGGTGGGAAAAAGAATTTCCATAACGGCGCAGGCGGCACGTATGACTGTATAGCGATTATGAGCTACTATGCGGTATGCCGGTCTGTCACATCCTTTCGGGAAATCGAGGAGCTCGAAGAAAATCTGATCCTGCCGTCTTTCCGTAAATTAAAATTCGTAGACTGCAACAAACCGTTTTGGCGAAAGCTGATGCACCTGGCATTTACACGTGCGAAAAAAGGCTGCGACCAGTGGCATGATTATGAAATGCATGTGGCTCCCCTTGCCAAGGGCAAGCCGATCTATTATGAGTTCACGGCATGCCCTGTGGCGGAATTTGCCAGGAAATACGGACTGGAAGAAATCGCACCGGCGCTCTGCAATGTGGACTATCCATCTATGGAGTTAATCCACGCAAAGCTTATCCGTACGTCTACCTGTGTTGACGGATGCAAATGTGATTATACCATTTGCGGCGACCGCGACCCGTACATAAAGGAACATCCCGAGTACCGTGACGAGGCAGGATACCGGAAAAATAAATAGTATACGGACAGTTTTACACCAGACACAGCTTCACCAGCAGCGGTATCGAAATCAGTGACAGCATTGTGCTGATAAATACGGTCCGGGCGGCGAGGGCTTCATCGTTATCAAAGTTTGTGGCAAAGAGTACGCAGTTGCTGGCGCACGGCATGATGGTCATGATAAAGGAAACGCCGAGCAGTACGGGATCCTTGATGATCAGGGCAAACAGCGGGAAGACCAGCAGTGGGAAGATAAACTGCCGCACAGCCAGAAACGGATACACATGGATATCGGTAAATACGGTGCGGATGTCCATCAGCGCCAGTGCGGAGCCGGTCAGCATCATGGCCATCGGTGATGTAATAGCACCTACGGAGGAGACAACACCGGTCACGATGGAGGGCAGGTGGATTCCGGTCAGGTAGATAACGATTGTGAGCAGAGACAGCACTGTACCCGGTGACAGTATTTCCTTCAGACTGGTTTTGGAGGAGCGGTTCATACCGATATTTAAAACCGCCGGGCCATAGCTGAAGGACGACAGATTAAAAGCTACATTAAAGATCGCTGTGTAGACAACACCGACGCTGCCATAGATCGCACTGATCAGCGGAATGCCCATAAAGCCGGTATTTTCAAAGACGGACATAAAGATATACAGACCACGGTTATTTTTTGGCAGCCGCAGGACGACAGTCATCAGCCAGCCGATAAAGGGCATCACAATATAGTATCCGAAGGCTACAGCAAAGGTGAGGGCAATCAGATGGTAGTCCGGTGTCCCTTCCTGCTGCAGCACAGAGGTCAGGATCAGGCAGGGCGTAGTGACATACAGACAGAGCTTTGTCATCTTCTGGTTGGTATGCCGGTCAAAGACGCCCACCTTACAGAGAAAATAGCCGAGAAACAGCATAAGAAACAGCTGGATCAGCTGTTTGATAATAACGAATAAGTCCATAGTGACTCCTTTTTATAAGAAATATTGTCGGGTGAACCGACTTTTTTATTATAAGGGGAAACCGGGCGACTGACAAGGACATGTTACAGAGAATGGACTATGATGCATTATATATGGAAGGAAAAGAAAAAACGGCGACAGCTGTGCCATGAAAAAGGGTGAAAAATACTGCCGCCCCTGAAAAAGAGCGGCAGTGGTTTCAGGCATTGTCTGTTTTTACCGTGTGTTCCAGATCACTCAGCATTTCTTCTGCACTTTCATACATGGTCAGAAGCTGCAGGATATCTTTCTCGGCAAAATGTGACCGGACGATATTCTGTAACAGTGCATACAGATCGTTGAAATAACCGTTGATATTGTAAACCGCGATAGGCTTGTGCATCTGTCCCAGCTGATTCAGGGTCAGTACCTCAAAGAATTCTTCAAACGTACCGATACCGCCGGGAACCATGATAAAGGCGTCGGCCTTTTCTTCCATAAGGCTTTTGCGCTCCCGCATGGTGTCGGTGTAAATCATTTCACTGCACTGCTTGTACAGGATGCCCTCGGTATCGAAAAATCTGGGGGCAATGCCGACGATCTGGCGGCCGTGTACTTTGGACATACCGCGGGCAGCAGCGCCCATCAGACCGGTGGCTCCTGCGCCGTAAATCATGGTATGGCCCTTCTTTGCCATCATTTCACCGAGTTCTTCAACAGCCTTCATGTAGTTGGCATCGACCAGTGCGCTGGCTGCGCCAAACAGACAGATATTCATTGTATTTCCTCCCTACAGGATGCCGGATGCGGAATGCTCCAGCGCTTCTTTTGCTTCTTGTAATTCGTGTTGCAGCTGGGGCGTCATGCGCTCCGGTTTGGCTGCATGGATCAGACGCTTTAAGGTGGACAGATCCTTTTTGATCTGGTTTTTCACCGCAGGATCCAGCGCCTTTTTCTTTTCCTTCAGTGCGGTTTCCGCATGGTAATACAGCGTTGCGGCCTCGTTGTGCAGCTGCGTCGCGTCGCGGATCGCCTGATCCTCGGAGGCAAAGCGGTTGGCATTGCGGATCGCATCCTCGATCTCCTCTTCAGACATATTGGAGCTGGAAGTGATCGTGATCTCCTGGGCTTTTCCTGTGCCGAGATCGGTGGCGGATACCTTGACGATCCCGTTGACATCGATATCAAAGGTGACCTCGATCTGTGGAACGCCTGCGCGGGCACGTTTGATGCCGGTCAGACGGAAATTGCCGATCAGCTTATTGTCCCGGGCAAAATGCCGTTCGCCCTGTAAAACCTTGATATCCACAGAGGTCTGGAAATTAGCTGCCGTGGTAAAAATCTGGCTCTTGCGGGTGGGGATGGTCGTGTTGCGGTCGATCAGACGGGTGGCCACGCCGCCGACGGTCTCGATGGAAAGGGACAGCGGCGTAACATCCATGAGGATAATATCGTTGGCGACACTCGAGGATGGCAGGTTGCCCCCCAGCTTGCCGCCCTGGATGCAGGCACCCAGAGCCACGCATTCATCCGGATTCAGACCGCGGGACGGTTCCTTCTGTAAAAGGGAACGTACCTTATCCTGTACCGCCGGGATCCTTGTGGAACCGCCGACTAAAAGTACCATGCCAAGATCCGAAGCCCGCAGACCGGCATCCTGCAGCGCCTGCTGGACCGGAGCAGCCGTGCGGTCAACCAGATCGCGGATCAGTTCGTTAAAGGTATTGCGGCTGAGCTCTGTTTCCAGATGCAGCGGCGTACCCTTGACGCTGGCAATAAACGGGATATTGATCGTAACGGTGGAAGCAGAGGAAAGCGCTTTTTTGGCATTTTCCGCTTCTTCACGGACACGCTGCAGTGCCGTGGAATCCTTATACAGATCGTAATGATGCAGTCGCTTGAAATCGCGGACTACCCAGTCAACGATCCGCTGGTCAAAGTCATCACCGCCGAGATGATTGTCACCGGCTGTC
This sequence comes from Ruminococcus bromii, assembly GCA_963603285.1. Lineage (GTDB taxonomy): Bacteria > Bacillota > Clostridia > Lachnospirales > Lachnospiraceae > UBA11957. Next base: position 5,076 of record CAVCMG010000011.1, read on the forward strand.
GACAGGACTTCGATCAGATTGTCACCGATCTCGATGATCGAGACATCAAACGTACCGCCGCCCAGATCGTAAACCAGAATCTTCTGCGGGCTGCCGTGATCCAGACCGTAGGCCAGAGCCGCTGCGGTTGGCTCGTTGATGATACGCTGTACATGCAGTCCGGCGATACGTCCGGCATCCTTGGTAGCCTGGCGCTGGGCATCGTTGAAATACGCGGGGACGGTGATCACGGCCTCCGTCACTTCTTCGCCGAGAAAGCTTTCGGCATCCTTTTTCAGCTTCATCAGAATAAACGCGGAGAGCTCCTGCGGATTATACCGCCGGCCTTCCAGCATGATGCGGTAATCGCTGCCCATGTGCCGCTTGATTGAAGTCACGGTCTGCCGGGGATTTACCGTCATCTGGCGCCGGGCGCTGTCACCGACAAGCCGGTCTCCGTTTTTGGCAAATGCTACGACGGAAGGTGTTGTACGTCCGCCCTCCGCATTGGGAATGACCACAGGCTTGCCGCCCTCCATAACAGCGACACAGCTGTTGGTGGTTCCCAGATCTATACCTATTACTTTGCTCATAATGTGAACCTTTCTGCTCTGTGTCCATCCGTCGGCAGTCAGGCGACAGATGAACCATACTCTGTCTTTTATTGTACCGAATATGAGAAAAAAAGCTATAGAGCAATCCTGTTCTTTTTCTAAACTTTTTATGAAATGTCGTATTTTCCTACCGATACTACAGAAAATGCGGTCTGTAAAGCCAGCTACGGTCTGGTGTGCTGTCTGTTGGTTTCCAGATAACCGTTCAGAGAATTGCTGACCATGTGGTACATGATATCGGCCATCTGCTCCGGTGTTTCCTTACCGTCGTTTAAAAGCCACATCTTGATCAGGCCCACGCAGCCGTTTAAACAGTAGGCGTAGCTGTAACGCAGCTGCTTTTTCTCTATTTTAAATAATGGTTCGATGACCTGTACGGTTTCGCTGCCGACCACATCCTCCATCCGGGTGACAAAGGCCATATCGCCGTTGGGGCCACACAGGGCCTTGCAGATTGCCCGGTTGTCGTCCATGATCTGAAAGATCTGGCGGATAAAGGCTTGGGACTGGGCGTCGGCGCTGATGGGATGGTTTTTCATGGCCGTCTGGATCTCTTCAAACAGCTCTTCCTCGATCTTTTCGAGCATATCGTAGATATCGGAATAATGCAGGTAGAAGGTGGAACGATTGATGTCCACTTCTTCGACCAGCTCCTTCACCTTGATATCCCGGATGCTCTTTTTCTCCAGCAGACGGGCCAGACCTTCCCGCAGCTGTTTCCGGGTCTTTCGTACCCTGCGGTCTACTTTTTCTGTTTCCATATCTGTCCTCCTTATCGTCAATATGTACTTTTTTTTATAATATTCATCAAAAATAGGGGAAATGTCGATTTATAGTCGAAAAGTAGGATATTGACGTTTGTGTTATCTAATTAACTTTAGTATAATACCAACCACCGAGAAAATCAACACTGTGTTGCTTAATAAATAACTTTCCAGTAAGCAAAGCCGTGTATGATATACAAAAAAGGAGGATAGCAGCCATGCTGAAGAAAGAATGGAAAAGCTTGTTCAAAAGGCCGATCATAATCATCGTACTGATCGCTATCATTCTGATCCCTTCCATTTATACCTGCCTGTTTCTGGCATCGATGTGGGATCCCTATGGTGAGCTGGACAAGCTGCCGGTTGCGGTAGTCAACAATGACAAGCCGGTAGAATATAACGAAAAGACACTCCAGGTCGGACAGGATCTGGTGGACAATCTCAAGGATAACGATGAGCTGGATTTCCACTTTGTGGATGCCATCGAGGCCCAGGAGGGTATTGAAAACAGTACCTATTATATGGTGATCACGATCCCGGAGAACTTTTCGGAGAATGCTTCCACGGTAATGGATGACGAACCGGCGCAGATGGTACTCAACTACGAGACTAACCCCGGTACGAACTATATCGCATCCAAGCTGTCCTCCACGGCGATGACAAAGATCAAGGATACCCTGGCTCAGGAAATCGTCCGTACATACACAGAGGAAGTATTTGATTCCATCCAGGAGGCCGGTGACGGTATGCAGGATGCTGCGGACGGCGCAGGTGAGATCGAGGATGGTACAGATAAGCTGATCGACGGTAACGATACGATCAGTGAGAATCTGCAGGTACTGGCGGATTCCACCGTGACGTTCAAGAATGGTGCAAAGACGCTGACCACAGGTTTAAAAACCTATACCGACGGTGTGACACAGGTGGATGCCGGTGCTACGCAGCTGGCGGATGGTACAGCAACATTGAAAGATGGTACGACAACGTTAAGCTCCGGTATTAAGGATTATACTGACGGTGTAGCTCAGGTGGATGCCGGTGCGAAGCAGTTAAAAGAGGGTACTTCCCAGCTGGCTGACGGCAGTAAACAGCTGGACGACGGTGCTACGCAGCTGCAGACTGGTACAACAACATTAAAGAAGGGTACAGCTTCCTTATATGATGGTACAACTTCTCTGTATGCCGGTGCAAAGACACTGTCCTCCGGTGCGAGTGATTTAAACTCCGGTCTGGCAGCGTATGTGGCAGGTGTGCGTCAGCTGCATGATGGTGCAGATGCGCTGGCCGGTCTGCGGGGACTAGATCAGGTGTATGCGGGGATCAGTGCACTGGGTACATCTGTAAATAAAAGCAATACCGTTTATGGAAATACATATCCGGGGCTTAAAACGTTAACAGCAGGGCTGGAGAGCAAGCTGAACAGTATTGCAGGTGATGTGGAAAAATTATCTGCACAGAGCTCTGCCGAAGCGGTAAAAGCACTGGCAAATGATGTGAAAACAGCGAAGAAATCTGTTTCGACTGGTGCAAGCGAGGCTGGTGCTGCAAAAAGTACTTCCAGTGAAGCTGCCAGTGCCGCAACAGATGCGAAAACAACTATTCAGTCAGCTTCTAAAAAACTGACAGACAGTGCAGAGGCTGTAAATACAGCTATTGATGAGAATAATTCTGCGGTTACTTCTTCCGTATCCACAGTGAATGGAAAGATCAGTGACGTAAACAGTACGATCAAGAGCGATAACAGCAAGGTAGATGCAAATAATGCAGCAATTAATAAAGCAGTAGATGCTATTGATAAAGCGATTGCCAATACAGATTCAGAAGAGGTAAAAGCGGCATTAAATGCGGCAAAATCCACGTTAAATGATAATAAACTTTCGGGGCTTTCCGAAATTTCCAGTATCTCTGCAGATGAGCTTTCGGTAGCTTCTATTGGAGAGGATAAAAAGGTTTCTGTTTCCACGGAGACAAAGAAACTGGAGGATACAGCAAGTACGCTGAATGCAGCAGCGGATACACTGGAAAAGAATAAGAGTGCTCTTTCCTCTGCAGCAGGTACGCTTTCCGGTATAGCAGAGCATACGGAAGACCCGGTTACATTAAACGATGTTAAGACTTCGCTTGAAGGTGCAAAAACAACAGCCCAGTTAATCAGTGGAATTACCACACAGATTGGAAGCGGACTGGAAACATTAGAGAAAAATACCTCATCCTTCCCGGAGGCCGCAGCCGGTATGACCAAGCTGATCGATGGCTTTGATCAGGTATCCGGTGTAATGCTGGCCAACGGACAGTACACAAACGATTATAAGCTGACCGCAGGAGCTTCTTCCCTTGCCGAAGGTGCCAAGACTCTGGTAAGCGGCGCAGCTACCTTAAACGGCGGTGCCAAACAGGTTGATGACGGTACAGCCACACTGGCAGCCAGTACGAAGACCCTGAAAGCCGGAACCGCTACAGCTGTAGCCGGAACCGCACAGCTTGATGCCGGTGCACTGACCCTGACCAAGGGTACAGCCACTCTGGTAGCCAATAACGATACATTAAATGCCGGTGCAAAGCAGCTCTTTGAAGGTGCTGTAGCTCTGGCAGAGGGAGCCGAGACCTTAAAGGCCGGTACTTCCACCTTAGTAGCCAATAATGATGCATTAAACAGCGGTGCTGTCCAGCTGGCTGACGGCGCAGGACAGATTCAGGATGGTTCCCAGAAGCTGGCTGACGGTTCTGTAGAGCTTGGCGATGGACTTTCCGAGCTGAAAGATGGTGCCAATGAGCTGGCAACAGCCCTGCAGGATGGCGCAGATGAGGTTAAGGAGAATACAGCAAGTGACGCTACCCTCGATATGTTCTCCAATCCGGTCGATGCCGAGGAGACACAGGTAGCAACTGTGGATAACAATGGTTCTGCCATGAGTGCCTACATGATGTGTGTAGGTCTGTGGGTAGGCGCCCTGGCCTTCTGTCTGCTGTATCCGCTGACAAAGTACAGAGGCAAGCTAAAAGGCGGCTTCTCCTGGTGGATCAGTAAAGCCAGCGTGGCATACCCGGCAGCAGTGCTGATGGGACTGATCGTTGTAGGCGTAGCTCATGTAACTCTGGGCTTCAACCCGGGAGATCTCGGCAAGGAGCTGACGATCGCCTGCCTGGCCTGCGTAGCTTTCATGTCCATGCAGTATTTTGCCAACGTAGCACTCGGCAAGGTCGGCAGCTTCCTGATGCTGGTATTCATGGTATTGCAGCTGGCAGGTTCCGCCGGTACATATCCGATCCAGATTTCCGGTGAGCTGGCCAATGCACTGCACGATTACGTGCCGTTCACCTATGTTGTCAACGGTTTCCGTGTAGGTATCTGCGGCGCCGGAGACATCACCCAGTCCGTACAGGTACTGGTCGGCATCATCATCGTATTTACGATCCTGACGATCCTTCTGTTCCAGTACAGAACCATCATGATCCGTCGTGGCAAACGTTGCTTCTATGATTTCCTTGAGGATAATGGACTGGCATAATATGCAGATATGATACATATCGCCTGTAACACAATGAGTTTTAGCGCTGTGTTGCAGGCGATTTTTTTGTTGTCAGGCATATGAAAAAGCTGTTCCGGCAGATCATTTATGTGTAGCGTAGTGAAAATAGTAACATAAATATTGCACGATAACATTTTAAGTGTTATTATAAAATAAAAATGTTATTGATGGAGGTGGCATATGATTGAAGACGCTTTAAAATCAACATTTGGATGGAACTGCCAAATAAAAGAAACCAGTGTAACGGGACTGCCACTTTACATGAAATCAGGGAGGAAAATTGCAGAAGTGGATGTGGAAGACTGTAGTTTTCTTTTGGTTTTTCTTTCAGAAAATGACAGATTTGGCACAATTGCTTTACAAAAACAGTCTTCGTTATATGAAGAAAAAAGTGGACTGCATGTAGCTTATTATTTTGAAAAGCTGACGAGAGTGCAAAGAAATGCACTGATAGATAAGAAAATCCCTTTTATTTCCATGCCAGACCAGGTATATCTTCCTTTTTTGGGTGTGGCCATATGTAATAAGTTTCCTAAAACAAAAACCTATTCCAAAAGTAAAATGATGCCGGCAACGCAGAGCCTCTTTTTGTATTTATTATACAACAAAGAGGATAAATATATAGTAAAAAAGCAGGCTGCAGAACAATTGCATCTTACAAGAACATCTATTACCAGGGCTTCAGAACAATTAAAGGATATGGGCCTGCTTACAGAACTTGTGTGCGGAAAAGAAATTCATATGTGTCCGGTTGCGAAGGGAAAAGAATACTATGAAATGGCCAGAGGATATCTGATAAATCCTGTGCAGAAAAGAATTTATATCAAAGAAGATCAGGAAACAAAAGAACTGATTGCGGCGGGGGAAAGCGCATTAAGTCAGTGCAGTATGCTGGGGACTCCTAAAATGCGTACTTGTGCAATTTATAAAGGAATGGAGTCTGTTAAAAAATGGATACAAACAGATCCGAAATGGAAGTCGGACGATGATGTGTGCATCGTAGAACTATGGAAATATGATCCCGGGCTGTTTGCAAAGAACAGGATAGTAGATCCGGTATCGTTGGCAATGTCATTGTGTGATACTGCTGATGAGCGGATAGAGGGAGAAGTGCAAAGATACATGGAGGCGTATGAATGGTAGAAGGAATGACGTCCTTTCAAAAAAGTTTGAAGGATATGAAGATTGTTATACCATTATTGGTGGTGCGGCGTGTGATATTTTGATGTCTGAAGCAGATCTTTCATTCAGAAGAACAAAAGATATAGATACGATTCTCATTTTGGAAGATAAAGAGGCGGACTTTGCAAAAATATTTTGGGAATATATAAAAGAGGGAGCTTATACATGTGGCTGGAAAAACAGTCAGGACATGCATTTTTATCGCTTTACAGAACCGAAACAGGGTTATCCGGTAATGATAGAGCTGTTTTCCAGAATGCCTGGCTATCAGTTGGAGGTTGCAGAGGGCATTATTCCTGTTCATATAGAAGAGGAGGTATCCAGTCTTTCTGCTATTTTGTTACAGGAAGATTTTTATGAATTTATGTTGCGGGGGAAAAAGACAGTACAGGGAGTCAGTGTGTTGACCGCAGAGTATCTGATCCCTTTTAAAATGTATGCATGGCTGGATCTCAAACAGAGGAAAACACAGGGAGAGCATGTAAATGAAAAAGATTATAAGAAGCATAAAAATGATGTGTTCCGATTGCTGCAACTTGTAGATCCAGATGAGAGGATTCAAACAGAAGGCCTTGTGAAAGAAAAAACAAGAGAGTTTCTTTCGGAAATAAAATATGAAAAAGTACGACTTGAACAGCTGGGGCTGGATATTTCGCAGGAGGAAGCGCAGGGGATATTAGAAGCGATATACATATAAAAAGCGAAAATGATATTTGGTGTAACAGTAAAGAAAAAATTTGTTATAATACCAACAGATAAGGAGGGCGAAACATGCAGGAACTGATCACAGAATACTACGAACTGAAGGACGGCACAAAGGTACCGAAAATCGGCTTTGGATGTTACAATCCGCGCAAACAGGATTATGTGACGATCATCAAGACAGCGATCGATGCCGGATACCGGTATTTTGATACGGCTTCGCTTTACGAGACGGAGAGAGATCTGGCAAAGGCGTTAAAGGAAAGCGGCATCGACCGTAAAGAAGTGCAGATCGCATCCAAGGCATGGTACGATGAGCTGGGCTACGAGGAGACAAAGGCAGCCTTTAACCGGACGCTGGAGCGTCTGGAAACGGACTATCTGGATTTCTATATGCTGCACTGGCCGAAGGCTTCGGAGAATGATCAGGACTGGAAGGAGAAGGATCAGGGGGCATGGAAGGCGCTGACAGAGTTGAAAAAGGCTGGAAAGATCCGGCATATCGGTACGAGCAATTTCCTGCCGCATCATCTGGAAAATCTGGCAGGCGTCACAGACTGTGCGCCGGAGATCGACCAGCTGGAGCTGCATATCGGCTATTCACAGGAGCTGGCAAGGGAATACTGCCAGAAACAGGGAATACTGGTGCAGGCATGGGGACCGCTGGGACGGGGCCGGATGAACGATAATCAGGTGATCCAGGATATGGCAGCTAAATACGGCAAGACCTTTTCGCAGATTGCGATCCGTTTCCTTTTACAGAAGGGCATTATGCCGATTCCGAAAGCAAGTACCAGAGAGCATATGCTGGATAATGCGAATGTATTTGACTTCGAGCTGAGTACGGAGGACATGTGGATGCTGAGCTGTATGCCGCAGGAAACCTGGCAGGGAGAACATCCGGACTTTGCCGTACCGAAAAAGGCTAGCAATCCATTACAGTAAAAATAAACATGGCCGGGCATACACTTTACCGGCAGACGCGCAGGCTGTGCATTTTTCCTTCGAAAGGTGCACAGCATTGCTGCGCAAAGAGGAGTATTATGAAAACAGATGGTATACTATTTGATCTGGACGGCACGCTCTGGGATGCAACCCGTCCGTTTTATGATGCATGGAAGACATATCTGACGGGACAGGGGGTGCCTTTCCCCCATACGATGGAAGCGGTAAAAGCCTGCATGGGTCTGCCGATGGACGCTTTTTTTGCCCGGCTGTATCCGGATATGCCGAAAGCACAGCAGGATGATCTGCGGGAAAAGGTGCTTGTCTATGAGAATCAGTATATAGAAAAGACCGGAGGGGTTCTCTATCCCAGGGTCTGTGAAACGCTGGCGGCGCTGAGTAAAAAGATTCCGCTGATGATTGTCAGCAACTGTCAGGATGGCTATATTGAAGCTTTTTTTAAGGCACATGATACCCGGAAGTACTTTACGGACTGGGAAAGCTTTGGCAGAACGGGGCTTCTGAAAGCGGACAATATCCGTCTGGTGGTGGAAAGAAACCATCTCAAAGCGCCGGTCTATGTCGGAGACGTGCAGGGGGATGCTGACGCTTCCCATAAGGCAGGTGTGCCGATTGTCTGGGCAGCGTATGGCTTTGGTGAGATCCGGGATGCAGAAGCGAAGGTAGAGATGTTTGCAGAATTACTGACGGTATTTGACTGAGTAAAAGGAGCTGTCAGTATAAGGTGTCAAAAATAACCGATAGTGTCGGAAATACAGGTATAAATACAATCAAAATTGGTCCACTGGATCAATTGTTGATATGCAATGCAAAAAAACGGAAGCTTCGGATGGACAGGAGAAGCTTCCGTTTACAAAAATCTAATTTATAGAAATGCGGCAGGGGGAAGAATATAGGATAGAGAAACCTGCCGCATACAAAGCTTTTTGACAAAAATTATAGTAACATATTGCAATCGAAAACAAAAATACATATATTATTATAGTAACGATACCTTTTGAGTATGAAAAGGAGGGAGATCATGGATATCCGTACGATCCAGTATTTTCTGGAGGTAGCCAAGGAATGCAATATTACCCGTGCGGCGGAAAATCTGCATATGGCGCAGCCCCCTTTGAGCCGCCAGATGCGCCAGCTCGAGGAAGAGCTGGGGGTGGAGCTGTTTGACCGTTCCAAAAAGCGGCTGAAGCTGACGGAGGAAGGCGTTTTGTTGCGTAACCGCGGCGAGGAGATCCTGTCCATGATCGACAAGACCAGAGAAGAGGTCAGCGAGTTGAAAAACGGTATCGGCGGTACGCTGTATATTGGTACGGTGGAGGGCCGTGGCCCGAGTCTTCTTGCCCAGTGGATATCGACCTTTACAGCGAAGTATCCGCAGGTGCATTATGAGCTGTGGAACGGCAGTACGGATGATGTTGTGGAGCGCATGGAAAAGGGACTTCTGGATCTGGCGCTGATCGCAGAGCCCTTTGACCACGAACGGCTTGACAGCATTCCTGTGGAGATCATGCCGTGGGTTGCCATGATCCCGGAGGATCATCCGCTGGCTGAACTGCCGGGCAATACGATTCCGTTAAAGCTTCTTGTGAAGGAGCCGCTTTTGATCCCGTCCCGCAAGTCGAGAGTCCGGGAGATCGAGGCGTGGTTTGACGATTTTGAGCATGAGCTGAATATTGTCTGTGAGATGAGCAGCTTTTTAAATGCCAGAGAGCTGACCAGACAGGGTGTGGGGATCGCAATCTTCCCCAAGGTGGATATCCGGTACACGCCGGCCGGGATCGTGGAAAAAGAGATCGTAGATCCGGTCAAAACCGTGGATTACAAGCTGGTCTGGGACAAGCAGAAGGAGCTTCCGGCGCTGGCTTCCCGCTTTCTGGATCACGTAAGGGATTGTTTGAAAAATCATACACAGCCTGAGGAAAAATAACAGTTTTCCTATTGACGGCAAAATAAAAAAGTGGTAATTTAATCCTAGTGAACATATAGGAAAACTGGAATATAAGATACAAGGAGGAATACCATGAACTATATATATGCAGATCATGCGGCAACCACAGCGACAAGCCCGGCTGCCCGCGCAGCAATGAACGATTGTATGGAAAATTTTTACGGTAACCCGTCCAGCCTGCATACCGTAGGCCAGAAGGCAGCAGAAAAACTGTGGGAGAGCCGTGAGATCATGGCAAAATACCTGCATGCAAAGCCGGAGGAGATCTACTTTACATCTGGCGGCAGCGAGGCTGATAATCAGGCCCTTCTGACAGCCGCTATGATCGGTAAGAAAAAGGGCAAAAAGCATATCATTTCTACAGCTTTTGAGCATCACGCTGTACTGCACAGCCTGAAACGTCTGGAAAAGGAGGGCTTTGAGGTCACTCTGCTTCCGGTACATGAGGATGGTATCGTACGTCTCGAGGATCTGAAGGATGCGATCCGTGAGGATACAATCTGTGTATCCGTGATGTATGCCAATAACGAGATCGGTACGATCCAGCCGATCGCCGAGATCGGTGCACTGTGCCGTGAGAAGGGTATCCTGTTCCACACCGATGCTGTACAGGCTGCCGGCCGTCTGGATATCGATGTTGTAAAGGAAAATATCGATTTCCTGGCACTGTCCGCCCATAAATTCTACGGACCGAGAGGCGTAGGTGTGCTGTACTGCCGCAAAGGCATCCAGCTGACCAATCTGATCGAGGGTGGTGCACAGGAGCGTGGCAAACGTGCCGGTACAGAAAACCTGCCGGCCATCGCCGGTATGGCAACAGCTTTTGCAGCTGTATGCGAGAGCAGAGAAAAGGATAACCCGTATATCGCATCGTTAAGAGACCGTCTGATCGAAGGTCTGTCCCAGATCGAGCACAGCCACTTAAACGGTAACAGAGAGCATCGTATCCCGGGCACAGTCAACTTCTGCTTCGAGGGTATCGAGGGCGAGTCCATGCTGCTTCTTCTGGATGCCAGAGGTATCGCAGCTTCTTCCGGATCTGCCTGCACTTCCGGTTCTCTGGATCCGAGCCATGTATTGCTGGCCATCGGCCTGCCGCATGAGGTAGCCCATGGTTCCCTGCGTCTGTCCATCGGTGCAGAGAATACACTGGAAGAGATGGATTATATTGTACAGAATGTCAAAGAGGTCGTTTCTTACCTCAGAGAGATCTCCCCGGTATGGGATGAGCTGCAAAAAGGTGAAAGACCGCATCTGATTTAAGGAGGAATATACTATGTTATACAGTGAAAAAGTAATGGATCATTTTCAGCATCCGAGAAATGTAGGTAAGATCGATGACGCCGACGGTATCGGTGAAGTAGGTAACGCAAAATGTGGCGATATCATGAGAATGTATATCAAGGTTGATGAAAACGAGATCATCACAGATGTCAAGTTTAATACCTTTGGCTGCGGTTCCGCCATCGCTACCAGCTCCATGGCTACAGAGATGATCAAGGGCAAATCCATCAAGGAAGCTCTGGAGCTGTCCAACAAGGCTGTTGTAGAGGCTCTGGATGGTCTGCCGACTCACAAGATCCACTGCTCCGTACTGGCCGAGGAGGCTGTAAAGGCAGCTGTAGAGGATTACTACAAACGTCAGGGTAAGGAAATTCCGGAAGAACTGACAAAGTAAAATAAGTTTGCATAAAATGAGGACAGCAAAGATGTCTGCGACTGAAGAAAGTCACAGTGTCGGTGCTGTCCTTTTTTATGCTGCTATGCATATGGCTATTCTTTAGCGTTTGGCATCTGGAAGCTATTGCGGATTGAAGATTGCCAGAGTGTGGTTTTGTGTGGATTTCAATCGGAAAATGTGACTATAGACAAAAATCTGTGTGGAATTTTGTTGAATTATTTTGCAAATATCCTCTATCCAAGCCATGAAGAGTGTGCTATACTTATAAATAAGTATGGGAGGCTATGCCTACAGAACTAAGGGGACAGTATGAAACTCTATGAAAAAAACGGTGACCACCGGGTGACCGTCCTCGGAGAAGGAACGCGCGTGATGAAAAGTGATGTGCGGATCCATCTTCTGGGGGAACTAGATGAATTGAACAGCCATATCGGACTGGTGCGTTCTCTGACGCAGGATACCGGGTTATGGCAGGAGCTTCTGGAGATTCAGAAGGTACTGCTGGCGGTAAAGCACGGCGTTGAACAGCCGGCAGGTAGTCGGAAGCAGAGCGTATCCAAGGAGCAGGTGGCTGCACTGGAGACAAAAATCGGCCAGATGGAAAGAACACTTTCACAGGCGGAAGGGGAGATCCTGCCGGGTGGATGCTTTTATTCTGCGCAGATCGATATTGCAAGAAGCATCGTCAGACGATGTGAGCGCCGTTTTACGGAAGTATCGGCCAGCTATCCGCTGGACGAGCAGGCGGGCGCTTATCTGAATCGTCTGTCCGATTATTTATACATACAGGCACGTATGGCGGATGCGAGACAGCAGGGACTTTCCCTGACACAGCAGATCGCCAGACAGGTAGAAAGCAGCCAGCAGCTGCAGCCTGTTGCACAGCCGGTTCCGCCGGTGGAGGCACAGCCTGTTACTGCAGAACAGAACGAGGCTCCTATAGCAGAGTCTGTTGTGGAGAAGATCCCGGCACTTTGCCGTGACCGCGTGACCAACCGTGTGAAGAAGTTCAGCACAAAGGTCAATAATTCCTACGGCACATTCTATACGATCTGCGTCGTAGATCCGGAGGGTCAGCTTCTGGCAACGAACTCTCTGGCCAGACATTCCGTACAGGTACATGGCTCCCTGTCCGCAGCCAAAGAGGCTTTGCATAGAGCCAGACTGCAGGGTGAGGCAGCCAGTGCTGTAGAAAAGAGCGCAGCTGCTCTCTATGAAAATGGCTATCTGATCGGTGCGGTAGGTATCTACGGCTCCAATGAAAAGGCCAATAATGAAAAGACACAGCTGGCAGTGGAGCTGTTACAGGGCGCACTGCAGCGGTAATACAGGATACAAAAAAGCCACATGATACATATGACGTATCATGTGGCTTTTGGTATTAGTACAGATCAGCGATCTCATAGATCAGCTTCTCGGATTTCTCCCAGCCCAGGCACGGGTCGGTGATGGATTTTCCGTAGCAGCCTTCGCCAATCTTCTGGTTGCCGTCCTCGATGTAGCTTTCAATCATCAGGCCGCGGACGAAGCCGTGGAGATCCTGATTGTGATGGACGCTGTGCAGCACCTCTTTACTGATACGGATCTGTTCCATAAACTTCTTGCCGGAGTTGGCATGGTTGCAGTCAACGAATACGCACGGATTTTTCAGATTGCTCTTCATATAGATATCGTACAGATGTACCAGATCTTCGTAATGGTAGTTCGGGCTGCTCTTGCCGAAGTTGTCGACGTAACCGCGCAGGATCGCATGGGCGTACGGATTACCGTCGGTCTGGACCTCCCAGCCTCTGTAGAGGAAGGTATGGCCGCTCTGGGCAGCTACGATACCGTTCATCATAACAGACAGATCACCACTGGTCGGGTTCTTCATGCCGACCGGGATACCGATACCGCTGGCGGTCAGACGATGCTGCTGGTTCTCTACGGAACGGGCGCCGATCGCTGTGTAGGACAGGATATCGGAGATATACCGGTGATTTTCCGGGTAAAGAAGCTCATCGGCACAGGTCAGTTCGGTTTCGCGGATCGCACGGGTATGCAGGTCACGGACCTTGATCAGACCCTCGAGCATATCGGGCGCCTTGTCCGGATCTGGCTGGTGCACCAGACCCTTGTAGCCGGCACCGGTGGTACGGGGTTTATTGGTATAAATACGCGGGATGATAAACAGCTTGTCCTTGACCTTCTCCTGCACTTTGGCAAGACGGTAGGTGTATTCGAGTACGGAATCCTCCCGGTCTGCGGAACAGGGACCGATGATCAGAATAAATTTGTCGATCTTGCCGTCAAAGATGGCTTTCATTTCTTCGTCGCGCTTGGCTTTGATGTCTGCGATGGCTTTATCTACCGGAAAACGTTCCTTGATCTCCTTCGGGACCGGAAGCTTCCGTAAAAAACGCATATCCATTTCCATAATGTTTATTCTCCAATCTATGCTTCAGTAATGTATATTTATACATCGGACTAGTGCTATCTTAGCACAGAACATACCGAAAGGCAATTGACAAACGTCTGCCGGGTACGAAAGTTAGTGTAACATAAGATACTGAATAAATCAATGATTTAACGTATTAAAGAAAAAGTTGTATTTCCTTCATTTTACAGTAACCCATGCAGGAACAGGAATCAAAAATGTGCAGACCATAATTGCCATCATTCCTGCGGGGGTGTATACTAAGACAGATATTGTACACATCAGAGGAGGCATAAAACTATGGCAGATACAACATTACAGAGCAGCCTGACCCGCGACGAAGCGCTGGCACTGCTGAGAACATATAATAAGGATACGTTTCATATCCGTCATGCCCTGACGGTAGAGGGTGTAATGCGCTGGTACGCAAAGGAGCTGGGCCATGCCGATGAAGAGGAATTTTGGGGTCAGGTCGGTCTTTTGCATGATATTGACTTTGAGATGTATCCTGAGGAGCATTGTACAAAGGCACCGGAGCTTCTTCGCGCCGGCGGTGTGAATGAGGAGATGATCCATGCGATCTGTTCCCACGGTTACGGGATCTGCTGCGATGTGGAGCCGGTACTGGAGATGGAAAAGGTACTGTTTGCCGCAGATGAGCTGACCGGCCTGATCTGGTCCTGCGCGCTGATGCGTCCGTCGAAGAGTACGAAGGATATGGAGGTCAGGAGCCTGAAAAAGAAATTCAAGGACAAGCATTTTGCTGCCGGCTGTTCCCGCGATGTGATCCGTCAGGGTGCAGAATGTCTTGGCTGGGAGCTGGAGGAGCTGTTTGCCAGAACGATCGAGGCCATGCGAAGCTGTGAGGACAGCGTAGAGGCAGCGATGGAACAGGAGAATGCATAAATCGGACATTACTGTGCCTGTAAAGGCAGAAGCAGTAAAAAAATGACAGGAGTGTATATGAAGAATACGAACGAAACCACATCCGCTGCATCCATGCAGAATATCTACCGCCTCGACGGGCGTGTACCGCTTTTGAAGGCCATTCCCTTTGGCCTGCAGCATATTCTGGCGATGTTTGTGGCGAATATTGCGCCGATTCTGATCGTCGGCGGAGCCTGCGGGCTTGCGGATAAGGAGCTGGCGATGCTGATCCAGAGTGCGATGCTGATCGCCGGTATCGGTACGCTGGTACAGCTGTTTCCGATCTTTGGACGGATCGGCTCGGGGCTGCCCATTGTCATGGGTATTAGCTTTACTTTTGTGTCGATCCTCTGCTTTGTGGGTGCGCAGTACGGGTATGGCACGGTGATGGGAGCTGTGCTGATCGGCGGTCTTGTTGAAGGTGTGCTGGGTCTGTTTGCCAAATACTGGATCCGGCTCATCTCCCCGATTGTTTCAGCCAGCGTCGTTACGGCGATCGGCTTTTCGCTGTTGTCTGTCGGGGCAAATTCCTTTGGCGGCGGCAGCGGCAGTGAGGACTTTGGTTCTCTGGAAAACTGGATCCTAGGTTCCGTGACATTGCTTTGCTGTATCCTGTTTCATATTTTTGCAAAATCCTATTATAAACAGCTGTCTGTTTTATTTGGCCTTGTGGTGGGCTATATCCTGGCGATCGTTATGGGTTGTGTGGACTTTTCTTCGCTGGCGGGTACGGCGGTGATTTCCGTGCCGAAATTTATGCCGTTTACGATGGAATTTCATCCTGACGCGATTGTATCTGTTGTGCTGATCTTTCTGGTTTCTGCGACAGAGACGATCGGTGATACAGCGGCGCTGGCGGCTTCCGGCCTTGACCGGGAGGTAACGGTAAAGGAGACGTCGGGCTCTCTGACCTGCGATGGCTTTGTCAGCTCGATCTCGTCCCTGTTTGGCTGTCTGCCGATCACATCCTTCAGCCAGAATGTGGGACTGGTGGCCATGACGAAGGTAGTCAATCGTTTTACGATCGCTACGGGAGCCGTGATCATGCTGCTGGCCGGTATTTTCCCGATTTTCGGTGCGCTTCTGGCTACGCTGCCGGATGCTGTACTGGGTGGCTGTACGATCATGATGTTTGGTACGATCGTTGTCAGCGGTCTGCAGATGATCAGCAAGTGCGGCTTCAGCCAGAGAAATATTACGATTGCTGCGCTTTCCTTAAGCGTGGGATTGGGCTTTACCCAGTGTGAGGATCTGTTCAATATCTTCCCGCAGATGATCCAGAATGTGTTCGGACAGAACTGTGTAGCGGTTGTTTTTCTGGTAGCGATCATCTTAAATCTGGTGCTGCCGGAAAATATGGAAGCACATACGGCAGAATAAAGACGTATCGAAGTGTTATTTTAATATAGAAAGAAAATCTGTATTCGACAGAACAGATACAGGAGGAATTACGTTTGGAAAAATATACAGAGTATATCATCGAACAGATGAAACAGCTGCTGGCCATCGACAGTCCGACGAGCTTTACAGCGAAGGTGGCGGCGTATCTGATGGAAGAATTTACCCGTCTTGGCTATGAGCCATGGCAGACGAAAAAGGGCGGCGTTGCCGTATGCCTTGGCGGTGAGGGCGATCCGGTGTCGCTGATGGCGCATACCGATACACTGGGAGCCATGGTGGCCGAGGTCAAGGCTGATGGCCGTCTGCGCCTGACGCCTCTTGGCGGTTTAAATGCCAACAATACCGAGACAGAAAACTGCCGTGTGTACAGCTTTGACGGTAAGGTGTACGAGGGTACGATCCAGCTGATTGACGCATCGATCCATGTTAACGGCGAATTCAGCAATACAAAGCGCAGCTTCGATACGGTGGAGGTTGTGTTGGATGAGGACGTCCGGACAAAAGAGGATGTGCATAAGCTGGGGATTGAGAATGGCTGTATGGTATGTGTGGAGCCGCGTACCCGCGTGACGGCATCCGGTTATATCAAGAGCCGTTTCCTGGATGACAAGCTCAGTGCGGCGATCCTTTTAGGCTATGCAAAATATGTGAAAGAAGAGCATGTAGCTTTAAAACGTAAGGTATATGAGCATATTACCGTATTTGAGGAAGTCGGACACGGCGCCTGTGCACCGATTGCGGCAGATATTGAGGAACTGCTGTCCGTAGATATGGGCTGCATTGGCAAGGGGCTGGAATGTGACGAGCATCAGGTATCCATCTGTGTCAAGGACGGCGGTGGACCTTACCATTATGATGTGGTACGCAAGCTGATCGCTACGGCAAAAGCGAATGGTATCAGCTATGCAGCGGATGTCTATCCACATTATGGCTCGGATGCGGATGCGGCGATGAGTGCCGGAGCGGATGCAAAGCATGGTCTGATCGGTCCGGGGGTTTATGCGTCCCATGGCTATGAGCGTTCCCATGTCGATGCCGTAGACAATACGCTGCGTCTTCTGGTGGCTTATCTCGACAGTTAAGCGTTTTTTATCGGTTGCGAAAACCGTTGAAAAAAGCTATAATCCAGTACTGGGACTATAGAATATACGGAGCAGAGGAAATATGTCGAAATTTACAAAGCAGGCAATCCGACAGGCGTATATGGAGCTGCTGGAGGAAAAGCCGTTTGACAAGGTCACAGTCAAGGATATTGTCATGCGCTGTGAGTTAAATCGAAACACATTTTATTATTATTACAGGGATATTTACGATGTGCTGGAGGATATTTTCGCTGAAGAAAGAGAACATCTGAAGCAGCAGCTTTCGGGGGAAGGCTCTTTTTACGAAGCCTACAAAGCCGCTTTCGCCATCATTCTGCAGCATAAAAGCGCCGTACTGCATCTGGCAAAGTCGAGGCATGAAGATATTCTGATGAATTATCTGATCAATGTTGTGCGGGACTTTGTCCGGCCGTTTGTAGAGTACCGCGCGAAGGATGCGCATCTTTCGGAATGGGATATCCGTTACATCATCAGCTTTTACAGCTGTGCGATCATAGACTATACGCATCACTGGATCCAGGAGGGGATGACAGAGGACGGCGAGGAGCTGTTACTGCGTCTTTCGGATACGTTTGAACTGACGATTGAAACACTGATCGGGCAGTGCCAGAATAAGCAGTACCAGATGCCGGGGAAGGCGGCTCTGTAGCGTATACAGAGCAAACAACAGAGCAGATTTTTCAGGAGATACGACCACAGAGCGGTTGTATCTCCTTTTTTGCCAGTAACAAACAAAATGTCTGTACTGCCAGAAGTCCTGTCTTGCACCCCATACAATTTACAGAACACTTACATTTCAGACAAACAGATCCATAACTTCTTACAAACTCCTTACCAAAGCGCAGTAGCGCATTTTACATACCCTCCGTACAATAAACACCGTACATTTGAAGGAGGAGCACATGCAAAGTATGAATAATGTCGCTGTCGGCCCGTCGGTCACAGCAAAAAAACTGACACGTTCCATACCGTTGAAAAAAGAGAAAGCAGAGACAGGAACGCAGCTTGTGCAGCTGAAAAAGACAGGAACCGTCCTGCTTTTTGTACTGCCGGCACTGATACCGCTGATCGTATTCTGGATATATCCAATCTGCCGGTCGATCTGGCTGAGCCTGACGGACTGGGATTTTATGACCGTTGATTACAACTTTATCGGATTGAAAAACTATATTTCCCTGTTTCAGGACAGCCGGTTTTATGCGGCTCTTTTAAATACCCTGATCTTTACCGCAGGAACTCTGCTGCCAACGATCGTGGGAGGTCTTGGACTGGCACTTTTACTGCAGAAAAATTTCCGGGGCAGCGGATTTTTCAAATTTATCCTGTTTTCCCCGTGGATCACGCCGACCGTAGCGATCTCGATCGTGTGGACCTGGATCTTTCAACCGGACGGCGGCTTTGCTAATCAGATCTTATCCCTGTTTGGACTTCCGGCCCTGAAATGGATCAGCAGCTCCCAGACAGCGATGCTTTCCGTCATCATCGTAACGGTGTGGAAGAGTCTGGGCTATGCGATGATCTTTTATCTGTCGGCACTGGAAAAGGTGCCCACCGAACTGTACGAAGCCAGCGATCTGGACGGCGCGAATGCTTTTCAGCGCTTCTGGTATATGACATTACCGAGTATCTCGCCAACCACGTTCTTCCTGATGATCATTACGATGGTCAATTCCCTGCAGGCCTACGATCAGATCCAGATCCTGACCCAGGGCGGGCCGAGCGGCAGCACGAGAACTCTGCTGTATATGTATTATCAGCTTGGCTTCCAGGAATTTCACATGGGACAGGCTGCCGCAACAGCTGTCGTCATGATTCTGATCACTGTCCTGTTGTCCTGCGTACAGTTTGGAGCATCAAAAAAATGGGTGAATTATTAACGGCCATACGCTGCGGAGCAGATATTTTTGCAGATCGCAGCAGGGTATGACACAGGAGGACATATGAATACAGAAGCAACAACGCTTACAGCAAAACAGGCAGGGGTCTGCACACCGGGGCATATCCTCGCAGAAACCGCCAGATATGGCGTGCTAATCATCGTCAGTATATTTACGGCATTCCCGTTTTTCTGGATGGTCGTCAGCGCGTTAAAGACAAAAACGGAGATTATGGACATTACCCATTTTCTGCCGTCCACACCGCAATGGAGCAATTTTACCTCGGTACTGTTTGATTCCCCGATCCTGCATTATGTGTGGAACAGTATGGTGATCTCGCTGATTGTGATCGCCTTGCAGATCTTTTCGGGGGCGCTGGTGGCCTATGCCATTGTTTTTCTGGAATTTAAGGGCAGAAAGATCCTGTTTGCCATCATTATGGGAACGTATATGCTGCCGGTAGCAGCGACGTACATCCCGAGCTACATTATTTTATCAAAAATGAACCTGTTAAATACGCTGACAGGTCTGGTGATTTCCAGTGCCGTGAGTATTTTCGGTATTTTCCTGCTCCGACAGGCGTTTATGCAGGTACCGCTGGGACTGGTGGAGGCGGCCAGAATGGACGGCGCGAGCCATTTCAGGATTCTGTGGCAGGTGGTCTGCCCGATGACCAAGTCATCGTTTATTACCTTTGGATTGATGAGCTTTATTTCTACATACAACAACTACATGTGGCCGTCACTGGTCACCAACGATGCGAGCAAGTATCTGGTTTCCCAGGGCCTCCGCAGCTTCTTTATCGAGGGCGGAGCCTATGGTACGGAGTGGGGGCTTGTGATGGCGGCCAGCGCTGTGATCGTACTGCCGCTGTTGATCCTGTTTGCATTCACACAGAAATGGTTCATCAATGGTATCGGTGGAGACACCGGTATGAAAGGCTGAGTACAGCCGATAAGAACGGTCTGCAGGGCTGTAAGTCCGGAAAAAGAAGAAAAAGCAGAACCGTAGTTCAGGAGGAGAAAAAAGTTATGAAAAAACGTATCGTATCGATGGCACTGGCAGGCACTTTTGCCGTAACAGCACTGGCAGGCTGTGGCAGCACAGGTTCATCTGCCGCAGACAGCTCATCCGCAGCGGAGACAACACAGGAGAGTGCATCCACAGATAGTGCGGCAGCTGCTGACACGGCCAGTACGCAGGAAGCTGCACCGGAGGGTACCACAGAGGTGGAATTCTGGTATGCCGGTGGCAAAACAGCGGTCAATGTCGTACAGGATATTATCGATAAATACAATGCATCCCAGTCCACATACCATGTATCTGCTGTAACACAGGCAGATTATGACGAGACATACCAGAAGCTGCAGGCAGGTATTGCCGGAAATGCAGCCCCGGATCTGGTGCTCCTGACTCCATCGGTAGCCAGAAATCTGTCGGACAAGAATCTGCTGACAGACCTGAAGCCGTATGAGGATGCAGCCGACGATTTTTCCGAGGATGACCTGATTCCGGTATTTACCAATATGGGCAAGGACCCGGAGGGAAAGACCTTTGCAATCCCGGCGTACGGGACAACACAGGTGCTGTATTACAATATCGGCGCTTTTGAGGCGGCCGGTGTCAAGGCAGAGGATATCCATACCTGGCAGGATCTGGCAGAGGCAGCCAAAAAGATCAAGGATACCGGAAAATATACCTATGGCTGGGAACCCATGTGGGGCGCTGGCAATCTGATCGATGCCGCTTTCTCCAATGGCGCAAAGGTACTCAGCGATGATGGCACACAGGTGCTGATCAACAGCGACGAATGGGTGGAGGTATGGGAAGCCTTCCGTACATGGATCAACGATGACAAGCTGATGGCCATTCATTCCGGCGGACAGGGCTGGGAATACTGGTACAATACGATTGATGACGTATTAAACGATGTGGCCGGTGGCTATACAGGATCATCGGGAGATCAGGCAGACCTTGATTTTACAAAGGTGGCAGCCATGGAGCAGCCGGCATGGGATACAGACACAACATCCGCACCGGCGGCAGAAGCACTGACCTTAAGTGTACTGGAAGGCTCCGGCGACGCTGAAAAACAGGGCGCTTTCGACTTTATCAAGTTCTTCACCAATCCGGAAAATCAGGTCACATGGACGATGTCTACCGGATATGTGGCTGTCAATACAAAGATCAACGACAATGCAGATTATACGGCCTATGTCGCAGAGAATCCGCAGGCATCCGTACCGTTTGCCCAGGCATCCCACGGCTCGGTGTATCCGTATGATCCGACCAACGGTGCGATCCTTGATGCATTAAAGATCGCTGCAGACAAGGTAGAGATCGACGGCGTATCCGCAAAAGAAGCACTCGACGAGGCGCAGAAAACAGCGCAGGCTGCACTGGATGAGGCACTGGGGAAATAAGATATGAAAACTGTACTGGATTTTGAAATCAGTGGTACAGCAGCTTGCAGGCAGACAGGAACATTTCAGGTTCCTTCTGCCTGTAAGCAGTTGCGCATGACGTATACACTGGAAAAAAAATATGGATTTCTTGTTTTGGTTATTGTAAAAGATCCAAAAGGACAGATCCGTCTGCAGAAGCAGCTCAGCAGTACCCCTGTCCTGCAGATCGGAGAAAACGGGCTGGACACGACGCTGGGCGGTATTCCGGGAGCGATTCCGGAGGGAAAATGGCAGCTGGAGGTCTATCTGTTTGCAGAGCATATCCACCGACTGACCGGCGGTGTGAGGATTCCATTTTCCTTTGTGATCACGGAGGAGAAGGAAGAGGTGACCGAGTGTATCGGGACACATATCTGGGCGGATCAGACATTTGCATACAGCGGATTTGCCCGGGAAAAGGTGTATCAGGAGGGCGTACGCTGGTACAAGGGGGATCTGCATACCCATACCCGGCTTTCGGATGGCAAAGAGCTCCCTGCAGGAGCCAGCCGCAAGGCGGAAATGATGCAGCTGGACTATTATATCGCAACGGAGCACAATGTGGTTCATACGGGCTGGCCGGATACAAGGGTCTGCGTTATGCCGGGGGTGGAGATGACAACGGTGCTGGGCCATGCGAATCTATTCGGACTGACCAGACGACCGCAGAGTCTGGATGCCATTTTATGTGACAGAAAGGAAGCTGCGATCGGGCAGGATATCCTGAAGGTGGCCGCGGAATGTCATGACAACGGCTGGCTGTTTTCGGTGAACCATCCGTTTCTATATGTATGGCAGTGGCTGATGCATGAATTACCGCTTGCGGATATGGATTGTCTGGAAATCATCAATGATCCGACGTATGCAGCGGATCCGGAGGCACAGGCGGAGCGGGCTAACCGGATGGCTGTGGCTCTGGCGGATCTTTTGTGGAATGATGGGTATCGGATCTGTGCCATCGGCGGCAGTGATTCCCATAATCTGATCGAAGAACGCTACGGCGATGCCACAGAGCCATCGATTCTGGGAGATCCGGCCACATGGCTGCACATGCACGATCTGACACCGGAGCATGTGATCGAAGCGCTGAAAAGCTGCCGGTGCTATGTGACCAGACATTGCCGGATGTTCAGTGAATTTCAGGTGTATGGGGCGGACAATATCATGAAAAAAATCCGCTTTGGTGAGCGTATACCGGAGGAGGCGACGACGCTGGTGTACGAGATTATTATTACAGACTGTGATGAGGCGGCACAGCTGTACTGCATGGTCAATGGCAGAAAGAAAGCGCTGCAGACGGTAAAGACCGGGAATCGTACCTACACGGTGCAGGGAACGCTGCATCTGCATAAAAAGGGCTGGGACTGCCTGCGGTTCGGGGCAGAGACGACGGACGGCAGTTTTCTGTTCTTTGGAAATGCGATGACAAAAGGAGAAAAACAGTCGCAGTATGCAACACTGGGGGATGCTATGCGAAAGATCAGGGATACATGGAAATAAAAGGAATAGTATTTGACAAGGACGGGACGTTGATTGATTTTTACAGGGTGTGGGAACCGGCCATCGTTCCGGTGGTGCAACGGCTGTTTATACAGCTGGGCCTTGTGCCTAAATCGGAAGAAACCGGGAAGATCCTGGACTGTCTGGGATACCGGGATGGTAGGATAGACCCGGAGGGGGCGATCGCCTGGAAAAGCTACCGGGGGATTGCTGAGGATATCCGGCTGGCCAGTCCGGCGGTGGCAAAAAGAGCTTCCGTGGAAGAGGTTGCGGCTGTTTTGCAACGGGAATTTTGCACGGAGGTTGCCAAAAAGAGGCAGGAGTATCCGACGTTTACGGATCTGCCAAAGCTGTGCCGGAGGCTTACACAGAAAGGGATTCGGATTGGAGTTGCCACGACGGATGATGCGGTGTCTACGAGGCATTGTCTGGACTGTCTGGGAATTTCGCAGTATATGAGCTTCTGGGGGACGGCGGACGGGCAGATGCCGGAGAAGCCGGATCCGGAGCTTTTGTATATGGCGGCGGCGCAGTGGAAGATTGCGCCGGAGGAGATCGCTGTTGTGGGGGATACGCCGAATGATATGCGGTTTGCGGCGAATGCCCGTGCAATGGGGATTGCGGTGTTAAGTGGGACGGGCAGTCGGGCTGCGCTTGCACCGTTGGCAGATGTTGTGATTGGGTCTGTTGATGATCTGTGGAAGTTGATTTGTGATTTGAAAAATGTATAAGACGGACGCCGTGGAGTCGGAAGATCCCGCCCTCCCCATCCTTATATATTGCCACGACAGAAAGCCGTCGCGAGAAGCGGCAAGTTCTAACTGTCTGGTCAGCCATCGTAAAGGGCACCAGCTGCATTCGCAGTGTTTTCTGATGAAAACGCTGCTCAGGGCAGCTTCAACAGCTGTCTGGGAGACAGCTGTTGTCCCTTTCCGATGTCAGCCCAGGCAGTAAGAACTTGCTCGCTTTCGCTTCGAGGCTTTCTGTCGTGGCAATATATAAGGATGGGGAGGGCGGGATCTTCTGGCTCCGCGGCTGTTTTTTGGAATGATAACAAAACTCCATTCAGATACGCAGGAATGGGAAATGAGCATCTGAATGGGGTTATTTGAGCTATTTATGTGTGCATTTCGGAGAAGTATTGCTGGTTATCAGTTTTTTATCGGTTTTATAGCCACATTTGGAGCATACTTTTATAGAGTATACATTTATGACACAGCTGCCATCGGCATTTTTTATATGGCGGGTACTTTTTGTCTGTTTAAAGGTATGTTTGCATGTTTTCCTTAATTCTTCATTTGTTTCAGGGAACGGATAAATAGTTATATTGTCATCGGCTATGATGCCTTCGTCCAGTAGGGAAAAATCAAGGGCATAGTAAGGATCCCAATAAGCTAAGTCTTCATCCGATTCTATAAGATATTCTGTCAGTTCAACACCTGGTTCTGGGCACTCGTCAGAATCAACTGTTTGCAAAGGTGTATATCCCCATACGGTCGCACTGCCAAGTACGATAGACAGTGTCAGTAAAAGCATAAATAAAGGCATATGTAATCGTTTCTTTTCGGATCGTTTCATAACAAGTGTGATTCTCCTTTTTAATAATGATTTTGACTGGCTGAAATTGCTTTGCCAGACAAGCGGAAGAGGTTCTTTCTCTGTAGCATATTGAACCAGTGATGTGGCATATGCACGTTTTTCTTCTGTCGAAAGCGGTGTCGTTACATACTGATCCGATGCACATTCAGAGACAAATGAGTAAAAGGGTAAAAGAAACCAGGCTACAGGATTAAACCAGTGCAGACAAAGTACAATCAGACATAGGAATTTGAAAAATGTGTCATGATGTCGGGCATGAAATATTTCGTGCTGATACAAAACTGACTCAGTATCCGTACTTTTCTGATGCTCTGGAAGAATAATTCGTGTATGCCACAATCCGATTGTGAACGGTGAAGAAACATTCGCATAGATGGGTTCTTCTTCACAATTGGTGAAAGGGACAGAGGAATACATTCGGCTGACTTTGTGATATTTATACATTTCATAACAGAAAAATATAAGGGCAAGAAAAGTACCGATAAGTACAATTGCAATAAGCCAGTATGGAATCAATAAAGTACTTTGATTTAATTGTATTTGTAGCTTATTCCGAAAGTCTACCAGAATGTGTTCGTCTTTAGGCAGAGAAAAAACAGGTTTAAATGGTACGATAGATGCAGGTAAAACATGATACAGCAGCTGAATCGGTATCAGATAAAAGAAAATACTGATGCGAAGCAGATACATGGCTAAGATCGCATGGAAAGATTGACGGTCGGTCAGATAAAAAATCAAACAGCATATGACGGGAACACTTCCAGCAAATGTCATAGTAAAAGGCAGTATCATTGTTATAATCCTTTCAAATAATCTAAAAGCTCGTCTCTTTCCTGTTGCGTGATCTTCTGACCACCAGTAAAAGCACTGATAAAAGTGGTCAGGGAAGAATCAAAGGATATTTTGACAATTTCTCTGGCATAGGTTTGCTGATACTCTTCTTTTGTGATGGAAGGCGCATACAGGCGGCGTGTGCCGGTAGAAGAAAGTGTCAGATATCCTTTTTGTGTCAGATGAAGCAGGAATGTATTCAGTGTCTGTTTTTTCCAGTCTTTTTTTTCAATGGTTGTAAAGTAATTCATGAGCTGAGCGAATGTCTGTGGTTCATTAGTGTTCCATAGATGCTCAAGAATGAACAATTCAGTTTCGCTGAGTGGAACTGTTGCCATGGAATAACCTCCTTTGTTTATTTAAATTGTATTATGCCATATAGAACAAAAATAGTATAACTGTTACTTGTTAAAAGCGCAATGAAGAGATTGACTAAAAAAATGATAGATAAATTAGCTGGTTTGTACATTGCAGATATGGAAAAAAATTGTTATATTCAAAACGTATTATAAAAAAGAATACAAAAGCGCTTATGTATAAAAAGAAAATGAAATGGAGATAACAAATGAGAAAAAAAGTAAAAAAATGGATGATTTTGATGTTGGCATTAATGTTATCAGCAGTAGTTACAGTACCTGTAAAAGCAGAAAGAAAAAGCTGGGAATTTAATAAGGCAGCTAACAGAAGTTTTACGAATTTGGCAAGTGGAAGTAAGGCTGATGAAGAAGCAAACTGGTATGTAACGTTAAATAAAACAAAATACACCAATATTTCCGGTACTAACCGTTTTCAATGCAAAGTGTTAGATGGTAAGACTGGTGGAGATGCATCTGTGTTAGTAACGATAAGTAGTTATGCAAAAAGCAAGGCAACGATATATACGTTGGACGTATATCCGAAGTATACCTCAAAACTGGTTGGAAGAAAGGATCCAAAGAGTACTACTAAAGGAAATTTAGTGTTATGGGGATATTTTACTCCGTAATGCAAATAGAGGAATAAAAGTTAAGACTGCAGGTATATGTGACAGGAAGATTATGAAAAAAAACAGAAAGCAGATTTTGCGATATTGCATACTGGAGATCAGAGAAAGTATCAGTGTACTGTTCTTTATTTCTATAGGCGGCTGTGTATTATGTCTTGTATTAGACAATTGGGATATGTTGAAATTAATTTCAAATCCACGAAATACATTAGGTGTTGCGGAATATCTGAATAATTCGTTTAGCTGGGGATTTTATGGAATCTTCGTTTTTGCAGCTATGGCTGCAGTTGCCTATGGACTGGGATATTATCGGGATTATAAAGCGGGTATTATATTAAATGTGGTTGCAAAAACATCACTCAATGGATATTGTTTTGGTAAACTGACAGCTGTGTTCTGTTCAAGTTTTTGTGCGGCCTTTTTGAGTATAGGGCTTTTTTCAGCTGTACTCGCACAGTATCTGCCATTAGTTTCACAGGAAATGCTGGTTTCACAGGCAGATGCTTTATGTATGGCACTCGCTAAATCAGGTAATTATGAAACATATGTTATCCTGCGATGTTTTATGATGGCTCTTTGGTGTGGTGTATATGGTGTTGTGGTTATTTGCGTATCCTCAATTGTCAAAAATGCAGGAATGAGTATTGTTCTGGTAATTGCAGTGCGTTATATGATCAATACGTTATGCAATGTGTTGGGTATAGTGGCTGTATATAGACCATCCAGCTGGTTTGCCATGGATAACAGTGCGTTTTCAGATGCGTGGACATTCGTGCTTTGTCTGGGATATGTCATTATAGTAACAGGGGTGGCAGGTATGATATTTAAAAGAAACGTGACAAAAAAGGTGCAGAGAGGATAAGAAAAACAAAATGAAAAAAAGAGTTGCGGGAAGTGTGCTGTTAATTATTTTGTTTGTGATTTTATTGGGTTTGGCACGAGTTCGTTTTCAACAAAATCAACTGGATGCCCCGGTCGAAAAAATAACATCCATAACAGAAACAGAAAAAAATCAGAATTTGACAACAGTCAGTGAAGATAATCCGGAAGAAATAAAAAGTAATCCCGCCCATATATCAAAAAAACTGTCAGATACACTGGCAGTGGATGCTGATGTTACGGAGGGATTCGGGAACTATAAAGAATACAAGATTGAACTTGCACAGTTATCTGTGGCAGATGCAAAAGAGACGCTGGAACAGCTGACCGGAGAGACGGTAGAAGCACCGGAAAGCAGTGAGGGTAATTTCTGGATGTATGCACCTGGTGGTGGATTTGCCGGGGAAGTTGATGGTGTTGTTTTTTTCAGTAAAAATGATAAAGCGGATGATGCCCTGTTCAGCCTGTTAAATATCTGGGATGCTAGAAATAAAGAGAAGCAGCAGGATAAAGAGCTTGCGGGGATATCAAAACAAAAAGCCTGTGATCTGATAATGAATTGTGTGAAAAAAGTAACACAGGAGGAATGTGACATACTTCATGTAAATGCAATTGATGAAAGTGTTATAGATGAATTAAGCAAAAAAGAAGGCGAGGAACTGGATAAAAACCAATATGCAGGCGGAGCCTATCTGATATATATGGGTGTAGAAAAAGATGGTTTGCCGGTGTACAGTGGTATAGGAGAACAGTATATTTCGAGTGTGCTGAACTGGGATGTAGCAAAAAACTGTACAGTAGAAGCAGTTGTGACGAAAAATGGCCTGCGGTATTTTAACATGAGTTATCCCTATAACATAGCAGACACAGGAAGAAAACTGCAGATTCTTTCTGCAACAGAGGCATTGGAAAAGGCACTTGTACCGTTAAAAAATCTGATAACAGAGGGAACCACTGTTATAGATAATATTTATCTGGAATATGTTCCAATTGCCAGTGAAAGTTTATGGAAACCTCAGTTGCTTCGTCCATATTGGACGATAGAATATACAAATACAAGTATAACAGATGGTGTCAAAAATACATCAAAAGATGTTATCCGTATAAATGCTGAAACAGGGGAAGATCTTGCGTATGGGAAGTAGAAACACATCTGTATGGAAAAAAAGCATACAGGTTTGCAGATATTTATTTCAAAACAGATTTTGGACGGTTAATACCCTGATGGTATATATTCTGTTGGTTGTTTTTATTTCTTATTATATACGTCCGATTGCGGCATATTGTCTGGAACAGAAGGTTGCGGTTACGCCATGGATATTTCCGTTTATGTCAAGCGATTATATGTTACAGATATTTATGATTGCAGGTGCGATTTTTTTGCTTGCAGATGTCCCTTTCTATGAAGAAAATGGAATGTATCTTCTGTATCGTACAGGAACAGTGAGCTGGCAGGTTGGTACGGTGTTGTATATGTTGGTGATGGCAGTTCTGTATGTACTTAGTATAGGGGGAATTGCCCTGTTATCTTTGGCAGATGTTGTTCAGTTTTCCACAGAATGGGGGAAGATTTTTGGCACTCTGATGCAGACGGAGGCAGGTCAGAACGCAGGCATTCCTATGACTTTTAGTTATACGATGTTCCAATTTACACCGATCAGGGCAACGGTTTACAGTATCTTATTGGAAATAGTATGTATTTTATGGCTTGGATGTGTGGTGTATACAGGAAATTTACTGTTGAAACATAAAATGGGAGTGCTTATAGCGGTAATATATCTGTTTTTAGATACTGTGATAGCAAACACATTACCCAGAAGAATATACCAGTATTCTCCGCTTTCGCTGAGTCAACTGGCAAATTATAATGGAGATTTGGAAAGAGAAGGTGTAACGCTTTCGTATGCTGTGTTGTTTTTTAGTTTCAGTTTTCTGTTGTTTATAGTGGTTATTTTTTTTACGGATCACATGAAACGCAAAAAGTCAGGAATATCACATATTAGTGAATAAAAAATGGAGTGCAAATATAATGGAGACAGTGATCGAGGTAAAACATGCATCCAAAAAGATCAAAGAAGTCCAGATACTGACAGACATAAATTTGAATATACAAAAAGGAGAAATCTGTGGTATTATCGGGCGTAATGGTTCGGGAAAGACGGTGCTTTTAAAATCTATCTGTGGTTTTATGCCGCTGACAGAAGGAGAGATTCTGCAAAACGGCAAGCAGATCGGAACAGATACAGAATTTATAGAAGATGCGGGTTTTATTATAGAAAATCCATCGTTTCTGCCCATGAAGTCCGGATATAAAAATCTGAAATATCTGGTGGATATCCGTAATCTGGCGGATGAGAAACGGATACGGGAATGTCTGGAGTTGGTCGGACTTACGGAAGATGCAGATAAAACGGTGGGGAAATATTCGATGGGTATGCGACAGCGTCTGGGTATTGCCCAGGCTATCATGGAAGATCCGTCCATCATTATTCTGGATGAACCCATGAATGGGTTGGATAATCAGGGTGTGGAAGAAATGAGAAATCTTTTTTTGAAGTTAAAAGAAGAAGGAAAAACATTTCTGATTGTAAGTCATAACCGTGAAGACATTGAAATGTTGTGCGATCATGTATATATAATGGATCACGGTGTATTGTCAGTACAGCGATGACAGCATTTTTTAAATAGCGTTTTCAAAACATGACAGGAGTAGGAAATTCCAAGAAGTTGGAATTCCTGCTCTTATTTTGGGTATAGGTGAAAAATCTCTTTTGAAGCGAAGAACATAGAATCTGAGGACTACAATTTTAAATGGAAAGGTGGCGGATGCAGAGGGTGTTTCTGGATAGAATTTCGTGAAAATATGCGTTATAATGCAGAATATGATGTATAGAGAAAATGGAGGAAGCACTGTGATTAGACCGAAAAATATTATCTTTGATGTGGGCGATGTTTTGATCGAGTACAGATGGAAGCAGATGTTGATGGATTATGGCCTGGCGGAGGAGGATGCGATCCGGGTGGGGCATGAGATGTTTGATGATCCGGACCGGTTGTGGAGTATTTTTGATCTGGGAACGCTGACGCAGGAGGATGTGGTACGGCAATTTCAGGAGAAGCATCCGGAGGATGCGGAGGTGATCGGGTGGTTTATCAACCATGGAGAATATATGCATGTGCCGCGGCCGGGCGTGTGGAAAGCGGTGCATCAGTTGAAAGAGGCGGGGTACAAGCTGTATATTCTGTCGAATTATCCGGAGAAGCTGTTTAAGAAGCATACGGAATATGCAGATTTTATGGCGGATATGGATGGTGTGCTGGTTTCCTATATGGTTAAAGTGGGGAAACCGTCACCGGAGATTTTTACGGAGCTTTGTCAGCGGTTTGGGCTGGTTCCGGAGGAATGCCTGTTTTTTGATGACCGGGAGGAAAATGTGCAGGGTGCGATCGATTTTGGTATCCCGGCGAAGCGGGTATTGTCGGCAAAAGGGCTGGAAGAGGATCTGCATGAGCTTCTGGCGTTGAAGTAAAGCTGTAAAAGGCAGGGTATGCCATATGGTGAAGCGGTGATATAGATCGACAGTCGGGGGCAGAAGATGAGGTGGATAGAGAACATGGCACAAAGAACGGAGATTACGGAGTTTCAGGATCCGGCGCTGGATGTGTATGCGAGACTGCATGAGGCACAGCTTTTGCATCTGTATGAGCCTGCGCCGGGGATATGTATTGTGGAGAGTCCGAATGTGATCGAACGGGCGTTAAACAGTGGAATGGAGCCGGTTTCATTTCTGATGGCAGCAGAGCAGGAGGTTTTGTGCAGACAAAATGGCTGTGCAGAGGCTGTGGATGCGGAATGCGGGACGAAGGAAACAGGGAACGCGGTGGATAGCAGCGAAGAAGCCGGGCCAGATGAGGAAAGCGGCAAGCTGTCGGATATTCTGCTGACGCAGCGGATTTTGAAACGGTGTCCGGATGTGCCGGTATATACAGCACCGGCGGCAGTGTTGCAGAAGCTTACCGGATTTTCGCTGACTCGGGGATTTTTGTGTGCGATGCGCCGCAAAGCACTGCCTTCTGTGGAGGCAATCTGCAGCGGAGCGGCGAGGATTGCCGTGCTGGAGCATGTGGTCAATCCGACGAATGTGGGAGCTATCTTCCGGTCGGCGGCGGCTCTGCATATGGATGCGATCGTGCTGACCCCGGATTGCAGCGATCCGCTGTACCGGCGTGCGGCGCGGGTGAGCATGGGTACGGTGTTTCAGATTCCGTGGACGTATTTTCCGAAAAAGACGGACTGGCCGGGAAACGGAATGGCGCTGTTGCGGGAGCTTGGTTTTAAAAGTGTGGCTATGGCGCTGCGTAAAAATACGATGGATATTGATGATCCGAGGTTGCGGGAGGAAGAAAAGCTGGCCATTTATCTTGGCGCAGAGGGCGAAGGACTTTTGAACGAGAC
This sequence comes from Ruminococcus bromii, assembly GCA_963603285.1. Taxonomy (GTDB): domain Bacteria; phylum Bacillota; class Clostridia; order Lachnospirales; family Lachnospiraceae; genus UBA11957. The sequence continues at coordinate 36,860 of CAVCMG010000011.1, forward strand.
GATCGATGCCTGTGACTACACGGTGAAAATCCCGATGTCGCACGGCGTGGATTCTCTGAATGTAGCGGCGGCCAGTGCGGTGGCATTCTGGGAGCTTGGCAGACGCAGCAGATAAAACGGACAGATAAGGGGTGACAGGCGATGAAACTGACGGATATAGCTTTATGGTATGCGGTATTTATCAATACATGGGCGTTCACGATGTACGGCATAGATAAGTACAAGGCAAAACACGGTCTCTGGAGGATACCGGAGGCGGCGCTTCTTCTGGTTGCCGCTGTTGGCGGCAGTATCGGAGCATGGTGCGGGATGCAGGTATTCCACCATAAGACCAGAAAACCGAAATTTTCCATTGGCGTGCCGGTGCTTCTGATCATACAGCTGGGGCTGGTGATCTGGATGGTACGCAGATAGGGTACGGGCAGATTTCGTATAAATGAGAGGATAAAGGACGGACACAGGCTATGGCAGAAAAGAAGATCCGGCAGCAGTTTTGCTTTTTCGGGCGTGTGCAGGGCGTTGGATTTCGGTATAAGCTGTACCATCTGGCAGAGAGATACGGTGTGACCGGATGGGTGAGAAATGAATATGACGGCAGTGTGATGGCGGAGATGCAGGGACAGCCGCTGGCTTTGGATATGATCGTGCAGGCGCTGGAAAACGACAGATATATCGAGATTACGGATATCCGTAAGAAGGAGCAGCCATTGCGGGAGGATGAACGGCGGTTCGGTATTGTACATTGAGAAAGAGCGGAGATGAGAGGTGTTTTTCGATAAGTGATGGCTGAAAAAATGGGGAAATGAACCGGGAGGAAGATGGCTGGAGGATGGACATTTTCCGGGGAACGGTTTATCATAAAGGTATATACACAGACAAGGAGGAATTTCAGATGGAAAAAGTATGTCAGTTTTTAAAGGATGCAGGTACATATTATCTGGCTACCGTAGAGGGTGACCAGCCGAGAGTCAGACCGTTTGGCACGGCGCATATTTTCGAGGGTAAGCTGTATATTCAGACGGGAAAATCCAAGGATGTTTCGAAACAGATCGCAGCGAATCCGAAGGTGGAGATCTGTGCTTTTATGAACGGGGAGTGGCTTCGTGTTGCCGGTGAACTTGTGCGGGATGATCGTGTGGAAGCAAAGGCTTCTATGCTGGATGCATATCCGAGTCTGAAGAAGATGTATGATGCAAATGATCCGAATACGGAGGTGCTGTATTTTAAGAATGCTACGGCTACGTTTTCTTCCTTTACGAAGGAGCCGGAGGTTGTGAAGTTTTAAGAGACGGACGCATAGTGTGCACAGTACAGCAGGACGGTCCTGTCTCCGCTGCAGATGCCGCATAAAAGGCGGTAAGTTCTAACAGTTTTCACTGCCAGAAACAAGGGCACCAGTCGCATTCGCCGTGTTTTCTGATGTAAAGAAAAATTCCAAGGAGTGATGTCTATGGAGACTAAAATAAAAAAAATCGGACAAAATAGCCTTATGGATAATTTTGTTAAAACTGATGACATATTAAAAGATATGTGTGGGATTATTGAGTCTTCACAAAGGGCTGCATATCAGACTGTCAATACATTGCTTGTTCAGAGAAATTGGTTGATTGGTTACAGAATTGCAGAAGAAGAGTTAGGTGGAGATGAACGCTCGGAGTATGGGTTAAAGGTGATAAAGGAAATTTCCAAAGAATTGACTCAGCGATACGGAAAGGGATATGATAGAAGTAATCTATATCATTATTTGAAATTTTATAAAACATTTCCTGAAATTGTCGACACGGAGTGTAGACAATCTGGTGTTTCACTTTCGTGGTCACATTATAGAACCTTATTGCAGGTCAAAGACTCAGAAGCTCGTGACTGGTATGAAAAAGAAGCCGCAGAACAAACCTGGAGTGTCCGCACATTACAGAGAAACATCTCTTCACAGTATTATTACCGTATGCTTAAGACACAGAAAAAAGAGCTTGTAGAAAGTGAAATGAAGAAGCTGACAGCGCCATATGAAAATGATAAACTGGAGTTTATCAAAAATCCGGTAGTTGCAGAATTCTTAGGATTTTCTCAGAATACAGATTTTACCGAGAGTGATCTTGAGAAGAGTATTCTTTCAAATTTGCAGAAGTTTTTAATGGAACTGGGAAAGGGATATGCGTTTGTGGCAAGGCAGCAGCATATTCACACGGAAAAGCAGGACTATTATATTGATCTTGTGTTTTACAATTACATACTGAAATGTTTTGTCCTTATTGATCTGAAAACAGAAAAGATAACGCATCAGGATGTAGGGCAGATGGATATGTATATCCGTATGTATGATGAACTGAAACGCAGTGAAGGCGATAATCCAACAATAGGCATTGTGCTTTGCTCTGATACGGATGATGATATTGCCCGTTATTCTGTTATGCATGGCAATGAGCAGTTATTTGCTTCAAAGTATAAATTATACCTGCCGACAAAAGAAGAATTGAAAGCAGAGATTGAAGCGCAAAAGGCAATGTTTTATCTTCAACAGCAGGAAAGTAAAGAAAAGGAAACAGAATAGAAAGTAAGCGTGTTAGCCAAAAGCCTGTGAAATCAAGGCTTTTGGCTTGTTTAAATCAGCTGGACTAAAAACGTTAAACAAGATTTATCTAAGATTTGATATGTACAAGAAATATATTTTATATTAATTCAAGAAACATTCCTACGGAATCAGCAGTCCATTGACCAGTACAAAATGCGACGGCAGCCGCCCCTCTTCGATCCACTCCAGTTTCAGTCCCATCAGCTTTTCAGTCGTCAGTCCGACATTTCCTCCCAGAGCTTCAATTGAGTGCCGTAATGTATCCGGAAAGCGGCAGGGTTTTCCGTCGAGGCGGGTACAATGGCCGTTGCATTTTGGGCAGCTGCCACCGGCGGCCAGAGATACACTGCCGGGGTAATCCTTTTCCATGGCAAAGATGCGGCTGGAAAGCCCGTCGCGGCCTTCGGAAAAAATCTGTTCCATCAGCGGCTGCAGTTCCTCCGGAGCGTAAGTTTTGTCCAGATATGTCGGATCTATCGTCAGCTTATGGGCAAATAAATGCAGCGTTTTAAATCGCATCCAGTATTCGATCACATCAAAATCATAGGGCGGACATGACCAGGAATGCTCATAGTTCGGACAGGCCTGACAGGCTTTACGGAAGGTAGGCACATCTACATAGTTTTCAACATAATCTTTGACCGGAATTTCCGCTTCATATTGTGACAGAGTATACATAAAAATCCCTCCCAATTTTCTTACTTGTCTAAAAGAGTACCGCAAATATTCGTATATATCCACTATTTTTCTGAAAAATAAACAAAAAATAAATTATCGGAAATCTTAATATTTGAATATCAAAAGACTTGACATGCAAACTAAATAGGTGTATTCTTTGAAAGCCAAACTAATGAAGGCAAAGGAGGATATCACATATGGCAGCCAAAATCTGTGCAACAGGCTCCTGTATTCCAAGGTATCAGATGCCAAATGAAGAATGGACGGCGTATGTCGAGACAAATGACAGTTGGATCCGGGAAAGAACCGGAATTGAAAGCCGACATATAGCAAAAGAAGAGACCTGTGTATCGCTGGCGGCCGGTGCGGCAAAAAAGGCACTGGAAAGTGCGAATATAAGAGCCGATGTCATTGACCTTCTGCTTGTCAGCACGATTTCGTCAGAATACGTCATGCCCTGTGCGGCCTGTGAGGTGCAGGCAGCCATCGGTGCAGACCGGGCGGTATGCTTTGATCTGAATGCGGCCTGCAGCGGATTTCTTTTGGCGTACAATACCGCTGTCAGTGGTATCGAAGCTGGTTTGTATGAGACGGCGCTGGTGATCGGCAGTGAATGTATGAGCCATCTGATCAGCTGGAATGACAGATCCACTTGTATTTTGTTTGGTGACGGTGCGGGAGCTGTTCTTTTAAAAGCGTCGGACAGGCGGCGATATCTGCCGGTGGCACATTCCGATGGCAGGCAGAAGGCGGCGCTGACCATGCGAAGCCGTCACGATGGTGGTCGGGATTTTCTGGATCCTGTGTATGATCTGCAGATGGATGGACAGGCTGTATTTAAGTTTGCCGTCCGCAGAGTTCCGGAGGTGATCCGGGAGGTGCTGGAAAAAAATCACCTGCGGTCGGAGGACATCCGGTATTTCCTTTTGCATCAGGCCAACCGGCGGATCATTGAGGCTGTCGCCAGACGGCTGGGGATCACTGTGGAAAAGTTTCCGATGAACGTGGCGCATTGTGGAAACACCTCATCGGCAAGTATACCGATTCTGCTGGATGAGTTGAACCATGAGGGCGCCTTACATAAGGGAGACCGGCTTGTGCTGGCCGGATTTGGTGCCGGGCTGACATGGGGAGCCACCGTGCTGGAATGGTAAAGGTCGGAGGGGTTGTTTTTATTGCTGATGACAGGCAACTGCGTAACAAAAGCAGACAAACAGGTATAAGAAAACTGAAAAATAAGAAAACGAGGAGAATACCGATATGGTAGAAAAAATTATTACACTTACAGCAGCACATTTAGGCATTTCCGAGGACGGCATCAGTGCCACATCATCCTTCAAAGAGGATCTTGGCGTGGATTCGCTGGATCTGTTTGAACTGGTAATGGAGCTGGAAGAGGAGTTTGGCATCGAGATCCCGTCGGAGGATCTGGAACAGCTGGCAACGATCGGTGATGTGGCAAAATACATCGAAGAGCATAAATAAAAAGCAGGCAGAGCACGTACAAAAAAGGCAGAAAACATCTGAAAATGCAGGTACGAAAAAGCTGCAATCTGCAAAAATACAGTGGCCGTGTAAAAACACAGGTCATACGAGGTGATGAGCAAATGAAAACAGAGATAACGAAACTTCTGGACATTGAATATCCGATCCTGCAGGGTGGTATGGCCTGGGTGGCTGAATATCATCTGGCAGCGGCTGTATCGAATGCCGGAGGGCTGGGCATTATCGGTGCGGCCAACGCCCCGGCAGACTGGGTGAGAGACCAGATCCGGGAAGCAAAAAAGCTGACAGATAAGCCGTTTGGCGTAAATGTGATGCTGATGAGTCCGTATGCGGACGAGGTGGCAGAGGTGATCGCAAAAGAGGGTGTGAAGGTTGTGACAACGGGTGCCGGAAATCCGGAAAAGTATATGGAGCTCTGGAAAAATGCCGGGGTAAAGGTCATCCCGGTGGTAGCCTCGGTTGCCCTGGCAAAGCGTATGCAGCGCTGCAGTGCAGATGCTGTGATCGCGGAGGGCTGTGAATCCGGCGGGCATATCGGAGAGAGTACGACAATGACGCTGGTACCCCAGGTCGTGGATGCCGTGGATATTCCGGTGATTGCCGCCGGAGGCATTGCAGATGGCCGGGGAATTGCCGCCGCCTTTATGCTGGGCGCAAGAGGTGTACAGATGGGCACTGCTTTCATTGCTACAGATGAGTGCCAGGTACATGAAAATTACAAAGACCAGATCCTGCGGGCAAAGGATATCGATACGCGTGTGACCGGCCGCAGTACCGGACATCCGGTGCGTACGCTTCGCAATGAAATGACAAGGGTATATCTGGAAAAGGAAAGAGAAGGAGCGTCCTTTGAGGAGCTTGAGGCACTGACCCTTGGCGGACTTCGCCGGGCCGTGCAGGAGGGTGATGTAAAGTCCGGCAGCGTGATGGCCGGGCAGAGCGCCGGTATGGTAAAGGAAAAGTGCAGCTGTCAGGCTTTGGTAAAAAGACTGGTGGCTGAAACAGAAGCCCTGCTGAAAGGAACAAAGAAGTATGCATAAGATTGCTTTACTTTATCCGGGTCAGGGCGCGCAGTGCTTTGGCATGGGAAAGGATTTTTACGAAAACAGTCCGCTGGCGGCTGCGCTGTATGATGAGGCAGGTGCGGCGCTTGGGCTGGATATGAAGCAGCTGTGTTTTGAAGAAAATGAACAGCTAGGCCGCACGGAGTACACCCAGGCGGCCATGGTGACGACCTGCCTGGCTATGACCCGTGTACTTATGGCAGAGGGGATACAACCGGATATCGCAGCGGGATTAAGTCTCGGGGAATATGCGGCGATCGCTGTGGCCGGTGGTTTTACTGAGCTGGATGCGATCCGTCTGGTGCGCAAGCGGGGAATACTGATGCAAAATGCTGTGCCGGAGTGCTTTGGTGCCATGTGTGCGATCCTTGCATTGGATGAAAATGTGATCGAAGAAGTTCTGGCGGATATTCCGGATGTGACGATCGCCAATTATAACTGTCCGGGCCAGATCGTGATCACCGGACGGAAAACGGCGGTGCAGGAAGCGGCAAAAAAGCTCAGAGCCGCCGGAGCCAGACGATGCATGATGCTGAATGTGGACGGAGCTTTCCATTCACCGTTTCTTAAGGAGGCAGGAAAAGAATTGAAGACGGCACTGGATGCGACGGATATACACCCCTTGCGGATTCCGTATGTGACCAATGTAACGGCGGAAACGGTGACGGATAAAGAAAAAATCGTGCCGCTGCTGTGTCAGCAGATCGCTTCACCGGTGCGTTTCCGGCAGTCTCTGGAACGTATGCTGGCGGATGGCGTGGACCGGTTTGTGGAGATCGGGCCGGGACGTACACTGGCGGGCTTTTTAAGGAAAATCGACCGCAGTGCGAAGGTCTGGAATGTACAGTCTTTTGCAGATGTGCAGAAGGTAAAGGAGGAGCTTTATGTCTGAGAGAAAAACGGCGATCGTGACCGGAGCAGGTCGTGGCATCGGAGCCGCCATAGCAAAAAAGCTGGCTGCGGATGGCATGCTGGTCGTGATCAATTATTGTGGCTCCGAAGAGAAAGCTCTGGAAGTAAAAAAAGAGATCAAAGCGGCAGGCGGGGAAGCTGTTTTGCAGCAGTGCAATGTGGCAGATTCGGTACAGTGCGAAAAAATGGTGAAATGTGTTATAGAAACATATGGCCATGTCGATGTACTGGTCAATAATGCGGGGATCACCAGAGATGGCTTACTGATGCGGATGAGCGATGAGGATTTTTCCCGGGTGATCGATACGAATCTGAAGGGTACATTTCATATGATGCGTCTGGTATCCCGATATATGCTGAAACAAAGAAAAGGCCGCATCATCAATATGGCCTCAGTGGTAGGCATTTCCGGCAATGCCGGACAGGTAAACTATGCGGCATCCAAGGCCGGAGTGATCGGTGCGACAAAGTCGGCGGCAAAAGAGCTGGCAAGCCGTGGTATCACAGTCAATGCCATAGCACCGGGATTTATTGAGACGGAGATGACAGCAGCTCTTTCCGAAAAGACACAGGAGGCGCTGAAAGCACAGATTCCACTGGGAACCTTTGGCAGGCCGGAGCAGGTGGCAGACTGTGTGGCTTTTCTGGCATCGGATGCGGCTTCATATATTACCGGACAGGTCATCCAGGTGGATGGTGGGATGTGCATGTAGGAGGACAGACAGATGAAGAGACGAGTAGTGATCACCGGACTGGGAGCCGTGACGCCGATCGGTAATACGGTGGCGGCATTCTGGGACAGTATCCGTGCCGGTCGTACCGGTATCAGGCCAATCACACGATTTGATACGACAGAATATAAGGTAAAGCTGGCGGCAGAAGTCAGAGACTTTGATCCAAAAGAGCATATGGATAGCAAAGCAGCACGCCGGATGGAGAAATTTTCCCAGTATGCGGTAGCTGCGGCAAAGGAGGCTTTTGCAGATGCGGCACTGGATATGACACAGGAAGATGCCTATCGTGTGGGTGTCTGTGTCGGTTCCGGTGTCGGCAGTCTGGAAGCGATGGAGAAGAACGCGGCAAAGGTACTGGAGGGCAGACCGTCCAGAGTGCATCCGCTTTTTGTACCGATGATGATCTCCAATATGGCAGCCGGAAATATTTCGATCCAGCTGGGGCTTATGGGTAAATGTACCAATGTAGTCACGGCCTGTGCTTCCGGTACACATTGTATCGGCGATGCATTCCGGGCCATCCAGTACGGAGATGCGGATGTGATGGTGGCCGGAGGAACAGAAAGCTGTATCTGCGGCACCGGCGTGGCAGGATTTATGAATCTGACAGCTTTGTCCACAGAGGAAGATCCCACAAAGGCATCTCTTCCTTTTGATAAAAAGCGCAGTGGCTTTGTGCTGGGCGAGGGTGCAGGCATCGTTATCCTTGAGGAATTATCTCATGCAATGAACAGAGGCGCACATATCTATGCAGAGCTTGTGGGCTACGGCGCTACAGCAGATGCCTACCATGTGACCTCTCCGAAAGAGGATGGCAGTGGAGCGGCAAAGGCCATGACGCTGGCGATGGAGGAGGCCGGGATCACTCCGGAGGAACTGACCTATATCAATGCGCATGGTACAGGCACGCATCACAACGATCTCTTTGAAACGAGGGCGATCCATCTGGCACTTGGTGAAGCGGCAAAGACAGTGCATGTCAATTCAACAAAGTCCATGACGGGTCATCTGCTGGGCGGCGCCGGTGGTGTGGAATGTGTGGTCTGCGCAAAGAGTATCGAAGAGAATTTTATTCATCAGACTGTGGGTACAGATGAGCCGGATGAGGGTTGCGATCTGGATTATACACTGGGAAAACCTTTGGAAACGCCGGTCGTATATGCCATGAGCAATTCCCTCGGGTTTGGCGGACATAATGCATCGATTTTACTGAAAAAATTCGAGGGTCAGATGTAGCTTCTGGTGACATGAAGTAAAGATAACCGGCAGATGGCTGTACCGGAAAATATGGTGAGGCAGGCATGCCGGAAAACAGCAGGGGTGAAATGAAAAAAGACCTGCAAATGGAGAAGTAAAGATGAACGAAGAAACAACGGAAAAGAAACACACTTTGACAGTAAAAGAAATATACGAGATTATTCCTCACAGACATCCGTTTTTGTTGTTGGATTATATCGAAGATTATGAGCCGGGCGAATATGCGATTGGCTATAAATGTGTGACCTACAGAGAAGACTTTTTCGCCGGACATTTTCCGGGAGAACCCGTGATGCCGGGCGTACTGACGGTGGAGGCACTGGCGCAGACCGGTGCGGTGGCCATTTTGAGCCTGCCGGAAAATAAAGGAAAGACAGCCTATTTCGGTGGAATCAAAAACTGCCGGTTTAAGGGCAAGATCGTACCGGGGGACAAGGTGCGTCTGGAAACCCGGATCATCAAGCGAAAAGGCCCGCTGGGAATCGGTGAGGCCGTGGCGATGGTGGATGACAAGGTCGTTGTCAGTGCGGAACTGAGTTTTATGATCGGGTGAAAAGTGTGAGGTTTTAAACATATGAAAAAGATTTTGATCGCCAACCGGGGAGAGATCGCCGTACGGATTATCCGTGCCTGTCGGGAGATGGGCATCCCTTCGGTGGCTGTATGTTCGGAGGCGGACAGAAATGCACTGCATGCCAAGCTGGCCGATGAGTGTATCTGTATCGGCCCGGCGCAGGCGGATAAGAGCTATCTGGATATGGAACGGATTTTAAGCGCCGCCTGTGTATCTGGTGCGGATGCGATCCATCCAGGTTTTGGCTTTCTTTCGGAAAACAGCCGGTTTGCGTCGCTGTGCGAGAAATGCAATATCACCTTTATCGGCCCACCGGCAGAGATCATCGACCGGCTCGGCGACAAGCAGGCGGCCAGAAATACGATGGTCGCAGCGCAGGTACCGGTCATTCCGGGAACAAAGCAGCCGATCTATGATGTAAAGACCGGTCTGGCTGAGGCAGAAAAGATCGGTTATCCGGTCATGATCAAGGCAGCGCTTGGTGGTGGCGGTAAGGGTATGCGTGAGGCAAAGAGCGAGACAGAATTTGAGCAGCAGTTTGTAACGGCACAGCAGGAGGCTTTAAAAGCCTTTGGCGACGGCACAATGTATATAGAAAAGCTGATCCAGCATCCCAGACATATTGAATTTCAGATTCTTGCGGACAAGTATGGAAACGTAGTGCATCTGGGGGAACGTGACTGTTCGATCCAGAGAAATCACCAGAAGCTGATCGAAGAAGCGCCCAGTATCGGCGTCAGCGACAAGCTGCGGAAAAAGATGGGCGAGGTGGCTGTCCGGGCGGCAAAGGCGGCAGGGTATGAGAATGCAGGAACGATCGAGTTTCTGCTGGATGAAAACGGTGATTTCTATTTTATGGAAATGAATACCCGTATCCAGGTGGAACACCCGGTGACGGAATGGGTGACCGGGGTTGATCTGATCAAGGCACAGATCCGTATTGCAGCCGGAGAAAAGCTCGGATTTACGCAGAAGGATATCACCATCAGCGGACATGCTATCGAGTGCCGCATCAATGCCGAGAATCCTTCCCGTGGCTTTTTACCCTCCCCGGGAACGATCACCGCCCTGCATCTGCCGGGCGGCAAGGGCATTCGGGTGGACAGCGCCATGTACAGCGGCTGCGAGATTCCACCGTACTACGACTCCATGATCGGCAAGCTGATCGTCTGGGGAAAGACCAGAAAGGAAGCCATCCGCAAGATGGAAAGTGCTCTCGGTGAGGTGATCATCGAGGGTGTGGACACCAATGTGGATTACCAGTATGACATTTTACAGCATCCGGATTTTGTGGAAGGACGCACGGATATAGAATTTATTGACCGTATTTTCGAAAAGCACAGTAGAGCAGAATTTCCGTGCAGAGTATAAGATATGAAGTTAGACAACGTATTTAAAAAGAAAATCAATCAGCAGGAAATAATCGATGAAAATGGCTCTACCGGTCCCGTGATACCAGACGGGCTGCTCAGAAAATGCAATTTCTGTAAGGCAGCGATCATTGCCGAGGATGCCCGGCAGGGCTTTTATATCTGTCCGAAATGTGGCGGCTATTTCCATGTTCCGGCAAGAGCCAGACTGCGGATGATCGCGGATGAGGGCTCCTTTACCGAATGGAATGAGACGATGGAGCCTGTCAATCCCATGAAGTACAAGGGTTATCCGGAAAAAATACAGGCTCTGCAGGAGAGAACAGGACTTAACGAGGCTGTGCTGACGGGGAAAGCCAGAATCGGCGGCTGTGAGACAGCACTGGGCATCTGCGACGGCCGTTTTATGATGGCCAGCATGGGACATAATGTGGGAGAAAAAATCACACGCATGGTAGAACGCGCCACAGAGGAAAAGCTGCCTGTTGTACTGTTTTGCTGCTCCGGCGGTGCAAGGATGCAGGAGGGCATCGTGTCCCTGATGCAGATGGCCAAGACGTCGGCTGCCTTTAAACGGCACAGCGACGCCGGGCTTCTTTATATTACGGTACTGACGGATCCGACAACCGGCGGCGTGACGGCCAGCTTTGCGATGCTTGGCGATATCATTCTGGCAGAGCCGGGCGCGCTGATCGGCTTTGCCGGCCCCCGTGTCATTGAACAGACGATGAAGCAGAAGCTGCCGAAAGGATTTCAGCGGGCCGAGTTTCTGCTGGAGCATGGGTTCGTGGATGAGATTGTGAAACGGAAGGACATGAAAATCGTGCTGGGACAGTATCTGAAGCTGCATCAGCAGGCAGATATATTGTCAGAAGAAACAGACAGTGCACAGTATCAAAAATATAAAGTGAACCAGAAAAGATGTGGCTCGAATGTGCATAACCACGATAAAAAAGCAGAAAAAGCAGCCACAGAAATGACCGCCTGGGACCGCGTCCAGCTGTCCCGCAGAAAAGACCGTCCGGTGGCCAGCACCTATATTGACCGTCTGTTTACGGATTTTCATGAGCTGCACGGCGACCGTCTGTACAGCGACGATGCGGCGATCATCGGCGGTATCGCCCGTTTTCATGGCAGCTCCGTAACGGTGATCGTACAGCAGAAGGGCCGCACGACGAAAGAAAATATCGAAAGAAACTTCGGTATGCCAAAACCGGAGGGCTACCGTAAAGCCCTGCGACTGATGAAACAGGCAGAAAAATTTCACCGTCCCATCTTCTGCATCGTAGATACACCCGGTGCATTCTGCGGTATGGAAGCCGAGGAGCGTGGTCAGGGCGAAGCCATCGCCCGCAATCTCTATGAAATGTCATCGCTGAAAGTACCGATCCTGACCGTAGTAACAGGCGAGGGCGGCAGCGGTGGTGCATTGGCGATGGCCGTGTCCGATGAAGTCTGGATGCTGGAAAATGCCACCTACTCCATCCTGTCCCCGGAGGGCTTTGCCAGCATTCTCTGGAAGGATGCGAAACGTGCCGACGAGGCCGCAGCCGTTATGAAGCTGACCGCACAGGATGTAAAACAGAGCGGTGTCATCGAGCAGGTCATCCCAGAACCGGAAAATCTGACGGAAGAGACGCTTTCACAGGTGGCAGATGAGCTGGATTGCCGAATGCAGAACTTTATGGAAAACTATGTAACTATGCAGCCGGAAACACTTATAGCTCACCGTTACGAGAGATTCCGGCATATGTAAGAAGAGCTCTGCAAAGCTTTGCACAGAACGGGTGCTGAGACTTTGTAGGGCTTTTATGCTGAAAAGACAAAAGAAGGTAAAGCACCGGAACGTTGTAAAAAAAGTACAAATAACTCGGTACAATAATGAATTGACGCTCCCTCTTTGTAGGGCTACAATAAAAGAAAACGTTTTGGGAGGGAATATACATGAGTCTTCATATTTATTCTGTTACAGATCCGGAGTTTGCACCGTATGGCCGTGTGGTAGACGGTTACGATTACACAGAGCTTCTGGCTACACTGGAAAAGGTATCTCCGTGTCCGGAGGATGCCGTTATCTATGTACCGGGAAACGAGGAGCTGGAAGCGCTGGCTGTTAAGACAGATCTGGAAAACAACTGCTACGGCGGCATGCCGATCCAGATCGGATACTGCAACGGTACCAATACAAAGCTGAACTGTCTGGAATATCACAGAGACAGCGAGATCAACGTACCGGCCGGTCATGATGCGATCCTTCTGGTGGCCAGAAAGGACGATATTGTAGACGGTAAGCTGGACACAGCTAAGGTGAAAGCCTTCAAATGTCCGGCTGGCACAGCGGTAGAGGTGTATGCGACGACTCTGCATTATGCACCGTGTAGCGCCAAGAAGGGTGAAGGCTTCCGTGTGATCATTGTACTGCCGAAGGGAACCAACACCGAGATGCCGAAATTTGAGGTAAAGAACGTTGAGGACGGCTGGATGACCGCCAGAAACAAATGGCTGCTGGCGCATGCCGAGTCCTCCGAAGCTGCAGATGGCGCCTATGTCGGTCTGACCGGAGAGAATATTGATATCGCTGACTTAATTTAATCTGTAAATCTTCATAAATAAGCTTACGAGAGCGGACAAACGTGTTAGAATGTAACTGATATGTGCACAAAAGCGTTTCGACTGTTTTTGTGCATGGCACAGACAGCAGGAGGAAAGACAACAATGAGTGCATATGTGTTACAGTTTCTGATCGTTTGTCCGCTTGTATTTTTAGCGGGTTTTATCGATGCGATTGCCGGTGGCGGCGGACTGATCTCACTTCCGGCTTATATGATCACCGGACTGCCGGTACATAATGCAATCGCTACGAATAAAATGAGTTCTTCCATGGGAACGGCAATAGCTACGCTGAAATACGCGAAAAGCGGTTTTATCCAGTGGAAAAGAGCGGTATTGTGTACGGTTGCAGCGATTCTGGGCTCAACAACCGGAGCGAGACTGGCGCTTCTGGTGGATGATTTTTATTTCCGGATCTTTCTTCTGATCGTACTGCCGCTGACAGCGGCGTATATATTTTTTGGCAAGCCGTTTATCGGGGAAAAGGCACCGCTCGGTGAGGTGAAGACCATGCTTTTATCCATGGGGATCGCACTGGGGATTGGCGTGTACGATGGCTTTTACGGCCCGGGAACGGGAACCTTTCTGCTGCTTTTACTGACAGGACTGGCGCATATGCAGCTGCAGGAGGCCAACGGCATTACGAAAGTCATCAATCTGACAACGAATGTTTCCGCACTGACGGTTTTTCTGTTAAATGGAAAAGTATTGCTTCCGCTTGGCATCACGGCCGGAGCGTTCAGTATTGCCGGAAATTATCTCGGAGCAAAGCATTTTGAAAAGGGCGGGGCTTCTTCCGTCCGCCCGGTGATGCTCGTCGTGCTGGCTATCTTTTTTGTTAAGGTGCTGACAGAGATGGTGCAGTAGTGAAAGATGAGAAAATATAGTAAGATGAGGATTAAAAAAATGAGAACAGACATGAGCACTCTTTGCTACATCGAGCAGGATCACAAATATCTGATGCTGCACCGGGTAGTAAAGAAAAATGATGTAAACAAGGATAAATGGATCGGTGTCGGCGGCCATTTTGAAGCGGACGAAAGCCCTGAGGAATGTCTTCTGAGAGAAGTCTGGGAAGAGACGGGGTATACCCTGACGAATTACAGATTCCGTGCGATCATAACCTTTATATCCGGAGACGGTGTGACGGAATATATGCATCTGTTCACGGCGGACGGGTTTACCGGAGAGCCGATCGCCTGTAATGAAGGCGTGCTGGAATGGGTGGATATTGATGATATAGGAAAGCTGAATCTCTGGGAGGGCGACCGGATTTTTTTCCGCCTGCTAAAGGAGAGTCAGGAATTTTTTTCTTTAAAGCTTGTCTATGACGGCCACAGCCATCTCATATCCGCAGCTCTGAACGGAAAACCGATGCGTTGCGAAAATGGCTGCTGGACAGCTGTGTAAATTGTGAAGGTGTTTTCATAAAACAACGGAGGGAATGACATGATCAGGATTGCCATTGTCGAAGATGAGGATATGTATGTGCAGCAGTTTACGGGCTATCTGAAGGAATATCAGAAAACCTGTGAAGAAGAGCTGAATGTCACGATATACCGTGACGGGGACGGTATTGTGGAAAATTATAAGGCGCAGTTCGATATTATTCTGATGGATATCCAGATGCGGTTTATGGACGGGATGTCTGCGGCGGAGGAGATCCGCAGGGTGGATTCCGAAGTGGTGATTATGTTCATCACCAATATGACCCAGTATGCGATCCGGGGCTACGAGGTGGATGCACTGGATTATATTTTAAAACCGGTATCGTATTTTGCCTTTACCCAGAAGCTGGGGCGGGCGATCGCCAGAATCCGGCGGAGAGAGAGTTTACAGATCACGGTTCCGGTAAGGGGCGGTATGGTGCGGCTGAAGATATCGGATATCTATTATGTAGAGAGCGTTGGACATAATCTAATCTACCACAGTGCGTCCGGCGCTCACGTGTCTCCGGGAACGATGAAAGCGGCAGAGGAAAAACTGTCCGGCACAGGATTTTCCCGGGCGAATAAGTGCTATCTGATCAACATGGAACATGTCGACGGGATTCAGGATAAGTGTGCGATGGTGCGCGGAGAGGCTTTGCAGATCAGCCGTCCCCGTCTTAATGCCTTTATGCAGGATCTTACAAAATACTGGGGTGAGAAAACATGACAGAGATACAGATGCAGATGTTTATGCCGGATATTCCCAGGCTGTTTACTGCACTGGCGGAATGGCTGGCCTGTATTATGTGCATCCGGGAATTAAAGCCCCGGATCACAGGATGGAAACGCTGGGGCGTATGTGCGGCGGTACTGCTGTTACAGTCGGGATTTTTAGTGGTCACGGGTGGGCAGGAGGATATTTTATGGATCCTCTGCATGATGGTGGCAGTCGTTTTTATGTACGGCTTTCTCTATGTCTGCTGTGATGCATCGGCAAAGGATGTCGGGTATATGTGTGCCCGGGCGTTTGTGGTGGCGGAGCTTGCTGCTTCGCTGGAATGGCAGATCGACTGTTATGGCTACTATATGTACAATTGGGTGGCTCCTGCATGCCGTGTACTGTGTCTGGTGATCATCTATGGTGTTGTATATTCACTGGCGGGGCTGGTATTTCAGCGTATAGCGAAGCCGGAAAGCGAGCTGTATGTTACAAATAAGGAGCTGTTTCCCTATATAACGATCGCTCTGGCTGTTTTCATGATCAGTAATATGGGTTTTGTTTTCCAGAATACGCCGTTCAGCGGGCCATATATGCTGCAGATCTGTACGGTCCGTACGCTGATTGATTTCGGAGGTGTGGCGATCATGTATGCCTACCATGTGCAGAGGATGGATCTTCGGGTGCGGCATGAGCTGGAAAGTGTCCAGTCGATCCTGAATAACCAGTATATCCAGTACCAGCAGTCCCAGGAGGCCATGGATATCATCAATTACAAATACCATGATCTCAAGCACCATATCATTGCCCTGCGTGCAGAGGAGAATGATGAAAAACGGGCGGCGTATCTTGACCGGATGGAAGAAGAGATCAAAACGTATGAGGCACAGAACAAGACGGGAAACAAGGTGCTCGATACACTGCTGACCTCAAAAAATATGTTCTGCATGAAACAGCAGATTTCCATGACGAGCGTGGTGGACGGTACGCTGTTTGATTTTATGGATGTTATGGATATCTGTTCAATCTTTGGCAATGCTCTTGATAACGCAATCGAATGTGAGAAACAGATTGCCGATCCGGAAAAACGTCTGATCCATGTGTCGGCTTTTGCACAGAAGAATTTTCTGATCATCCGGTTTGAAAATTATTGTGAGAAAGAACTGCAGTTTGATATGGAATTGCCGGTGACGACAAAGGATGATGGACATTTTCACGGCTACGGTCTGAAGAGTCTGCGGTATACGGTGCGCAAATACGGCGGTGAGGTAGATATTGACCTGCAGGATAACTGGTTTGTGTTGAAGATTCTGATTCCTATGAAAATGATATAGAACGACTTGGCATTCTGCACAAAAACGGTACTTAAAATTTGAATAAGTTTCACAATGCAGAAACAACTTGTGCAAAAAAACGGCAGTTTGTGCTAAAAAGCGTACAACGCCGTTTTTTTGGTTATAATGCTCGCAGATGGCAAAAAGTCATAATAAAAAAGAATCTTTGGAAGGAGAAAAGAGAGAATGTTAGCAATCAACATTGATGACGTTATTAACGTCCTCAACACATGCAAACCGTATCTGATCGCTTTGGCTGTTGTGCTTTTAGCAGCAATCATTGTGACAGTTGCCGTTCGTAAGCTGGCTACACCGAAAAAGAAATTTGTCCGCTCCCAGAGCTGGATCGCATTTCTTCTGGCTGTTGTCGTAATCGTGAATATGATCTGCTTTGGACCGATGTCCACCATGATTTCACTGGCTACAGGCAACGGTACGATCACAGAGGAGACATCTGCAGCAGCGACAGAGCTGTGTGAGCAGATTGCAGAAGAGGGTATCGTGCTTCTGCAGAACAATGACAATACACTGCCGATGGCATCCGGTACAAAGCTGAATGTCTTTGGCTGGTCTTCTACCAATCCGGTATATGGCGGTACAGGTTCCGGAAGCCTTTCCGATGCCTACCCGACCGTATCCCTGCTGGAAGGTCTTGAGAACGCAGGATTCGAGGTCAACCAGGATCTGGTAAACTTCTACACAAGCTTTCGTGAGTCCCGCCCGACCGTTGGTATGTGGGGACAGGACTGGACAATCCCAGAGCCGACGGTGGAGGATTATGACAATGCCGGCATCTTTGAATCTGCAAAAGAGTATTCTGATACAGCTGTTGTCGTGCTGGCCCGTTCCGGTGGTGAGGGTGCAGATCTTCCGACAAGCCTTGATCCGGATGCAGAGGATACATTCAAGGATGGCGGTACCTTTGGTTCTTCCGGTCTTCGTTATAGTGACCAGAAGGATGATCTGGATGCTTCCAAGAGCTATCTGGAGCTGACAAACAGAGAGAAAGCTATGCTGGACCGTGTGACAGCTGATTATGACAATGTGGTTCTGGTTGTAAATGCAGCCAACACTATGCAGCTCGACTTTGTAGAGGAGTACAGCCAGATCAAGAGTGTTGTATGGTGTCCGGGTACAGGCCAGTCCGGTTTCAACGCACTGGGCAAGATCTTAAACGGTGAGGTAAATCCGTCTGCAAAGACCAGCGATACCTTCGTCAGAGATCTGACAAAGACTCCGACATATAATAACTTTGGAAGCTTCTCCTATGACAATATGGATGAGTTCGCTGTAGACGGCGTAAACCCGACATTTGTTAATTACACAGACGGTATCTATGTAGGCTACCGTTTTTATGAGACGGCTGCAACAGAAGGCCTGATCAACTACGATGAGCTGGTACAGTACCCGTTTGGTTATGGTTTAAGCTACACCACTTTCGAGCAGAAGATGGGTGACCTGCAGGTAAATGACGGCCAGATTTCCGTAGATGTGACCATCACAAATACAGGTAATGTAGCCGGTAAGGATGTTGCAGAGGTTTATTACAACCCGCCGTATACCAATGGTAGTATCGAAAAAGCATCTGCAAATCTGATCGGCTTTGCAAAGACACAGATGCTTCAGCCGGGCGAGAGCGAGACTGTCACAGTTTCTTTCAACGCCGAGGATATGGCATCCTATGATTATCAGAATGCAAAAGCATATGTACTGGAGAGCGGAAGCTACGAGATCTCTCTTCGTACAGATTCCCACACCGTAGTGGATACAAAGACATATGACGTAGCAGAGACCATCACCTACAGCGGTGACAACGCACGTTCCACAGATGCGGCAACTGCAGAAAACAAGCTGGATGATGCCAACGGCGGACTGACCTACCTGTCCCGTGCAGACGGCTTCGCAAACTATGAGGAAGCCACAAAGGCACCGACAAATTTCACTATGTCTGATGAGAACAAACAGGCATTTAAGAACAACAGCAACTACAATCCGGAAGATTACAATGATGCTTCCGATGAAATGCCGACTACAGGCGCTTCTAACGGCCTGACACTGGCAGACCTTCGTGGAAAAGACTACGATGACCCGCAGTGGGACAGCCTGCTGGATCAGTTGACCGTATCTGATATGGATACCATGATCGCGCTGGGTGGTTACCAGACAGCGGCGGCAGCAAGCGTAGGCAAGGTTATGACCGTTGACTGCGACGGCCCGGCTTCCATCAACAATAACTTTACCGGTACAGGTTCCATCGGCTTCCCGGCCGGCGTTATGATCGCAAACACATGGAATGTGGATATCGCTGACCAGTTTGGTGAAAGCATCGGTAAGATGGCTGATGAGATGGGTGTATCCGGATGGTATGCACCGGCTATGAATATCCACAGAAGCGCTTTCGCAGGACGTAACTTCGAGTACTATTCCGAAGATCCATACCTCTCCGGTGCGATCGCATCCAATGCGGTGATCGGTGCTGCGAAACAGGGTGTATACGCTTATATCAAGCATTTTGCCATGAACGATCAGGAGACGAACCGTACCAATCAGCTGTGTACATGGTTCAACGAGCAGTCTGCCCGTGAGATCTATCTGAAACCGTTTGAGATGTGTGTAAAGAACGGCGGAGCAAAAGCTGTTATGACGGCCTTTAATTTCTACGGTATCACACCGGCAGAAGCAAGCTCTGAGGTGCTCAACGGTATCCTTCGTGACGAGTGGGGCTTCAAGGGATTTGCCCTGACAGACTACTACGGCGTATATGGTTATCAGGATGCAGACCGTATGATCAGAAATGGTAACGACTGTATGCTGGTTTCCTATGATACCGAGACAAACCATCTGACAGATACCACAAGCGCTACATCCATCAAGGCTATGCGCCAGGCCTGCAAGAACATCATGTACGTTTCTGTAAACAGCCGTGCATATGATGAAGCAAACATGCAGACCGGTCTGATGACATGGCAGATCGCAGCAATCGTGATCGATGTGATCTGTGCAGCTGTTCTCATCATTCTTGAGCTGGCAGCTGTAAAGAAACTGAAAAAAAGAAAAGCTGCGGCAGCTGCAGAAACTACAGAAACTGCCGAAGCATAATCACAGGTAATAACAAATGAGATGGAATCGGGTCTGTGGACCCGGTTCCTCTTTCTAAAAAGCAGGAGAATGTAATGTTAAAACATCAGGATTTGCTTGAAAAGATGACACTGGAAGAAAAAGCAGCACTTTTAAGTGGTAAAAATGTCTGGCAGACACGGGATCTTCCGCGCCATGCACTGCCGTCGATAAGCTGCTCTGATGGCCCTCACGGGGTACGCAGACAGGCGGGAGCCGGTGATCATCTGGGACTGAATGCCTCTCTTCCGGCTACCTGTTTTCCGACAGCTGCTACGATCGCTAACAGCTGGGATGAAACACTGGGGGAAGAGATCGGTAAAGCACTGGGCGAGGAAGCCATGGCGCTTGATGTCAATGTGCTGCTTGGACCGGGATTAAATATGAAGAGAAGTCCTCTCTGCGGACGAAATTTTGAATACTTTGCAGAGGATCCGTATCTGGCGGGGAAAATGGCAGCAGCCTATATCCGTGGCATCCAGAGCCAGGGGGTATATGCCTGCCCGAAGCATTTTGCAGTCAACAGCCAGGAGCTGCGCCGTATGGCGATGAACGCTGTACTGGATGAGAGGACGTTAAGAGAAATCTATCTGACCGGATTTGAGATTGCTGTAAAAGAGGGCAAAGCCAAATCCATTATGACAAGTTACAATGAAATCAATGGCGTGTATGCCAATGAAAATAAACATCTGCTGCAGGATATCCTCAGAAAGGACTGGGGATTTGACGGTATCGTGATCACCGACTGGGGTGCATCAAATGACCATGCTGCCGGTGTGGCGGCAGGCTCTGATCTGGAGATGCCGGCACCGGGACTGGATTCTGCAAGACAGATCTTAAAAGCCATCGAAGAAAAGACCCTGTCCATGGAAGAACTGGATGACTGTGTGGATCACCTGCTGGATGCTGTGTTGACACTGACAGCAGCAGCTGACGGGAAGGAAAAATCCTTTGATAAAGAAGCCCATCATGCGCTGGCAGAGAAAGCCGCCGAGCAGAGTGCTGTATTATTAAAGAATGAAGAACAGATTCTGCCGCTGAAGGAGGGTACAAAAGTGGCCCTGATCGGCGATTTTGTTATGGAACCGAGATATCAGGGGGCTGGTTCATCGATGGTCAATCCGACGAAGCTGGAGACGATGGCGCAGATGGCAGAAAATTGCGGATTGCAGATCGTGGGCATGAACCGTGGCTATAAACGAAATGGAGAGGCTGACGATGCGCTGCAGAAAGAAGCACTGGAGCTGGCCAGAATGGCAGATGTTGTGATCTATTGCTTCGGACTGGACGAGATGAGCGAATCTGAGGGTCTGGACCGTACCCATATGCGGATTCCGCAGAACCAGATCCGTCTGCTGGAATCTTTATTGCAGGTCAACAGCAATATCGTCGGTGTATTGAGTGCCGGTTCCTCCATTGAGATGCCGTGGGAAAACTGTTGTAAGGCGATCCTGCATGGCTATTTAAATGGACAGGCAGGCGCCAGTGCGATGCTGCGTATCTTGACCGGTGCGGTCAATCCCTCGGGTAAACTTAACGAGACATACCCGATGCAGTATGAGGATACCCCGGCCTATGCCAACTTCCCGAGTGCCCAGAGAAATTCGGAGTACAGAGAGAGTCTGTACATCGGTTACCGCTATTATGATACGGCCGGTGTGCCGGTCAAATATCCGTTTGGCTTCGGTCTTTCCTATACGACCTTTGCCTACAGCGATATCAAAGCCGATGCGGATGGCGTAAGCTTTACACTGGAAAATACCGGTGACAGAGACGGCGCGGAGACCGTACAGCTGTATGTGGGACTGAACGGTGCGAAGATTTTCCGCCCGTCCAAAGAACTGAAAGGCTTCGCGAAAGTATTCTTAAAAGCCGGTGAGAAAAAGAAGGTCCGTATCGCCTTTGACGACAAGACCTTCCGCTACTGGAATGTAAAGACCGACCGCTGGGAAGAAGAGGGCGGTCAGTACACGGTCATGCTGGGTGCCAGCGCAGCCGATATCCGTCTGACAACGACAGTGGACAGAACTGGTACGGATGCTGAAATTCCGTATGAGAAAGCCGATATGCCGTCCTACTATACCGGTAAGGTACAGAAGGTGGGCGATGATGAATTTACAGCACTTTTAGGCCATGCGATTCCGGACAATAGCTGGTCGGGTGAACTGGGCATGAACGACGCCATCTGCCAGCTTTATTATGCAAAGAGCGGGCTCGGCCGTCTGGTTTATAAGATCCTTACAAATATCAAGAAAAAGAGCGAAACCAAAGGCAAACCGGATCTGAACGTTCTGTTTATCTATAACATGCCATTTAGAGGTATTGCCAAGATGACAGGTGGAGCGGTCAGCATGGATATGGTTAAAGGTATGGTGACAGCCGTTAACGGACATGTGTTCAAAGGCCTGAAACAGATCATCTCCGGCTATTTTGCCAACCAGAAAGCCAACAAGGCGTATGAAGAAAAGCTTTCCGGAAAATAAGAGAGGGAACATCATGAACAGTATAAAAGAAAAATGGATGAAAGCCTGGGGCAGCTTTGAAGCCTCTCATCCCAAGCTGGCGAAGTGGTTCTACCAGATCTTTTACTTCTTTGTTTTCAGTATGGGCGTAACCGTATTCCAGTATCTGGTTTTTACCTTTATGCCTGGAATCCTCGGCATCGGTCTGGCCGGTACGGAATTTATGTGGCCGCAGAAGCAGATGCATCTGTTTGGCGTTGACTTTACATGGAGTCTTCTGGGCTATAATGTCCTGCGGGATGCCAGTGGTGCAGTCGTGATCGGTGGAGGTCTGGGATACTTCATCAGTTATGAGACGGGCTCTTTCCTGGCTCAGTGCATCAATTTCCCGCTGCAGCGAAACATCACCTTTAAGAGCAAGGGAAATCCGGTATTCCAGGCACTCTGGTATTTCATTGCCTGGGTACTGATCTCGCTGATCTGCAACGGCTTCAATAACCTCTGGATGCCGATCGCATCTGTCTATGTGGCACCGGCGATCTATAACCTGCTGGTAACCTTCATTACGGGCGGTGTGTCCATGGTGATCTTCTTCTTCGTATTCAAGATCATCTTCCCGGAGGGAGAACCGAATAAATAAACAATGGTGGTATAACTGCCGTGTCTGCTGTACATGTGGATACGGCAGTTTTTTTACTGCCATGCACAGGAAAAAAGAATTCGGACGACCAGTTTTGCATATGCATATATTTTTCGTGTGCATGACAGCAAAAAGCATGGTAGAATAGATACAAAAAACGAAGAAATATGCAGATATTATGAGGAGGAACGACTGATGAAATGGATGATCGCATCGGATATACACGGTTCGGCATATTACTGCCGTAAAATGCTCGAGGCCTATGACAGAGAGGATGCAGACCGCCTGTTGCTTCTTGGCGATATCCTGTATCATGGTCCTAGAAACGACCTGCCCAGGGAATACACGCCGAAGCAGGTTTTGGCAATGCTGAATGAACAAAAGGACAAGATTCTCTGCGTCCGCGGCAACTGTGACGGTGAGGTAGACCAGATGGTTTTACAGTTTCCGATCCTTGCCGATTACAGTATCCTGACGGTTGGCGAGAGGCTGGTCTATGTGACCCATGGCCACAATATCAATATGAACCATCCGCTGCCCTTTGCCAAAGGCGATGTTCTGCTTCACGGCCATACCCATATTCCGGCATGGACACCGTTTGGTGAGGACAATCTGTACCTGAATCCGGGCTCCGTATCGATTCCGAAGGAAAACAGCGCCCACGGCTATGTGGTGCTTGAGGACAGAACCTTTATCTGGAAGGATCTGGACGGCAGCGAATATCACAGAGAGACGATATAAGGAGCAGACAGCAAAATACCCGGCCCGTATCAAAGAAGGATGTGGGGCGGGTATTTTGCTGTGATTTCGGAGATTTACCATTTGTTTCCGGCAGCGAAATATAGTACAATGTGTCTGTATGAATACAATCGAAATATATATACATACAGGAGGGTTTTTCCATGAAATATTTAATGGGTATCGACAATGGCGGTACATTTTCCAAGGCAGCCATTTTTGATGAGAATGGTACGCAGATTTCCGTAGCCAGTGTGCCGACGGTGACGATCACACCGAAGCCGGGCTATACCGAGCGTGATATGAATGAGCTGTGGGAGGTCAATGCCGAGGCTATCCGCAAGTCCATCGAAAAGAGTGGTATCGATCCGAAGGACATTGCCGGTATTTCTTTTTCCGGACATGGTAAGGGACTGTATCTGGTCGGCTATGACGGAAAGCCGAGCTACAACGGTATCGTTTCCACTGATATGCGTGCCTGGGAATATGTAGAAAAATGGGAGGCAGACGGTACAAAGGAAAAGATCTATCCGATGTCCTACCAGACAATCCTGGCCTGCCAGCCGGTAGCGCTTCTGGCATGGCTCAGAGACCACGATCCGCAGGTGCTGGAAAATACAAAATATATTTTTCATGTCAAAGATTATGTGCGTTATATGCTGACCGGGGAAGCCTATGCGGAATATACCGATTCCACAGGCGGCAATCTGGTCAATATGAATACAAAGCAGTACGACAAGGAGCTTCTGGACTGCTTCGGCCTTGGCATGTGTATGGACAAGCTGCCGCCGCTGAAGTATTCGGCAGAGATCTGTGGTTATGTGACCGAGGAGGCCAGCAAAAAGACGGGTCTTCCTGTGGGTATTCCTGCGGCTGCCGGCATGTTTGATGTGGATGCCTGCGGTATCGGCTCCGGTCTGACGGATCCGGATAAGCTGTGTATGATCGCCGGTACATGGAGTATCAACGAATATATTGCAAAAGAGCCGGTAACGAACGGTACAGTAGACTTAAATTCCATGTTCTGTATGCCGGGATATTTCCTTGTGGAGGAATCAAGCCCCACATCTGCCGGAAATATGGAATGGTTTATCCGCAACCTGATGAGCTATGAAAAGGCGGAGGCAAAGGAAAAGGGCGGTTCTGTTTACGATATTACGAATGCATGGGTAGAATCGATCGATCCGAAGGATTCCAATGTGATTTTCCTGCCATTCTTAAATGGATCGAATGAGGATGCGCTGGCAAAGGCTACGTTTATCGGCCTGACAGCGTACCATAATAAGAAGCATATGCTGCGTGCGGTATATGAGGGTATCGTATTCTCCCATCTGACGCATGTAAAGAAGCTGCTTCGTAACCGTCCGGCACCGAAGAGTATCCGTCTGTCCGGTGGTGCGGCCAATTCGGATGTCTGGGTACAGATCTTTGCTGATGCTTTCCAGATTCCGATCGATGTGATCGAGGATAAGGAGATCGGTGCGCAGGGGGCGGCGATCGCGGCTGGTATTGCAGCGGGAATTTATAAGGATTATGAGGATGCTGTGGCACGGACGGTGAAGATTACGAAGACGATTGCGCCGCGGCCGGAGTATAAAGAGGTGTATGAGGAGAAGTATGCGACGTACCGGGCTGTGATTGATTCGCTGGGGCAGGGCGGAGCATGGAAACGCTTTAAAAATTAAGGATGAAGGGGACGGACGCCGCCGGGGAGTGCTTTATGGATATATATAACTCCTCTGCGCTCCGCCTCCGTCGGTCCGAGCCTGGGGTCTCGGACTCTTACTCGGCAAAGTCGCTTGGAGGAGTTATATATATCCATAAAGCACTCCCCGGCGGCTGTTTATTGAAAAAAAGAAGAACGTGAGGGAATGGTAAGATGAAGATGTATGAGATTGGGTTGTATGAGAAGGCTATGCCGGGGGAGTTGTCCTGGCGGGAGAAGCTTTTGACGGCTAAGGAGCTGGGGTATGATTTTGTGGAGCTGAGTGTGGATGAGACGGATGCGAAGCTGGCAAGGCTGGATATGACGCGGGAGGAACGGCTGGAGATTCTGCAGATTATGAATGAGGTCGGGGTGTCTTTCCGGAGCATGTGTCTGTCGGGACACAGGAAGTATCCGCTGGGCAGTGCGGATCCGGCAACCTGTGCCCGGGGTATGGAGATCATGGAGAAGGCTGTGCAGCTGGCGGCGGATCTGGGGATCCGGATCATTCAGCTGGCGGGTTATGATGTGTATTATGAGGATTCTACACCGGAGACGGTGGTTCGGTTTGGAGAGAATCTGAAAAAGGCGACGATGATGGCGGCGAAGGCCGGTGTGATGCTGGGCTTTGAGACGATGGAGACGGAGTTTATGAATACGGTGGGCAAGGCTATGAAGTATGTGGATCTTGTCAATTCTCCGTATCTTGGTGTATATCCGGATTCGGGTAATCTGAAGAATGCGGCTGTGACCTATGGCACGGATGTATACGAGGATATCCGCAGTGGTGCCGGACATACCGTGGCCATGCACCTGAAGGAGACCGTGCCGGGCAAGTTCCGTGAGATCCATTTCGGTACGGGACATGTAGATTTCCAGAAAACGATCGATACCGCATGGGAGATCGGTGTCCGCCGGTTTGTTACCGAGATGTGGTATGTCGGACAGGACAACTGGAAAGAGGATATCCGGGAAGCACACGATATGATGAGTGTGATTCTGGATCAGAAATAAAAAGATGGAAGGGCTGGCTTTGTAGAAATACGAGGGCCGGCCTTTTTAGTCATTATGAAAATCCAGTATAAAGGGATTGACAAAAGATAAGAAAAGGAATATAGTAAAAAGACGAATAAAATAGTTAATAATTTTGGTATTATAAATTATCCATTTCTGATCAGAATTCGTCGTCAAAGATTATCATTTCAAATTTAGCAGTCGCTGAGTATTTCAAAAAGCGAAAACAAAAAGCAAAATAAGGAGACGTATGGGACAGAAGGATTTAAGTGAAAAGATTCTTGTGGCGTATAACGATGTATTTGCAGACATCGTCAATGTTTTAATGTTTAATGGGCAGGAAAAAATTCAGCCGGAAGAACTGGAAGACAGGGGGAGTAAAGATTTTTATAAAGAAAAGGGTATGTTGCATGAGATGGAACGGGATGTGGTCAAACGTTGGAAAAAAGGCGAGGTGCGTTTTGCCTGTATCGGGATCGAAAATCAGACAGTGGTAGATCCGGACATGCCATTGCGAGTGATCGGATATGATGGCGCTGCATACAGGGCACAATTATTGGATCAGAAAAAGAGTCAGGAACGATACCCGGTGGTTACGATCGTTCTGTATTTCGGCTATGAGAAAAAGTGGGACAAGCCATTACAACTGCTTGAAAAATTAACCGTTCCAGAGGGCTTTGATCCTTATGTGAGCGATTACAAAGTGAACCTGTTTCAGGTGGCCTGGCTGAGTGATGAGCAGGTAGCGATGTTTCAGTCTGATTTTAAAGTCGTAGCAGATTATTTTGTACAAAGGCGAAAGAATAACGGCTATACGCCGACAAAAACAGAAATCAAACATGTGGAAGCGGTATTACAGCTACTTTCGATTATGGAACATGATGACAGATTTGCAGAGGTAATGTACAGAGAAAATGGGAGGAAGGTAAAGAATATGTGTGATGTATTAGATATTGCGGAGCAGAAAGGCGAAGAACGTGGAATAAAATTAGGCGAAGAACGTGGTGCGAAAGTTTTAGGAGATCTTATTCGGCGGTTGCTGAACGGGGAAGATGCGAATGAAATTCGTAACTCAGGAGTGGATGAGTATTTTATTAAAATAGCGCTTGGAGCATTGCAAAAGTAGAAAAATAAGATGGTTGGATGAAAGAACAAGGGCTGATTTTGCAGTACACTTGTTTGCGATAATCCTCGGACATATCACAGAATCTTCACAACATGAACAATACCCTGCCACATTTTCCCTGTTTAATAGAAGCATAACAGGTCAGAACATATGACCGGCCGGAGCAGATGTCTAATGCCCGGGCAGGACGCATACAATGACAGACAGATACCGGAGATATGCGGTGTCGGAAAAGGAGCGAATATGATCAACAGAAAAATGATGGCAGCAGCCTGTGCGGCTTTGATGATGATATCTATGTATGGATGTGGCGCATCCTCTTCTTCCCAGACAACGGGGACAACGAGCAGTGTAGTGGAGAGCCAGACTTCGGCCACAGATACAACGGAGGAGACCGAAGCAGGTAAGATTACGGAGATCAATGGTAACGAGGTTACTGTGGCGCTTGGAACATTGTCAGAGGATCAGGGACCGCAGGGTCAGGCACCGGAGAAATCTGGAGAAAATGCAGACAGCAGCAGTAGCAGTGAGACAGCAGACAGTAATGCAGCGCCGGAGAAACCTTCAGGAGATAACGGTAATGCCCCGGAGAAACCGTCGGATGATGGACAGGCACCGGGCAATGGCGGCCCGGGAGGCAGCAGCTTCACAGAAAGCGGTGAGACGACAACATTGGATCTCAGCAGCGCGACCATCACAAAGGAAGGCCCGAATGGTGAAGAAACCATTACGGTAGACGATCTGTCCACGGACGATATCCTGACATGGGAAATGGACGGAGATACTGTGACATCTGTAATCGTAAAGAGTATCGGTAGCATAGGTCAGCCTGGCGGCCAGATGGGTCAGGACTCCGGTGAAGTAGAACAGGGTACTGCGGCGACAACGATCGATACAGACGGAACGTACAGTGATGAAACATACACCTCCGAGGGTGATGATGAGAATGCTCTGCGTGTGGATGGGGCAACAGCCACGCTGGACGGTGTGACGGTCAACAAGACAGCCGGTAATACATCCAGCACAGAGAACGGTGACTTTTATGGCATGAATGCCGGTCTTCTGGCAACAAATGGCGCAGATGTAACGATCAAAAATGCTACAGTCAATACATCCGCCCAGAACGGTAACGGTATCTTTGCCTATGGCAGCGGTACCAAGGTAAGTGTCAGTGACAGTACTGTCAAGACCACAGCCGACAATTCCGGCGGCCTCATGACTACGGGCGGTGCATCCCTTTCCGCTTCCAATGTGACTGTGGAGACAGATGGCAATTCAGCCGCAGCGATCCGTACAGACAGAGGCGGCGGTACAGTATCCGTGAACGGTGGCAGCTTTACCAGCAACGGTACCAATTCTCCGGCGGTATACTCGACAGCAGATATAACGGCAGAGGGAGCAACGCTGACAGCCAACGGTTCTGAGGCGCTAGTTATCGAGGGTAACAATTCCCTGGGTCTGACAGACTGTACGGTATCCGGCAATATGAGCGATACACAGGGAGCCAGCTCGGATGAGAATGTCCACAATGTCATGATCTATCAGTCCATGTCCGGTGATGCGGAGGATGGTATGTCTTCCTTTACAATGAACGGTGGTACACTGACCGGTAATAACGGGGATATGTTCTATGTGACAAATACGAGTACAACGATCAATCTTTCCAAGGTGACGGTGGATCAGCAGGACGCAGACGGCGCATTCTTACGTGTCAGCGGCAACAGCGCATCCAAAGGCTGGGGAACTGCCGGACAGAATGGTGGTCAGGTAAAGATGTCCTTAAGCGATATGTCTCTGACCGGTGATATCGTGGTGGATTCCATTTCAACACTGGATCTGACACTCAGCGGCAATTCGACCTATGAGGGCAGTATCAATATCGTGGATAATGCCGAGGGTGGCACAGCAGTGGACAACAATGCGGTAGTAACAGTAGAAGCGGGCAGCACCTGGAAGCTGACCGGTAACTGTACGGTGACTTCTGTAAATAACGAAGGTACGATTGATTATAACGGTTACACGATCACACTGGCTGACGGTACAGTATTGTCAGAATAAACCGCTTATATGGAAAATATAATGTGGAAAGTACAGAGTTGCGGATGCTTTTCAGAAGGCAGAATACAGCTTTGCGGATGAAATATATAAATGTGTGAAAAGCGGGGCACCGGATCATTCCGGTGTCCCGCTTCTGTATTCAAGGGGGCTTACCCCTGTATATTTTTTAAAGATACGACTGAAATATCCCTGTTCCGGATAGCCGACAGTCTCACCAATCTGGCGTACAGAGAGCTCCGGATTATGGGTCAGAAGCTGCTGGGCTTTCTGCATGCGCAGGTTGATGATATATTTGTTCGGTGAAGTATTGTACTGCTGATAAAAGATCTTGGTCAGATAGCTGGAGCTGTAATGCAGCTGGGAAGCGATCTGGTTCAGATTGATTTCTTCATTATAGTGATGCTGGAGATATTGCATGATCTCCTCTGCGACCTGTTCGGATGTTTTATGTTCGGAATCCCCGATAAAAGCAGCGGAATCCTCGGCATTACGAGCTATGAGCTTTTGTTTGACCTTGTGCAGGGCTTTTTCCAGTTCCTCCGGTTCTACCGGCTTTAACAGATAGTCAGATACCTGCAGGCGGATCGCACTGCGGGCGTATTCAAAGTCGGAAAAACCGCTGGTGATAATAAATTCCATTTCTGGAAACTGTTCCCTCGCCTTTTCGATCAGCTCAATACCACCCATCACGGGCATACGGATATCACTGATCACGATGTCAGGGTGTTTCTCACAGATCAGTTTAAGGGCCTGGCTGCCGGTCTGGGCAGTGGCCACAACATTAAAATCCGGGCAAAACCGTTCTACCTTTTTGACCAGGCTGTTGAGCTGCAGCTCTTCATCCTCAGCAATAAGGATCTTATACTGTGTTGCCATATAAATTCCTCCGCAAAACCGTAAATACAAATGTTATAAATTGTATATACCCCATATATCATACCATATTTTATGGAAAAAGCAAAAGAGCATATTCGTATAAACAGAGAGTTTCGGTTAAATGTATAAAAATCAGAGTCAAAAAAACAGAATAAAGGTCATATAAACCATACAAAAGTAATAGGAATAATAACGTATAAATTGTACAAAATATACAAAAAACAGGAAAAAAGTACAAGCTATGCGTAAGATTAAAGAAGATTAAAACCCGGAAGTATTTATAATAATACATAAGAACTGACGAGGCCCCAACGGGGGATATAACAGAAAGCGAGGAAATTTTCATGAAACAGAAAGCTATGGATGTAAAACTGATCGTAAAGCCGCTGGTTGGATGTCTGACCCACACACATTTCTGGGAAGGCCCCTGCCGTGCCGGTCGTAAAGAGGATATGACGATCGAAGCAGAAACAAAGGCCGCTGACGAAGCCTTTGCAAGCTCTGTCAAAGCACTGGAAGGTGTAATCGATGAAGTACAGTTTATGGCTCCGATCGATGTACGTTACAATGAATCCTTTGTTGTAGAAAAAGATCTTTTTGAGAAAATCGGAGAAAATGTAGACGAGCTGGACTGCTTCTTATGCATGGGCTGGAGAATCCCGAAGCTGGAGCGCTACAACAAACCGGTGATCATCTGGCAGAATGGTAATGAGGGTATCGATTTCGCTGCATACTGCCGTTCCATCGGTGTGGAAGCCTATGTAGCCATGGATCTGCAGGATGTCAATGAAATCGCACATATTCTGTGGGTAAGAAAAGCCGTAAGAAATACCAGAGCACTGGTGCTCACCGCCGGTTCCCAGCCGACATTCGGTATCCAGAGTCTGATCCGCGATCCGGAGATTCTGCGTCAGAAATATGGCTTTGAGGTGATCAAGCTTCCGTTTACTTCGATCTTTAAATATATGGATCAGATCACAGATGAAGAAGCAAAACCGATCGCAGATAAGATCATCAATGGATCCAAGGATACACAGGTTAATACCGACTGGTTCATCAACGATGTAAAATATTACCTGGCAGCAAAGAAGATGATGGATTTCTATGACTGCAACGCTTTCTCCACAGCCTGTCATGAGCTGTGTACCACAGAGATTCCGCAGAACCGGAAATTTACGCCCTGTATGTGCCATTCCCTGATGAAGGATGAAGGTATCCCGAGTGGCTGTGAGGAAGATCTGAACGCCCTGATGGCTATGCTGATCATGCAGTATGCAGCCAATCGTCCGGCATTTATGGGTAATCCGAACCACGAAACAGATGAAATGCTCCGTATCCATCATGCCGTTCCGGCACTGTGCATGAATGGCTATGGAACAAAGCCGCTGGAATACAAGCTGTGGGCATTTACAGGACAGGGCTTTGGCGGAAAGCTGCAGGTGGATTTCACAGAAAACAAGGATGATTACGTTACACTGGGCCGTTTCAATCCGGCAGGCGATACGATGTGCATCAAGAAAGGTAAGGTTATCCGTTCGGAATATGCAGAGACATACTGCAGCCCGTACTATTATATCCAGATGGATGATGCGAGAGAGTATATGCACAATCTGGCCGGCTTTGGACATCATCAGGTACTGATCTTTGGTGATTATACAAAGCTGATCAAGAAGATTGCAAAGGTGATGCACTTTAATATTCTGGAAGGATAATAAGGTATGATATATCTGAATAATGCGGCCACTTCCTGGCCGAAGCCTTCCTGTGTGGAAAAAGCAGTACAGGCGTGTCTTTTGGACACGCCTGCTTCGCAATTTCGGGGAGGCGCCGCCATATTGAAAAAGGATACGCAGCAGCAATGCCGGGAGGCTGTGGGAAGCCTTCTGGGAGTTGAAGACTGTGAACGGATCTTTTTTACCTCCGGGGCAACAGAGAGCCTGAATACGGTGCTGTGTGGTCTGGATTACGGAGACAGCGGCCAGAGTATTCTGGTGACACAGACGGAGCATAACAGTGTGCTGCGACCGCTGATGAATGCACAGGCTGTCAGAGAACATCCGGCAGTGGTCGTCCCCTGCACAAAAACAGGGCGTGTTACAGAAGCATTTCTGGAACAGATATATGAAGAGGCCGTTAACCGGGGACAGAAGCCGTCGGCGCTTGTGGTGAATCACTGTTCCAATGTGACCGGTGCTGTGCAGGATATGGAGATGGTCTCCCGGTTTGCCAGACAGCGGAGCCTTTTGCTGATCGTGGATGTTTCCCAGAGTGCCGGATGTATTCCGGTGGATGTAAAGGCATGGGATGCTGATGCGGTGATCTTTACCGGCCATAAAGGACTTCTGGGCATGCAGGGCATCGGCGGCTTTTATATCCGTCGGGGGCTTTCACTGAAACCGCTGAAGTATGGTGGAACAGGAAGAAACAGTGCGCAGCTCGTCTATCCGGACGGCGATTATGAATATGAAGTCGGCACACAGAATATGCCGGGCATCTGTTCTCTTCTGGCAGGTGTTACGTATATCCAGAAAACCGGTGTATATATGATCCAGCGCAAAGAAAAAAAGCTGATGGAGCTTTTATATAACGAACTCGGCCAGACAGAAAACATAGAGCTGTACGGAAATATACAGGAATGCAGCGGCCCTGTCATGAGCCTGAATTTTTCCGGCTTAAAGGCTTCCGATGCAGCGTATATTCTGGAAAGCGGCTATGGCATCGTTGTGCGTGCAGGTCTGCATTGCTCTCCGCTGATCCATCAGGCCATGGGAACTGCAGACGGAGGCACAGTGAGGATCAGTATTTCCTGGATGACCAGGGAAGAAGAGGTGCGAAGCTTTATTGAAGCGGCCCGTCAGATTGCAGCCAGTGTAGCCGGAAGATCAGATAAAAGCGAGGGTGTACAGTGAAAATAATCGGAAAACAGCCGTCAAGGGAAAAATGTGCAGAGTCGGGATGGTTTGCGGTGGATTATCTGCTGGACGAAGCCATCGACCGGACATTTATTTTAAAATTGCGGCCGCTGGGAAATTTTGTCTATCTGGATATGCTGAAACAGCCCTTTTTCAAGATAGAAAATGACTATTATGTGATAAAGGGTGTGCAGGGAAAGGATTATTTCCGCATGGCGGTTCATGGAAAACACGAAGAGGAGCTGCAAAGGCTGGAAAAATATCTGGATGAAACAGAGGAATAAACATGAAGCTTAAACGGGATACAACTGCTCTTAACAAAGAATTCCCCTTTCAGATTTCCCGGGTGACACTGACACCGCAAAACAGTCATCCCGGCACGTGGCACTGGCACAGTTATTGTGAGATCACCTGTGTGCTGGAGGGAAAAGGAAATTACTTTGTTAATGATCAGGAATATACAATGGAAAAGGATGATATTATCATCTTTAATACTGTAGAACCGCATAGCTGGAATCTGATCGGCAAGGATATGGAGCTTCTGGTCATGATCTTTTCGCCCGAATTTGTGGCAGAAAAGATCAGTAGCTTTGACATGGAATACTTAAAGCCCTTTATAGAGCGGGGAAGTAATTTTAAGAACCGTGTCGGACGGGAAGATCCGCTGAATGCTGCGATCCGTGCCGGGATATATGAGAATTATCAGGAATGGCAGGAGCAGAAGGTCGGCTATCCGCTGATGATCAAGGCCAATGTACTGCGGATTCTGACCATGCTGATCCGGGTCTATCAGGATGAGACAAAGTCCGATGAGATGCTGCGGGAAAAGAAAAATGCCATGAAACGCCTGGAGCAGGCCTTTGTATATATCAACGGGCATTACTGTGAAAAAATAACGCTGGAGGAGGTCGCGTCATCCGTCTATATGAGCGCCAACTATTTCTCTACCTATTTCAGAAAGGTAACCGGTGTGAATTTCAGTGAGTATCTGACCAGACTGCGTATCAATAAGGCCCGGGAAATGCTGCGGGATGAACAAAAGAACGTGACCCGCATTGCCATGGAATGTGGCTTTAACAATATTTCCAATTTCTACAGACTGTACAAAAAATATGTGGGGAATCCTCCGGGAGAGGAAAAAGGAAAAAGCGAAAAGAACAAACCGTAACAGACAGATGAAAATCCCGGTTGACTGGTGGCGTCAACCGGGATTTTTCATGTTTCCTATGATTTTTTCAGCTTCCGGCCGATCGTGACGATCGCATGTCCGGCTTCAGTATTACCGATCTCAAAGATCATATCATCCCCGGCGTACAGATGCCAGCGCAGGTAAACATTTAAGGTACCCATACCGTTGATCTGCATCTCCGGAAGACCGAGAAGTCCTTCGGCGATATGTACACGCTCCCAGATCGTCTGCAGTGCTTCTTCGGAGAAGCCCTTACCGGAATCCATAACCTCGATGCGCCAGCTGTCTTCGGTCAGATAGCCGTAGATCGCAATGCCCCACGGCGGCTCGGAGTCGATACCGTATTTGATGGCATTTTCCACCAGCGGCTGGATGATCAGGCGCGGGATTTTTTCGTGCAGGATGGCCGGATCAATGTCGATCATGTAGTTCAGACTGCTCTGGTAGCGCACCTTCATGCAGTCGAGATACTGGTTGACATAGTTGATCTCATCCTCCACGGTTACGATATTCTCTGTATTGGTGATGTAACGCATGATCTTGGTCAGGTTGCGGCACATACGGATAACGTCATCCGACTGGTCGTTTTCCGCCAGTGCAATGACACTGGCCAGAGAATTATAGTAAAAATGCGGGTTGATCTGCGACTGCAACGCCATACTTCGGGATTTGATCTCCTGCTTCCGGGTCTCAATCAGCTCATCCATCGAAACCTTGAGCTTGGAGCGCATCTCGGAAAAGCTCTGGTTCAGTTCATACAGCTCCTTGTACTGGTAGCCCTGTGGTGTCGGCAGCTCCTTGTCCAGCGTTGCCAGTGCGGTTGCCTGGATTTCCTTCTGGAAATGCCGGATCGGGCGGATCAGCATGTGGGAAAGCAGATAGGAGAGCAGAAGACTTAAGAATAAAAGTACGACACCAAGGCCGATCATCTGTCCAAGCATCTGATAAACCGGGGAGAGGATCTGGCTTTCCGGGATTGAAAGCACCAGTGTCCAGCCGGTATAGCTGGAGACAGCGCTGGTAACGATTTCCCGCTGGCCGGTATCCGGATTATTAAAATAAGGTAAGGAATCCGTTGACTGCAAAGCATCATAATAGGAAAAGCTGGTTTCCTCATCCTCGTTGTACGGATAGATACAGGTGCCGTCAGCGGTATAAATATGTACGCTGAGCTCATCCTTGGCTTTATTCTGATAGGTAATCACAGAACGAAAGATGCTCTTGCAGCGCAGGGCGGTCTCTACAACGCCGATCTGGTTGGAGTGGGAATCGCTGTAGGTACGGTACAGGGAAATATACATTTCGGGGGAACCGGAATGTTTTCGCAGATAATAGGCACCGTATGGTTCACTTAAAACCTTCTGACCGCCGGTTTCCAGGATGTTGTCCACATAAGGATAATCTCCGGTACGATAGCTGTCCCGGGTCGTCGTTTCGCCCACACGCAGGATATTGCCGTGAAAATCATAGAGATTGATCTGGTCAACCTTCAGATCTACGCCGTTGATCGTGGTACACAGGTCGGCAAAATCATCCAGCTTGACGGTGTTCAGATACAGCATCTTTTCGCCGAGCAGGTGACGAAGTGTGGAGCTGTAATTGATATTGATGGATACGGCGTCCATTTTTTCAATCTCGGCGTCAGTCTGTGCCTGAAAGGAAGACGCCTGGTTATCCAGGGACGTCAGCTCCTGAGAGACCAGTATATTGGACTGGTATCGGTAGAAGGCAATAATAAAAATCAGTAAGAACAGTATGGCCATACCGGCAAAGGTGGCAAAAAAGACGGTCTGGAGACGGATCTGTCGGGCATGCTTCTTCATAAGGTAAAGTCTCTCTTTCCATACATAATAGGTAAAACATGGGTTGTTTTTCGGTGCTATCATATCACATTTTTTGCAAAAAAGTGTAAATTTGTGCGGTATTAGTTAAAAATATCCAAATTCCAAAACGAAAAGTGCATAGTCTTTGTGATATTGATGGAATATAATAGGCTTACATGAAACGAATGTTTACGGCAACGTAAAGAAGGAGGAAGAAAACATGAAAAGAAAAATGTTAAGCGCATTCCTTTGCCTGACAATGGTAACAGGTATGCTGGCCGGATGTGGAAGCGCATCTTCATCTGCAGCAGCAGAGACAAGTGGTTCATCTGCAACAAGCGAAGCAACGAGTGAAGCTTCCAGCACAGCAGATGCATCTGCAGCAGAAGATACCAGCGAAGCTACACAGGACTTCTCCGGTGAAGAGCTGAGTATCCTCGTATCCCAGGACTGGATGAATGACTGCTGGGATGATGTTATTGCAAACTTCGAGGACAAATACGATGTAACGGTTGACCTGCAGACCATTCCGGCAGATCAGTATGACGATACACTCCAGACAAAGCTGACCACAGATTCCTGTGCAGATATCTTCTGGATCCAGTCTAACCCATTCGCTATCGATTCCGTAATCGTAGATCCGGATAAATACTGTATCGATATGACAGGCGAGTCCTGGCAGAGCGTAATTCCGGAAGCCAGACTTTCCTCTTGTATGTCCGGCGACAAGCTGTATGGTCTGCAGCTGTGGACAAACTCTCCGGAGTACGTTCTGGTATACAACAAGACAATGTTTGATGAGCTCGGCATCACTGAGTTTCCGAAGACATACGCAGATCTGAAGGCTGCATGCGAGAAGATCGCCGCAATTGGTGTTACACCGTGGTTCCTGGCTGGCTCTGAAGGCTGGGTACAGGCACTGGCATTCTTCCAGATCGGTGGTGTTTACGAAGAAGCACAGCCGGGTCTGTATGATGCTTTAAACAACAACACAGCTACATTCGCAGATAACGAGAAGATGCTGGAAGTTCTTGGTCAGTTCAAAGAGCTGTCTGATGCAGGATACCTTGGTGAGGACTGGATCGGTGCTACAAACGCTAACCTGGACAACGACTTCGCAGACAGAAAGATTGCTATGGCAATGGCTAACCCGGGTGAGATCTCCGCTATCCAGGAAGCTGGCGCAGAAGATGAGTTCGGTATCGCTCTGATCCCGCTGGGTGACAACGATACATACCCGACCAACCCGGCCGGCCCGACCATGTTTGGTTACAAAGGTTCTGAGCATCCGGAACTGGTTAAAGAGTTCTTCAGATTCTGTACAACAACAGAGAGCCTGCAGTCCATCCTTGACAAACATACCAATTGGACAAACATCGCTGTAAACGACGAGAACGTAGAACAGCACTGGCTGCCGCAGGAAGAGGAGCTGATCAACAGCATCGATACTTCCAAACAGCAGACACCGGTTCTGCAGACTGGTACAAAATACACCAACGATTCCTGGGGCAAGTTCTGTGAAGATATGATCGCATACTGCCAGGGCAGCATGGAAGCAAACGATGTTCTGAAGAACATGGATTCCAACCGTGCAGACAGCGCTAGCGTAGCTGGTGATGAAAACTGGAAATAATAACTGAGAAACGCCTTTAAGGCAAACGATATGCCGGGGGCTTTAAGCCCCCGGTATAACTTTGTACTGACGATACTGCGAAAAGGCAAGAGGTTCGCAGGTCAGGTGTTTTTGTAACTGTTGACCCGAATAACCCTGAAAAGAGGTACATACTACATGAACAAAAAGAAAGTATATCCCTATTGGTTTTTGATCATTCCCTTAGTACTGTACGGCGTATTCTTCCTTCTGCCGAGTGTTCTGGGTGTATTTTATTCGTTCACTGACTGGAATGCCCGTTCTATGGGAAATGTTAATTTTGTAGGTCTGCAAAATTATATCGAAATCTTTACGTCCGATAAGAACTATATTTCCGGCATTGCGCATACGCTGATGTTTACCATCGTATCTAATATCGTAAAACTGATTCCGGCACTGTTTCTGGCTATCATGCTGCAGGAAGGTCTGAAGGGTAAAAACTTCTACCGTACGATCCTGTATCTGCCGTCCATTCTGCCGTTTGTTATCATCGGTATTATCTTCAAATCCGTACTGAACTACGACAACGGTCTGTTAAACGGCTTCCTGGATATGGTTCATCTGGGCTTCTTAAAACAGAAATGGCTGTCTGACCTGAATGTTGTCTGGGGTTCCGTTATCGGTGTCGATGCCTGGAGAGGTATCGGTTACGTTATGACCATCTTTATTGCCGGTCTTGGTGCTATCCCGAAGACATATTACGAAGCAGCACAGATCGATGGTGCCAGCTTCTGGCAGCGTTTAAAGAGCATCACTTTGCCGATGCTGACAGGTTCCATCATGATCAACCTGGTATTTGGTATTACATATGGTCTGAAAGTATTTGATATCATCTATGTACTGACAAACGGTGGCCCGGGTCATGCAACAGAGGTTGTAACGACATATTCCTACGAGCTGTATGCGGACGGTGCTTACGGTATGTCCACCGCGTTTAACACGGTACTTCTGATTCTGACGGCGATCGCCGGTATTATAGTTGTCAGAAGTATGAGTAAGAAGGAGGTGCAGCAGTAATGAGAAACAGAAAAATCGCGACTGTATTAAAACAGCTCTGTTGTATCATCCTCAGCCTGATTGTTATTTCCCCGTTCTATATGATCGTGATCAACTCCTTCAAGACAAAGAACGAGGCTGCGAGAATGTCTCTGGCATTCCCGACAACATGGGTTTTCACCAACTTTGGAGAGGTTATTAAGAAAGGTAAGCTGGTACAGGGCTTTATCAACAGCCTTACCTATGCCGGTGTGGCTACATTCATCGGTGTTATCGGTGCCGCTATGGCTGCCTATATCATGAGCCGCCGCAGAAATAAGTTTACAAATTTCCTGTATTACTTTGTACTCTGTGGTCTGTTCTTCCCGGTTAACTACGTTACCCTGATCAAGGTTCTGGGTACGTTACAGCTGACCAATACAAAGCTCGGTATCGTTCTGGCTTTCACGAGTGCGATGATTCCGTTCTGTGTATTTACGATCTACAGCTTTGTTATGACGGTTCCGGTGGAGCTGGATGAGGCGGCTGTGATCGATGGTGCGAGTCCGCTGAAGCTGTTTTTCAGCATCATCGTGCCGATGTTAAAGCCGACACTGGTTACCTGCTTTATTCTGCAGTTCATGACGGTATGGAGCGATTTCCTGACACCGTTGTATCTGTCGAGTAAGAGTAAGCTGTTCCCGATGACGATGGCGGTTTACCAGTTCTTTGGTAAGAGTAACAACCAGTGGCAGTATATCTTCTCTGATATTGTGCTGACCTGTCTGCCGGTTATCCTGGTATATCTGGCCGGTCAGAAGTATATCGTAGGTGGTCTGACTTCTGGTGCGGTAAAAGAATAATAAGTTTTCACAAATATACAAAAATGGCCGGCGGGGTTTCCTGCCGGTCATTTTTTATGGGACGGACGTCGAAAAAAGGCAGTGTCCGTGGACATGTTGCGATAGATGTGTCCACGGACACTGCCTTTTTTCGACTGACTATGAGAAAAACTGGCATGGTTAAAAAGATAAAAACTGGGTATATGTATAAGTCCAGTTTGCGTGTATGATAGGCACAGATTCCGGGAGAGCTGACCATGGGGCTTTAACGGAGGATGTGTCGGATACGAAAAAATGGTTAGAGACGTATCTTTGGATGACACGGAGAGGGATTTTATTATGGAAAATACAAATGCGAAAACAACAGGAGCGCAGAGTACATCTTCGATCCAGTTTCTTACTGTAACAGCTATTTTTGTGGCACTGACCTATGTATTTACGGCGTTTGTCAATATTCGTCTGCCGATCGCGGCGAATGGTGGCCTGGTGCATCTGGGCAATGTGCCGCTGTTTATCGGAGCGATTATTTTCGGTAAAAAGACAGGTGCTATTGCCGGTGGTGTTGGTATGGGTCTGTTTGATCTGTTATCTGGCTGGACAGCATGGGCGCCGTTTACACTTGTTATTGTAGCTATTATGGGTTATGCTGTAGGTGCGATCACAGAGAAAGAGGAGCATCAGAAGTTTGGCTGGTATGCGCTGGCTATTGCTGTGGCATGTGTGATCAAGGTTGTTGGTTACTACATCGCTGAGGGCTTTATTTACGGTAACTGGGTAGCACCGGTGACATCTATCCCGGGTAACCTGGTACAGATCGGTGTGGCTGCTGTGATCACTTTGATCGTTGTTGGCCGTCTGAATGTGGCTGCTAAAAAAATGGGCCTGAAAAGATAAAACGACAGGTTAGAATGAGTGTTATGCAGGCCACAGGTGAAACTGTGGCCTGTCGTAGTATAGTAGTATAAAAGAAACGAGGAAGATAACATGTATAAGATTATGACACCGGGACCGACACAGGTTGCCGAAAATGTGCGTATGGCGCGCAGCATGGAATGTACAAATCCGGATCTGGACGAGAGCTTTGTGGAGTTTTATAAGGAAACCTGCGAGAAGATCAGTCATCTTTTGCATACGGAGAATGAGACGCTGATTCTTGGCGGTGAGGGTATCCTTGGGCTGGAAGCAGCGTGTGCTTCTTTGACAGAGCCGGGTGATAAGGTGCTGGTTCTGGACAATGGTATTTTTGGCGCCGGTTTTGCAGATTTTGTATCTATGTATGGTGGCAAGCCAGAGCTTTATACGAGGGACTATAAGGAAACGCTGGATGTGGATGAGCTGGAAGCGTATCTGAAAGAGCATCATGATTACAAGTATGCGACGGTGGTACATGGCGATACGCCGAGCGGTATGTTAAACGATGTGTTTAAGATCTGTCCGCTGCTGAAAAAGTACGGTATCCTGACGGTGGTGGATTCGGTATCGGCTTCCTTTGGTGAGCCGTTGGATATCGATGCGTGTCAGATCGATATTATGTGCGGTGGTTCCCAGAAGGTCATCTCCGCACCTCCGGGACTGACCTTTGTCGTGATCAGTGCGGATGCAAAGAAATCCATGCAGGAGCGCAAGACGCCGGTGGCTTCCTTCTATGCCAATCTGCTGACGTTTGCCAATTATTATGAAGAAAAATGGTTCCCGTATACGATGCCGATCAGCGATATCTACGGCCTGCGGGCAGCCATTGACAATATCGCTGCGGATCCGGATATCCTGAAACGCCACGAGACGATCGCAAAGGCCTCCCGCAAGGCAGTGACGGAGGCTGGCTTAAAGCTGTACCAGCGCAGCGGATTTTCCAATACGGTTACAGTATTTGAGGTGCCAGAGGGAACGACGGACAAGGCTATCCTTGATGGTGTAAAGAAGGACTACAATATCATGCTCGCCGGTTCCTTTGGCGTGCTGGGCGGCAAGGTGATCCGTATCGGCCATATGGGCAGCAATGCACAGGTGGGGAAGGTCAGAGAAGTATTTGCGGCACTGGACGGCACATTTAAAAAGCTGGGTATTGCATTGCAGTGCAGTATGGAAGATGTTTTTATGCAGAATGTGAAATACGCTATTTTATAAAAACAATAATCTATCGCAGTTTGCGGTCTGTCTTGAGCATCTGCCAGATAACAAAGACCGCTACCAGCGTTTCCGTGATCGTCATGGCAAACCACAGGCTTTCGGCAGGGGCAATGCGGGGTAGCAGAAGGATCAGGCTGCCGCTGATCACCAGTCCGCGGGCAACCGAGATAATAAAGGAAAGTCCCGGTTTTAAGATAGACTGGAAATAGTATGTCGAATATACATTCAGCAGCAGAAACGGGAACGATGTTGCGTAGCTGCGGATAATAAACGGTGCGATGGCCAGAACCGAGGCAGTCGGCGCCATAAACAGCCGGATCCACAGGTTGGGCACGGCCATCATCAGAACAATCCAGACTACAGACAGTACGCCGAGACTGGCCAGGTTGTAGCCTAGCAGCGTATGGATACGGCGGTAGTGACCTGCACCGTAATTCTGTGAAAGGATCGGCTGGGAAGCCTGCCCCACACCGTAGGCACAACACTGGACAAAGGTGCTGATATTGACGATGATGCCGTACACAGCCAGCGCATCCGTGCCGAGATACTGCATGATCTGACGGTTAAACAGCATAGTCAGAATACCCATGGCCACATCAATAAAGAAAGCAGAAAATCCGGTAGTTGCGATGGATTTCCATGAGGAAAGCACCTGCTTTGGTGCAACCAGCCGGAGCGTGCATTTTTTTGAAAGAAAATGTGTGCACATGATCAGCAGAGAAATCACGGAACCAACGGCAGTAGCCAGTCCGGCTCCGGTAATTCCCATATCCAGTGTAAATACAAAGAAATAATCACCGAATACGTTGAAAATACCACCAATGATCACAGCCTTTGTGGCCAGACCCGGAGCGGAATCGTTTCGCAGAAAGGCCGACAGAAGCTGCATAAACATAAAAGATGGTATAACAAACCGTACCGAAGAGAGATACCGGACAGCCAACGGCAGCAGTTCGTCATTAGCTCCGAACAGACGCAGAACAGGGACTTCAAACTGCCACATAACGATATAGCAGAGTACGGAAAAAACAGCTGTCAGTCCTGCCGCATTGGTAAAATAGATATTTGCATTTCCATGTTCGCTCTGCTCTCCACGGCGGACACTGAAGAGTACAGAGCCGCCTATACCAGTCAGAAGTCCGAGGCTGTAGATGCAATTCCACACTGGTGCAATCACCGACATGGCGGCTGTACCCGAAGGTCCATGATACTGGCCGACCATGCCCATATCTACCAGACCGTAAATACTGGTGATCAGCGCACTGCCAAAAGCAGCAGCCAGAAAATGCCGGTAAAGCCTTCCTACATTGTCTTTTAATAAATCCACTGTTAAACCTCCTTTATCAGAAAAGGCCGGATAAGAAAACAGGCATTTCAACCTGTCATCTTATCCGGCCCCGATTTCTATGTGAATCTGTGCCCTCCGATGAGCATAAGTGATTATAACGGATATAAAAAGAAAATGCAAGATGCAGAGTTTCAGATAAATCTATTTTATGTGAAAAAATCAAAGGAATCATAATGTACGGCAAAAAAAATACAGCAAAAAAAGGAAATATGTTTCATTGCAGGGAAGATGACAGATTAGAAGTTTCGCTTAATGAAACAAATCTTTTTTGACATCTGTCTGTGATGTGCGTATAAAGGAGGCATATGGAGGACAGGTTATATGAAACACAGCAGGTTAGGGCATATATATGCTGGTATATGTATTTTGATATGGGGGTCTGTTTTGGTGGCAACAAAGCTGTTGCTGCAAAAGCTGACACCCTTTGATATTCTCTGGTGGAGATTCTGTATAGGATATCTGTTTTTATGGATCCTGTATCCTCATCCGGTAAGGATAAAGTCCATAAAACATGAGCTGTATTTTGCGGTGGGGGGCTTGTTTGGCGTACATTTGTACTTCGTTTTTCAGAATGTTGCGCTGACGATGACCGGTGCAGGAGATGTGAGCATTATTATCAGCCTGATTCCGATGGTTACGGCATTAGTCATGCAGAACATTCACAGAAGAAA
Organism: Ruminococcus bromii; assembly: GCA_963603285.1. GTDB lineage: Bacteria > Bacillota > Clostridia > Lachnospirales > Lachnospiraceae > UBA11957. The sequence continues at coordinate 80,896 of CAVCMG010000011.1, forward strand.
AGAAACAGGAATACAGTTTTATGCCGGTTTTTGTCTGGCAGTCAGCGGAACTGTTATGGTATGCAGCCAGGGGCTGCAGGGCGGACGCGGTCTGTCAGGCGATCTGCTGGTATTTCTGGCTGTACTTTGCTGGTCAGTTTATACGGTTGTATCGGAAAGATTGTCGGAAAGTGGCTATCCTTCCCTTGGACTGATCCGACGGTGCTTCTTTTACGGCCTGCTGTCCATGCTTCCGGAATTTCTGGTCTGGAAAACGACACCGATCCATGAGGTGTGGTCTGTGGAGGTGGCTGTACCCTTGCTTTTTATGGGAATTGCGGCATCTGCGCTGGCCTATGTTTTCTGGAATCTGGCCATTGAGAGGATTGGCGCAGTGAAGACAAATTTATATATGTATGCACTTCCTGTGATTACAATCGGCATATCCTGCATTGTGCTTCGTGAACAGATTACACCAATCAGCGTTTTGGGCATAGTATTAACACTGGCAGGGCTTGGGCTGTCAGAATACAAAGGTGGAAGAGATATGAGAGGAGAAAAGAAATATGTGTAAACAAAAGAAAATCATTACTGAATTCCCCTATGAAGTAAAGGTGACAGAAAACATCTGGATCCCTATGTCTGATGGTACACGTCTGTCAGCAAGAATCTGGCAGCCGGTGACAGATGAAAAGGTGCCGGCGATACTTGAATATATCCCCTACAGAAAAAATGACGGAACAAGGATGCGGGATGAGCCGATGCACGGCTATTTTTCCGGAATGGGGTACTGTGTTGTCCGTGTGGATATGCGGGGAAGCGGCGAATCCTATGGATTTCTGAAGGATGAATATATTTTGCAGGAGCAAAACGATGCACTTGAATGTATCGACTGGATCAGCCGGCAGCCCTGGTGTACAGGTGATGTGGGCATGATGGGAAAATCCTGGGGCGGATTTAACTCCCTGCAGGTGGCAGCCAGACAGCCGGCAGCACTGCGTGCCATTATCTGTCTGGGATTTACGGATGACCGCTTCAATGAGGATATCCATTATAAAGGCGGCTGCCTCTTGAATGATAATTTCTGGTGGGGATCTATTATGCTGGCATATCAGTGTCGTCCGATCGAAGAAAAAATCTGTCCGGATGACTGGTATGATCGATGGATAGAGCGTCTGGAGGCTATGCCATTGTGGATGAAAACATGGATGGAGCATCCGACAAAGGATGCTTACTGGAAGCATGGCTCTGTCAGTGAGGATTATGGAGCAATCAAGGTTCCGGTTCTGGCGATTGACGGCTGGCAGGATGCCTATACAAATACGGTGCTCAGCCTGATGCAGGGACTGTCTGTGCCGAGAAAAGCAATCATAGGTCCCTGGGCGCATGTTTATCCGCATGATGGTATGCCGGCTCCGGCTATGAATTTTCTGAAGGAAGCAACCGGCTGGTGGGATCACTGGCTGAAGAAAAAAGAAAATGATGTTATGGATGGTCCGATGGTGCAGGTATGGATGGAAGAGTCTATGAAACCGGAAGCCGTGCACCCGGTAAGCAAGGGCAGATGGGTAGGTTTAAACGGCTGGCCGGAGGCCTGTGTTTCAGAAACCTGGTATGGACTGAAACCACACGGGCTGAAGGAAAAGGAAGAACAGATAAGCACCACAGTACAGCTCAATACACCACAAAATCATGGCCTGTTGTCCGGTGAGTGGATGGGGGCAGGTGTACCAGGAGAGAGTCCGGCTGATCAGAGACTGGATGATGGTATGGCCATGGTGTTTGAAACAGAGCCGCTGAAGGAAGACAGGGAAATCCTTGGATATCCCCGGCTTACACTGCAGTTTTCAGCAGATAAGCCGAAGGCACTCTTGTTTGCGCAGCTGTCTGATGTAGATGAGAGGGGAGCTGTGACACGGGTTTCCTACGGTATACTGAACCTGACACATAGAAACAGCCAGGAAGAGATACAGCTTCTGGTTCCCGGAGAAAAAACGGGCGCACAGGTGCGCATGGACTGTTGTGCCCATCATTTCCCAAAAGGACATCGCATCCGGCTGTCTTTAGCGACTACATTCTGGCCTATGTTCTGGAATATGCCGGAGGATGCGACTCTGACGATCGATCTGTCGGAGGCAAAGCTGATGCTGCCCATTTTTTCAGGAAGTGACTGCCAGGGACCGGATATGCAGCCGGAGAGTGCCCCGCTGACACCACATACGATGCTGAAGGAGGGGCATGTGGCACGCTGCCTGCAGTATGATGTACTGACAGATACCTGGACATGTGTGACAGACGGTGTCGGCGGCGTATTTGGAGAGGGTGTATACCGGTTTGACGATATAGATGTTACGGTCGAACATAATCTGAAACGGGAGCTGACATTGTCGAATGCAGATCCTCTGTCTGCCAGGTATGTGATCACACAGAAAATGAAGATTGGGCGCAAAAACTGGATGACAGATGCCGATATTGTGACAGAGCTCAAAGGTGATATGGAGAATTTTTATATTACCGCAAGAATGGATATAAAAGAAAATGATGCGTCTGTATTCCATAAAGTATGGGAAGAAAAGGTACCGAGAAAGGGTCTGTAAAACAGACCCTTCAGGACAGAAAATCACGGCTTAAAACAAAAGTGCCTGTGCTGCGGAAGATTTTCAGTTCCTCTGAGGTGGGAAGAAGCTGTTTCTTTAAGCTGTCGTCTATGCGAAGCGGACTTTTGGAAAGAAGGCATTTGGTAGCACAGGGGGTGATTTTCTGCTCTGAAACACTGGACAAAATACCCCGTGTGGTCATCTGGTTTGAAAACAGATTGATATAGGTCATATTAATCTCATCAGCTGGATTGATCTCATTGATCATGTGCAGGTTTATATGGGTATAGCTTGCTGAAATTTCTCCACGATAAAGGAAACCACAATCATTGTAATTCTGGAAATCCTGTACATTAAAATAGAATACCGGGCGTATGCTTTCTCCATCCTGTTCGAGAGTAAGTACGCTGGTATAAAAACGTTTAAAAAAAGAACAGTAGTGATAAAACGTATGAGTACCGAAGAAAAAGCCATTGATATTGAGCGGCTCTGCATTGGCCTGGGCCGTAGGATAATCTGTCAGATGGGACAGAGGAATCTGCAGGGCAGAAGCAATGTCAAACAGAGTTTCGGCATCGATCGAAACCTCACCGTTTTCGTACTTGGAAACCGAGGACTTACTTTTACATATCATGTTGGCAAGCTGTTCGAGGGTGAGCCCCTTTTGCTTCCGGTAAAAGCGAATCTGTCTGCCAATATATCTGCTGAATGTACACATAAAGTCCTCCTGTTCTGAACGCTGCTTCAGCGTAAAAGAATGTAATCTGCACTGTATATTTAAAAATAGTAAAAAAATTCAGGGAAAATGTCAAAAAACAAACTGTAATGCGGGCATGAGAAAGGAGCATGACAATGTATGAAGAAAGACGGCAGCAGGTAATAGCAGCATTGAAAGAGAACGGAATAGATAAGGCTATTATAGGTGATCCAATATCCGTTTTTTACTTATCCGGTATAAGGGTTACACCGTTTGAACGGTTTTATGGAATGGTGCTGGAAGACAGTGGAGCGTATATGATCGTTCCGGCGCTGGATCGCGGCTGTATGAAAAATACCATGCAGGAGGTAACCTATGAGGATGCAACAGGACCGGAGCCTGTTATTCTAAGGGCTGTAGCAGATTGTAAGGTGCTGGGAGTGGAAAAGGGATATTTCAGCATTCATTGGGGAGAGTGTTTTACTGCAGGTGGAGCAGAGCTGAAGGAAATCGCCCCTGCACTGGCGTTGTTCAGAATGTATAAAAGCAGAGATGAACTGGACAAAATGCAGCACGCTGCCGACATTACTGATGCAGCATTAGAACATATAAAGAAGCTTCTGCATCCGGGGATGAGCGAAAAAGAAGTCAATCAGTGTCTGTATCAGTATATGCTGACATGTCCCGGATACACAGATGAAGAAAAGGTTATTCTTGTGCAGGCAGGAAAAAATTCAGCAAATCCGCATGGTGCATCTACAGACTACAGGATACAAAAAGGAGACGTGATTTTGATGGATTTTGGCGCTTTGTACGGTGGCTACTGGTCGGATATAACCAGATGCGTTTTTATGGGAGAAGCGCCGGAAGTAATGATAGAGATTTATGAAATCGTAAAGAGAGCAAATGAAGCGGCAATAAAGGCCGTCCGTCCGGGAGTCACGGCAGAATATATTGACCAGGTAGCACGTACTGTAATCGCAGATGCCGGATATGGAGAATATTTCCTGCACCGGACAGGACATGGTCTGGGACTGAGCGTGCATGAAGAACCCTATATCCGCAGTGGTAACACTATAGTGCTGCAGGAAGGCATGACATTTACGATAGAACCCGGAATCTATCTGGAAGGCACAGGTGGCATCCGCATAGAAGATGATATTGTCGTTACAGCAGATGGTTGCCGGGTACTGACCCATACATCAAAGAATCTGCAGATTATCTGAGAAAAAATGCCGGTGGATGAAGTTTCGTTAAATTATAAAAAAAGTAATAATGCACAAAAAAGAATAAGAAAATTTGGCGAAAAAATCATCATTCTTCAAGAAAGTTTCGCGTGAGTGGAAAAAACAAAAGAAGAATCCACGAAAAAGGAACCATCGTCATTTGACATAAAGGAAAAAAGTTTCTATAGTAGCAGTAATTCAAAACCAGTAGATGAACAGCAAAGAAAAGCGAGGAAAATATGCATCCGACAGCAACACTACACATGAAAAACGGACAGAAGATAAAATTAAAACTTTTACCGGAAAATGCACCAAATGCCGTGAACAGTTTTCTGGATACTGCAGAAGCAGGATATTTTGACAGACATGCCATTGAACGTGTTGTTCCCGGCTCCTGGATCGACATCAGTTATACAGCCTTTGGCAACTCAAAGTGCCAGTATCTGATCAAGAACGATCTGGATGATCCGGATATTAAGGTGCATCCTGCCGTGGATAAGGGGACGGTGATTCTGGGCGGCTACGGCCGGGAAAAGGTATCCGGTACAGAATTTGTATTTCCGCTCAGAAGATGTGCCGAGCTGGACACGCTTTATCCGGTATTTGCAATTGTTACAGAAGGCATGGCTGAGCTTGAACGTATAGAAAATGTAGACACATTTCCTGTAGATTACAAATATGACCCGGATATTAAAGTGTTTTGTCCATTACATCCGGAGATTATAGAAAGGGTAACGGTGGACAGAAATGGCATGGAAGCGGTAGCCCCGATAAAGCTTCATATGGAAAGGGACGGGCTTCCAAAGGCGTGGTTTGATACAGGAAGCTATCCAAGACAACTATAGATCAAAAATAACAACGAAGGAGTTGTTTTCCCAGACGGAAAACAGCTCTTTTTGTTTTGGCAGGAAACGAGGATGCAGATATGGAACATATGCTTGAAATTAAAAATCTGAATGTTTCTTTTGGTGACAGAAAAAAACAGGTACAGGTGATCAAAAATCTGAGTCTGACGCTGGATCAGGGGAAAACGTTAGGGCTTGTCGGAGAAAGCGGCAGCGGAAAAAGCGTCACCTCTCTGACTATTATGCGGTTACATGATGAGACCAGCACGTTTGTCGATGGTGAGATTCTTATGGACAACACAAATCTGCTGAAGCTTAGCGAGAAGGAGATGCAGTCTGTCAGAGGAAATAAAATATCCATGATTTTTCAGGAACCGATGACAGCATTGAATCCGATTAAAACCTGCGGAAAACAGATCATGGAGCCAATCCTTTTGCATAACCGCCATATCAGCAAAAAGGAGGCCCAGGAAAGAGCACTGGAGCTTTTAAAGCTCTGCGGAATACCTGCGCCGGAACACCGGATGAAGGAATATCCGCATCAGATGTCCGGAGGCATGCGTCAGAGGATCATGATCGCCATGGCGCTGGCCTGTGATCCGGAGCTTTTGATCGCTGATGAACCGACAACAGCTCTGGATGTTACGATCCAGGCACAGATCCTTGACCTGATATGCAGCCTGAAGGAAAAAATGAATACGGGCATCATCCTTATTACCCACGATCTTGGTGTTGTAGCTTCCTGCTGCGATGAGGTTGCTGTTATGTATGCAGGACAGGTAGTCGAGCAGGCAGAGGTAAAGGAGCTGTTCAAAGCACCGATGCATCCATATACACAAGGGCTGCTTAGCTCTGTGCCGAAGCTGGAGGGAAATAAAGAACGAATGGATATTATTCCGGGTATGGTGCCAAATATCAATGAGATGCCTATGGGCTGCAGATTCCATCCAAGGTGTCCATATGCGACAGAAAAATGCAGAAATACAGAACCTGAGTTGAAAACGGCAGGAGAGAACAGAAAAATCAGATGCTGGAATCCACTGACCGACAGACAGGAGGTATAAGTTTGAAACAAATTAGTAGAATTCAACCAAGAAATAAAGGGCATAGCAAATAA